>NZ_BAAASE010000003.1:0-910661 GCF_039532725.1 Streptomyces coeruleofuscus
CGTTCGACATGATCTGCAGACCAGGCCGGGCGAGCTCGGCGCGCATGAACAGCGCCATCACGCCACCGATGACGAAGAACGCGAACGACGTCACCAGGTACAGCGTGCCGATCGTCTTGTGATCCGTCGTCGTCAGCCACTTGACCACGACACTGCCGCGGTTCTGGCGCCTGACCGGCAGCTCGTCCTGGTAGTGGGACCCTGCTGCCGCGGCACCCTGGGGTTCGTTGAGGATGCTCACAGGTTGTTCGTCTCCCGGTTCTTCTCGTGGCTCGTCTGCGCGATGCCGGCAGGAACGTAACCGTTCTGCTGCTTGTCCACGAGGTCCTTGAGGTGCTGCTCGTAGCGCTCGGGGGAGACGACCTTCACGTTGAACAGCATCCGAGAGTGGTCGACGCCGCAGAGCTCGGCGCACTTGCCCAGGAAGGTGCCCTCCTTGTTGGGGGTCACCTCGAAGGCATTGGTGTGGCCCGGGATGACGTCCTGCTTCATCAGGAACGGCACCACCCAGAAGGAGTGGATGACGTCACGCGAGGTGAGGACGAAGCGGACCGTCTTGCCCTTGGGCAGCCAGAGCGTCGGACCCGGGTTGTTGGTCTGCGGGTTCCGCGTACCGGGGGTGCCGCAGTCGTAGACACCGCCGGCGTTGGCCGGGAAGTCCTTCTTGAACCGGTCCGGGATCGCGTCCAGGTCCGGGGACTTCTTGGCGTCACCGGTGGAACCGGCGACCGGCTCGATGTAGTTGAAGCACCAGCTCCACTGGAAGCCGACCACGTTGACCGTGACGTCGGGCTTCTTCTTGAGGCTGAGCAGCTCGGACTCGTCACGAGCGGTGAAGTAGAACAACACCGAGACGATGATGAGCGGGACCACGGTGTACAGCGCCTCGATGGGCATGTTGTACCGGGTCTGCGGAGGAACCTCGACCTTGGTGCGGCTGCGCCGGTGGAAGAAAGCACTCCACAGGATCAGACCCCACACCAGCACGCCAACGGCGAGCGCAGCCGCCCAGGACCCCTGCCACAGGGAGAGGATCCGCGGAGCCTCTTCCGTGGTCGGGGTGGGCATACCAAGGCGGGGGAAGTCTTCCCAGTTGTACGAGCAACCGGTGGCTGTCGCCAAGACCAGGCCCGCGGTCAGTGCCTGCAGCAGCTTCCGCCGCATCGGGCGCCGCGGCGAGCGGTCGGAGCCGTTGGGACTCACGTAGCGCCTTCCCGAGAGTCTCGCCCGCGCGGATCGGCTGCGGCCTGGCCTTCTCGCTGGTCGGTCGCCGCCCTGCGTCGGGCAGGGGTTTGGATGTTTATGCGGACCAAACCCTAGCCGACGCCCTCCGGGGGTTCTCGGGGAGGGGTGCCTATGCGGAGGGGTGGTTCGCTGGTTTGGCGGCTGCGGGTTGTTTGTGGCCAGTCGCGCAGTTCCCCGCGCCCCTGAGGTCCACTGCCCTGCTGAACGTCTTAGCGTTGCTGTGTGGCCTACTTCGATGCTGCTTCCGCTGCTCCGCTTCATTCTGTTGCCCGGCAGGCCCTGCTGGCCTCGCTCGACGAAGGGTGGGCGGATCCCGCGCGTCTGTACAGGGAGGGACGGCGTGCCCGGGTGCTGCTGGACGCGGCGCGGGAGGCCGCTGCCGAGGCGGTGGGCTGCAGACCGGACGAACTGATCTTCACGTCGTCCGGAACGCGTGCCGTGCATACGGGGATTGCCGGGGCGCTGGCCGGGCGGAGGCGGGTCGGGCGCCACCTGATCGTGTCAGCAGTCGAACATTCGTCTGTACTGCATTCGGCGGAGTCCCTCGAGGCCGCCGGAGGGACCGTCACACAGATCCCGGTGGACCGCACCGGACGGGTGGATCCGGCGGCGTACGGCGACGCCCTGCGCGCGGACACGGCGCTGGCCTGTCTCCAGTCGGCCAACCACGAGGTGGGGACCGAGCAGCCGGTGGCCGAGGTGGCCGAGGCGTGCCGGGCGGCGGGGGTGCCGTTGCTGGTGGACGCGGCGCAGTCGCTGGGGTGGGGGCCGGTGGAGGGCGACTGGTCGCTGCTCACGGCCAGCGCGCACAAGTGGGGCGGCCCGGCCGGGGTCGGCCTGCTCGTCGTCCGCAAGGGTGTTCGGTTCGCACCGCAAGGGCCGGTCGACGAGCGGGAGTCGGGGCGGGCGGCCGGTTTCGAGAACATCCCGGCGATCGTGGCGGCTGCCGCGTCGCTGCGGGCCGTACGGGCCGAGGCGGCCGAGGAGGCCCTGCGGCTGCGGGAGCTGACGGAGCGGATCCGGGTGCGGGTGCCGCGGGCGGTGCCGGACGTCGAGGTGGTCGGCGATCCGGTGCGCAGGCTGCCCGGGGTCGTCACGTTCTCGTGTCTCTATGTCGACGGGGAGGTGCTGCTCCACGAGCTGGACCGGGAGGGTTTCTCGGTCTCGTCCGGCTCGTCCTGCACCAGCAGCACGCTGACGCCGAGCCATGTGCTCCGGGCGATGGGCGTACTGAGTGAGGGAAATGTGCGGGTTTCCCTGCCGGTGGGGGTGGCCGAGGAGGACGTCGAGCGGTTCCTGGAGGTGCTGCCGGGGACGGTGGCGGCGGTGCGGGAGAAGCTGGGGGCGCCGGTCGCCTCCGAGGTCGCCCGCGAGGAGGACGTCCTGGTCGTCGACTCCCTCGGCAAGCGCTGCCCGATTCCGGTGATCGAGCTGGCGAAGGTCATCGGCGACGTACCGGTGGGCGGGCTGGTCCGCGTCCTGTCGGACGACGAGGCGGCGCGGCTCGACATCCCGGCGTGGTGCGAGATGCGGGGCCAGGAGTACGCGGGGGAGGAACCGGCGGACCGAGGAACGGCGTACCTGGTCCGCCGGGCGAGCTGATCACCTCAGGGGCGCGGGGCTGTGTCGATGTGCGGCTCTGCCGCGTGGGCGCGACCAGCCCCCACGCCCCTGCAGACGACAACGGTCAGGCCAGGTGCGCCTGAACCTCCGCCGCAGCCTCGTCCCCGTACGCCTTGGTGAACCGCTCCATGAAATGCCCGCGCCGCAGCTGGTACTCCTGCGTCCCCACCGTCTCGATGACGAGAGTCGCCAGCATGCAGCCGACCTGGGCCGCGCGCTCCAGGGAGACGCCCCAGGCGAGGCCCGAGAGGAAGCCCGCGCGGAAGGCGTCGCCGACGCCGGTCGGGTCGGCCTTGCGCTCCTCGTCCGGGGTGCCGACCTCGATCGGATCCTCGCCGGTCCGCTCGATCCGGACGCCCTGCGCGCCGAGGGTGGTCACCCGGTGGCCCACCCTGGACAGGATCTCCGCGTCGGTCCAGCCGGTCTTGGACTCGATGAGGCCCTTCTCGTACTCGTTGGAGAAGAGGTACGTCGCCCCGTCCAGCAGGATGCGGATCTCCTCGCCGTCCATGCGGGCGATCTGCTGGGAGAAGTCGGCGGCGAACGGGATGGACCGGGAGCGGCACTCCTCGGTGTGACGGAGCATGGCCTCCGGGTCGTCCGCGCCGATGGAGACCAGGTCGAGACCGCCGACGCGGTCGGCGACGGTCTTCAGCTCGATGAGGCGGGCCTCGCTCATGGCGCCGGTGTAGAAGGAGCCGATCTGGTTGTGATCGGCGTCGGTCGTGCACACGAAGCGGGCGGTGTGCAGCGTGTCGGAGATGCGGACGGAGTCGGTGTCGACGCCGTGCCGGTCGAGCCACGCCCGGTATTCGTCGAAGTCCGCGCCCGCGGCGCCGACCAGGATCGGGCGGGTGCCGAGCTGTCCCATGCCGAAGGCGATGTTCGCGGCGACGCCGCCGCGGCGGACGTCGAGCTTGTCGACCAGGAACGACAGCGAGACCGTGTGCAGTTGGTCCGCTACGAGCTGGTCGGCGAAGCGGCCGGGGAAGGTCATGAGGTGGTCGGTGGCGATGGAGCCGGTGACTGCGATGCGCACGGCGTGGACTCTCCTGAGGGAGGGCGGACCTTGACACTTCACGCTATCGGGTGGGCGGCGCCGCTCTGAAGGCATCGAAACTACCCGATAGTAGATCTTTCTCCGTGAGGTCCGGCGTGCATACGGTGCGGATATGACGAACCTCAAGCTCCAGGTGCCGGTTCCGGTCGATCTCGAAGGTGATCTGGCGTCGCTGCCGGGTGACGGGGCCCGGATGGCACCCCACTGGGCGGTTCCCGACCGGGTCGCCTCCCGGCCGGTCTCCCCGGCCCTGATCCACGGCGTGACCGTACCCCCGGCGTCGGCGCGGCTGCTCGACGCGATGTCGGACTACGGGGACTGAGCGGAGCATCACGGGGAACCGTGCGCTCCCCCGCTGCGTCCCATCGCTGTCCCCCGTAAAGGGGATGCGGGATACGACCCGACAGTGGCCCGTTTCGGACCGGGCCGGGTCCCGTGGGACAGCTGTGCAGCCGAAGGAGCGATGCGGTGAACACCGAGCGACCCGACAACGACGACGACGCCAGGGATGTGGGCGGCGCCGGATCCGCCGACACCCCGGAGGTCGAGGAGCGGGGTTCGGCTGACGCCGCGGAGACCGCCGAGGCCGGTGAGGCTTCCGAGGCCGCTGAAGCTCCCGAGTCGCCGGGTGATGGCGTGCGGGCTTCTGAGGCGGACGCCGAGGCGACGGACGGTGCCGAGGCCGGCGAGGCCGGGACGGACGACGCGGCCCCGGCGGCCGAGGAGTCCGGCACCTCGGAAGCCGGCGCCGAGGAGGCCGGTACAGATGGTGCCGACGCTGAGGAAGCCGGTACAGATGATGCCGACGCCGAGGAAGCCCGTACAGGTGGTGCCGACGCCGAGGAAGCCGGCCCGGCCCCGGACCGCGAGGTCGCAGCGGAAAGTCCCGACGGCCAGGAAGCCGATTCCGGCCCGGCCCCGGAAGCGGGCGCGGAAACGACACCCCCCGCACCCCACGGCGACCTCCCCCGCGAGGAAGAACACCTGGTCCGTCCGGGCAGTGGGCGGTCGCGGACGCCCGCGATCATCGCCTCCGTCGCCGCCGCCGTGCTGCTGATCGGCGGCGGTGGGGCCTGGCTCGCGGCCAACGCCTCCGGCGGGTCCGACGGCGGTGCGACGTCCGGCGCGCCCGGTGGGGACGACACTCCCCCGCCGCTCGCGCTCGACGGGTACGCGGAATCGACGTCGGGCGGCGGCAACGGCTTCGCGCCCGGTGAGCCCAACCCCTACGGCGCCACCTACCGGCTCGGCGGCCCGCTTCCGGACGGCCCCGGCGAAGCCCCGGTGTACCGGGCGCAGGGCGGGGTCACCAAGGAGGACGTGGCCCGGCTGGCGAAGGCCCTCGGGGTCGAGGGGTCGCCGGTGGCGCAGGGCGAGGCCTGGAAGGTCGGGGCCGGTCAGGACGGTTCGGGGCCGAGTCTCCAGGTGAACAGGCAGGCACCGGGAGCCTGGACCTTCAGCCGGTACGCCCCGGGCACCGACAACTGCAAGGGCACCGACGCCTGCACCGCTCCGCAGCACGGCGGCAGCCCGGTGAGCGCGGCGGAGGCCGAGAAGGCCGCGGCGCCCGTGCTGAAGGCGTTGGGTCAGGACGACGCGAAGCTCGACGCGAGCCAGGTCATGGGCGCCCAGCGGGTGGTGAACGCCGCTCCCGAGATCGGTGGACTGCCCACGCACGGCTGGACGACCGGGGTCACGGTCGGCTCCGACGGCGAGGTCGTCGGCGGCAGCGGTCAGCTGAAGACGCCGGTGAAGGGGGACACGTACCCCGTGGTCGGCGCGGAGAAGGCGCTGGAGCTGATGGAACAGCGGCCGACGGGCGACCACCGCATGGGCATAGGCGGCTGCGCGCGCCCCGTGCCGCTGAAGGACCGGCTGGAGCAGCCCTGCGAGTCGTCGGCGAGCGGCGCTCCCGAGAAGGACGCCGTGACGGTGCGGGACGCGGTGTTCGGGCTGGCCTCGCACTTCGTGGACGGGCGGCAGGCGCTGGTGCCGTCCTGGCTGTTCGAGGTGACGGCGCCGGGCGCGAAGGACCCGTTCACGGTGACGTACCCGGCGGTCGACCCGAAGTACCTGGCCTCCCCCACGCCGAGCGAGCCGAGTGACAAGCCGACGTCGGCTCCCGAGCCGCGTGACGTCGAGGTGGACGGCTACCGGGCCGAGGGCTCGGAGCTGACCGTGACCTTCACGGGCGGGGTGTGCGCCGACTACGACGTGAAGGCGAGCGAGAGTGGGGACGAGGTGAAGGTCACGGTGACCTCGACCCCGTGGCCGGACAAGGTCTGCATCATGATCGCGAAGCAGTTCCAGCAGACCGTGCAGCTGGACGAGCCGCTCGGCGACCGCGAGGTCGTGAACTCGGACGGCAAGGCGGTCCCGCTGGCCAAGGAGGGCGCGCGGCTGCCGGCTCCCCCGACGCGGGAGCGGTAGTACGGCACAGCGCGAAGGCGGCGGCCCCGTCGGAGGGGGCCGCCGCCTTCGTCATGTGCGCGGCCGCGGGAAGCGGCTCGGCAGGCTCAGCTGAAGGAGTCGCCGCAGGCGCAGGAGCCCGTCGCGTTCGGGTTGTCGATCGTGAAACCCTGCTTCTCGATCGTGTCCACGAAGTCGATCGTGGCGCCGCCCAGGTACGGGGCGCTCATGCGGTCGGTGACGACCTTCACACCGCCGAAGTCCTTCTCCACGTCACCGTCGAGGGAACGCTCGTCGAAGAAGAGCTGGTAGCGCAGGCCGGAGCAGCCGCCGGGCTGGACGGCGACGCGCAGCGCGAGGTCGTCGCGGCCTTCCTGGTCGAGCAGGGTCCTGACCTTGTCCGCGGCGGCGTCGGTCAGGATGATGCCGTCGCTGACGGTGGTGGTCTCGTCCGATACGGACATCTACATCTCTCCCGGGTTGTACGGAGACTGCTTGCCGACGGGTCCAACCGGCGGGGCCGCGGATTCATTCCGGGCCGGGCGCTCGATCTCGGCTCCTTTTCATGCTCGCACACGCGCCGGGAACCGGAAAACGGCTCTTTCCCGGCTTTCCCGGGAATGAACGGCGGCTCGCCGGGATTCATGTCACACAGACGCTATGGCCATCGTCAAAGTGACGTGAAGCGGTTATGATAGATAGCGTCAAATCGACGAAAAGTCGCGGAACAGAAAGGGTGCGTGTCGTGACCACCGCCCAAACCCAGGAGCTCGACGTACAGCCGACGCCCCTCGCCCTGCTGCTCCTCGGCCGTGAGGCCGACCCGAAGAGCGAGCGGGGCGTGGAGTGTCCAGGCGACCTGCCCTCGCCGTCCGACCCGGACCTGGTGGAGCGCGCCCGCAAGGCGAAGGAGAAGCTCGGGGACAAGGTCTTCGTGCTCGGCCACCACTACCAGCGCGACGAGGTCATCCAGTTCGCCGACGTCACGGGGGACTCCTTCAAGCTCGCCCGGGACGCGGCGGCGCGTCCGGAGGCCGAGTACATCGTGTTCTGCGGTGTGCACTTCATGGCGGAGTCCGCGGACATCCTGACGTCCGACGACCAGAAGGTCGTCCTGCCCGACCTCGCCGCCGGCTGCTCGATGGCCGACATGGCGACGGCCGAGCAGGTCGCCGAGTGCTGGGACGTGCTGACCGAGGCCGGGATAGCCGAGCAGGTCGTGCCCGTCTCGTACATGAACTCGTCCGCCGACATCAAGGCGTTCACGGGCAAGCACGGCGGCACGATCTGCACCTCCTCGAACGCCAAGCGGGCCCTGGACTGGGCCTTCGAGCAGGGCGAGAAGGTCCTCTTCCTGCCGGACCAGCACCTGGGCCGCAACACCGCCGTGCGGGACATGGGCATGTCCCTGGACGACTGCGTCGTCTACAACCCGCACAAGCCGAACGGCGGGCTGACGGCCGACGAGCTGCGCGCCGCGAAGATGATCCTGTGGCGCGGCCACTGCTCGGTGCACGGCCGCTTCAGCCTGGACTCGGTCAACGACGTGCGCGAGCGCATCCCGGGCGTCAACGTCCTGGTCCACCCCGAGTGCAAGCACGAGGTCGTGGCCGCGGCGGACTACGTCGGCTCGACGGAGTACATCATCAAGGCCCTGGAGGCCGCGCCGGCCGGCTCCAAGTGGGCCATCGGCACGGAGCTGAACCTGGTCCGCCGCCTGGCGAACCGTTTCGCGCCCGAGGGCAAGGAGATCGTCTTCCTCGACAAGACGGTCTGCTTCTGCTCGACCATGAACCGCATCGACCTCCCCCACCTGGTCTGGGCCCTGGAGTCGCTGGCCGAGGGCAACCTGGTCAACCGCATCGAGGTGGACAAGGAGACGGAGGCGTTCGCGAAGCTGGCCCTGGAGCGGATGCTGGCCCTGCCGTAGTCCCCGCCCCGCCCGTCGTCACCCCGAGTGCGGTTTCCGCTCGGGGTGCGCGGGGTCGAGGCTGAAGACGGTGCCGCCGGGGGTGGCCGCGACCAGGGCGCCCCCGACGAGCCGCACCCTGGTGGCACCCCAGTCGGTGTCGTTGCGCTGGGCCCGCGGCAGCGTCTCCCACAGCAGCGTGCCCTTCTTGGCGTCGAGCGCCCCGACGCGGCCGCTGGCACTGGCGAGGTACACGGCCCGGGTCCGCGGGTCGTACGTCGCCTCGCTCGGTTGTTCCAGGCTGGTCGGGGTCTGCCAGAGCGGTCTGCCCGTGCGGGCCGACACGGCGGTCACCTGTCCGCTGGGGGTGGCGAACCACAGGGTGCCGTCCGCCAGCGTCACCTGTCCCCCGTACTCCTCGGCCAGCTTCGTCGTGCTTTCCGCACCGGTGGCGGGGTCCAGCAACCGGATTCCCGCATACGGCGCGTCCTGCCCGAGGAGTGTGTTCCCGTCCTCGTCCTGGGTCAGGTCCAGGAACAGGAGCCGGCCGTCGAACGATCCGAAGTAGATGGCCTTGCCGGGTACGGTCAGCCGGCGTGCCGGGCCGTCGGCCGGGTGCAGTTCCATGACCAGGCTCTTCTGGGGTGCCGCCTCCGGGCTGCAGTGCAGGTACAGCTTCCGGGCGGCCTCCAGGATCCCGCAGGCGTGCCTCGCGGGCAGCCGTTCCGTCCAGCGCGGAGCGCCGGTGCGGAGCGAGCGGGCCGTCACCGAGGTGCCGTCGCCCTCCGGGATCACCACCATGTCGCCGGAGAAGACCACCTCCACCCACTCGTCGTTCACCGCTCGGTCCCAGAGCCGGTCGCCGGTGCCGGTGTCGAAGGCGAAGACCCGGGTGGCCCCTTCGCCCGGGGGCTCCTGCTGGACCAGTACCGCGTCGTCCCGGACGCCGAGGATCTCGAACCTGGAGAATCCGTCGCCGGTGACGGCCGCCGGCGGGCCGGCGCGCCAGACGGTCCCGCCCGTCTTCCCGTCCAGGCGTACGGGCAGGATCCCGTCGCCCGCGCAGAAGACGGCACCCTCGTACACCTGGCACCCCGGCCCGCCCCGGGTCTCGCCGACCTGCCGCTTCGGCGTCTTCCGCACGCCGCGCCCGGCCGTCTCGTACACGGTCGTCTGCCAGGACTTCCAGCCGGTGGGCGGCGCCGCCCACCGGGAGTTCGCGGAGGGTGAGGTGCCGGGCCGGTCCGCGCTCCGCGCCCAGCCGGGGCCGAGCGTCAGATAGGCCGTCAGGCCGAGGGCCAGGGCGCCGACCGTGGCCGTCGCGGCGAGCAGCGGGCGGATGCGGCGGCGGGGGCGGGTGGGGCCCGGCGGGTCCGCCAGGGTCGCGGGGCGGGTGGCCCCGGCCGCCGGGATCCTGTCCGCGCGGAGGGTCACGGTGGCCGGATCGCCGTCCACCGGCTCGGGCAGGGCGGTCGCGAACTCCCGGGCCAGCTCGTCGAGTCCGGGCCGGTCCGCGGCCTCCTTGGACAGGCAGCGCTCAAGGACGCCCCGCAGCGGCTCCGCCACTCCGTCCAGCACGGGTTCGTCGTGGACCACCCGGTAGGCCGTCAGATAGGGGCTGTCCATGTCGAAGGGGCCGCGGCCGGTGACGGCGTAGACCAGCAGTGAGCCGAGGGAGAAGACGTCCGAGGCCGGGCCGACCGCACGGGCGTCGACGAGCTGTTCCGGAGACATGAAGGGCGGAGTGCCGATCATCTGGCCCGTCTCGGTCAGCGTCTGGTGGTTCTCCGCCGCCCGGGAGATGCCGAAGTCGATGACACGGGGCCCGTCCTCGGCGAGCAGGACGTTGGCCGGTTTCAGGTCCCGGTGCACCACGCCGGCCCGGTGGATGTCGCGCAGTGCCTCGACCAGGCCCAGGGCCAGTCCGCGCACGTCGGCGTCCGGCAGGGCGCCCCGGTCGCGGATCCGCCGGGCGAGCGAGGGCCCGGGCACGTACTGGGTCGCCATCCAGGGCAGCGCCGCCTCGGGGTCGGCGTCCAGGACCGGTGCGGTGAAGGCGCCGCTGACCTTGCGGACGGCCGCGATCTCCTGCCGGAACCGGGCGCGGAAGACGGTGTCCGCGGCGTACTGGGCGTGCACCACCTTGATGGCGACGTCACGGCCCGACCGCGCCCTGCCCCGGTAGACGACGCCCATGCCCCCGGCCCCGAGCCGGTCGAGCAGCTTGTAGCCGCCGACCGACTTCGGGTCGTCGCTGTGCAGCGGCACGCCCGAATCCCCTTCCCCCGTAATGCCGTTCAGGCCCACAGGATACGTACCGGGACGTGAGAGCGGCCGGGCACCGACCCTGGGGTCCGGTGCCCGGCCGCCGCCGGGTCAGGCCGTCACACGCCCGCGTGCTCCGGCTCCGCCGCGTCCGTCCGCTGGGCGGGGAGGCCCTTCTTCGCCGCGCGCTTCTTCGCCCGGCGCTCCTTGCGGAGTTCGAACATCGCGTACAGCGTCGGGACCAGCAGCAGCGTCAGCAGGGTCGACGTCACCAGGCCGCCGATCACGACCACGGCCAGCGGCTGGGCGATGAAGCCGCCCTCGCCGGTGATGCCGAGGGCCATCGGCAGCAGCGCGAAGATCGTCGCCAGGGCGGTCATGAGGATGGGCCGCAGCCGGTGGCGGCCGCCCTCGACCACGGCTTCGACGACGCCGTAGCCCTGCTTGCGGTACTGGTTGATCAGGTCGATCAGCACGATCGCGTTCGTCACCACGATGCCGATCAGCATCAGCATGCCGATCATCGCGGGGACGCCCATCGGCGTGCCGGTGGCCACCAGCAGGCCGATCGCGCCCGTGGCCGCGAACGGGATGGAGACGAGCAGGATCAGCGGCTGGACCAGGGACCGGAAGGTGCCGACCAGCAGCATGAAGACGATCGCGATGGCCGCGAGCATCGCCAGGCCCAGGTTGGCGAACGCCTCCTCCTGGTCCTCGGAGACACCGCCGATCGACGCCGTGGCGCCGTCCGGGAGCTTCAGCGCGCTGATCTCGGACTGGAGCTTGGTGCTCACCGCGCCCGTGTTGTCGCCGGTCGGCTTGGCGGTGATGGTGGCCGCGCGCTGGCCGTCGATGCGGGTCATGGAGACCGGGCCGTCGACCAGCTTCACCGTCGCGATGTCGCCGAGCTTCACCGCGCCCAGGCGCAGGTCCTGAAGCTGCTTCAGCGTCGTCGCGGGCTTCGCCGAGCGGATGACGACGTCGCGCTCGGTGTCGTCCAGGACCGCCTTGGCGGCGTTGGTGCCGCGGACGGCCTGGGCGACGGCGGCGCCGAGGGTCTGGTCGTTGAAGCCGGCCGCGGCGGCCTTGTCGTTGGCCTTCACGGAGATCCGGGGCACGCTGGTCGCCAGGTCGCTGGTGACGTCCGTGACGTCGTCGAGCGAGGCGACCGTCTTGCGGACCTCTTCGGCCGCCGTGCGCAGGACGTCGGCGTCGGCGGCCTTCACGACCACGCTGAGGTCCTGGGCGCCGAAGCCGTCACCGGCGGTGATGGTGGTCGTGCCGATGCCCTTCAGACCGGCCAGGCCCTTCTCGATGCGGTCCTGGACGTCCTCGTACGACGCCGAGTCGTCCAGCGTCACCTGGTACGAGGCCTGGTTGGTGTCCGTGCCGCCGCCGAAGGCCGCCATGAAGCCGGACGAGCCGATCGTGACCTGGTGGTTCTTCACGCCCTCGGTGTCGCCGAGGAGCTGCTCGACCTTCTTGGCCTGGGCGTTGGTGGCCTCCAGGCTGGTGCCGGGCTTCAGCTCCTGCTTGACGGTGAGGACCTCGACCTCGCCCTGGTCGAAGAAGTTCGTCTTCAGCAGGGGTGCCATGCCGAACGTGCCGACCAGCACGACGATCGCGAGGGCGACGCTGGTGAGCCGGCGGCGGGTCGCGAAGCGCAGGACCGGGACGTAGATGCGCTGGAGGCGGCTCTTGGCCTCCTTCTCCTCGGCGATCCGGCGGGCCTCGTCCGCGTCCTCGGGCGTGCCCTTCGGGGGCCGCAGGAACCAGTACGACAGCACCGGTACGACCGTCAGGGAGACGAGCAGGGACGCCAGCAGCGCGGCCGTGACCGTGAGGCTGAACGAGCCGAACAGCTCGCCCACCATGCCGCCGACCAGGCCGATCGGCAGGAACACGGCGACCGTGGTGAGCGTCGAGGACGTCACCGCGCCCGCGACCTCGCGGACCGCGTTGAGGATGGCCGAGTTGCGCTCCTCGCCGTAGCCGAGGTGCCGCTTGATGTTCTCCAGCACCACGATCGAGTCGTCGACGACCCGGCCGATGGCGATGGTCAGCGCGCCCAGCGTCAGGACGTTCAGCGACAGGTCGCGCGTCCACAGCACGATCAGGGCGAGGACGACGGACAGCGGGATGGACACCGCCGTCACGAGGGTCGAGCGGATCGAGGCCAGGAAGACCAGGATCACCAGGACGGCGAAGAGCAGACCGAGCGCGCCCTCGGTGGTGAGGCCCTTGATGGACTTCGACACGGCCGGGCCCTGGTCGCTGACGACCGTGAGGTTCGCGCCGGAGCCGAGGTCCTTGCGTAGGTCGGGGAGCTTGTCCTGGACGGCGTCGGAGATCGCGACCGCGCTGCCGTCGCGGTCCATGGTGACGGCGACGGCGAGGCTGGGCCTGCCGTCCGTGCGGGTGATGGAGTCGGCCGGGGCCTCCTGCTGCTTCACCGTGGCGACGGAGCCGAGGCGTACCGGCTTGCCCTTGCCGGGCTCGCCCGTGACCATCAGGTCCTGGATCTGCTTCAGCGAGGTGAAGCCGCCGCCGACCTGGACCGTGCGGTTGGCGCCGCCCTCGTCGAAGGAGCCGGCCGGGACGGTCGCGCCGCCCGCCTGGAGGGCCTGGGCGAGGGCCTGCGAGGTGAGGCCGGCCTTCGCCAGCTTCGCCTCGTCGGGGGTGACGGTGACCTGGAGGTCCCGCACACCGTCGACGGTGACCTGGCCGACGCCGTCGATGCTCTTCAGGTCCGGCACGACCGTCTTGTCGAGCTGGTCGGCCAGGGCCTGCTGGTCCCGGTCGGAGGTGACGGCGAGGACGACGGTCGGGATGTCGTCCGTCGAACCGGCGACGACCTGCGGGTCCACGTCGTCCGGGAGCTGGACGCGGGCCCGGTTGACGGCCTGCTGCACATCGGCGACGAGCTGTTCGGTGCCGTTGCCGTAGTCGAAGGACGCCATGATCACGGCGTTGCCCTCGGTGGCGGTGGAGGTCACGCCACTGATGCCGTCGACGGCTTCGAGGCTGTCCTCGATGGGCTCGACGACCTGCTTCTCGACCACGTCCGGGGACGCGCCCTGGTACGGCGCCAGCACGGACACCATGGGCAGTTCGATGGTGGGCAGCAGCTGCTGCTTGAGCTGGGGTATCGCGATCGCCCCGAAGACGAGCGCGATGATCGACATCAGCCCTATCAGGGCCCGTTGCGCGAGGCTGAATCTCGACAGCCAGGACATGGGTCAGGGTCTCTCTTCTGTTAACGGCGCAAGCGGCAGCGGGCGCGCAGATGAGCGCCCGCCCCTACACCCTGAGCCATCGGCGGGACCGATCCGTAGGCCCCAGGTCCCGTTCCTTATGCGGCGCATACTCCCGGCGCAGTACGCCCGGGCCGGGCTCACTCCACCCTTGGACGGACCAGACCGGACTCGTACGCGATGACCACGAGCTGGGCCCGGTCCCGGGCGCCCAGCTTGGCCATGGCCCGGTTGACGTGTGTCTTCACCGTCAGCGGGCTGACCTCCAGCCGCTCGGCGATCTCGTCGTTGGAGTGGCCGCCCGCGACCTGGACCAGCACCTCGCGCTCCCGGACGGTGAGCGAGTCGAGCCGCTCGCCGCGGGCCGGGTCGCGGTCGCCCGCGTCGGGGTCCTCCTGGGCGAGGAAACGGGCGATCAGGCCCGTGGTGGCCGCCGGGGACAGCAGTGCCTGACCGCCGGCCGCCGTCCGGATGGCGGTCAGCAGTTCGTCGGGCTCGGAGCCCTTGCCGAGGAAGCCGGAGGCGCCGGCGCGCAGCGACTGCACGACGTAGTCGTCGACCTCGAACGTCGTCAGGATGACCACGCGGACGTCGGCGAGCTCCGGGTCGGCGCTGATCATGCGGGTCGCGGCGAGACCGTCGGTGCCGGGCATCCGGATGTCCATGAGGACGACGTCGGCGCGCTGCTCCTTCGTCATCCGTACCGCCTCCGCGCCGTCGGAGGCCTCTCCCACCACCTCCATGTCGGGCTCGGAGTCGACGAGTACGCGAAAGGCGCTGCGGAGCAGCGCCTGGTCGTCGGCGAGCAGGACACGGATCGTCATGCGGGGTCCTCCCCGGGTGTGCGGTTCTTGACCGGCAGGATCGCATGGACACGGAAACCGCCGCCGTAGCGGGGACCGGTGGTGAGGGTGCCGCGCAGGGCGCTGACGCGTTCCCGCATGCCGAGCAGTCCGTGCCCGCCGCCGCTGCCCGGGGTGTCGTTCTCGCCGCTGCCGTCGTCCAGGACGGTGATCTCGATGTGAGGTCCGACCCGTACGACGCTGACCTCGGCCTTGGCCTGCGGCCCGGCGTGCTTTTGCACGTTGGTGAGGGCCTCCTGGATGATCCGGTAGGCGGCCAGGTCGACGGCTGCGGGGAGGGTGGTGTCCTGGTCGGCGCGGGCGACCTCGATGTGCAGGCCGGCGTTGCGGAAGGTGCCGGTGAGTTCGTCGAGGCGGTCCAGGCCGGGGGCGGGTTCGGTGGGGGCCTCCGGGTCGCCGGACTGTCTGAGCAGTCCGACGGTGGCGCGGAGTTCGTTGAGGGCGGAGCGGCTGGCCTCCCGGACGTGGGCGAGGGCCTCCTTGGCCTGGTCGGGGCGCTTGTCCATGACGTGCGCGGCGACGCCTGCCTGGACGTTGACCAGGGCGATGTGGTGGGCCACGACGTCGTGCAGGTCGCGGGCGATCCGCAGGCGCTCCTCGGCGACCCGGCGGCGGGCCTCCTCCTCGCGGGTGCGTTCGGCGCGTTCGGCGCGTTCGCGGATGGCCTGGACGAAGGCGCGGCGGCTGCGGACCGCGTCGCCGGCGGTGGCGCCGATGCCGGTCCAGGCGAAGATCGCGAGGTTTTCCTGGGCGTACCAGGGCAGGCTGCCGGCGGCCATGGCGGAGCCGGTCAGCACGGTCATGGTGACCAGGCCGACGCGCCAGGTGGTGGGGCGGTCGGTGGTGGAGGCGACGGTGTACAGGGCGATGACCGCGGACATGGCGACGGGGGCGCGGGGGTCGCCGGTGACGGATTCGATGACGGAGACCGTGCCGGTGAGGCAGAGGACCGTCATCGGGGCGCGGCGGCGGAAAACCAGTGCGGCTGCGCCGAGGGTGATGAGGACGAGGCTGAGGAGGTCGGGGGTGCGCAGGGCCCAGCTGACGCTGTCACGGTGGCGGGGCTCGACGAACGATCCGGCGACCATGCAGACCAGGACGCCTGCGGCCAGGACCGCGTCCATGGCCAGGGGATGTGCTTTGGCCTGGCATTTGACCCGCTGGAGGGTGCTCACGTGGGTTTACGGTAGCTGGGGTGGGTGTCGGAGAATATGGCACCCGGCGTTGAGGTGAGGGCGGGGCGACTCACCCCGGGATCAAGCCGTCGTCGCTGAGCAGTTCGCTGACTTCCTCCAGCGTCGCGTCCGGGGACGGGAGGATCAGTTCCGATGGCTCCAGGGAGTCGTCGGGCAGGGGTTCGCCCAGGTCTCTGACCCTGGTCAGCAGGGCCTGGAGGGTGCGGCGGAAGCCGGGGCCGTCGCCGTTCTCCATCTCGGCCAGGAGTTCGTCGTCCAGCTTGTTCAGTTCGGTGAGGTGGCCGTCGGCCAGCCTCACCTGGCCCTCCCCCATGATCCGCACGATCATGTCGCCCTCCTAGGCGTGGGCCCCTACTGCTTGTCGAAGCGCGGGGTGTCCTGCGGCTGCTGCTGGGACTCCTGCTGGCTCGTGCCACCTTCGAGGGCCTGCTGCCCGGCACTCGATCCGCCGGCCAGCTCGGCCTTCATGCGCTGCAGTTCCAGCTCTACATCCGTACCACCGGAGAGCCGGTCCAGCTCGGCCTGGAGATCGTCCTTGTGCATGCCGGAGGGGTCCTCCAGGGCACCGGAGGCGAGCAGCTCGTCGATGGCCCCGGCGCGGGCCTGGAGCTGGGCCGTCTTGTCCTCGGCGCGCTGGATCGCCAGGCCGACGTCGCCCATCTCCTCGGAGATGCCGGAGAAGGCCTCTCCGATGCGGGTCTGCGCCTGGGCCGCCGTGTACGTCGCCTTGATCGTCTCCTTCTTCGTACGGAAGGCGTCGACCTTGGCCTGGAGCCGCTGGGCCGCGAGGGTGAGCTTCTCCTCCTCGCCCTGGAGCGTCGCGTGCTGGGTCTCCAGGTCGGTCACCTGCTGCTGGAGGGCGGCACGGCGGGACAGCGCTTCGCGGGCCAGGTCCTCTCGGCCCAGCGCGAGCGCCTTGCGGCCCTGGTCCTCCAGCTTGGTGGACTGGGACTGCAACTGGTTGAGCTGGAGTTCCAGGCGCTTGCGCGAGGTCGCCACGTCGGCGACACCGCGGCGGACCTTCTGGAGGAGCTCCAGCTGCTTCTGGTACGAGTAATCGAGGGTCTCGCGCGGGTCCTCGGCCCGGTCAAGGGCCTTGTTCGCCTTCGCGCGGAAGATCATCCCCATACGCTTCATGACACCGCTCATGGGCTTCGCGCGCCCCCTTCTGACCGACTCCGGCTCCAGCACCTGCGACAGAACCCACAGTACGGGCCCTGCATCCATTACCGCACTGTTCGGGGACGGATGCGCTCATCCCCAAGGACGACTGAGCACGCTCCCGCTCCGGCGTAGGGAGTAGGTGGTCCCCGGGGTAACCCGGGATACCCCGGGTAACCGGAGCCCCACGTCCCGGGAACGACCGGGTGCGTACACAACGTCCCCTCTGTCCCCTTACAGACGACTGGTGTTGCCGGATCGTTCCCCGCGGGACTGGGGTCCATGCCCGGGAAGCCCTTACCCTTGGGTTTTGTGTTCCGTAGCCGTTCGAAGGATGAGAAGGCCCAGGCCGCCGACAAGGCGCCGGTGAACTTCTCCAAGCAGCCCCGCGACCCGCAGGCCCCGAAGGGCAGGCCCACGCCCAAGCGCAGTGAGGCCCAGTCCCAGCGCCGCAGCGTCGCCAACACGTCGATGACGCGGAAGGAGGCTGCCAAGCGGCAGCGCGAGGAGCGCCGCAGCGCGCTGGAGCGCCAGCGCCAGGCGCTGGCGAGCGGCGACGAGCGCTACCTGCCCGCGCGTGACAAGGGACCGGTCCGCCGGTTCGCGCGCGACTTCGTCGACTCGCGGTTCAACATCGCGGAGTTCTTCCTGCCGATGGCCGTGGTCATCCTCGTGCTGAGCATGGTGCGGGTGGCGGCGCTCCAGAACATCGCGCTGCTGCTGTGGCTCGTGGTGATCGTGCTGATCGTGCTCGACTCGTTCGTCACGGCGTTCCGCCTGAAGAAGCAGCTCAACGAGCGCTTCGCGGGCGAGAACAAGCGCGGCGCGGTCGCCTACGCGCTGATGCGCTCTCTCCAGATGCGCCGGCTCCGGCTGCCGAAGCCGCAGGTCAAGCGCGGAGAGCGGCCCTGACCGCGACGTCGTTCTCCGGGGGCGCGGCGGATGCCTGGCTGGACAAGCTGGGCGGGCTGCGCGATGTCGTCCGGCAGGAGCTGGTGGCCCGGCAGCTGGACGAACAGATCATCGGGCGTTTCCCGGTCGGCAAGCGGCTGCGGGTGCTCGACGTGGGCATGGGCCAGGGCACACAGGCGCTGCGGCTGGCCCGGGCCGGGCACCAGGTGACCGGTCTGGAGCAGGACGCGACGATGATCGCCGTGGCCCGGGAGTCCCTCGCCGGGGAGCCGGAGGGCATCCGGGAGCGGATGCGGATCATCGAGGGCGACGGCCGGGACACCGGCGTGCACTTCCTGCCGGGCAGTTTCGACGTGGTGCTGTGCCACGGCGTCCTGATGTACGTGGAGGAGCCCGACCCGCTGCTGGCGGGCCTGGCCCGGATGCTCGCGCCCGGCGGGCTGCTCTCCCTGCTCGTGCGCAACGGGGA
Organism: Streptomyces coeruleofuscus; assembly: GCF_039532725.1. Taxonomy (NCBI): domain Bacteria; kingdom Bacillati; phylum Actinomycetota; class Actinomycetes; order Kitasatosporales; family Streptomycetaceae; genus Streptomyces; species Streptomyces coeruleofuscus. Next base: position 18,367 of record NZ_BAAASE010000003.1, read on the forward strand.
CGCGCTCGCGATACGGCCGGGGCTGTCCGGCGACTGGGCGGGCGCGCTGGCCGCCTTCGACACGACCGCCTACTGCAACCGCCTGGGGCTGGACGTGAGGGCCGACCGGCTGAAGGACCTGACGGCGACGCTCGCCGGGATCGGGGCGCCGCTGCACGCCTGGTACGGGGTGCGCGTGTTCACGGACACGGCTGCGGACGGCGCCGAGGTCCCGTCCGACGTGGAGACGCTGCTCGCGGTGGAGGAGAAGGCCGGGCGGACGGATCCGTACCGCGGGGTGGCGGCGCTGCTGCACCTGTGCGGCGTACGGGGCTGACCGCCGGCCGGCGGAGTGGGCGGGGGCCGTCAGCCGGCCCCCGCCCCGGGGCTCACGCGTCGGCCGCGTGCAGGCTCATCGGCCCGTAGATCTCCGTGGCGTCCTCGAACAGCCGCACCTGGTCGGCACCGCCTTCCAGCAGGGCCTTCCAGTGCTCCCCGATCCAGGACTCGGCGTCCCCCTGGGTGGGGAACTCCTCCGGCGGCACCGCGGGCTGGACCTCCGTCCCGTCGGTCTTCTCGAACCGCCACGTCCATGCCGCCATGTACGCCTCCCATGTGTGTGAGCACACTGCACAGCGAAAAGCCGGATCTTGGTCCGGCTCCCGCCCCGAGCCTATGCGCTCCGCTGGGGTGGGCGGGATATGTGGTCGGGTGTGCAGGTCAGTGGGTGCGTGCGGGTCGTGGTGGGCTGGGCGCGCCCGCGCGGCGGAGCCGCATATATCGATACGGCCCGCGCCCCTCAGGGGCGTCTCCAGCACGCATGACACATGGTGGCGGGCGAGAATCGGGGCGTGGAACTGACTCTGCTCGGCACCGGCGCCCCCGCGGGACTCCCCCGCCCCGACTGTCCCTGCGCGGCCTGTGCGGCTGCCCTCGGCCCGGACGCGCGGGCGGCCACCGCGCTGCTCCTGGACGGGGCGCTGCTGCTCGACCTGACGCCCGGAGCCGCGTTCGCGGCGGCGCGCGCGGGCCGTTCCCTGACCGGCGTACGGCAGGTGCTGCTGTCCCATCCGCACGACGGGCCGGCGGTCGAGGTGCCGGCCGGGCTGCCGCAACCCGGACGAGTGCCGGACGGACGGGAGTTGACGCTGCTGACGGGGCACCGGGTGCGGGCGGTGGCGCTGGACGCGCCGGGCACGGGGTACGCGGTGACCGGCCCGGAGGGGCAGCGGCTGCTGTACCTGCCGCCGGGCGGGGCGCCGGCGGGGCTGGAGGAGCCGGCGGAGTCGTACGACATGGTGCTCGCGGACGTCGTGGGGCGGCCGGACGCGTTGGCGAAGCTGCGGGCGGTCGGTGCGGTGGGGGCGACGACCGATGTGGTCGCCGTCCATCTGGACCACGACGTGCCGCCGGGGCCGGAGCTCGGGCGGCGGCTCGCGGCGGCCGGGGCGCGGGCCGTCCCGGACGGGACGACGCTGGCGGTGGGGGTGTACGAGGACGTGCCGGACGTGCCGCGGCGGACGCTGGTGCTGGGCGGGGCGCGGTCGGGCAAGTCGGTGGAGGCCGAACGGAGGCTGGAGGCCTTCCCGGACGTGCTGTACGTGGCGACGGGCGGGTCGCGCAACGGGGACACCGAGTGGTCGGCGCGGGTGGCCGCGCACCGGGACCGGCGGCCGGGGTCGTGGCGGACGGCCGAGACGTGCGATCTGGTGCCGCTGCTGGAGGCGGAGGGGCCGCCGTTGCTCATCGACTGTCTGTCGTTGTGGCTGACGGATGCGATGGATGCCGCCGGGGCGTGGGACGACGCGGTGTGGGCGGAGCGGGGGGAGAAGGCGTTGCGGGAGCGGGTGCGGGAGTTGACGGAGGCGGTGCGCTCCACTCGGCGGACCGTTGTCGCCGTGTCGAACGAGGTGGGGTCGGGGATCGTGCCGTCGACTGCGTCGGGGCGGCGGTACCGGGACGAACTCGGGCGGTTGAACGCGGGGTTCGCGGACGAGTGTGAGCATGTGCTGTTGGTGGTGGCGGGGCAGGCCGTGGTGCTGCGGGGGTAACCGGTGCCGGGGACACGCCCTGGGACGACTACGACTGCCCGCAGCCCGGCTGGGTCGGTTTGCGGGCGATCAAGCGGTACGTGTTCGCGAAGCGGGTGCGGCGGGTCAGTGGGGCGATGAGGTGGTCTGCCAGCGCCGCCAGGGCCACCAAGGGGATACCGGCTCGAAGCAGGGCCTCGCGGAGGTGTTGCTGGGCCATGGGTGGGGGGATCGCTCGCCAGGGGGTGTCGGGGGCGGGGAGGGCGTGGGAGAGGGCCAGGGCCGTGGCGCCGGAGAGGTCGTGGGGAATGTGGACGGGGCGGTGGTCCAGGAGCGCGATCGTGCAGCCGGCCGCCTCCAGTTCCGCGCGGAGGTTCTGCGGGGGGAGCAGGTGCAGGTGGCGGGGCTGGTCGTAGGCGAGCCACCAGCGGCCCAGTAGCGCGGCGTACACGCTGCGGGGAGTCAGGGTCTCGATGAGCAGGTGGCCGCCGGGGCGCAGGACTTCGAGGGCGGCGTGGAGCTCCGCGCGGGGGTCGGGGACGCCCTCCAGGTGGTGGAGCATGCTGACCACGTCGTAGCGGGCGCGCAGTGGAGCCGAGATCCGGGGGTCCGTCAGGCGGCCCACGTGGGCCTCCTCGACGCGGTCGGCAGAGCGGGCGCGGACCACGCGCGGGGTGCGGTCGAGGCCGTCGAAAGAGGTGTAGGGGAAGAACTCCCGGGCCGTGGCGGGGAAGCGGGCGTGGCCCGTCCCCACGTCCAGCCAGCTCTCCGGCTCCCCGAAGCGGAGCATCGCGCGGGCGGCCGAGCGGTGGCGGAGCCGGCTGCCGCGCAGCGCGAGGAGGGTGTCGGCCGCAACGTCCCTGGGCGCTCCGCGCACCGTCCGGTGGTAGAGCGCGAGGCCCTCGAACGTGAGGCGGGGGTTCTGGAAGGTGTGGCCGCAGTCCCGGCACTCGTCGACGGTGAAGCTGCCCGGCTTGTACTGCCGCAGGTCACCGGTGCGCAGCCGGTTCCGCAGCCGGGCCGAGCCGCACCAGGGGCAGTCCTCTCGGCGCGGCTCGTGCGCCGGTGTCGTCGCTTGGGGTGAGGGAGGTGCGGAGGGGGCGGGATGTGCGGTCATGGGCGGCTCCCGGGCGCGAAGGCGTACGGCAGGGACGTCCGACGAACGACGTATGACAATCCGCTGCAAACCGGAACGTATGGGATGCCGATCCGGGGTGCAACGACGTCGCCGCCGCGGAGTCGTGATGTGGCGCCCTGCTGTTCGAGCGGTGCCGGTACTGTTCGGCGAATGAGCTCGCTTAATCTCGACGACTTCACCGATCTGATCGAGCGTCCGGACGGCGGGGTACGCCGTGACGCCGAGGCGCGCCGGGAGCGGCAGATCGTGCCGCCCGGGTCGCTGGGCCGCCTGGACGACCTGGGTGAGTGGCTGGCGGCGGCGCAGTCCGCCGTGCCGGTGCGGCCGATCGAACGGCCGCGGGTGGTGCTCTTCGCCGGTGACCACGGCGTCGCCGAGCTGGGCGTCTCGGCCCGGCCCGCGGGCGGCGCCGGGGAGTTGGTGCGGGAGGTGCTGGAGGGCGGCCGGCCCGTGTCGGTGCTGGCGCGGCGGCTGGGCGTGCCGGTGCGGATCGTCGACATGGCCCTGGACTGCGACCCGGAGGCCCTGCCCGAGGACGTCGTACGGCACCGGGTGCGGCGCGGCAGCGGGCGCATCGACGTCGAGGACGCGCTGACCCTCCAGGAGGCCGAGGCGGCGTTCCGGGCCGGGGTCGCGGTGGCCGACGAGGAGGCCGACTCCGGTACGGATCTGGTGGTGCTCGGCGATGTGAGCGTCGGCGGGACCACGGCGGCGGGCGTGCTGGTCGCGGCGCTGTGCGGGGTCGACGCGTCCGTCGTCACCGGCCGGGGCGGGCTGGCGATCGACGACCTGGCGTGGATGCGCAAGTGCGCGGCGATCCGCGACGCGCTGCGCCGGGCCAGGCCGGTGCTCGGGGACCAGTTGCAGCTGCTGGCGACGGTGGGCGGGGCCGACCTCGCCGCGATGACGGGCTTCCTGCTGCAGAGCGCGGTGCGGAAGATGCCCGTGGTGCTCGACGGGGTCGTGACGGCCGCGTGCGCGCTGGTCGGCCAGCGGATCGCGTTCCGGGCGCCGGACTGGTGGCTGGCCGCGCACGACAGCGGCGAGCCCGGGCAGGCCAAGGCGCTGGACCGGATGGCCCTGGAACCTCTGCTGACCCAGGGCGTGACCGTCGGCGAGGGCGCGGGCGGTCTGCTCGCGCTCCCCCTGGTGCAGGCCGCGGCCGCGCTGGCGGCGGAGCTGCCCGAGCAGCCGAAGGAGTCCGAGGCACTGGAGAGTGCCGAGGCCCCTGAGGTCCCGGAGGCTTCTGAGGTTCCCTCCGAGCAGTAGCGTTCCGGGAGATCCAGGTCACGCACACCTGGCTCAACTTCGTCCCCCTCCGGTCGGTCTTCGCCCATGTACCGACACCGGACGAGGACGACCCGATGACCACGCTCGCCCGCTGGGCCCGCGCCGAATGGGGGCCGCTGTACGCGGCCGTGCGCGGGCCACTGTGCGAACGGCGCCTGCGCGCCGTGCCGATGGCCATCGCGGCCGTGTGCCTCACGGCCGCGCTGCACTTCGCGCACAGCCGGCCGTGGGGCTACCGGTTCGTGCAGGACGTCGGTGCGGTACGGGCCGAGGACCCGCTGTGGCTCGCGCTCCTGCGGACGCCGCTGTCGCTCTTCGTGCCCGCGCTGGACCTGCCGGTGTGGGGCGCGCTGGCGCAGATCCTGCTGGTGTTCGGTGTCGCGGAGCTCTGCCTGGGGCGACGGCGGACGCTGCTCATGGCGTACCTCGCGACGCTCGCGGGGACGCTGTACGCCCGTCTGGGCGTCCGGCTGGGCCCGGACGTCCCGCTGGGGCTGCCCGCCGCGGACGCGCGGGTCGTGGACACCGGGCCGTCGGCGGCCGTCGTAGGGCTGGCCGTCTACCTGGGATGGCGCTACCGCGCCTACTTCACGGCGGTGGCGGTGATCGTGGCGATGGTGGCCGAGGTCGCCCTGAAGGAGAACCTGGCGGGCAAGGAGCATCTGGCGGCGATCGCGGCCGTGCTGGTGGTGTGCGCGGTCGGCGGGGTGCGCCGGCGGCGCGTCAGCGGTGTTCGAGGGACCGGGCCGGCTCGGGGTCGGGCGCGCCGCCGATCCAGTCCTGGAACGCGCGCCGGGGGCCCAGCCAGCGGCGGTCGTGGTGGTAGGCCCGCAGGCTGGACTTGGCGCGGGCGCGGGGGCGGCGCCGGTAGAAGCGCTTGGCCCAGTAGGAGCCGGGGCGGGCCAGTCGTACGGCACCGATCAGGGCGATGACGGGGACGATCACGCCGAAGACCGCGATGCGGGCTTTGCCCTTGAACAGGGCGATGAGGGCGAACACGAAGTTCACGACGACGTTCCCGATCACGGTGGCGCGGTTCTGCTCCTGGTCGTCCGAGAGGTCGTTGACGCCCAGGGGCGAGAAGCCGATCAGGAGCAGCCCGACGAGGGAGGCGGTGAGGACGACCATCTCGACGCTCTTGCGGCCGGCCTCGGTCCAGTAGACGTCGGCCAGGTGCAGGACCAGGGCGAACTCGTCGAGGACGAGGCCCGCGCCGATGCCGAAGATCACCGCGGCCAGCGCCGAGCCGAAGCCGTGCTGCCCTCCGGCCACCGCGCCGAAGCCGCCGACGATCGTCAGGATGACGCCGGGGACCACGTGGTGGATGTGGAGGCCACCGCTGCCGCTGACGTTGCGGAAGGGTCCCCTGCCCGCCCGGATGAGGCGGGTGATGCCCCGGGTGATCAGGAACGTCAGCACGAAGGAGACGAGGGCGAGGAGCAGCGGCAGCTTGCCGGGTTCGATGATGTTCCGCTCCAGCCATCCCATATGTGAACTTTATCCTCGGCCACCGCATCCGCTCTTCTGACCGGCCGGTAGCCTGCGCCGGTGCCCAGAACCTCGCCCCTCGACGGTCTCCGCTTCGCCTTCGGCACCCTCACGGTGTTCCCGGTCCGGGTGACCCGGTGGGACCGGGAGGCCGCGCGCGGCGGCATGCTGTGCGCTCCGCTGACCGGGCTCGCGATCGGAGCGGCCGCCGCCGCCGTCGGGCTGGTGCTGCTGTTCCTCGGTGCGGGCGGGCCGCTCGCCGCCGTGGCCACCGTCGCCGTCCCCGCCGCCCTGACCCGGGGACTGCACCTCGACGGGCTCGCGGACACCGCCGACGGGCTGGGCAGCGGGAAGCCCGCCGAGGACGCCCTGCGGATCATGAAGCAGTCGGACATCGGGCCGTTCGGGGTCATCACCCTCGTCCTCGCCCTGCTCGCGCAGGTCGCCGCGCTCGCCCAGGCCTACGACGCCTCCTGGGCCCGGGGCGCGTGCGCCGCCGTCGTCTCGGCGACGGTCGCCCGGCTGGCCCTGACCCTCGCGGCCCGGGCCGGGGTGCCTGCGGCGCGGCCGGAAGGGCTGGGGGCGGCGGTCGCGGGTGTGGTGCCGGTCCGCGGCGCGCTGCTCGCCGGCGTCGCCGTCACGGGCGCGGCCGCGGCGGTCGCCGCCGTCTTCGGACCGTACGACGTCGCCCGCACCGCGCTCGCGGTCCTGCTCTCCCTGGCCGCCGCCGAAGCACTCCTGCGGCACTGCACGCGCCGCTTCGGCGGCATCACCGGGGACGTGTTCGGCGGCCTCGCCGAGACGGCGGCGACCACGGCGCTGGTCGTTCTGTCACTGGGCTGAAACGATCTCCTCGTTCCCCTCCTGCCCGGGCAGCCCAGCCGCTAGCTTCCTGCCCCGAACAGACAAGTGATCGGGGGATGTTCACGCCGAAGCTGCGCCGTGCCGTGGCCTGGTCCGTCGACTTCGCGCTGGTGGTGGCGCTGGCCTCGGCGCTCGCGATGCTCACCTTCCACCGGGTCTCCGCGCTCGTCACCGACGTGCCCGAGCTCGCCACCCGCAGCGGACTCGAACTGCTGACCTCGCGCGGCGACGTGCTCGACGCCTCCCAGGACCTGGGGCTGAGGCTGTGGGACAAGTCGGTGCTGTACGTCGAGCAGGCCTTCGGGCTGCTGGTCCTGACGGTGTTCCTCTACCAGTGGGCGTGTCTGGCCCTGGCCGGGCGGACGGTCGGCAAGGGCCTGGCCGGGCTGAGGGTCACGCCGCGGCGGCCGCGCCGGGCGGCGCTGCGGGCCGCCGTCACCACCGTCGCGGACGTCGCCGTGTACGCGGTGGCCTGTGTGCTGCTGGTCGAGGGGCAGGTCATGCTGTCGGTGCTGGTGTGGGCGGTCGCGGTGGTGCTGTTCCTGCTGAACGCGCTGCCGGTCCTCTCCCCCGCCCGCCGGTCCCTCGCCGACCGGGTGGCGGGCACGGAGGTCACCGGGCTCGCGCTCAGCACTCCTGTCGCCACGCCCCTAGTTCGTGCTTCTTGAGCAGTGAACTCAGGCGTAGGCGGCGGGATTCGGCGCAGAAGCGGCCGGTGGGCACCTCGTACTCGACGTGGAAGACGGCCTTGCCCGCCTCGACGAACGGCTTCAGCGCCCCGCACTCGCCGTACTGGGCGCACTGTTCGTTGACCGCGAAGTCGAAGTCCCCGACCAGTTCCGGGATCTGGTCCAGGTCGTTCTTCAGGCCGACGGCCAGGCCCCTCTCGTGGGCCAGGCGGGCGATGAGGCGGTTGTAGCGGAGCTGGTCGGCGGCGGTCAGCGGGAAGCCCGTGTCGTTGCGGTAGCCGTCCATGTTGTCGGGCTCCACCGCGTCGAAGCCCTTGTCGCGGCACATGTCCATGCGGGCCGCCATGAGCGGCTCCAGGACGTCGGTGCGGCGGATGTCGAGCCAGCGTTCGCCCTCCCAGCCGTTGCCCCGGCCGAGGACCGCCTTCGGGAACTTCTCCGCGTCCGGTCGGAACTCCTCCCAGGCGCCCGTGGACAGATAGCAGATGACCTTGCGGTCCTCGCGGTGCAGCCGGGCGACGGTGGCCTCGGAGTGGTCGAAGCCGTCGATGTCGTAGACCGGCACGTCGACGGAGGTGTCCAGACGCCCGCTGAGCTGCCACTGCCAGGCCGTGCCGGGGCGGGGCTGCCAGCGGGGGCCGGGCTTGTCGTCGGGGCCCTGGGCGCAGCCCGCGAGCAGCAGGACGAGCAGGGCGGATAGCAGGGGGCGTCTCACGGGGCGTTCTCCGGGTTGTGCAGGGTGTACGGCAGTGTGCCCCAAGGATGATCTCCGGTGCCGGGCACCGCGCAGTGCACCGCCGCGCCCCGCTCCCGTGCCAGGCCCTCGGGGTCGGCGCCGGGCGGTACGCCGTACACCAGGTGGCACAGCCGCACCCCGCCGCCGCCCGGCCAGGGCTGGTCAGGCAGGGCCTGGTAGGAGGCCCAGGTGCCCTCGAAAGTGACGAGGACGTCGGCGATGCGAGCGTAGCAGGGGTGCGGTGCCGTGCCGTGGTTGAGGACGAGGGTGCCGCAGCCGACGCCCCAGGCGGCCACCGCCAGCCTCTGGTAGTGCTCGAACTGTTCGGGCCCTGCCGGGACCTGGTCGAGGAAGGCGCCGTCGGTGCCGTACCAGTCTCGGTGCCGGGTGAGGTCGCGGACGACGTCGGTGGCGGCGCGGCGGCCGTAGTCGGTGTCGGCGTACCCCAGCAACCGGACGCCCGCCGCCTTCAGCCGGCCGGCGACCTCGGCGAAGGCCGCGTCGGAGCGGTCGCCGGGGCCACTGGCCGGGTTGAGGACGACCCCGTAGAGGCGGGGCGCTGCGGCCAGGATCGCCTCCCATTCGGCGGGGCGGGCGGACGGGTGCTCGTAGTACGGGACCAGGAGAGTGCTCATCGGTGGGCGGTTGCCCTCCCCAGCAGCGCGCACACCAGGACGGCCTGGACGACGGCCGCCGCGCCGTACACGGCCAGGCCCGCCGTGTGCGGGTCGCCGGTGCGGGTGGCGATGAGCAGGGTCTGGACGAGTGCCGCGGCGCAGCACACCGCCGTCGCGCCGGTCACCGCGCCGAACGACTGGAGCAGCAGGCCGGTCCACAGGACCACGCCCAGCAGGAGCAGCCCGGCCAGCCGGACGCCGCCCGGGACCGGGGAGTGCGGCCACAGGAGGGAGGTGGTGAGGCTCAGCGCGAGCAGCGCGGCGAGGTAGGCGGCCAGGCACTGGGCGACGGTCAGGACCGTGGTGCGCCAGAAGTCCTGGGGAGTGCTGCTGGAGCGCAGTCCGGCGAGGCTGTCGCTGCGGAAGCGGTACAGCAGCCACTCGGCGGGGCCCATGCTGAGGGTGAGCGCCACGGCGGCTGGCGCGGCGACCGCGCTGTCCGTCTCCCCGGCGAGGACGTCGCCGAGCGCCGCGTACAGCACGAGGACGCCGGTGGCCAGCCCGAACAGGGCGTACGGCAGGGAGCCCGCGAGCCGGGGTCCGGCGGGGCGCCGGTGCGCGGGGGTGGTGCCGAACCCGCCGAAGGGCAGCAGGGCGACGAGGCCGGCGGTCCAGCCGCCCTCACCCGGTTCCTTGAGGGCGGGTGCCACTTCGCGGACGGCGAGGGCCGCGACCGCCGTCAGGGAACCCAGCAGCAGGGCCAGGCTCACGGCCTCGGGCAGCGGGTCGGCCAGGGACAGGACCGCGCCCATCGCCATCGGCGCGAGCGCGGCCAGCAGGAACCGTTCGCGGCCCATCACCAGCAGCACGGTCGCCGCCGCCAGGTAGCAGGACTGCCCGGCGGCGAAGGCGACCACGGCCGGGGCGGCGCCGCCCGCGAACGCCAGGGCGACCAGCGAGCCGAGGAGCGCGCCGGCCGGGGCGCCGAGCAGCAGGGCCCGCCGGGCGGCCGTCCGGTCGCCCAGGCCCAGCCAGGCGTACGCCCGGTGGGCGAGGCCCTGGTTCCACGTCCAGCCGCACAGGGCGCCGGCCAGGAGCGGGACCGTGCCCGCGGGGAGGCCGAAATCGCCGGGGCCCGTGAACAGGGGCGCGCCGAGGACGTAGGCGAGGCCGGGCAGGGCGAAGACGAGACCGCGCAGCAGGCAGCCGAGCAGGCCGATCCGCCAGGGGTCGTGGAGGGGGCCGTCGGGCTCGGGGTAGCGGCGCTCGACCCGCTCGTAGAGGGTCTCGGCGAGCGCGAAGGAGTTCTTCACGCCGTACCGTTCGCGTATCCGGTCGTCGGAGAGGCCGTCGGACTCCAGGAGCGCGGCTATCTCGTCCGGGTGGACGGCAGCGGCTATGAAGTCCTCCAGCCGGACGGCGAGTTCGTCGACCGGGTCGGGCTGGGCCCAGCTCGGAGTGCGCTGCCGGGGAATGCCGGGGAGGGTGTCCGGGCGGGAGCCCGGGGGCAGCCAGACGCTTCCGCTCACCAGCCGGCCCCGTCCGTCGCGACGGCCGCGTACCAGGGGTCGCGCAGTTCCAGGGTCCAGTCGGCGACGGTCTCCAGCGTCGGCTCGTACACCTCGTCCCCGCCCGCGAGTTCCTTGTAGATGGTGCGGAAGGCGTCCACCGAGCGGCGCAGCGTGAACCGGTCGATGACGCGCTGGCGCGACAACCGGCCGAGTTCCAGGCGCCGTTCGTCGTCCTTGAGCAGGGTCAGCGCGGCGGCGGCCATCTTCTCCGGCTCGCGCGGGGGCACCACGAGGCCGGTGTCGCCGACGGCCTCACGCACTCCGCCGACGTCCGTCGACACGGTCGTACGGCCGCACGACATGGCCTCGATGATGGAGAACGGGAAGCCCTCGGAGATCGACGACAGCATGACGAGGTGCCCGGCCGCGTAGGCCCGCCAGACCTCGGTGATGCGGCCCTCGAAGGTCAGGCCGTCGGTGACGCCCAGCTCTGCGGCGAGCTTCTCAAGACGGGTGCGGTAGGCCTCGCCGCCGGGCGGGACCGGACCGAAGAGCCGCAGCCGGGTCGCCGGGATCTCGGCGCGCACCATCGCGTAGGCGCGGATCAGGGTCTCCAGGTCCTTGATGGGGTCGATCCGGCCGCACCAGGACAGGGTGGGGACCCCCGGCTCGGGGCCGGCGTGCGGGAAGGCGGCCGGGTCGACGCCGTTGTAGACGGTGCGGATCCTGTCGGCGTCGGCGCCGCCGCGCTCCTCCCAGCGGCGGTTGTACTGGTTGCACGGCGTGATCAGGTCGGCGGCACGGTAGCCGTAGGAGTTCAGCTCCCGGTAGAAGCCCAGCATGAACGCCTTCACGGGCCAGCGCTGGGCGTCACGGCGGTAGCCGAGGTAGCGCTCGCGCAGGTAGATGCCGTGCTCGGTGAGCAGGAACGGCACGCCGTCCAGGTGGCGGGCGGCGAGCGCGGGCAGGGTGGCGAGGCCGCTGCTGACGGCGTGCGCGACGGACTCCTCGGGGATGCGGACGCCGAGTGGGCGCAGGGCGTGTTCCAGCAGGTCGGTAGCGGTCAGCGCGTCGTGCACGGTGGGGCGGGCGGCGGCCGTCGGCAGGTGCGGCATCGTCCATATCCACATCAGCGACCGCAGCGCCGACTCGGTGCGCAGGGCCGCCGGCAGGCGTCCGTCCCGGGCGAGTTCGGCCAGCTCGTTCAGGGACTCGCCGAAGTCGGCGTGCGAGCCGGGGTCGAGGAAGGAGAGCAGGAAACGCTCGTAGGTCTCGGTGAAGCGGCGGCGGGCCCTGCCGTACGGGGGCCTTCTGCGGCCGGGGCGCGGGCCCCAGGTGGGGACCGGGGTGTGCGCGTAGACGTTGGGCGGCAGCTCCCAGGTGACGGGTTCGCGGCCGCTGCCGGTGAGCGAGACGAGGTGGAAGTCGACCTCGGGCATGCCCTTGACGAGCTGGTCGCACCAGGTGCTGACGCCGCCGTGGACGTGTGGGTAGGTGCCTTCCGTGAGCATGGTGACATGACGGCCTGTTCGCCTCATGCGTGTTTCCCCCTGTGTTGCGGATGGTGTGCGGGGAACTGCTTGCCCGGATGCCGAGTGCGGCTTCGTGTGGGCTGGTCGCGCCCCCGCGGCGGAGCCGCATATCAAATACGGCCCCGCGCCCCTAAAGGCTCTAGGGCAGCTTCAGTGTCAGAGCCGACTGGAGTGCTGCCGGGGTCGTCCAGGCCGAGCGGGACCCCGCGTACGGCGTGCCGAACGCGCTGGTGCCCAGCAGCAGTTGCTTCTGCGTGCCGTCGGGCGCGGTCACCGGGATCTGGGTGCCTGACGGTGCCGTGACCGTGACCGTGTTGCCGATGCGGTACGCCGTGACACGGCCGTTGGCCAGGGCCGTCTGCCAGGCGGCGCGGCGCTGCACCTCGGTGCCGATGGCGCTGTGCCGGGGGTTCTCCAGCGGGGTGTTGTCGGCGAACAGGGCCCGGTAGTCGTCCAGCACCTTCTCCATGACCGGGTAGAGCAGCCGGTCCTCGGCCAGGTTGGACTGGTGCGCGTAGTGCGGCCGGGGGTCGCCGGCGAGGACGTGTCCGAGGGCGGTGCGCGCCTCCTGCGGGACGATGTGCTCGGCGTAGCCGGTGGCGGGGTCGAGCGGCTCGTCGAGGCAGGTCGAGGTGGGGTTGTCCTCGCAGACGCCGCTGCCGCCGTCGGCCCGCGAGGTGTAGACCCAGTTGTACTCGTCGGCCATCTCGGCCGCCGTGCCCACGTTGTAGTACACGTTCATCGGGTGGCGCGGGACGGTGCGGGCGTTGCCGATCGCGCGCTGCTCGGGCTCGCGGGAGTTGTCCGAGGCGACCCACCTGACGCCGGTGTCGGCGAGCGCGCCGGCCAGGTTGGGGTTGTCGGCGGGCTGCTGCGGCAGCGTCTTCAGGCCCGAGTGCTCACCGGTGACCAGTTCCGTGCGGTCGACGGGAAGGCCCTTGTTCACGGCCCAGGCGTGGTTGTCGCGGATCTGCGCGGCGATCTCGGCGCGGCTCATGTACTTGGTCGAGCCGTCGGCGTTCTTCGCGCAGCTCCACGGCACGGTGGAGGTGTCCTGTACGCAGCCGAGGAAGGGGTGCGTGTAGGTGTGGTTGACCCAGCGGTACTGCGCCTTGTCGGCGAGCAGCCGGTCGGTCAGCGCGTCGGTCCCGCCGTGCTCGGTCTTCCACTCCTCGCCGGAGCCGGCGTTGTAGACCATGTCCATGGTGAAGCCGTGTTCGCGCTGCCACTGGGCGGCGTGGGCGGCGTCGTCCGCGGTCATGCGGATCGGCGTGGTGCCCTCGCCGTCGCCGCCCGCGCAGTCGAAGTCGCCCGGGGTGCAGTCGCGCTCGGTGTCCCAGCGGCTGTCCGGGGCGAACACGTCGTCGACGTGCACGGCGAAGGAGTTGCGGGTCCGGCCCAGGTGCACGCCCTGGGTGAGCCACTCGACGATGCCCCGGGCCAGCAGCCGGAACTGCTGCTGGTTGCCGTTGTAGGCGAAGGTCACGACGAGTTCGCGGCGGCCGTCGTGGGCGTACTCGCCGACGAGGCTGCCGCGGCCGGTGCCGCCGGGCACGGGGATGTCGACGTAGCTGGTGAAGCCGGCGCGGGGCCGGGCCACGTAGCCGTAACTCTCTTGAACGGACGCCGAGTTGTCCTCGAAGCGGAACGCGCCGTCGAGATAGCCGAACCAGCCCGCCTTCCCGGCCGCCGTGACGGATGCCTCGCGCCCGTCGAGAGTGCCCGCCCAGCCACCCTCGCTGGTGTAGTCGAGGCCGACCTCCGGGTGTGCCCACGTGTAGGCGTCGACCTGTGGGATGCCGTACGTCCGCTCGTAGGTCTCCAGGGCGGTCTGCTCGGCGGAGCCCGCGCCGAACGGGGATTCGTTCGGCAGGACGACGCCCTGGTACTTGGCGCGGGGGCGGCCGTCGACCGTGTCGCTCAGGAACGACTCGGTGATCTTCGGCCGGTCCGCGTCGTTCAGGTCGACGGTCGTGTACGGGACGCCCGTGCTCTTCAGCTGGGCGGTGACGGCCCGGACGGAGCTGTCGCCGTTGTCCACCACCAGCACCTTCAGATCGATGCGTGGTGCCTCCGCGGCCGCCGCCCCCGGCGCCACCGCCCCGGCCGTGATCATGCCCGCCGCCGTCACCGCGGCGGCCGTGTTTCTCCACCTGCGCGCACGCTGCGCCATGGTTCCTCCCCCTGAAGATCCCAGAGATCCCCTTGCGGTCGAACAGAGGAGGATCCGTGGAAATCATGCAAAGCGGCGAGCAGGGCGCTCACCGGATCCCGACGAGTGTGACTCAGTTCACCGACATGGAGGATCAAGAAATGGCCACTACGCCACTGTCAGGTGAACGCCCGCAGGAATGAGCGAACACGGCCACGCGCGTAGTCTCGTCGTCGAGTGTTCGCCGCACCGGGGAAGGCCCCGCGATACCCGAACCCTGAGGTCGCAATAGGGTCGGCTGTCGGGCCCGGTCGACCCACACCGTTCGACCACAGCAACTTCACATCGGAAGCGAGATTTCACCACCGTGACTGCTCTCACTCTCAGCACCGCCGCGGCGCCCGGTCTGCGGGCCGACGCCATCGTGATCGGTGTCGCCAAGGGTGCCAAGGGGCCGGTCGTCGCACCGGGCGCCGAGGCCGTGGACAAGGCGTACGACGGCAGGCTCGCCGGCGTTCTGGAGACCCTCGGCGCCTCCGGTGCCGAGGGCGAGGTGACGAAGCTGCCGGCACCGTCGGGCTTCAAGGCACCGCTCGTGCTGGCGGTGGGCCTCGGCCCGGTGCCCGAGAAGGACACCGCCTACGACTCCGAGGCCCTGCGCAAGGCCGCCGGCATCGCCGCCCGCGCCCTGACCGGGTCCAAGAAGGCCGCCTTCGCCCTCCCCCTGACCGACGCCGCCGACGCCGGCGCGATCGGAGAGGGCGCGCTGCTCGGCGCCTACTCCTTCGACGCCTACAAGGACAACGGCAAGGACCCCAAGGCGAAGAACGGCAAGGCCCCCCTCGCCGAGGTCGCCCTGCTCGGCGGCAAGCCACGCGACAAGGCGTACAAGGCCGCCGTCGAGCGTGCCGTCGCCGTGTCCGAGGAGCTCAACCGCGCCCGCGACCTGGTCAACACGCCGCCGAACGACCTGAACCCCGAGTCGTTCGCCGCGATCGCCCAGGCCGCGGCCAAGGAGCACGGCATCAAGGTGCAGGTGCTCGACGTGAAGGCCCTGGAGAAGGGCGGCTACGGCGGCATCCTCGGCGTCGGGGCGGGCTCGGCGGCCGGTCCGCGCCTGGTGAAGCTGTCGTACACCTCCTCCAAGGCGAAGAAGCACCTCGCCTTCGTCGGCAAGGGCATCACGTACGACTCGGGCGGCATCTCGCTGAAGCCGGCCGGTCACAACGAGACGATGAAGTGCGACATGAGCGGCGCGGCCGCCGTGTTCGCCGCGGTCGTCGCCGCCGCGCGCCTCGGCCTGGAGGTCAACGTCACCGGCTGGCTGGCCCTGGCCGAGAACATGCCCTCCGGTTCCGCGACCCGTCCGGGTGACGTGCTGCGGATGTACAGCGGCAAGACGGTGGAGGTGCTCAACACCGACGCGGAGGGCCGGCTGGTGCTGGCCGACGCCCTGTGGGCGGCGTCCCAGGAGAAGCCGGACGCCATCGTGGACGTCGCGACGCTGACCGGGGCGATGGTGCTGGCGCTGGGGAACCGGACGTTCGGGATCATGGGCAACGACGACGCCTTCCGCACGGCGCTGTACGAGGCCGCGGAGGAGGTCGGGGAGCCGGCGTGGCCGATGCCGATGCCGGAGCACCTGCGCAAGGGGATGGACTCGCCCACGGCCGACATCGCGAACATGGGTGAGCGGATGGGCGGCGGACTGGTCGCCGGTCTGTTCCTGCGCGAGTTCGTGGGCGAGGGCATCACCTGGGCGCACCTCGACATCGCCGGGCCGGCGTTCAACGAGGGCGGACCGTTCGGGTACACGCCGAAGGGCGGCACGGGCAGTGGCGTGCGGACGCTGGTCCGGCTCGCCGAGCTGACGGCCGCGGGTGATCTGGGCTGAGTCCCGCCTGAGAGCTCGCCTCTCGCCGGTTGTGCGGCGAGTGCGGGGGCGTGGGGGCTGTTCGCGCGGTTCCCCGCCCCCTGTTGCAACGTGGGGCGTCTCACACAGCAGCCCGGCGTCTCCTTCTGTGCTGACAAGTGCGAAGATGGGGCTCGGCAGGACAGGGCCCCACCGAAGGGCCGAAGAACGAGCGGCCGGACACCAGCCGCCTGCCGGTCAGTGAAGACCGGCGTACGGCGCACATGCATGGAGGACGTGACGTGGCGAACGACGCCAGCACCGTTTTCGACCTAGTGATCCTCGGCGGTGGCAGCGGTGGTTACGCCGCGGCCCTGCGCGGGGCACAGCTGGGCCTGGACGTCGCCCTGATCGAGAAGGACAAGGTCGGCGGCACCTGCCTGCACCGAGGATGCATCCCCACCAAGGCCCTGCTGCACGCGGGTGAGATCGCCGACCAGGCCCGCGAGAGCGAGCAGTTCGGTGTGAAGGCCACCCTCGAGGGCATCGACATCGCCGGCGTCCACAAGTACAAGGACGGCGTGATCGCCGGCCTCTACAAGGGGCTCCAGGGGCTCGTCGCCTCCCGCAAGGTGACCTACATCGAGGGTGAGGGACGGCTGTCCTCCCCGACCTCCGTCGACGTGAACGGCCGGCGCGTCCAGGGCCGCCACGTGCTCCTCGCGACCGGCTCCGTACCGAAGTCGCTGCCCGGTCTGGACATCGACGGCGACCGCATCATCTCCTCGGACCACGCCCTCGTCCTGGACCGCGTGCCGAAGTCCGCGATCATCCTCGGCGGCGGTGTCATCGGCGTCGAGTTCGCCTCCGCGTGGAAGTCCTTCGGCACCGACGTCACCATCGTCGAGGGCCTGAAGCACCTCGTCCCGGTCGAGGACGAGAACTCCTCCAAGCTTCTCGAGCGCGCGTTCCGCAAGCGCGGCATCAAGTTCAACCTGGGCACCTTCTTCGAGAAGGCCGAGTACACCCAGGACGGTGTCAAGGTCACCCTCGCCGACGGCAAGCAGTTCGAGGCCGAGATCCTGCTCGTCGCCATCGGCCGCGGCCCGGTCTCCCAGGGCCTGGGCTACGAGGAGCAGGGCGTCGCCATGGACCGCGGCTACGTCCTGGTCGACGAGTACATGCGCACCAACGTCCCGACCGTCTCCGCCGTCGGCGACCTGGTCCCGACCCTCCAGCTCGCGCACGTCGGCTTCGCCGAGGGCATCCTGGTGGCGGAGCGCCTGGCCGGCCTGAAGACCGTTCCGATCGACTACGACGGTGTCCCGCGGGTGACGTACTGCCACCCGGAGGTCGCCTCCGTCGGTATCACCGAGGCCAAGGCCAAGGAGATCTACGGCGCGGACAAGGTTGTCGCTCTGAAGTACAACCTCGCCGGCAACGGCCGGAGCAAGATCCTGAACACCGCGGGCGAGATCAAGCTCGTCCAGGTCAAGGACGGTGCCGTGGTCGGCGTCCACATGGTCGGCGACCGCATGGGCGAGCAGGTCGGCGAAGCCCAGCTGATCTACAACTGGGAGGCGCTGCCGGCCGAGGTCGCCCAGCTCATCCACGCGCACCCGACGCAGAGCGAGGCGCTCGGCGAGGCCCACCTGGCCCTGGCCGGCAAGCCCCTCCACTCGCACGACTGATCCCTCGGTCGACGAAGCGACGACACAGACTTCCGCACTTTCCGTAAGGAGCAACCGAAACCATGGCGGTTTCCGTAACCCTTCCGGCGCTCGGAGAGAGCGTCACCGAGGGCACTGTCACTCGCTGGCTGAAGGCCGAGGGTGAGCGCGTCGAGGCCGACGAGCCGCTGCTCGAGGTCTCGACCGACAAGGTCGACACCGAGATCCCCTCGCCCGCCGCCGGTGTCCTGGCGTCCATCAAGGTCGCCGAGGACGAGACCGTTGAGGTCGGCGCCGAGCTGGCCGTCATCGACGACGGCACGGGCGCGCCCGCTGCCGCCCCGGCCCCGGCCGCCGAGCAGGTCGCCGAGCCCGCTCCCGAGCCGGCCGCGGCCGCCCCGTCCACCGAGCAGGCCGCCCCGGCGCCCGCTCCCACCGCCGACGCCGCCGCCGGTGGCGGCTCCGCCCAGGGCACGGACGTGGTCCTGCCCGCGCTGGGCGAGTCCGTCACCGAGGGCACCGTCACCCGCTGGCTGAAGTCGGTCGGTGACAGCGTCGAGGCCGACGAGCCGCTGCTCGAGGTCTCCACCGACAAGGTCGACACCGAGATCCCGGCGCCCGCCTCCGGCACGCTGCTGGAGATCGTGGTCGGCGAGGACGAGACCGCCGAGGTCGGCGCCAAGCTCGCCGTCATCGGCGAGGCGGGTGCCGCTCCGGCCGCCGCCCCGGCGCAGGAGGCCCCGGCCGCCCCGGCGCAGCCCGAGCCCACCCCGGCTCCTGCTCCGGCTCCGGCCCAGCCCGCCCCGGCCCCGCAGGCTCCGTCGGCCCCGGCTCCGCAGCAGCAGGTCACCCCGGCTCCCGACCCGGCGCCGGCCGCTCCTGCTCCCGCCCCGGCTCCGGCCCAGGCACCGGCCGCTCCGGCCGCCGCCCAGCCGGCCGACGACGGCGCCTACGTCACCCCGCTGGTGCGCAAGCTCGCCGCCGAGCACGGCGTCGACCTGTCCACCGTCAAGGGCACCGGCGTCGGCGGCCGTATCCGCAAGCAGGACGTCATGTCCGCCGCCGAGGCCGCCAAGGCCGCCGCCGCTGCCCCGGCTCCGGCCGCGGCCGCTCCGGCCGCCGCCAAGAAGGCCCCCGTGCTGGAGGCGTCCCCGCTGCGCGGCCAGACCATCAAGATGCCGCGGATCCGCAAGGTCATCGGCGACAACATGGTCAAGGCCCTGCACGAGCAGGCCCAGCTGTCCTCGGTGGTCGAGGTCGACGTCACCCGCCTGATGAAGCTGCGCGGCCGGGCGAAGGACTCCTTCGCCGCCCGAGAGGGCGTCAAGCTCTCCCCGATGCCGTTCTTCGTCAAGGCCGCGGCCCAGGCGCTGAAGGCGCACGCGCCCATCAACGCCAAGATCAACGAGGCCGAGGGGACCATCACCTACTTCGACACCGAGAACATCGGTATCGCGGTGGACTCCGAGAAGGGCCTGATGACCCCGGTCATCAAGAACGCCGGTGACCTCAACCTCGCCGGTATCGCCAAGGCCACGGCCGAGCTGGCGGGCAAGGTCCGCGCCAACAAGATCACCCCGGACGAGCTGTCCGGCGCGACCTTCACCATCAGCAACACCGGGTCGCGCGGCGCGCTCTTCGACACGATCATCGTGCCGCCGGGCCAGGTGGCCATCCTCGGCATCGGCGCCACGGTCAAGCGCCCCGCCGTCATCGAGACGGAGGACGGCCCGGTCATCGGCGTCCGCGACATGACGTACCTGACCCTGTCCTACGACCACCGCCTGGTGGACGGCGCCGACGCGGCCCGTTACCTGACGGCGGTCAAGGCCATCCTGGAGGCGGGCGAGTTCGAGGTCGAGCTCGGCCTCTGACCTTCCTCACGGCTGTACGGTGCCCCGTCCGGATTTCCCGGGCGGGGCACCGTCGTACCTGAGGGGCGCGGGGAACTGCGCGATCAAGCACAAACGACCCGCGACCGCCCGAAGGCCGTCCGGCCCGAGCTCACACGCGTCACAGGCACCGTGTGCGCCTCATCTCACCTGCACGACAGCACCCTCGTCGGTCTCACCCACGGAGCGAACCGGCCGTATTGTCTAAACGTCAATCCCGCCTAAGGAGCCTTCATGACCGCGCCCGTCATCCACTCGCTGCGCGAGCAGATCCGCGAGCACATCCTGGAGGGGATCATCAGCGGACGCTGGCAGCCGGGTGAGCGGATCGTGGAGCGGCGCATCGCCACGGAGCTGGAAGTCAGCCAGACACCCGTACGCGAGGCCCTGCGCGAGCTGGAGTCCCTGCGCCTGATCGAGTCCGCTCCGAACAAGGGCGTCCGCGTACGGAACCTGACCGCCGCCGACCTGGAGGAGAGCTACCCGGTCCGGGCCGGTCTGGAGGCCATCGCGGCGGAGCTGGCGGCCCAGAACCTGTCGGAGGACTGCTCGGCCCTGGAGCCCCACGTCAGCGCCCTGTACGAGGCCGACCGCATGTCCGACGGCACGGCCCAGGTCCGTCACACCGTCGCCTTCCACCGCGAACTGGTCCGCGCGGCGGGCAACTCCGTCCTGCTGCACACCTGGGAAGGCCTCGGCATCGAGGTGTTCACGGCCCTGTCCATCCGCTGGCTGGGCACGCAGCAGCAGTCGTACGCCGAGGAGCATGAGGAGCTGGTTGCCGCCTTCAAGCGCCGCGACCCCCGGATCGCGGAACTCGTGAAGGCGCACGTCCTGGGCTGCGCGCCCCGGGCGTGACACCCGAGCACACACCCGCTCAAACGCCTCCGACCTGCGAAAACCCTTCGAAAACCCGTCACCGCGTGCCACCTCCGGAGGCACCCCGTGCCTACTTTCTCGTGATCAAGAGGTTTTGCTCCTCAACCCTTTGATCGATCATCGATCAGCGAGTTACAGTCGCCGACGGGCTTGCCACCCAAGCTCCAGCCCTGTCCTGCCAAAGACAAAGGGCACCCCCGATCCCCTTACGTGAGGGAACCCCCTTCGACTGAGGAAGGCGGCGACATGACCGACCCCAACGCCATCCAGCCGAGCGAGCTCGACCAGCTCCCGGACCGGGACCCGGAGGAGACCGCCGAATGGCAGGCCTCCCTGGACGCGGTGACCGAGGCGGCCGGGCCGCACCGTGCCGCGTACCTGATGCGGCGCACGCTGGAGCGTGCCGAGGGCGCCGGCATCGCGCTGCCGAAGCTCCTGGAGACGGACTACGTCAACTCCATCCCCACCGCCGCCGAGCCGGCCGTGCCCGGTGACGAGGCGATGGAGCAGCGGATCACCGCGTGGAACCGCTGGAACGCGGCCGCGATGGTCACCCGGGGCAGCAAGTACGGCGTCGGCGGCCACATCGCCACCTTCGCCTCCGCCGCCTGGCTGTACGAGACCGGCTTCAACCACTTCTTCAAAGGCAAAGAGGCCGACGGCTCCGGCGACCAGCTCTACATCCAGGGCCACGCCTCCCCCGGCATCTACGCCCGCGCGTTCCTCGACGGCCGTCTGAACGAGGAGCAGCTCGACAACTTCCGCCGCGAGTCGGGCGGCAACGGCCTGCCCTCCTACCCGCACCCGCGCCGCCTGCCCTGGCTGTGGGAGTTCCCGACCGTCTCCATGGGTCTGGGCCCGCTCTCCGCCATCTACCAGGCGCGCTTCAACCGCTATCTCACCAACCGCGGCATCAAGGACACCTCCGCCTCGCACGTGTGGGCGTTCCTCGGCGACGGCGAGATGGACGAGCCCGAGTCGACGGCGGCCCTCGCGCTGGCGGCCCGTGAGGAGCTGGACAACCTCACGTTCGTCATCAACTGCAACCTCCAGCGCCTCGACGGCCCGGTCCGCGCCAACTTCAAGATCGTGCAGGAGCTGGAGGCCCAGTTCCGCGGCGCCGGCTGGAACGTCATCAAGACGCTGTGGGGCACGGCCTGGGACGAGCTGTTCCGGCTCGACACCACGGGCGCGCTCGTACGCCGTCTGCGCCAGGTACCGGACGCGCAGATCCAGACGTACCAGACCCGCGACGCGGCCTACATCCGCCAGGACTTCTTCGGCGGCGACCCGGCGCTGGCGGAGATGGCGAAGCTGCTGAGCGACGACAAGATCCTCGAGTGTTTCCACTTCTCGCGCGGCGGTCACGAGGCGCGCAAGGTGTACGCCGCGTACAGGGCGGCCGTCGAGCACAGGGGCGCGCCGACCGTGATCCTGGCCCAGACGGTCAAGGGCCACACCCTCGGCGAGGGCTTCGCGTCGAAGAACGCCAACCACCAGATGAAGAAGCTCTCGGTGGACGAGTTCAAGAACATGCGCGACCTGCTGGAACTGCCGATCTCCGACAGCGCGTTCGTCGACGGCGTGGTCCCCTACGGCCACCCCGGCGCCGACTCCCCCGAGGTCCGCTACCTCCAGGAGCGGCGTGCCGCCCTCGGCGGTCCGGCCCCGGCCCGCCGCGTCCACCCGGTCGCGCCGCTGCCCGCCCCGGCGGAGAAGGCGTTCGCCTCCTTCGACAAGGGCTCCGGCTCGCAGAACGTGGCCACCACCATGGCGTTCGTCCGCCTGGTCAAGGACCTGGTCCGCGACAAGGAGACCGGCAAGCGCTGGGTGCCGATCGTCCCGGACGAGGCGCGCACCTTCGGTATGGAGAGCCTCTTCCCGTCCCTGGGCATCTACTCGCCCAAGGGCCAGACGTACGAGCCGGTCGACCGCGACCAGCTGATGTACTACAAGGAGGCCCAGAACGGCCAGATCCTCAACGAGGGGATCACCGAGGCCGGTTCGATGGCCGACTTCATCGCCGCTTCGACGTCGTACGCGACGCACGGCGAGACGATGATCCCGTTCTACATCTTCTACTCGATGTTCGGCTGGCAGCGCACGGCCGACCAGATGTGGCAGCTCGGCGACCAGCTCGGCCGCGGCTTCCTCGTGGGCGCCACGGCGGGCCGTACGACGCTGACCGGTGAGGGCCTCCAGCACGCCGACGGCCACTCCCCCGTCATCGCGGCGACGAACCCGGCGGCGCTGACGTACGACCCGGCCTTCGCGTACGAGGTCGCGGCCATCGTCAAGGAGGGCCTGCGCCGGATGTACGGCGAGGCGACCCCGGGTGAGGACCAGAACGTCTTCTACTACCTGACGGTCTACAACGAGCCGCTGCCGCAGCCCGCGAAGCCGTCCGTGGACGGCATCGACGAGGGCATCGTCAAGGGCCTGTACCGCTTCAACACGGCGGAGTCGGCGGGCATCACGCCTCCGGCCAACGCCCCGCGGATCCAGCTGCTGGGCTCCGGTACGGCGATCCACTGGGCGCTCAAGGCGCAGCAGTTGCTCGCCGAGGAGTGGGGTGTGGCGGCCGACGTGTGGTCGGCTACGTCCTGGAGCGAGCTGCGCCGGGACGCCCTGGAGGCGGACGAGGCGCTGCTGCGCGGCGAGGAGCGGATGCCGTTCGTCCGGCAGGCGCTCCAGGGCGCCGAGGGCCCGGTGCTGGCGGTCTCCGACTACATGCGCCAGGTCCCGGACCAGATCGCGCAGTGGGTCGAGCAGGACTGGTCCTCGCTGGGCGCCGACGGCTTCGGCCTCTCGGACACCCGTGAGGCGGCCCGCCGCCACTTCGGCGTCGACGCCGAGTCGATCGTCGTCGCGGCACTGGCCCAGCTCGCCAAGCGCGGCGAGGTCAAGGCGACAGCCGTGAAGGAAGCGCGCGCGAAGTACGGTCTGTAAGAGCTGCAGGACAGGAGGCTCCCGCTGCGGCGGGGGCCTCCTCCTGCATGATGTGCTGCATGCGCGCTGCCCGGCTCATCAAGATGGTGCTGCTGCTCCAGTCCCGGCCCTCCATGACGGCCGCCGAGCTCGCCCGTGAGCTGGAGGTGTCGGAGCGGACGGTCACACGGGACGCCCAGGCCCTGTCGGAGGCGGGTGTGCCGGTGTACGCGGACCGGGGCCGGGCCGGCGGTTACCGGCTGGTCGGCGGGTACCGGACGCGGCTGACCGGGCTGCACCGCAGCGAGGCCGAGGCGCTGTTCCTGTCCGGGGTGCCGGGGGCGCTGCGCGAGATGGGGTTGGAGGACGCCGCCTCGGCGGCCCAGCTGAAGGTGTCGGCCGCTCTCCTGCCCTCCTTGCGGGACGCGTCGAGAACGGCGGCGCAGCGGTTCCACCTGGACGCGCCGAGCTGGTTCAAGGAGCCGAAGACGCCCGTGCTGCTGCCCGCGGTCGCCGACGCGGTGTGGGACGACCGGCGGGTCACCGCCCGCTACCGGCGCGGTGAGGACGAGGTCGTCCGGGAGCTGGAGCCGTACGGGCTCGTGCTGAAGGCGGGCGTCTGGTACCTGTGCGCACGGGTGGCCGGGGGCGGGTCCTTCCGGGTGTACCGGATCGACCGGTTCACGGCGGTGGACACGGCCGGGGAGCGCTTCGAGCGGGAGCCGGAGTTCGACCTGCCGGCCTTCTGGGAGGAGCGGGCGGAACAGTTCGCGCGGTCCATCCTGCGGGCCCGGGTCGTGGTCCGGCTGTCCCCCGAGGGTGTGCGCCGGCTGCCGTACACCCTCGACTCGCTGTCCGCCCGCGAGGCCCTGGCGGACGCGGACGCGCCGGGCGACGACGGCTGGGTGACGGTGGCCCTTCCGGTGGAGTCCGAGGAGGTCGCCCACACCCAGCTGACGGCGCTGGGCCCGGAGGTGGAGGTACTGGTGCCCGAGAGCCTGCGCGAGCGGTTCGCCGGGGACGCGCTGCGGCTGGCCGGGCTGTACCACCCCCGGGACGGCGTATAACGATCGCGCGCACTCCGGGTGCGCCCCTGTGCCCCAGGGCCGATGCTGGACCCGTGATGGACGAGACGGAGTTCTGGGAGCTGGTGGACGACACCCGGGAGGGCGCCGAGGGCGACCCGGAGGAGCAGGCCGACCTGCTCGTGGAGCGGCTCACGCAGAAGGACCCGGACTCGGTCCTGGACTTCGCCCGGCACTTCGAGTCCCGCTACAACCGTGCCTACCGCTGGGACCTGTGGGGCGCCGCCTGGGTGCTGCTCGACGGGGCGAGCGACGACGCCTTCGACTTCTTCCGGTGCTGGCTGATCGGCCAGGGCCGCCATGTCTTCGAGGGCGCCGTGCACGATCCGGACTCGCTCGCCGAGCTGCTGGACGACTTCGACGAGGAGATCGACGGCGACGGCGAGGAGCTCGGCTACGCGGCGGACGAGGCCTACGAGCAGCTCACCGGCACGGTCGCCCCGGACCTGGGGATCCCGCCCGCGCCCCCGGAACCCGAGGGCACCCCGCTCGACTTCGAGAACGAGGACCTGCTCGCCGAGCGCTATCCCCGGCTGTGGGAACGCTTCAGGGGCTGATCAGGCGGCCCGGCGGCGGCTCGTGCCGGACGGCGGGTACGCCTGCGTCCGGTCGGCCGTGACCGCGTGGTGCAAGGGTGCGGCGTTGGCCTGGTCGAGGGCGGACGCGGTCGCCGCGGCCGGGCCCAGGACGACGGTCGCGACCGCGCAGAGCACCGCCCAGGGGCCGCGTGGGGCTGCCCCGGCTCGGATCCCCGGGTTCCTCGTACCACCGTTGCTCATGGTCCCCACCTCCGGTCGGCTGCCTGTGATGGTGACCGTAGGACGCCGGGATCCGAGGACCCTGCGCGCCGGCTGTGGCCTTCCTGTGGACCCGCCGGCCGGCCCTGCAAGCGGGCGGCCAGTCGCCTGATCTCCGGCAACCGGGCGTGCAGGGCGGCGCCCGGGCAGCTGGTCATGTAGCCGTCGTTGTGGCCGGCGAGGGCGGGCAGCTCGGCGGTGGTGCCGGCCGCGTACCGGCTCAGGCCGTTGCTGGAGACCAGACGGACGCTCGCCCGCGGGTCGGTGCCGGTCAGGCCCAGCTTCCAGGCGGACAGCGCGGCGATGGAGTGGATCATCGCCCGGGGCACGGGC
Source organism: Streptomyces coeruleofuscus (assembly GCF_039532725.1). NCBI lineage: Bacteria > Bacillati > Actinomycetota > Actinomycetes > Kitasatosporales > Streptomycetaceae > Streptomyces > Streptomyces coeruleofuscus. Next base: position 43,829 of record NZ_BAAASE010000003.1, read on the forward strand.
ATGCCCGCGGTGAAGGTGCCCAGGGCGGCGATGCCGGTGGTGCCGTGGTTGAAGCCCTGGGTGTGGGCGCCGGTGACGGCCCGGTCGACACCGCCGGCACGGCCCTCGTAGACGGTGCCGCAGCGGTCGACGACGAAGTTGTAGCCGATGTCGTCCCAGTCGCGGGTGCCGGTCTGGCCGGTGTAGAGGTCGCGGAGGATGCGGGGCGCGTCGGCGCAGTCGTAGCCGTTGGGCGAGTCGGTGTGGTGGACGAAGACGGCGGCGACCCGGTCGTCGTAGCGCGGGCGCGGCTGCTTGCGGGCGGCGTCGCCCAGCCACTGCGATCGCGGCACGATGTGCGGGCGCGGGGCCGTGTGGGGCGTGGCGGCGGGGCGGTGCGTCGCCGTGCGGCCGCCGGTCTCGGCGGCGTGCTCGACGCCGTGGGCGCACAGCACCAGCGCCACGACGGCGGCGACGCCCGGCAGGCAGCCGAGCAGCACCCGGGCCGCGCGCGGCAGTCCGGCTATGCCGGGTGTCCCGGCTGCGCGGTGCCTGCGCGTACCCCGCCGTCTTCGGAAGAGCCGTCTTCGCGAGACACGCATGATCCCACTGTCGGCCTGATCCGGTCCGTCCGCGATGTGTGATGTGCCACCCGGTGGAACCATCGTCACGGTCCGCGACGTTTTTCCGAGTGCACGCGTGCGTGGCCGGTTCTGATCATTCACGCGCGTGTGACTGATCACCGGGCCCTTCCCCCACGTACTAGGGGGCGTTTGCAAGTCCTGTGCGGTGCCCGCGGTGTTCGGTGCGTGCCCTCGGTGCGGCGAGGGTGCGTGCCGGGCGCCGTGGGTACTGTGCGGGACTTGCGAACGCCCCCTGGGGGTTCCGACAGAAAGGCGGCGTTGCGTGGACCTGCTCGACATCCTGCTGTTGCTGGTCGTCCTGGCCTACGCGGCATCCGGCTACCGGCGCGGGCTGGTGGCCGGCTGTGTGTCGCTCGCGGGTTTCGTGGGCGGTGCGGTCGTCGGCGTGTGGATCCTGCCGTGGGTGATGGACCTGGTGCCGCCGGCCACGACGCGCGCGACGGTGACGGCGGTGCTCACGGTGCTGCTCCCGGCGGTGGTGGGGCACGAGCTGGCGGGGCGCCTCGCGCTCAGGCTGCGGCGGGAGCTGGACCGGGGGCCGCTTCGCGTGGCGGACGGGATCGGCGGGGCGGTGGCCAACGCGGTGGCGGTCCTGATCGTGGCGTGGGTGGCCGCGAGTGTCCTGGGCGCTTCCTCGTCGCCGCTGGTCACCTCGGCGATCCGGGACTCGCGGCTGCTCGGCGCCGTGCAGCGGACGATGCCGGACACCACGCCGGCCTGGTTCTCGGGGGCCACGTCCGCGCTGACCGAGGCGGGCTTCCCGCAGGTCTTCAACCCGTTCGAGAACGAGTCGACCGCCGAGGTCGCCGAGCCCTCCGGCGACAGCGTCACGGCGGCCGCCACCAACGCCGCCAAGCTGAGCACGGTCAAGGTCGAGGGCGTCGCGGGCACCCAGGGCCGCGAGGGCAGCGGGTTCGTGTACGCGCGGGAGCACGTGATGACCAACGCCCACGTGGTGGCGGGCATCGACGAGCCGACCGTGCAGATCGGCGGGGTCGGGCGGACGTACGAGGCGCGGGTGGTGCTCTTCGACCCGCAGAAGGACGTGGCCGTGCTGTACGTGCCGGGTCTCAAGGCGCCCGTGCTCCGCTTCGACGACGAGGCCCGGCGCGGCGACTCGGCGGTCGTCGCGGGCTATCCGCAGGACGGCGACCTGAACCTCCAGGCGGCGACGGTCGCGAACCGGGTCCGGGCGACGGGCCAGAACATCTACAACGACGACACGGTCACCCGCGAGATCTACTCGATCCGCTCCACCGTCCGCCCCGGCAACTCCGGCGGCCCCCTCCTCACCACGGACGGCCGGGTCTTCGGCGTGGTCTTCGCCCGCTCCACCTCGGACGCCGAGACGGGCTACGTACTGACGGCGGCCGAGGTCTCCTCCGACGCCGAGCGCGCGGCGAGCGCGACGGCACCGGTGGACACGGGCGAGCTGGCCGAGTCGTAGCCCGGGCTCAGAGGGAGCGCCCCATCAGCACATCGTCGACGTACGTCCCGTCGAGCAGGAACTCCTCGGGCAGGATCCCCTCCACCACGAATCCCTCGGCCTCGTAGAGCCCCCGGGCGGGGATGTTGTGGGCGAGGACGCGCAGGGTGAGGCGGCGGGCGCCGCGCCGGCGGGCCTCGTCCACGGCGGCCCGGACCAGCGCCCGCCCGACACCCCGGCCGCGCGCCTCCTCCGGGACGGCGAGGCCCTGGATCTGCCGGACGTGCCGGTTCGCCTCGACCGGCGTCGGGAAGCCGAGATGTACGTAGCCCGCCAGGCGGTCACCGAGTTCGGCGACCAGGCAGTCCCCGGGGGTGTGCCGCTCGCTGAAGAACGGCGGGTACGGCGGCTGCGGCCGGGGCATCACCGCGTGCAGGTGCGACCACGCGAGACGGTCCAGCAGGGCCAGCCCTTCGCCGTCATCGGGCACGGCGGTGCGGATACGGAGTTCGCTGGGCTCGGGCATGGGCGTCACCCTAGGTCGCAGGACCGTGGCCCGACAGGGAATTCAGGCGGCTGCCGGGCAGGATGGGCCCATGGAACGCTCACGTATCGCAGTGGCCGGCGCCTCCGGTCTCATCGGCGGCGCCCTGGCGCGGTCCCTGGCCGCGGACGGGCACGAGGTGGTGCGCCTCGTGCGCCGTGCGCCCCGGGCGGCGGACGAGGTCCGGTGGGATCCCGAGGGCGGGCGCGCGGACGCGGCCGGGCTCGCCGGGTGCGACGCGGTGGTGAACCTGGCCGGCGCGGGGGTCGGCAACCGCCGCTGGACGGACGCCTACAAGCAGCGGATCCGCGACAGCAGGGTGAACGGCACGGCGGCGCTCGCCCGGGCGGTCGCCTCGCTGGACGAGAAGGACCGGCCGCGGATCCTCGTGAACGGCAGCGCCATCGGCTACTACGGCGAGACCGGGGACCGGCCCGTCGACGAGAGCGCGCCGGCGGGCGCGGGCTTCCTGCCCGAGCTGTGCGTGGAGTGGGAGGCCGCCACCGCACCGGCCCAGGAGGCCGGCGTGCGCACGGTGATCACCAGGACCGGGCTGGTCGTGTCCCGTGAGGGCGGTGCCTGGGGGCGGCTGTTCCCGCTGTTCCGGGCCGGGCTCGGCGGGCGGATGGGCGACGGGCGGCAGTACTGGTCGTTCGTCGCGCTGCACGACGAGGTCGCCGCGATCCGGCATCTCGTCGACACCGACGGCCTGTCCGGGCCGTTCAACATCACCGCCCCGAATCCCCTGACGAACCGTGAGATCACGGCCGTGATGGGGCGCGTGCTGCACCGCCCGACGCTGTTCGCCGTGCCCGCGCCCGTTCTGCGGAGCGTGCTCGGCGAGATGGCCGGGGACGTGCTCGGCAGCGCCCGGATCCTGCCGACGCGACTGCTGGAGTCGGGGTTCCGGTTCGCCTTCCCGGAGATCGAGGGGGCGATCCGGGCGGCGTTGTGACGGGCCCCGAGACCGCGACCGACGGTTCCGAGACAGCTCTCCGCGCCGCACACCAGCCCTCTGTGACCACTTCACGCCCAGAAGACCTCCGAATGCGACCGCTGTGCGACCGTGCCCTGCCGATGCGCGACTCCCCCTGACCGATCGCGGCCCTACTCTCGACCAGAACTCGCGTATCCCTGGGGCCTGTTGAGGGCATGACGTCTCCAGCGCCCGCGCAACCTCGAGGAGGGGCACGTGCTTGAGCCCGCTTACCAGGCGGACGTGGTCGTCGTGGGGGCCGGGGTCGCCGGACTCTCGGCCGCGCACCGGCTGACCAGCGCAGGAGTGACGACCATGGTCCTGGAGGCCGCCCACGGGGCGGGCGGCCGCATGGCGACGGAGAAGGTCGACGGCTTCCGGCTCGACAGAATCGGCCAGTTGCTGTCCACGGCGTACCCGGAACTACGACTGACACCCGGCCTCGGCGGACTCGTGCTGCGCCCCTTCGCGCCCGGTGTCCTGCTGCACGGCGACGGACGCCACCATCGCGCGGGCGTCCAGGCGGGCGCAGGGGGCGCACGGGGCGCACTACACGCGGTGCGCGCCCTGGCGAGCGCCCCCCGGTCGCCGTCCGCGCCCAGGCCGCCCAGGAGGCCGGTGGCGGTGCCCGGACGGCAGGTCTCCGTGCCCCGGAGCCGGTCCGGTGCCCCGCTGGGCACGGCGGTCGACCAGGCCCGCCTGGGAGCCGCCCTGACCCGGCTGGCGGGCACACCGGCCGAACGGCTGCTGGCCCGCCCGGAGCTGCCCGCCGGCGAGGCCCTGGCGGCCCGTGGGCTGCCCGCCCGGACGATCGACGGCTTCCTGCGTCCGCTGCTCGCCGCTCTGCTGTACGACCCGGGCCTGACGACGTCCAGCCGGTGCGCGGACCTCGCGCTGCGCGCCTTCGCGCGTGGCCGGCTGTGCCTGCCCGAGGGCGGCGCCGAGGCCCTGCCGGAGCTGCTGGCGGGCACACTGCCGCCGGGCACCGTGCACACCGGCGTGCGCGTCACCTCCGTCTCCACGACCTCGGTGACCACCGCCGAGCACGGCGAGATCCGCTGCCGGGCGGTCCTGGTGGCGACCGGTGCCAGGGCCGCCGCGGAACTGCTGCCCGGGCTGCGGGTGCCGGACTTCCACCCGGTGACGGTGGTGCACCACACGACCGACGAGCCGCCGGGGACGGGGGCGTCGCTGCTGCTCGACGCGGATCTGGGTGGGCCGGTCGCGCATACGGCTGTGGTCAGCCGGGTCGATCCGTCCCGTGCTCCGGAGGGGCGGGCGCTGGTGTCGTCGACCGTGCTGGGGCGGCCGCCGGGGGATGTCGACACGGCCGTGCGAATGCATCTGGCGCGGCTGTACGGGGTGTCGACGGCTCGGTGGGAAACGTTGGGTGTGTACCAGACGGCTGAGGCTGTGCCGGCCATGCGGCCGCCGCATGATCTGCGGCGGCCGGTGCGGTTGATCGCGGGGCTGTATGTGTGTGGGGATCACCGGGACACCAGTACGGTTCAGGGTGCTCTGCACTCTGGGCATCGGGCGTCTGCGGCGATTTTGGCGGACTTGGGGGCGGGGCGGTCCATGCATGTTGCCGACCCTGTGCCGACCGTGCCCCGGGCTGCATAGGTATTTCGTCGGGTGCGGGCGCATGGGGGTTGTTCGCGCGGTTCCCCGCGCCCCTCAGGGCCTCTACCCAAGGGCCGCTACCTTGTCGCGGTAAGTACGCACCGGGGCGGCGTCCTTGTAGGGCTCCAGTCGTCGCTCGAAGTCCCTCACGTACTCCACCGCCCGCACCGAACGCATCTCCGCCGCCTGCCCCGCCGCCTCCGCGGCCAGTTGGCAGGCCTGGTCGAGTTCGCCGAGGCCGAGGCGGGCGGTGGCGAGGACGACGCGGCAGAAGAGGCGGCTGCGGGCGTAGGACGGGGCACGGAGCTGGAGTGAGCGTTCCGCGTGCTGGGCGGCGGCGCGGAACTGCTGAAGGTCCCGGTGACAGTGCCCGAACTCGTCGGCGAGCTGTGCCTCGTCGAAGAACTTCGCCCAGTGCGGTACGTCGTCCCCGGGCCGGGCCGTCTCCAGGGCGCGCTCGGCACGGACCAGTGCGGCCGTGCAGGCCCGCACCTCGCCGAGCACGCCGTGTCCGCGTGCCTCGGAGGCGTGCAACAGGGCCTGCACGACGGGCGGGCCGGAGGTGCCGACGCCCTGCTGGGCCACCCGGGCGAGCTGCACCGCCTCCCGCCCGTGCCCGAGGTAGACGGCCTGCCGGCTCATGGTGACCAGCACGTACGCCCCGTACGTCCGGTCCCCGGCCGCCTGGGCGAGCCGGAGCGCCTGCACGAAGTAGCGCTGGGCGAGGCCGTGCGCGGCGATGTCGTACGACGTCCAGCCCGCGAGCCGGGTCAGGTCGGCGGCGGCGGCGAACAGCCGGCGGCCGGTCTGCTCGCCGTAGGTGCCGCGCAGCATGGGCTCGCACTCGTGCTCCAGATAGCGCACGAGGGCCTGGCGGGCGTGGCCGCCGCCGTAGGCGTCGTCGAGGGTGCGGAAGAGCTCGCCGACCGAGCGCAGGGCGGCGATGTCGCCGGCGGTCACCTTCTGGCCGGGTCCGCGTTCGATCTGCCCCCGCTGGCGGGGCAGGGACGGCACGCCCTGCTCGGCCGGGGGCCGGAGGGCTGCGCGGCCCTGGGCCGGGATGCGGGCGGCGGGCGGCTCACCGCGGGCCACCTTCTCGTCGGCCCGGCCGATCAGCCAGTCCCGGCTCGGCACGACGAGCCCGGCCGGCGTGAAGGCGATCTTGCGCAGCTCGGCGTGGCTGCCGGAGTCCTTGCGCCACAGCCCGCTGACGATGTCGACGGCCTCCTCGGGGGTGGACGCGAACTCCAGCCCCGCGTAGACGGGCGCGCAGGCGTCCAGGCCGAGGTCCTGGGCGGTGAGGCGGCGGCCCAGGCGCCGGGTGAAGACCTCCGCGATCAGCGCGGGCGTGGTGCCCCTGGGCTGCTGGCCGCGCAGCCACCGGGTGACGGATGTCTTGTCGTATCTCAGGTCCAGCCCGTGTTCGAGACCGAGCTGATCCACGCGACGGGCGAGACCCGCGTTGGAGAACCCCGCTTCTGCGATGAGCGCGGCGAGCTGTCGGTTGGGGGTGCGCTGCGCGGGTCGTTCCGTCATGGTGCGGTGCGGTCTCCTGCCTTCCGGTGTGGGTGATCTGCCGGATTGCCTGTGAGCAGGCCTTTTGGCTTGCTGGACGGCGCGAATGTAGCGGAGAGTAAGCACTCCATCACACATTTTCCCGGACATTCATCCGATCGTGTGAGGATTGACCCCAGGACTGACGCGTCCGGGCCGGACGTACAGTGGCTTGGGCGCGATAGGTGCCTGACACACCCGTCCGAGGGAGGCGCTTGCCGTGAGTGGGTTGCGGTTCGTCCGCATGGGGTTCGGTGACGAGGCCGTCGAGTACCAGGAGGCGTGGGACGAGCAGCGCCGGGTGCACGCGGCGCGCTTCGCGGACGAGGTCCCCGACACCGTGCTGCTCCTGGAGCATCCCCCTGTCTACACGGCGGGACGGCGCACGGCGGACAACGAGCGGCCCCTCGACGGCACGCCGGTCGTCGACGTGGACCGCGGCGGCAAGATCACCTGGCACGGCCCCGGCCAGCTCGTGGGCTACCCGATCCAGAAGCTCCCGCGCCCGGTGGACGTCGTGGCCCACGTACGCCGCCTCGAAGATGCCCTGATCCGCACCTGCGCGGAATTCGGCCTGGAGACCACCCGCGTCGAGGGCCGCAGCGGGGTGTGGGTCCTGGGCGACCCGGTCGAGCAGCGCCCGGCGCTGGGCGGACTGGCCCTGGACTTCGACCCGCGGCTGCACGACGAGGAGTTCGATCCGCGCCTGAACGGCCCGGAGTACGCGCCGTCCAACGCGGGCCAGCGCCGCGAGGACCGCAAGATCGCCGCCATCGGCATCCGCGTGGCCAAGGGCGTCACCATGCACGGCTTCGCGCTCAACGTGAACCCGGACAACAAGTGGTTCGACCGGATCATCCCGTGCGGCATCCGTGACGCGGGGGTCGCCTCCCTGGCCAACGAACTGGGCCGCGACGTCACGATCGAGGAGGTCCTGCCGGTCGTCGAGCGGCACCTGAGGGACGTCCTGGAGAACGCCGAGCTGAAGCCCCGGGAGATCGAGAAGGCACCGGCGGCATAAAACGGGCTGTGGAGGGGCTGGCACCCACACAGGCTTTCAAATCAACGGGCGTACCCTTGAGGGCGCCGAAGAATCAATCGCTAGGGAGCCGGTCGTGTCCGCAGTCGCACCCGACGGACGCAAGATGCTGCGCCTGGAGGTCCGCAACAGCCAGACCCCCATCGAGCGCAAGCCCGAGTGGATCAAGACCCGGGCGAAAATGGGCCCCGAGTACACCAAGATGCAGAACCTCGTGAAGAGCGAGGGCCTGCACACGGTCTGCCAGGAAGCCGGCTGCCCCAACATCTACGAGTGCTGGGAGGACCGCGAGGCCACCTTCCTCATCGGCGGCGACCAGTGCACCCGGCGCTGTGACTTCTGCCAGATCGACACGGGCAAGCCCGAGGCGCTCGACCGCGACGAGCCCCGCCGCGTGGGTGAGTCCGTGGTCACCATGGACCTGAACTACGCCACGATCACCGGCGTCGCCCGCGACGACCTGGAGGACGGCGGCGCCTGGCTGTACGCGGAGACCGTCCGCCAGATCCACCAGCAGACGGCGAACCGCGAGGCCGGCCGGACGAAGGTCGAGCTGCTCGCGCCCGACTTCAACGCCGTCCCGGAGCAGCTGGAGGAGGTCTTCTCCTCCCGCCCCGAGGTCTTCGCGCACAACGTCGAGACGGTCCCGCGGATCTTCAAGCGGATCCGCCCCGGCTTCCGCTACGAGCGCTCCCTGAAGGTCATCACCGAGGCCCGCGACTACGGCCTGGTCACCAAGTCGAACCTCATCCTCGGCATGGGCGAGACCCGTGAGGAGGTCAGCGAGGCGCTGAAGCAGCTGCACGGGGCGGGCTGCGAGCTGGTCACCATCACGCAGTACCTGCGGCCCTCCGTGCGCCACCACCCGGTGGAGCGCTGGGTCAAGCCGCACGAGTTCGTGGAGCTGAAGGAGGAGGCCGAGCAGATCGGCTTCTCCGGTGTGATGTCGGGCCCGCTGGTGCGGTCCTCGTACCGTGCCGGGCGGCTCTACCAGATGGCCATGGAGCAGCGGGACGCGCGCATCGCGGCCCAGGCGGTCTGACGAACCGTCACCGCCCTTCCCGATAAAGGGTCCGACAAGCGTGTGAATTCGCGCACAAGAGACTACCCGCCGGTAGTGACCGATTTGACGCGGTCCTGACCGTCCTCGCAGATGAGGGCACATGTCAGGACCGCGTCGCCGTTCGACGGTTTCCAACCAGGGCTTCATGGGTGTTTGACCGGCCGGTCATGCCCTGGTAACACCAATCAGTGACGCTGAACTCACAGCACGTACACCGCTCCCGAGGGGGGACCTCACCCATGCAGGCCGCGCCCGTTCGCGCCACCGCGATTCCGTCCTTCACCACCGCCCTGCGTGCCGTCGAGTCGCTGCTGCTGAGCAGCGGTCAGCGCACCGCCCGCCGCAACGCCTGGACCTCCGTGCTGGAGGACCGCCGTCGCGCCAAGGACCGGGTCGAGGCGCAGCGCGTCCTCGATCAGTCCCTCTCCCGGTCCCTCTCCGTCCACCCCTGAGGCCCGCCCCCCTTCCCCGCGAGCGCTCCCGCGGACACTGCCGTCGAAGGCGCTTGTGGGGCCACGTAGACTTCGGGTCATGGCGAGGAAGGAAACCGCAGCGGACGCTGCGAACCCCGGGCGACTGAAGCAGATCGCCCTGACCTACAAGATGACCCGCAGGGCCGACACGAAGATCGGTCTTGTACTCGCGGCAGTCGGAATCGTCACCTTCGGTGTCTTCCTCGCGATCGGTTTCTTGATCGGTCACCCCATCTATGCCGGCATCCTGGGCCTCCTGCTCGCCTTCCTCGCGACGGCGATCGTGTTCGGGCGCCGGGCCGAGCGGGCCGCCTTCGGGCAGATGGAGGGCCAGCCCGGTGCCGCGGCGGCGGTGCTCGACAACATCGGCCGGGGGTGGACGACGACCCCCGCGGTGGCGATGAACCGCAACCAGGACGTGGTGCACCGCGCGGTCGGCAAGGCCGGCATCGTGCTGGTCGCCGAGGGCAACCCGAACCGGGTGAAGTCCCTGCTCGCGGCCGAGAAGAAGAAGATGAACCGCATCGTCGCGGACGTCCCGGTGCACGACCTGGTCGTGGGCACGGGCGAGGGCCAGGTCGAGCTGAAGAAGCTGCGCACGACCATGCTGAAGCTGCCCCGCGTGCTGACCGGCCCGCAGGTCACCGCCACGAACGACCGGCTGCGTGCCCTGGGCGACCTGATGAGCAACATGCCGCTGCCGAAGGGGCCGATGCCCAAGGGCATGCGGATGCCGAAGGGCGGCGGGCCGAAGGCGCGCTGACAACCCGCACACCACATGAGTGAAGGGGCGGCCGGAGTGATCCGGCCGCCCCTTCACTCATGTCCGTTCGTTCATGCCCGTTCGTGCGTTCATGCCCGTTCGCGCGTGTCAGATGCGGACCTCGACCGTGCCCGCCAGCCGGTCGTGCAGGCCCCGGCCGTCGCGGTCCCAGATCAGGGCGGGGATCGCGAGGAAGAGCAGGACCGTGCGCAGCGCCGCGCGCCACGGGCTGACGCGTCCGGTGTCCAGGGCGAGCACCCGCAGGCCGAGGAGCCGCTTGCCCGGCGTGAAGCCGACCGTACCGACCGTGAGCACCATCAGGGCGAACATGATGAGCGGCGCCCAGATCTGGGCCGCTTCGTTGTAGCTCTGGGTGATGAGACCGTATGCGATCAGGAGGCTCAGGCCCCAGTCCACGGCGAGGGCGCCGAGCCGCCGCCCAGGGCGGGCGATCGAGCCGGGTCCCTCCTCGGGCAGACCGAGCTGCTCACCCCGGTATCCGAAGTCGACACCGGCCTCTTCCGCCGCCGCGCGGGGCCCGGAAAGCCACGATCCGAGTGCTTGCCTGTTGTCCACCCGTCCACGGTACTGCGCCCGGAAATGACCAGGGCACGGCGGGGTGCGTCGGGGCTACGGTGGAAGGTGAGCCGGTTAACTTGTGCGAAACAAATGAGTCACGCCCGAGAAACCACCCGTCCCTAGGGTCGAGGTCAGCGTGTGCCACCCGCACTGGCCGCACGAACGAACTACCACCCCGGCGGGACGGTCGGGAGTAGGAGGAGCTGGATGTTCCAGAACGCCGACGAGGCCAAGAAGTTCATCGCGGACGAGGACGTCAAGTTCATCGACGTCCGCTTCTGCGACCTGCCGGGCGTGATGCAGCACTTCACGGTGCCTGCTGAGGCGTTCGACGCGGACGAGGAGCTGGCCTTCGACGGCTCGTCCATCCGCGGCTTCCAGGCCATTCACGAGTCCGACATGGCGCTGCGCGCGGACCTGTCGACCGCCCGTGTCGACCCGTTCCGCCGTGACAAGACGCTGAACATCAACTTCTTCATCCACGACCCGATCACGGGCGAGCAGTACTCCCGTGACCCGCGCAACGTGGCGAAGAAGGCCGAGGCCTACCTGGCCTCCACCGGTATCGCGGACACGGCGTACTTCGGCCCCGAGGCCGAGTTCTACGTCTTCGACTCCGTCCGCTTCGCGACCACCGCGAACGAGTCCTTCTACCACATCGACTCCGAGGCCGGCGCCTGGAACACCGGCGCCCTCGAGGACAACCGTGGTTACAAGGTCCGCTACAAGGGCGGCTACTTCCCGGTCCCGCCGGTCGACCACTTCGCCGACCTGCGCGCCGAGATCTCCCTGGAGCTGAACCGCGCCGGCCTCCAGGTCGAGCGCCAGCACCACGAGGTGGGCACCGCCGGCCAGGCCGAGATCAACTACAAGTTCAACACGCTGCTCGCCGCCGCCGACGACCTCCAGCTCTTCAAGTACATCGTGAAGAACGTGGCGTGGAAGAACGGCAAGACGGCGACCTTCATGCCGAAGCCGATCTTCGGTGACAACGGCTCGGGCATGCACGTCCACCAGTCCCTGTGGACGGGCGGCTCCCCGCTCTTCTACGACGAGGCCGGTTACGCGGGCCTGTCGGACACCGCCCGCTACTACATCGGCGGCATCCTCAAGCACGCCCCGTCGCTGCTGGCCTTCACCAACCCGACGGTGAACTCGTACCACCGCCTGGTCCCCGGCTTCGAGGCGCCGGTGAACCTGGTCTACTCGCAGCGCAACCGCTCCGCGGCCATGCGTATCCCGATCACGGGCTCGAACCCGAAGGCCAAGCGCGTCGAGTTCCGCGCGCCCGACTCCTCCGGCAACCCGTACCTGGCGTTCTCGGCGCTGCTGCTCGCGGGCCTGGACGGCATCAAGAACAAGATCGAGCCGGCCGAGCCGATCGACAAGGACCTGTACGAGCTGGCTCCCGAGGAGCACGCGGGCGTCCCGCAGGTCCCGACCTCGCTCCCGGCCGTCCTCGACTCCCTCGAGGCCGACCACGAGTTCCTCCTCCAGGGCGACGTGTTCACGCCGGACCTGATCGAGACGTGGATCGACTACAAGCGCACGAACGAGATCGCGCCGCTTCAGCTGCGTCCGCACCCGCACGAGTTCGAGCTCTACTTCGACGTGTGATCGACGCCTGATCGAGACACCACGACCGCGCCCTCGCTGTCCGTTCGGACAGCGAGGGCGCGGTCGTTTGTTCTATTCTGCTGGCAGGACCCACACGGGGGTGGAGAGGGAATGCCCGAGCACGAACAGGACGGCCAGGAGCGCGAGTTCGACCTCAGATGGGCGGACAGCGCCGAGCACAAGGAGCCCTCCGCGCGGGCCCGTATGCTCGCCGCGCGCTGGAAGCACGATCCGCCCGGACCCGTGCCCTTCCGGCCCGAGCCCGACCACAGGGGGTCCGGTCGTCGGTCGCGCTCGTCGTGGGTGTCGACGGTCGTGGTGCTCGGCTGTGTGGCCGCGGTGATCCTGCTGCTCGGGTACATCAACTTCCGGGCGCCGTACTAGGGCGGGCGTTGGCAGGTCAACGCGGCTGCTAGCGTCCGGCCACGTGGATGACGGTGTGTACGTGGGCAACGCGGGCGAGGACGCGGCGCTGGACCGGGGCTGGCTCCTCGGGCACTTCAAGGGCGTCGGCGATCCGCGCCACAGCGAGGCCGTCGAGGTCAAGTGGGGTGTCCACCCGGCGGGCGACGAACGGTCGCAGTGGGTGCGGGGTGAGGAGCGGACCGCGCTGCTGGTTCTCGTCAGCGGGCGGTTCCGGGTGGAACTCCCCGGCCGCAGCGTCCTGCTGGAGCGGCAGGGGGACTACGTCGTGTGGGGGCGCGGGGTCGATCACTCCTGGTTCGCCGAGGAGGAGTCGGTGGTGCTGACGGTCCGGTGGCCGTCCGTGCCCGGGTACGTGGTGGCCGGAGACGGCTGACGGCTGACGGCTGACGGCTTTGCCTGGCCCGGGGGTGATCGCGACCCGTTCATGGGCGGGGGCGGGTGCACACTGGCAGAGGGACGAGTGCCTGACTGCGGGGTGATGCAGATGCACAGCCGTTTCCGGAGCGACCGGCGGTTGACCACCCGTATGGGGATCACACTGTTCCTGCTCGGGCTGGTGTACGTGGGGTTCGTCGCGGCGCTGATCGTGCTGCTGAAGTCGTGGGTGCTGGTCGTGGTCGTCGCGGCGGCGGTGCTCGGGGCCCAGTACTGGTTCTCGGACCGGGTCGCGCTGTTCGCGATGCGGGGGCGGGTCGTCGAGCGCGAGGAGTTTCCGGAGCTGCACGGGGTCGTGGACCGGCTGTGCGCCATCGCGGACATGCCCAAGCCGGTGGTGGCCGTGTCCGATATGGACATGCCGAACGCGTTCGCGACGGGGCGGAACCCCGACCATGCCGTGGTCTGTGTGACGACCGGGCTGCTCAGGCGCCTGGAGCCGGCCGAGCTGGAGGGGGTGCTCGCGCACGAGTTGTCACACGTGGCGCACAAGGACGTCGCGGTGATCACGGTCGCCTCGTTCCTCGGTGTGCTCGCGGGGCTGATCGTGCGGTTCGCCTTCTACTCGCAGCTGTTCGGCGGGGGCCGCAGGGACCAGAACACGGCAGTGGTCTTCGCCGCGGTGATGGGCGTGTCGGCGGCCGTGTACGCGGTGAGCTTCCTGCTGATCCGGTCCCTGTCCCGGTACCGGGAGCTGGCCGCGGACCGCGCGGCGGCGCTGCTCACCGGCCGGCCCTCGGCGCTGGCCTCCGCCCTCACCAAGGTGTCGGGGGACATCGCCCGCATCCCGACGAAGGACCTGCGCACGGCCCAGGCCTTCAACGCCTTCTACTTCACGCCGGCGCTGGGCCGCGAGCCCGGTGTCGCGCGGCTCTTCTCGACGCATCCGAGCCTGGAGCAGCGGCTCGACCAGCTGGGCCGGATCTCCGCCGAGCTGGGCGAGGCGGCGGCGCCCGGAGGGGTGTGAGCGGGGCATGGGGCTGCTGGACATTCTGCTCGGCCGGACCAAGCCGGTCGCGCCGGATCTCGACCGGCTCTTCGCGCTGCCGTCGGCAGCCGTGACGCTGGAGGCCGCGGCCGGCTTCACCCCGACCGGGCAGGGCGCGGTCTGCTTCGCCACGGTCGAGGGCGCGGCCTTCGAGCAGACCCACCGCGAGGTGCGGGCGCTGCTGGACGCGGACAGCGACCGCGACGGCCCGCCGGTGGAACTGCGGCAGGACGACTACGGCTACTCCTGGCTGGTCTCGCACCGCGCCCCCGACCAGCTGGCACCGCTCGTGACGGATCTGCACGCCGTGAACAGCCAGATGGAGGTCAACGGGTTCGGCCCCCAACTGCTGTGCTCCCTGGCGGGGTTCCGGGACCGGTCGGGCCGGCGGCTCGCGCTGGTCTACCTCTACAAGCGCGGCACCTTCTACCCGTTCGCGCCCCTGCCGGGAGAACCCCGGCGGCGGGACAACGCGCTGGAGCTCCAGGTGCGGGCGGCGATCGCCGGCGACCTGCCGATCGAGCAGGATCTCGGTCGCTGGTTCCCGGTGTGGGGAGCGCCGGGGCTGTGATCGACCCATGTGATCGCCCTGTGTGATCACCCTGTGTGATCGCCCCTCGCAAGGCCCGGCCGCGTGAATGAATGGCCGTATGAGTGAGCTGATCCCCTTCACGCATGCCGTCGACGGTGAACGACTCAGCGGGCTGTCCGGCGGCACCGGCCCGGGTGAGCCGGCCAGGGCGACCGCCGTACTGCTGCACGGCGCGGGCAACGGCAGCAAGGAGCGGCTGCTGCCGTTGCTGTCGGAGTTCGCCGCGCACGGCTGCCACGCCCTGGCCTTCGACTTCTCCGGGCACGGGGAGAGCACCGGCCTGCTGCCCGAGCTGAGCCTGCGCCGCCGCTTCGAGCAGGCCGTCTCCGTCATCGACGCGCACGCGCGCGTGGAGGGGCCGCTGGTCCTCGTCGGCTTCAGCATGAGCGGCCAGACGGTGGCCGATCTCGTCCGGCACTACGGGGACCGGGTGGCTGCACTGGGGCTGTGCGCGCCGGCGGTGTACGCGGCTCAGGCGTGGGACGTGCCGTTCGGTGCGGGTGACGGGCGGTTCAGCGAGATCATCCGGCGGCCCGGAAGCTGGCGGGAGTCGCCCGCGCTCGACGTCCTGCGGGGGTACGAGGGGCGGGCGGTGCTGGCGGTGCCGGGCACGGACGAGGTCATCCCGCCCGCCGTGACGGAGGCCGTCTCGGAGGCGCTGGCCCGGCGCGCCCAGTTCACCCACTGGGAACTCCCCGAGGCGGAGCACCGGTTGGGCCTGTGGTTCCGCGACCACCCCGGCGACGTGCGGGAGTTCGTCACGGCTGTCCTGACCGGGCTGGGCGAGCAGGGCTGGACGGCCACGCGCGCGTGGGTGACCAAGCAACTGCCGGAGGGCCGTACAGTCGACAAGTCGGCTTTTCTGACCGGTGGTTGGAGCGCGCAGATGCGGCGGCTCACCCTCGACGACGGCACCGGGCTGGTGCTGCGGACCTTCGTGAAGCCCTTCTTCCGGCGGCACGCCCCCGGGCTGCTGGCCCGCGAGGCGGACGTGCTCACGCTGCTGGCCGGGCAGGAGGGCGTGCCGGCGCCCGAGCTGACCGGCGTGGACGCGACCGCCGAGCACTGCGACCATCCGTCCCTGCTGATGTCCGTACTGCCCGGCCGGGTCCGGGTGGACGAGGCGGACGACCTTGACCTGCGGGTGGACCTGCTGGCGGCCCAGCTCTCCCGGATCCACCGGGTCGTCCCCGAGGAGCGCCCGCGGCTGTACCAGGCGTGGACGTCCCCGGAGCGGGTGGACGCGCGGGAGGGTGCGTTGTGGGAACGAGCGGTGGACGTGATCCGCCACGACCCGCCGCCGTACGAGGGTTGCTTCCTGCACCGCGACTTCCACCCGGGCAACGTGCTGTTCACCGGCTCGGGGGCCGGGCTGCGGATCAGCGGTGTCGTCGACTGGGTGGAGACCTCGTGGGGCCCCGCCGACCTGGACGTCGCCCACTGCTCGACGGCCCTCGCGCTGCTGTACGGCCCGGAGTACGGCCTCGGTTTCCGGGAGCGCTACGAGGCCCACGGCGGCCACCGGCAGGCCGACGGCCCGGACCACCTGTACTGGCGGCTGCTCGACGCCCTGGCCTACGCCCCCGACGCGGCGAAGCTGGCGGGCCCGTGGCGGGAGCTGGGCCGGACCGATCTGACGCCGGAGGTGCTGGCCGGGCGGCTGGAGCCGTATGTGGCCGGCCTGCTGGAGCGGTACGCCTGAGAGGCGGTGGCCGGTGCGGGTGACGGCCGACTGTCAGTGGTGTTCGCGATGATGCGGTCGGATCGGAGCGATGTCCGGAGCGATGTCCGGAGCGATGTGACGACTGGAGGCCGATATGGGCGATAGGGCGCAGCGGTACATCGGGGTGGCGGAGCGGCGGGCCCGGCTCGCGTTGCGGCAGCGGCTGGCCGGGCAGGCGCGGGCGGGAACTCCCGAGGAGGTCGCCGGTTCGCTCGTCGCCCTGCACGGCACGGACCCGGCGGCGGTGTACCTGGCCGTGGGCGCTCGGCTGGCGGATCCCGCGAAGACGGTGGCGGAGACCGGGCGCGCCCTGTACGACGAGCGTTCCCTGGTGCGGATGCACGGCATGCGGCACACGGTGTTCGTGTTCCCCACGGCCCTCACCGCCGTCGTGCACGCCTCGACCGGCCTGGCGGTCGCCGCCCGGGAGCGGGCCGCGCTGCTCAAGGCCATGGCGGCGGCCGGGGCGCCGGACGCGGCCTGGCTGAAGGAGGTCGAGGATGCGGCGCTGGCGGCACTCGCCCGGCGCGGGCAGGCCACGGCCGCCGAACTCGCCCAGGACGAGCCGCGGCTGCGGGAGCAGTTCGTGTACGCAGCCGGCAAGAGCTACGAGGGCCTGCACACGGTCTCGACCCGGCTGCTGAAGGTGCTGGGCGTCGAGGGGAAGGTCGTACGCGGCCGGCCGCTCGGCTCCTGGACGTCCAGCCAGTTCCGCTGGGCCGTGGCGCCCGAGCACCCCGAACTGGACCCGGCGCGGGCGCAGGCGGACCTGTTGGGACTGTGGCTCGCGGCGTGCGGTCCGGCGACCGAGGCCGATCTGAAGTGGTGGACGGGATGGCGCGTGACGGACGTCCGCCGGGCGCTGTCCGCGATCGGGGCGCAGCCGGTGTCGCTGGACGAGGGCACGGGATACGTGACCGACGGCGACGTCGACGAGGTGACCGCGCCCGGCGAGCCCTGGGCCGCACTGCTGCCCGCCCTCGACCCGACGGCGATGGGATGGCAGCAGCGCGACTGGTATCTCGCACCCGAGCTGCGGCCCCGGCTGTTCGACCGCAGCGGGAACGTCGGGCCGACGGTGTGGTGGAACGGCCGCGTGGTCGGCGGGTGGGCCCAGCGGCCCGACGGGGAGATCGTCTGGCGGATCCTCGACGAGGAGGGGGTGGGCCGGGAGGCGCTCACGGCGATCGAGAAGGAAGCGGAACGGCTGAGCGGGTGGGTGGGTACAACCAGGATCACACCCCGCTTCCGGACGCCGCTGGAGAAGGAGCTGGCGGCGGGCCGGGAAGCTTGAGAACACCGACGCCGGGTGCCCTGAAGAACGGGCACCCGGCGCTCGGGATCGGGTCAGGTCAGGTCAGGTCAGGTCAGATCAGCGCGCGTACCGCATGAGCGCCCTCACCATGTGACACGTCGTGTCCGACGGCGGGTGGACGCCGATCAGTTCCGCCGTTTCGCGGATCGTCTCGTTGCGGGCCTGGTTCGGCATGTAGACGCCGGAGTCGAGCAGGGCGATGGCGAGGCGCATCGCCTTGAGGCGACGGTTGTGCGTGACGTACCACTCGCGCGGACGGCCCGGCGGCAGCGGCCGCTTCTCCACGGGCACGTACGGCAGGTCGAGCAGGACGGGGCGCTTCGCGGTGGACTGGGTGGGCAGCGGCTTCGGCTTGAGTGCGGCAGCGGGCACAGGCATCCTCCTGTCGCGGTGAGGGCGGCTCACCGGGGTCCTCGGCGACCCCGGCGCCACCCTCGAACACTGCTTCTATTCTACTGCCCACCACTGACAAAAGGCCCTGGCCACAAGGGCTTTCGGGGGTGCCGTGACACAAGTGGAGAACGGGTTTCGTGCCACGCTCCCCGGCGTCACGGAGGCGTACCGTGGGGCCATGGAGATCTGGATCAACCCGGCCTGTTCGAAGTGCCGCAGTGCCGTGAAGCTGCTCGACGCCGGGGGCGCCGACTACACCGTCCGCCGCTACCTGGAGGACGTGCCGAGCGAGGACGAGATCCGGGGTGT
Source organism: Streptomyces coeruleofuscus (assembly GCF_039532725.1). Classification (NCBI taxonomy): domain Bacteria; kingdom Bacillati; phylum Actinomycetota; class Actinomycetes; order Kitasatosporales; family Streptomycetaceae; genus Streptomyces; species Streptomyces coeruleofuscus. The sequence goes on from NZ_BAAASE010000003.1 coordinate 62,290, forward strand.
GCTGGACCGGCTCGGACTGGAGCCCTGGGACATCACCCGCACCCAGGAGCCCGCCGCCAAGGATCTCGGCGTCAAGGACTGGCCCCGGGAGGCGAGTTCGCGGGAGCGGTGGATCAAGGCCCTCGCCGAGCACCCCAAGCTGATCCAGCGGCCGATCATCACGGCGGACGACGGTACGGCGGTGGTCGGGCGCACCGACGAGGCCGTACAGGACGCCCTCTCCCGTTAGCGGGCCCCCTGAAGATCTCCTTCTTGTGTGACGGACGTTACTTCAGTGACTCCTGTAACCGCTGAGTAACCTCGTTCGGTATCTCGTACATAGCGACGTACGCTCCCCTACCTCTTTCAGGAGGCGCGCATGTCGCGTAGGAGAACACTCGGCACGAAGAAGAAGATCGCGCTGCTGGTGAGCGCGGCGACCGTGGCGGGAGGCGGGGCCTTCGTCATGGCGAGCACGTCGAACGCCACGCCGCCGGCTCCCAAGTCGGCGGCGGAGTCGACGGCCTGTCTGGGACTCGCCACCGCCCTCGGCAACAACGAGAAGTTCATCGCCGACCAGCAGGCCAACCCCGACGCCCAGTCGGAAGCCAGGATCGCCAACCGCCAGGCGGTCATCGAGGAGATCAAGCGGAAGCAGGAGGCGTCGGGGTGCGCGGTTGGGGAGTCGGCTCAGGACTCCCAGGCCGCGCAGCCCTCGCAGCCCGCGCAGGGCGGCCAGCAGGGCGGTCAACAGGGCGGAGGCGCCCAGCCCTCGCAGCCCGCGCAGTCCGCCCCCGCGGAGAACCCCGGCGGTGGCGCCGCGGCCCCCGGGCAGCAGGTGTGCAACGGCTCCACCGTCACGCTCTCCGGCGAGGACGGTGCGCCCGCCGCGTCCAGCAACCAGTTCCCGGCCGGTACGAAGCTGAAGGTCACCAACCTGGACAACAACAAGTCCACGACGGTGGAGGTCACTTCGGTCTCCGGCAGCTGTGTGCTGCTCAACAACGCGGCGTTCGAACAGGTCCGTGAGCCCGGCAAGTTCCTGATCCGCCGGGCCGTGATCGAGAAGGTGGGGTGACGCCGGACGGACGAGGACGAGTGAGTCACTGAGGCGGCGGCCCACCCCTCGGCCGCCTCCTCGTACGTGTCAACGGTCCTGCCGCTCCCGGCCAGGAACGGCAGGACCGGCGCACCGCGCGACACGCGGCGCCGGTCACCGGCTTGACGGAGGGAAGCCGGTGACCAGCTCATCCCCCGGGGCCAAACACCCTCACAGCGTGAGACAGGGCACAGCGACACCAGGTAACACGGGGTTCACATTCGAGCAATGGCCGGGAAATCGCCTGTTGACAGGCTGCCGGGCATTGACGCGGCGCCCCAGTGCCGCAGCGCCGCAAGCACCCGCGATACGCGCCCAGACACACCCCCGAAGGATGTGGCCCGTGACCTTCAAGGCTGAGTACATCTGGATCGACGGCACCGAGCCGACGGCCAAGCTGCGTTCCAAGACCAAGATCATCGCGGGCTCCCCCGCCGGTCTCGACGCGCTGCCGATCTGGGGCTTCGACGGGTCCTCCACCAACCAGGCCGAGGGCCACGCCTCGGACTGCGTCCTCAAGCCGGTCTTCACCTGCCCGGACCCGATCCGCGGCGGCGACGACATCCTGGTGCTGTGCGAGGTCCTCAACATCGACCTCACCCCGCACGCCAGCAACACCCGTGCGGCGCTGGCCGAGGTCGAGGAGAAGTTCGCGGCGCAGGAGCCGATCTTCGGCATCGAGCAGGAGTACACCTTCTTCAAGGACGGCTACCCGCTCGGCTTCCCCAAGGGCGGCTTCCCGGCGCCGCAGGGCGGCTACTACTGCGGTGTCGGCGCCGACGAGATCTTCGGCCGTGACGTCGTCGAGGCGCACCTGGACAACTGCCTGAAGGCGGGCCTGGGCATCTCCGGCATCAACGCCGAGGTCATGCCCGGCCAGTGGGAGTTCCAGGTCGGCCCGCTGGCCCCGCTGGAGGTCTCCGACCAGCTGTGGGTGGCCCGCTGGCTGCTCTACCGCACCGCCGAGGACTTCGACGTCGCCGCCACGCTCGACCCGAAGCCGGTCAAGGGCGACTGGAACGGCGCCGGCGCGCACACCAACTTCTCCACCAAGGCGATGCGCGAGTCCTACGACGCGATCATCACCGCGGCCGAGTCGCTCGGTGAGGGCTCCAAGCCGCTCGACCACGTCAAGAACTACGGCGCCGGCATCGACGACCGCCTGACGGGTCTGCACGAGACCGCCCCGTGGAACGAGTACTCCTACGGCGTCTCCAACCGCGGTGCCTCGGTCCGTATCCCGTGGCAGGTCGAGAAGGACGGCAAGGGTTACATCGAGGACCGCCGTCCGAACGCCAACGTCGACCCGTACGTGGTGACCCGCCTGCTCGTCGACACCTGCTGCTCGGCGCTGGAGAAGGCCGGCCAGGTCTGATCCACCCGCAAGGCTCCTGAGGGGCGCCCACCGTTCGCGGTGGGCGCCCCTCGCGTTGTCAGTGGGCCATGTCATCGTGGGGGCATGAAGATCGACGGGGGCCTGGCCATCAAGGTGAAGACGGAGAGCGGGCAGACGCACGCGCGGATCCCGGCGCGGCGACTGCGCGAGCTGGTGGAGCGGATCGGCGGGGACGACGACCACTTCCTCGTCGTGCAGCGGATACCGGACCGGCCGCTGGTCTTCATCCAGACGGCACGCGACGGGGACGGGGCGTACGACCTCCAGCACCGCACGGGCCGCGTCCCCCACATGTGGGTGGCCCGGGTGACCGACCCGGGCCTCGTCGCCGAGGTGATGGTGCGCTGGGCGCGGCAGGAGGACGCCTGGGACGCCGGAGTCACCTGGGAGCGCGAGGAGTTCGGGCTGCCCGAGGAGGCCCCCGCCCTCGCGGCCGAGGTCGCCGCGCGGGCCGAGGAGCACGTCCGCGAGATGCTCCGGGACGGCTATCTGGGCATCGAGGCGATGATCCGGGAGACGGTGTACCTGATGGAGGACGGCGAGGGCGCCTCTCCCGTCTCCCGGGAACAGGCCCGCGAGATCGTCGAGCGGCTGTGGCTGGACCGGCTCGACGAGCAGGAGACGTGGGCCGGGCCGACCGGTCCGGACCGGCTGGAGCAGGCCTTCGCGGCCCTGGAGGACGGCGGCATCGTCGCCCGTGAGGACTTCGCCTGCTGCCGCGGCTGCGGCATGACGGAGATCGGCGCGGAGGCGGACGGCAGGCCGGGGGTGCGGGGGTTCGTCTTCTTCCACCACCAGGGCACGCGCGGCGCGGCGCAGGGACACGGCCTGTCGCTCTATTACGGCGGGTTCGACGGTTCCGAGGGGACCACGAAGGCCGTCGGACACGAGGTGGTGGCGGCGCTGGCCGCGGCCGGGCTGTCCGCGGACTGGGACGGCGACCCGGGCAAGGCGATCGACGTCGCGCCCCTGGAGTGGCGCAAGCGCCTGGTGGGATGAGGTGTCGGAGGGGCCGTAGGCCCTCCCGGCGGATGTCCAAGCTGTGAGAGGAGGGTCCCGGCACCTGGCCCCCGTCTGCTTCAATGGCCCCATGGCCGGCTACCAGAAGCACACCGCGACGGGTCGCCATGACCTCGAGCCCTTCTGGCCGTCCCGTCAGGACCACGACTTCGACCGGGTGTGTTGCCGCGCGACGAACGCGCCGGCCCTCTAAAGCCGTACACCCCCGGCCTTCGGCCAGCGCGAACCGCGTACGTCCCTCGGCGAGCCCGACCACGAATCGCGGCCGTCGACCTCTCCGACGAACTCCTCGCGCGAAAGAGCTGACCTCTCATGGCGACCACTCGTTCCCTGTCTCCCGCCGCCCCCTTCAACTCCCCCTCGGCCACCGGACCCCGGCACCGGCTGCGTGCCGTCGACCGGGATGAGGTGGTGACGGTCGCGGACCTGCTGCCGCCCGGTGCCACCTGGCTCCCGGCGCCCCAGCACACCCTGCCGACGCTGCCGGGGCAGCCGCCGATGGTCGGCTACCTGGTGCTCGTCCCGGCCGACCAGCAGCCGCCGTTCCCGGCGGCGGTGCCGGACCGGTCGGAGGCCACCCGCGTCGAAAGCCCCGCAGGCCCCGCAGCCCCCGAGCCGGGCGGCGCGCCGCTGATCCGGGTCGACACCGTGCAGCGCACGGCCGAGGTGGCGGGGCGTCAGCTCGACCTCACCTACCTGGAGTTCGAGCTGCTGGCCCACCTCGTGGCGCACCCGGGCCGGGTCCACACCCGCGACCAGCTGGTCGGCACGGTGTGGGGCTACGGGCATGTGGGCGACGGACGTACGGTCGACGTCCACGTCGCCCGCCTGCGCCGCAAGCTGGGTGCCGAGCACCGCGACACGATCCGCACGGTGCGGCGGGTCGGCTACAAGTACGTGCCGCCGACGGTGCACTGAGGCCCCTCCCCCGCCGGCCCGTCTGCTGACAGCAGATCACCGTTCCGTCCTCTCGCCCCACCGGGCAGAGTCCGAGGCATGAGGCTTCTGATGCTGGGTGGGACGGAGTTCGTGGGACGGGCCGTCGTGGAGGCGGCCCTGGGGCGGGGCTGGGAGGTGACCGTCTTCCACCGGGGGCGGCACGAGGCGCCGGCCGGCGTACGGTCGCTGCTCGGCGACCGCACCGCGCCCGGCGGTCTGGCCGCCCTCGCCGAGGACCCGGGCGAGTGGGACGTCGTCGTCGACACCTGGTCGGCGGCGCCCCGCGCGGTGCGGGAGGTGGCGCGGCTGCTGCGGGGCCGCGCCCGCCGGTACGTGTACGTGTCGAGCTGCTCGGTGTACGCGTGGGCCCCGCCCGCGGGATACGGCGAGGACGCGCCCCTGGTGGAGGGCGCGTCGGCCGACGCCGACCAGACCGACTACGCGCGGGACAAGCGGGGCGGCGAACTGGCCGTCCTGGACGCCTTCGGCGCTGACCGGTCCGTGCTCGTACGGGCGGGGCTGATCCTCGGCCCGTACGAGAACGTCGGCCGACTGCCCTGGTGGCTGGGTCGCATGGCGCGCGGCGGCCCCGTGCTGGCTCCGGGCCCGCGCGAGCTGCCCCTTCAGTACGTGGACGTCCGTGACCTGGCCGAGTGGATCCTGCACGCGGCGCAGCGGGAGCTGAGCGGGCCGTACAACCTGATCAGTCCGCAGGGGCACGCCACCATGGGCGAGTTGCTGGACGCCTGCGCCCGGGTCACCGGCGCTGCGGCCGAACTCCGGTGGACCGAACCCGACGCGATCCTCAAGGCGGGCATCGAACCGTGGACCGAGCTGCCGGTGTGGGTGCCGCCGGGCAGCGACCTGCACGACGCGCTGCACGGCGCGGACGTCTCCCGGGCCGTCGGGTCGGCTCTGAGCTGCCGGCCCGTCGAGGAGACCGTGGCCGACACCTGGCGGTGGCTCCAGGACATCGGCGGCACGGCACCCCAGCGCCCGGACCGGACGAGGAAGGGCCTCGCCCCGGAGGTGGAGGCGAGGGTGCTCGCGGCCGACGGAGACGGAAGGGGTGTAGGTAGCACCACCCCCTGACCGGGGTGGTCGGCCCAGTGACCCGCGCACTCCGCTCGGCGAGACTGACGCCATGACCATCGACACGAAGAACGGCAACGGGCGTACCAAGGGGCGGGGCATCGGGCTCGCGATGCGGGGGCTGGGGGTCGCCCTGGTCTCCCTGCCGGGGGCGGTGCTGTGCTTCACCCTGTCCCTGGTGTCCATGGCGCTCATCCCGATCGGGATCGGGCTCGTCACGACGCCGTACGTGCTGACGGGGGTGCGGGCGTTCGCGAACTGGCGGCGGGTGCTCGCGGCGGAGTGGGGCGGGGTGCGGATACCTCCGGCGTACCGGCCGCTGCCGAGGGACGCCAACCCGTGGACGCGCACCTTCGGGATGCTGCGCGATCCGGCGACCTGGCGGGACCTGATGTGGCTGCCGGTCGACATGACGGCGGGGTTCCTCACCGCGCTGCTGCCGGCCGCGCTGTGGCTGTACCCGCTGGAGGGGTTCGCGCTCGCGATCGGGCTGTGGCGGGTCTTCCCCGACGGGTACTGGTACGGGTTCGTGCCGGTCACGGGGCAGGTGTCCGCGCTCGGTGCCGCCGCCCTGGGCCTCGTCATCCTCCTCTTCGCCCACTTCCTCACCCCGCTCCTGCTGGACGTCCACTTCCGCCTCACCCAGGCCGTTCTGGGCTCGGGCCAGCGCCAACTGGCCGAGCGGGTGCGGGTCCTGACCGAGACGCGGCGGGACGCGGTCGACTCCTCCGCCGCCGAACTGCGGCGCATCGAACGGGATCTGCACGACGGGGCCCAGGCCCGGCTGGTGGCGGTCGGCATGGACCTGGGCACCATCGAGGCGCTCCTCGACAAGGACCCGGCCAAGGCCAAGGAGCTGATCGCGCAGGCCCGCACGTCCTCGGTCGAGGCGCTGGCCGAGCTGCGCGAGCTGGTGCGCGGCATCCATCCGCCGGTCCTCGCGGAGCGCGGACTGGGTGACGCCGTACGGGCGCTGGCGCTGCGAATGCCGGTGGCCACCGAGGTGAACGTGGACCTGCCCGGGCGGGCGGAGGCGCCCGTGGAGTCCGCCGCGTACTTCGCCGTGAGCGAGGTGCTCACCAACGCCGTGAAGCACTCCGGAGCCGACCGGATCTGGGTCGACCTGCACCACGCGGACGGCCATCTGCGGGCGACCGTCACCGACAACGGCAAGGGAGGTGCGGTGATCGGGGCCGGTTCCGGACTGGCCGGGGTGGAGCGGCGACTGGGTACATTCGACGGCGTCCTGGCCGTCAGCAGCCCCGCGGGCGGTCCCACCATGGTCACCATGGAGATCCCTTGCGCGTAGTCCTGGCCGAAGACCTGTTCCTGCTGCGCGACGGACTCGTCCGGCTGCTCCAGGCGCACGACTTCGAGATCGCGGCGGCCGTCGAGTCCGGTCCCGAACTGGCCGCCGCACTGGCCGAGCTGGAACCGGACGTCGCCGTGGTCGACGTCCGCCTGCCGCCCACGCACACCGACGAGGGCCTTCAGTGCGCCCTGGACGCCCGCAGGAAACGGCCCGGGCTGCCGGTGCTGGTGCTCTCCCAGCACGTGGAGCAGCTCTACGCGCGTGAGCTGCTCGCCGACGGCAGCGGCGGCGTCGGATACCTGCTGAAGGACCGGGTGTTCGACGCCGAGCAGTTCGTGGACGCGGTACGGCGGGTCGCCGCCGGTGGTACGGCGATGGATCCGCAGGTGATCCAGCAGCTGCTGGCGCGGCAGGCGGGCGACGGCAGGCCGCTGGCCCGGCTGACTCCCCGGGAGCGGGAGGTGCTGGAGCTGATGGCGCAGGGCCGGACCAACGCGGCGATCGCGGGCAGGCTGGTCGTGACGGAACGGGCGATCGCCAAGCACACCGCGAACATCTTCGCCAAACTGGGACTGGAGGTCTCGGACGACGACAACCGGCGCGTGCTGGCGGTTCTCGCGTATCTCGACCACGGCCGGTGAAACCGGACCTGCCTCTTCACCCGCTGTCGAGGATCAACAACTCCCGGTGCGCGAGAGGCTGTTGAGAACACAGCTCCCTCACGAATCTCGCATCAATTTCCGAGACATCTGAACACCCCTGGGACGGCCTCCGTATGGAAGGGCGCCGCTTCACTCCTGTCGGGCGCCTCGATGCCCCCGAAAAAGGAAGTCAGAGGAGTTCCATGGGACGCAACACAAGAAAACGCCGGACGCCGATGGCCACCAAGGCCATAGCCGCATCGGCGGCCCTAGCGCTCGGTGGGGGCGGGCTGATCTGGGCAAACTTCTATGCCTCGGCGCATGAGGAGAACTCGGCGAACCAGACGAAGGCCGCGGGCGCACAGATCGCCACGATCCAGTGCCCGGACGTGGGCCAGCAGCTCACCGATGTGCCGGAGGGTGCGCGGCAGGGGGTGGACAAGGAGCTGGCGAACCTCGACAAGCAGATCAGCGAGGCCTACACCCGGCTCGCCTCCACGCGTCAGGCCCAGGCCGGTGACTCGGGCTTCGTCAACAACGCCATCCTCGGCCCGCTGAAGTCGAAGCGGACCGCTGTCATCGACCGGATCGGCATCAACATCCGGCGGGTGGGCGGACAGGCCCCGGACAACCTCGCCCAGATGGCGGAATGCAAGGGCATGGCCGCCGACGCGAACACCAACGACGGCCAGGCCGGAGACGGTCAGAACAACGACGGCCAGAACCAGGACGGCCAGGACCAGAACCAGGACGGCGGTCAGAACCAGGACGGCGGTCAGGACCAGGGCGGTGACAACGGCCAGGACCAGGGTCAGGGCGGCAACGGCGGTCAGGCCAACAACGGCCCGGTGGCCGACGACTTCATCAACATCGAGGACGTCCAGCCCAACTCCCGCAACCTGCCGAACGGTCTCGCCGCGAACGGCGACGGCGGTTCCACGGGCTCGTTCACCACGAACTGCGGCACCAACGAGAACGAGAACCGCAACTCGGACAACGTGATCGTGGCGCCCGGCGTCTCCAACGGCGCGCAGCACCAGCACGACTACGTCGGCAACCAGAGCAACAACGCCTTCGCGAGCGACGAGGACCTGGCGAACGCCGAGACGACCTGCCAGAACCAGGGCGACAAGTCCTCGTACTTCTGGCCGGTCCTGCGGATCCAGGACGGTTCGGACGACATCGACGCCGGCCAGCCCGGTGGCGGTCAGGACGGCAACGTCGGCAAGATCGTCGAGCCGGCCGAGGCCCAGCTCAAGTTCGTCGGCAACCGCACCAGCGACGTCGTCGCGATGCCGAAGGCCCTGCGCATCATCACCGGTGACGCCAAGGCCTTCACCAACGGCCTCAACAACGCCAACACCTCCTGGAGCTGCACCGGCTTCGAGGACCGTCAGGTGACGGACAAGTACCCGCTCTGCCCCGAGGGCAGCAGCGTGGTCCGGACGTCCAACTTCCAGAGCTGCTGGGACGGCCAGAACATCGACAGCGCCAACCACCGCACCCACGTGGACTTCGTGGAGGCGGACGGCAGCTGCTCGAACGGCTTCCAGGCCATCCCCCAGCTCCAGGTCCGCCTGGTCTACGACGTGCAGGCGCCGCAGATCAACGACGGGCAGATTCAGAACGCCTTCGCGGTGGACTCCTTCCCGGAGCAGCTGCACAAGGCGATCACCGACCACAACGACTTCATCAACTTCTTCGACGAGAACGTGATGAACGAGATGGTCGAGTGCATCAACAACGGCGAGGACTGCCAGTAGTCCGCACGTAAGTGAAAGCCGGCGGTGGGATTTCCCACCGCCGGCTTTCGCTTGCCCGGCCCGCGCGGTCAGCCGTGGCCGCTGCCGCTGTCGTGCTTGCCGCTGTTGTGACTGCCACCGGGATTCATGTGCTCGGAGCCTTCCTCCATGGTCCCGCCGATGGTGCCCTGGAGCGCCGTGACCGTCTTCTTCTCGCCGACGGCGACCCACTTGCGGCCGACGAGGTAGTAGCCGCCGTAGTCCTTCGCCCCGTTCAGCCACTCGCGCTGTCCGCGGTCGGTGGCGAAGGTCGCGAGGACGTATTTCTCCTTGCCCTTCTTGCACAGGGCCTGGCGGATGGTGTCGGCGTCGGTCTGCATGTTCGGCTTGCACTTGGCCTCGGCCGCGATGTGCTCCAGGCTGCCGGTCACCGTCTCCGGCGCGGCCGCCTCGCCCTTGCCGCCGGATCCGCAGCCGGTCAGCGCCAGTATCGCCACCGCGCCGCTCAGCGCGAGCATCGGTCGGGTCACCCTCATCTGTTCCTCCGGTCCTTGTCACGGCACGGTCCGGACGCATGCCGCACGGAGCCCCGGCAAGAGGCTCTCGTCTTCGATACGGCTGTGGCGGGCGCAGCGCTCAAATCCGGGTGCCACCTCAGGCACGTCCGTGCGAGTCTGTCCCGGTGAACCAGGACTGGGAAGATCGCGTGGCCGCCCTGTGGGACCGGTTCGACGACTACGCCGAAACCGAGGAGGACGAGGCCCGCTTCCGCGCCGACGTCGACGCCCTCGTCGCCGAGCTGCCGGAGGGCAGCCCGCTCGGGCCGTTCGAGCAGGCCTGCGCCTGGGACTCCACGGGCCGCTCGGACAAGGCGGTCCCGCTGTACCGGGAGGCGCTCGAGCTCGGCCTCGCCGACGTCAGCCCCTACAAGGCCCGCCGGACGAAGATCCAGATGGCCAGCTCGCTGCGGAACATCGGCCGGGCCGAGGAGGGCGTCGCGCTGCTGACGCCCGAGCTGGACGCTCCGTCCGACGAGCTGGACGACCCGGTGCGCGCCACGCTCGCGCTGTGCCTGTCCAACCTGGGCCGCGACCGCGAGGCCTTGTCGCTGGCCCTCGGCGCCCTGGCCCCGCACCTGCCGCGCTACCAGCGGTCGATGGCGAACTACGCACGGCTGCTCGTGGAGCCCGGGGAGCAGCCGGGGGCATGACCCCCGTGGTCAGGTGACCATCCTCCGATTCGCTCGTTCTGCTGAACGTGCAGTCACAGGATGTCGCCCAGCGCCCCGCGCCCCCTTCCCCCACCGGCCCGGTCGTCGATGTCGAGCAGGCCGAGGCCGCGCTCGTCGAGCACTATCCGCGGCTCGTGCGGCTCGCCTATCTGGTGCTGCCGCCGGGCCTGGGCCGCAGCAGGCGCGTCCTCACCGCACACGCCCTCACCCAGCGCGCCCTCCCCCGCAACCGCACACCGGCGCCGGTGATCCCGGCCCAGTCGACCGGCCGTGACGGCGATCCGGGCTACGCCCTGGTCCGTCTCCAGGTGCTGCGTACGGCGCTGGAGGCGGGGCTCCCGCTGAAGCGCAAGGCTTGGCCGAAGCGGTCCCAGCTGCCGCCGGTGCTGCCGCAGGTGTGGGGGCTGAAGCTGTTCCCGCGGTCCGGCGGCGCCGACGAACTCGCCCTGGACCAGCGGTTGTCCACCCTGTCCGGCCCGGCCCGGGCCGCCTACGCGCTGCGCGGCCTGGAGCGGCTGACGGACGACGGCGTACGCAAGGTGCTCACGACCGCGGGGGTCGCCGACGCGGACGGTGCGCTGCTGGAGGCCGACGGGATCCCCGCGCAGTACGGACTGCTCGACTCCCCCGAGTTCGACCCGTGCTCGCTCCAGGCCCGCCCCACCGACCTGATGCGGCGCCGCCAGCACCTGAAGGCCGCGCTGGCCGCCGGGGCGGCCCTGCTGGTGTGCGGGGCGCTGCTGGGTCTGCCCGGCGAGGGCTGGGGCCCCGACGGCGCCGCCGCGCCGCCGTACGCACGGAATCCGGCCGCCCAGGCCGCCCTGGACCCGGCGAAGCTGACCAGGGTCTCCCCCGTGGCGTGGCGGGGCTCGGCGCGCACCGACTTCTCGGTGTGGCCGGCCCGCGGCGACCTCACCGGCGACTCGGCCCTGCTGCGCCGCGCCCTGGCCGTCTGGGCCCGCCCGGGCGAGACGGTCCGGGTGTCCGCGACGCCCGGCACCCCGTCCGGCGGCCCGGCCGGACCACCCCAGTTGCTGTACGCGGGGACGGTCGACGCGGCGCGCGTGGTGATCCTCCACGACGGTCTGCGCATCGCCCGGTACGCCGAGCCGAAGGAGGGCACGCAGGGCGCCGCCCTCGACTTCGCCCGGGTCGACGGCGCGGGCCGGGCCGAGGCGGGCGCGGTGGTCCTCGGCCGGGCCGACGGCAACGTCCGCTACCTGACCGCCCCCTGGGTGAAGGAGGCGGGCGAGCGGGACCTGATGAAGCCGGGCTCCGGCGCGATGGACCTGGCCCTCACCGATGGTGTGACCGCGCCGCTGGCCAGCCCGGTTCTGCGGGCCGGCGCGTGCACGTCGTGGAACGTGCTGCAACTGGGCGACGGCACGAAAACGCGGCTGCTGACCGACCTCGGAGAACTGGTCCCGGCCCGGCTCACCGCCGGACGGCCCGGCTCACCGCGCGAGGCGTCCGGTGCCGAGGCGCTGCGCACCTGGCGGCCGTTCGCCTGCTCGCTGGGCACGGTGCGCTCCGCGGGCGTACGGAGCGTCAACGCCTGGGCGTTCAACAAGCAGCCGCTGCCGGACGCGAGCGGTTCGGCCGCGTGGGTGTGCACCCGGGCCGAGACCTGGCGGGGCGGCGGGGCGCGGGTGCTGGCCCAGTTCCACACGCCGGGCGGGAGGTACGGGGCGGTGGCGGCGAAGGCCGAGAACGTTCTCGCCTGCGGGGCGCGCGAGCCGCATGTGCTGGCCGGAGTGCTGTGGCAGTCGAAGGCGGGCGGCTGGTATCTGCTGGCCGCCGGCAGCCGGGACACCGCGTCGATCCGGGCGACGGGCGGGGTCGGCGGGGCATCGCAGACCAGTTTGCTGACCGTGCCGGCCGAGCAGGGGGCGCGGGCCGAGCTGAAGGGGACGCTGCGGGACGGGCGTCCGATCGGCGGGCTGCGCTGAGCGGCGGACTGCGCTGAGAGGCGGCTGAGACGCCCCCGCCCGGCGCCCCTGGGTGACCACCCCCGACCGATCCCCGACCGATCCCGGACCGATCCGATCCGTTCGAGGCTGGATTCGATCGGTAAGGTGTTCGCATGACTACCGGGGTTCGCCGCAGATTGGGAGTCGAGGAGCGGCGGCAGCAGTTGATCGGCGTCGCCCTCGAACTGTTCAGCCGCCGCTCGCCCGACGAGGTCTCCATCGACGAGATAGCGTCGGCCGCGGGCATTTCACGCCCGTTGGTCTACCACTACTTTCCCGGCAAACTCAGCCTGTACGAGGCCGCGTTGAAGCGGGCCTCGGACGATCTCGCGGCCCGGTTCGTGGAGCCGCACGAGGGGCCGCTGGGGGCGCGGCTGCTGCGTGTGATGCGCCGCTTCTTCGACTTCGTCGACGAGCACGGCCCCGGTTTCTCCGCCCTCATGCGCGGCGGTCCGGCGGTCGGCTCCTCGACGACCAACGCGCTCATCGACTCCGTACGGCAGGCCGCGTATGTCCAGATCCTTTCGCATCTGGGCGTGACCGACCCGCCCGCGCGGCTGGAACTGGTGGTGCGTTCCTGGATCTCGCTCGCCGAGTCGACGGCGCTGATCTGGCTGGACGGCCGGCGCATCCCGCGGGCCGAGCTGGAGGTCCAGCTCGTCCACGACTTCGCCGCGCTCACCGCCGTCAGCGCCGCCCAGGACGCGGAGATGGCCGCCCTGCTGCGCCGCATCGCCCAGGAGGAGCCGGCCGACGGCCCGTTCGCCACCCTGGCCGGCCGCCTGCTGGCGCTGGCGACCTGAGCCCGCTCAGCTCTCGAACTTCCGGTAGGACGCGTCCAGTTCGCGGACCTCGGCGGAGGCGTGCAGCACGCGCCCCTCGGCGGCCTTCAGGTGAGTGCGCAGCAACTCCAGGGTGGCCTCGGTGAGCCGGGCCCTGGTCTCCTCGGTGCGGCCGGCGAGCAGCGCGATGTGGACGTGGACATGAGCGTGCCCCTCGGTCTCGGGGCCGACCACGACGTCCTCGGTCCGGCGGAACCGGGTCTTGCACGCCGCCGGCTTGGCGGCCGCGATCTCGACCGTTGCCTCGTGCAGCGCCTTCGCGAACCCGGGCCGGTCGAAGTCGTCCGCGAGGTCGGCGGAATAGTCGACGGTGATCTGCGGCATGAGCACTCCTGTTCTAGGCGGCCATCGGGCTCACCCTAACCGCAGCGCCAGCATCGCGATGTCGTCCTCCCGGTCCCGGCCGAAACAGCCGAGCAGCACGTCGCAGAGGGTGTCGAGGCCGGCCGGGGCGTCGGCGGCGGCCGTGCGGAGCTGTTCCATGGAGGTCTCCAGGGGGGTGCCGCGGGTCTCGATGAGGCCGTCGGTGACCATGAGGAGGCGGTCGGTGGGGGCCAGGTGCCGCTCGGTCGGCGCGGGCCGTTCCAGGCCCAGCCCGAGCAGCGGACCGCACGCGTCGACGTACTCGGCACCGCCTCCGTCGCGCAGGATCAGCGGCGGGATGTGCCCGGCGTTGGCGATCCGCACCCGCCCGCTGCCGGGATCGACCAGGGCCAGGCAGACGGTCGCCGTGACATCGGGGTGGTACTGCTGGAGCATCCGGTCGAGCCGCCCGGCCAGGACCACCGGGTCGCTCTCGGCCACGCAGTAGGCGCGCAGCGCGTGCCGGATCTCGACCATGACGGTGGCTGCGTCCAGCGAGTGCCCGACGACGTCCCCGACGGCGGTGAGCACGCCCTCGCCGGTGCGCAGGGCGGCGTAGAAGTCGCCGCCGATCTCGGTCTGCCGGGAGGCGGGCACATAGCGGACGACGATGTCGACGCCGGGCAGGTGGGGCAGCTTGTGCGGCTGGGGCAGGAAGCTGTGCTGGAGGGTGAGGGCGACATGCCGCTCCACCCGGTACAGCAACAGCGGCTCGGCGGCGAGCGCGCAGGCCTGGGCGAGGCGGGCGAGCAGCCCGTCGGCCGCGGGGTCGGTGATCGCGGCGCGCCGTACGGGCGTAGCGAGGCAGACGGCCGTACTGCCGTCCTGGGCGGTCGCCACGGTCAGGCGGGCGTCCTCCTCGACGCCCGCCCGGAACATCCCGGCCGGCCACAGCGGCGCGGGGACGACGGTGCTGGTGACGCCCGTGCGGCCCTCCGCGAGCCGGGTGACCAGCCGGGCCGCCGCCTGGTGCGCGCCGCTGTCCGCCGGTGCGGGGCGGCACCGGGCCGTGCCCCGGTGCGGCTCGCCGTCCGGGCCGATCACGAACACCACGGCGGGCGAGTCGGTGAGGTGTGCGGCGCCTTCGGCGGCCGCGGCGGCGAGTTCCCGCGGGCAGCGGGCGGCCTGCACGGTGACGATGGCCTCGGACAGCAGCGTCAGACGGTGGACGGCGGTCTCGGCGCCCGTGCTGCGGCGGGCCCCGCGCACGGCGGCCCGTACGACGGCCTGGATCTCCTGCGGCTCGGCGGGCACGGTCAGATAGGCGTCGCCGCCCGCGTCCAGTCCCCGGCACCGGTCGCCGGGCGCGGTCGCGGCGGCGGAGAAGTGCACGACGGGCAGCGCGGCCATGGGCGGCCTGGCCCGGACCCGGCGGCACAGTTCGAAGCCGCTCATGTCCGGCAGGCCCACGTCGACGAGGGCCACGTCGGGCAGGGTGCCGTCGCGCATCCGGACGTCGAGTTCGACGAGCGCCTCGCCGCCGCTGGCGACCGGCACGACCTGGTGGCCGGCCCGGCTCAGCACCGCGCCCATGGCGTACCGGCTGGCCGCGACGTCGTCCACGACCAGCACGGTGGTGCCTGGGGTCCGCTGTGTGCCGTTGGCGTACATCTCGACAGCCCTCGGGGCGTACGTGGGTGGGGGCAGACCGTCCGTCGCGGCCTGCCCCACCCAACGTAGTGCGGCTATCCGGCGGCCCGGGTGAAGACGGCGACCGTGCGCCCCGGAACGGCGAACGTGCCGGATTCCGCCGCGTAGGAGGACGACTTGACGATAGGGTCCGCCCCCGCCGCCTGCACCGGGTGCAGCCGGTAGCCGGTCCCGGTGAGTGCGGGGACGCGCTGTTCCCGCCGCTCGGGTGTGGCGTTGAAGACGACGACGAGGTCGCCGAGCCGCATGGTGATCACGCCGGGTGTCTCGTCCTTGCCGGACAGCGGGAAGGAGAGCCGGGACTGCACCCGCTCGGCGGTGCCGAGGGAGAAGTCCTGCTCGGTGGCACGGATCCGCAGCAGGTCCCGGTAGGCCGCCGAGGCGCCCTCGATCTGCTCGCAGCCGACCTTCACCTTGCTCAACAGGGGCTTGGCATAGGGCCACTTGCCGGCGTTGTCGGCCGCCATGGGCAGTCCGCGGCCGAAGCCGTTGCCGTCGGCGCAGTTCCAGTGGACGGCGTTGAACCAGTCGCCGCTGTCGTAGGAGTTGCGGTCCAGGGACTTGGAGCGGAGCAGGTCGGTGCCCGCCTGGGAGAGGGCCGGGCCCTGGGACAGGGTGGCCGTCGCCATGGCCAGGACCTGCATACGGGCCCGGTCGGACGCACTGGTCGTGGCAGGGAGCTTGAAGGCGAGCGCGTCGAACAGGGACTCGTTGTCGTGGGCGTCGGCGTAGGCGAGGGCGTCACCCGGGGCGTCCGCGTACCCGGCGGGTGAGCCGTTGTAGTCGACCTCGGAGCCCTTGACCTCCTTGCCGCCGGTGCCGGTGAACCGGTAGCCGGCGAGGTTGCCGGAGAGTCCGACCTTGATCAGGTCCTGGTAGTGCAGCAGGCGGGCCTTCTGTTCGGCCGGACTGACGTTGTTCTCGGAGGAGTTGGGTTCGGTGTAGAGGCCGGACGCGAAGCCCTGCACGCCGGGGTCCTCGTCGAAGGGGCCGCCGCCGCGCACGGCGTCACGGGCCCGGTCGGAGAAGGTGGCGATGCCCGTGCCGGCCATGTTCTTCTGAGTGGCCTGGACGAACCGGGCGTCGTCGGCGACCTCCCCGAAGTTCCAGCCCTCCCCGTACAGGATGATCTTCTTTCCGTCGACGCCGTCCTTCTGAGGGGTGAGCGCGTCGAGGGCCTTGCGGACCGCGAGGATGTTGGCCTTCGGGTGGTGGCCCATGAGATCGAAGCGGAAGCCGTCGACCTTGTACTCCCTGGCCCAGGTGACGATCGAGTCGACGACCAGCTTGCCCATCATGGCGTTCTCGGTGGCGGTGTTGGCACAGCAGGTGCTGTTCGCCACCGAGCCGTCGGCGAGGAGCCGCTGGTAGTAGCCCGGGACGATCCGGTCGAGGACGCTCGTCTGCGCCTGACCGCTAGCCGCGGTGTGGTTGTAGACGACGTCCATGACGACCCGCAGGCCGTCGTCGTTGAGGGCTTTGACCATCTCGCGGAACTCGACCGTGCGGGCCGTGCCGTCCGGGTCGGTGGCGTAGGAACCCTCGGGGACCGTGTAGTGGTACGGGTCGTAGCCCCAGTTGTAGGCGTCCTTCGCGGCGATCTTCCCGACGCACTCCTGCTGCTTGTCGGAGTCGGCCGGGAGGGCGGCGAGGTCGCAGTCGACGGTCGCCTGCTCGGACTTCTTCTCCGGGATGGTGGCGATGTCGAAGGCGGGCAGGAGATGGACGTACGAGGTGCCGGCCTTCGCCAGCTCGCGCAGGTGCCTGGAGCCGTCGCTCGCCTTGTCGGTGAAGGCGAGGTAGGTGCCGGGGTGCTTCGCCGTGCGGTCCTCGACGGAGAAGTCCCGGATGTGCAGCTCCTGGATCTGGGCGTCCCGCAGCGGTACGGCCTTGGGCTTGGTGTAGGTCGACCACCCGGCCGGCTTGAGGGCCTTGTCGTCCAGGTCGACGGCGAGGCTCCGCTCGGAGTCGGTGGTGAGGGCGAGGGCGTAGGGGTCGGTGACCTTGTTGGTGACGACCTTGCGGACGCTGGGCGCCCAGACCTTCACGACGTAGCGGTAAGGCTTGTTCTTCCAGGACGCCGGGCCGGTGACGGACCAGACGCCGGTGGCGGCGTCGCGCTTCATCGGCACGGTGGCGTCGCCGATCTCCAGGGACACGGACTGCGCGGTGGGCGCCCACACGGCCAGGGTGGGGCGGCCCCGGGAGAACGTCGGCCCCAGGTCGGCCCCGGTCGCGTCGTAGAGGTCGTCGAGGACTCCGGCGATCTGGACCCCGGTCGCCGCGAGGACGGCCCCGTTGGCGGCGTGCTGGGTGGCGACGATCTGACCGCGCAGGGCCTCGCGGACCCGGTCGCGGTCACGGGGGTCGACGGACCAGGCGTCGTACTCCTTCAGGTGCGGGAACTTCGCCTTCTGGGCGTCGGTCAGCTCCCCCTTCGACAGGCGCAGCCACTTGGCGTCGCCGGTCAGTGCACCGTCCTCGACCTTGATCGAGCCGTCGCGGGAGTACTGCAGCTGGGTGGAGGCGGCGGCCTCCGAGCCGTTCCAGGCCAGGGTGTTCCGGTCGATCCAGACCGCCTTGGAGGTGGTCGGGTCGAGGGCGACGGCACTGCCCGCGGGCTGCGGGAGCAGGTGGTTCTCCTGGCCGCTCACCAGCCACACCTCGTGGCCGGCCGCCTTGAGGTCGAGCGACCGGTCGGTGGGCAGGTCCTTCTCGTCGCCCTTGTGGACGATGTAGCTGAGGCTGGTGGCACCCTCGGTGAGCGGCACCTCGAAGACTGCGCCATAGGAATCAGTCTTGACCGGCTCGAGGGGGTTCGACCAGTCGGTGGGGTTCGCGGCGCCGGTCCACACGTGCAGGCCCCAGCCGTCGTAGGCGCCGTCGGCCCGGTGGTAGTGCAGGACGGCCTTGCTCTTGTCGGGCGCCGGGTACGCGGGCCGCTCGGTGGTGACGGTCTCCTTGCCCTGCTCGATCCAGACCTCGCCGGTCTTGGTGACGTCGATCGTGCGGTCGGTGGCGACGTCCTTGGTGCCGTCCTTGTCGATGACGAGGAAGCCGACGTTCGAGGCGCCGGGCTTGAGCTTGACCCAGGCGAAGGCCCCGTAGGCGTCCCGGCCGGTGAAGGGGTGGCTCTTCGGCCACTCGGTGGCCTCGCCCTCGGCGAGGTCGCCCCAGGCGTACAGGCCCCAGTCGGCGTAGTCGCCGTCCGCGCGCTTGTAGTGAACGATCGCGTAGTCGCGCGAGGACGCGGTGGGCGGCTGGGCGACGGGCGGGGTGCCGGTGGTGGAGGCGGCCAGGGCGCTCGCGGTGCGGCCGGCCGAGTCGACCACGACGGCCTTGTAGCGCAGGGCGGTGCCGGGGGGTACGTCCTCGGCGATGGTCTGGGTGACCTTGTACGGGGCGTGGTCGGCGGAGCCGAGGACCTGCCACTTGCCGTTTCCGGTCTGGGCGGCGAAGACGACGCGGTTCAGCTGCCCGCCGTCGACGTCCGCGGAGAGCTCCGCCGTTCCGGTGGCGCCGGCCGCAGGGGCCTTCAGGGTGATCGCGGGGGCGGTGGCGGGCTTCGCGAGCCGGCCGGACGCCTTCAGGACGATCGCCGAGCCGGCCGGGACCGTCACGGTGAGCTTCCTGTCGCCGTCGCTCTTCGGGGCGGCGTCGGTGCCGTAGAGGCCGCGGAAGGTCATGCCGGCCGAACCGGTCGCGAACGTCGCCGTCTTCGCCTCCTCCGCGTTGTTGACGGCGACGACGTACTCGATGCCGCTCTTGGCGTCGGTGCGGGAGAAGGCGTACACGCCCGGGCCGTCGGCCGCGTACCGCTGCTGCTGGACGCCGTCGGTCAGGGCGGGGTTGGCCTTGCGGAGCTTGGCGAGAGCACTGATCTGGCGGTAGAGCGGTGCTCTGGTGTCGTAGGCGTCGTCGGCGTGGGTGTCGTCGGTGCCGATCCGGTCGTCGTCGAGGTAGTCGGCGGTGCGGGAGGCGAACATGCTCTGCCGGGCGTCCTTGTCGCCGCCCGCTCCGGCGAAGCCCTGCTCGTCGCCGTAGTAGACGACGGGGTTGCCGCGGCTGAGGAACATCAGCTCGTTGGCGAGCTTGCCCTTCTTCAGCAGCTGCGCGTCGGTGGCCTTCGGGTCGTCCTGCTTCAGGAAGTGGCCGATCCGGCCCATGTCGTGGTTGCCGAGGAAGGTGACCTGCTCGTACGCGTTGGCCTTGCCGGTCGTGTACTTGTAGTCGTCGCCGAAGACGCTCGCGAGCCTCTGCGCGCTGCCGCCCTGCGAGGCGTACTGGCGGGCCGCCTCCTGGAAGGGGAAGTCCAGCGTGGCGTCGAGGCGGCCCCGGGTGACGTACGGGGAGGTGACGTCCGTGTCGGCCGAGTAGACCTCGCCGAACATGAAGAAGTCGTCGCGGCCCTGCCGGGCCGCGTAGGCGTCGAGGGCGGTGGCCCACTGCGTCCAGAACTCCATGTTGACGTGCTTCACGGTGTCGATCCGGAAGCCGTCGATATCGAAGTCCCGTACCCAGCGCTGGTAGATCTTCTCCATCCCCTTGACGACCTCGGGACGCTCGGTCCACAGGTCGTCGAGGCCGGAGAAGTCGCCGTGCGCGGAGCTCTCACCGGCGAAGGTGGAGTCACCGCGGTTGTGGTACATCGTCGGGTCGTTGAGCCACGACGGGACCTTGTTGTTCCGCGTGACCTCGGGCGTGCGCGGGAAGGAGTCGCGGCCGACTGCGGGGAAGTCCCGCCGCCCGTCCGCGTAGTCGGCGTCGTCGAACGGCATGCCGTCCTTCGTCAGGTACGGGAACGCGCCCTTGGAGAGGTAGTCGTAGGACTTCTCCTCGTAGTCGACGACGTCCGCCGTGTGGTTGGTGATGACATCGAAGTAGACCTTCATGCCCTTGGCGTGCGCCTTGTCGATGAGGGTCTCGAGGTCCTTGTTGGTGCCGAAGTGCGGGTCGACCTGGGTGAAGTCGGTGATCCAGTACCCGTGGTAGCCGGCGGAGGCGTTCGCGCCGGTGCCCTGCACGGGCTGGTTCTTGAAGATCGGGGCCATCCACAGGGCGGTGGTGCCGAGGCCCTTGATGTAGTCGAGCTTCCTGGTCAGGCCCTTGAGGTCGCCGCCCTGGTAGAAGCCCTTGTCGGTGGGGTCGTAGCCGGTGGACAGGCGTGAACCGGTCAGTCCGCCCTTGTCGTTGCGCGGGTCACCGTTGGCGAAGCGGTCCGGCAGGACGAAGTAGAACTGCTCGCGGGTGGCGTCGTGGCGGGCGGGCTCGGCGGCGAGCCTCGCGTCGGACGGGGGCGCCGGTGGGGTGGCCGCTCCGGCGGCGAGAGGCTGGACGAGTGCTGCGGCCAGCGCGGTGGCGGTGACCGCAGCGACCCGTCCGGCACGGGCGGTTCGGCGCCTCGGCGGCGCCGGCCATCTCGGTATCACTGACGTGGACTCCTTGCGATTGCGGCTCTCACGGGTCCGACCCCGCGCGACCGTATCGCCGCCGAAACGCTTACAGCAAGAGTCCTGAAATCATTGGAAAGAACTTTCAGCAGCTCGGCTTCCCCGCGTAGATCGCCAGGGCCGTGTTCGAGCCCAGCGTGGCCGCGAACTGCCCGCTGGAGTTCACCGTCACGGTCGCGTTGTTCTGCACGTCGCAGTACGTCCCCGCCGGCAGCGAGGTCTGGTACGTCCGGGTCAGGGAGCCCGACTCGTGGTTGATGGCCACGAAGCCCTTGCTGCCGCGCCCGAAGGCGATCGCGTCGCCGCCGTTGTCCCACCAGTCGGTGACCGGCTCACCGCGAGTGGCGTTGCGGAAGCCGACCATCGACTTGATCTCGGGCCAGTTGTGCTGGCACTTCCAGCCGTCCTGCCAGCAGGCGTTGACCTGGCCGCCGTTGGGCGGGCCTGCGTCGTGGTCGCTGAACTCGTAGCCGGAGTTGATGTCGGGCGCGCCGTAGGGCCAGGCCAGCATGAAGACGTTGGCCAGGGTGTAACGGGCGCCGTCCTTGTAGTTCAGGGTCGAGCCGTTGCGCTCGGTGTCGTGGTTGTCGACGAAGACGCCGGCCACCGAGCTGTTCATGTAGCCCCAGCCCTCGCCGTAGTTCCTCAGATAGGCGAGGTTCTCGTTGTCGAAGACCCGCTTGAGGTCGTAGCCGTAGCGGAACTCCTGGACGTCGCCGTTGCCCGTGTATTCGGTGGGCTGGACGGCCTCGCCGGCGCCGAAGATGGCCTCCTGCTTCCAGTACGCCGATGGGTTGCTCAGCCGGGACTTGATGTTCGTGAGATCGGCGGCGTCCATGTGCTTGGCCGCGTCGATGCGGAAGCCGTCGACGCCGAGGGAGAGCAGGTCGTTCATGTACCCGGCGATGGCGCCGCGGACGTAGTTCTCGCCGGTGTCGAGGTCGGCGAGGCCCACCAGTTCGCAGTGCTGGACGTTCCAGCGGTCCTGGTAGTTGCCGATCCGGGAGGTGCAGTCGTCGAAGTCGTACGGGGAGTACAGGCCGGGGTAGTCGTACTTGGTGTACGGCGAGCCGCCGGTGCCGGTGCCGTCGCCCGCCGACATGTGGTTGATCACCGTGTCGACGACGACCTTCACACCGGCCGCGTGGCAGGTGTTCACCATGTTCCGGAAGGCCGCCCGGTCCCCGAGCCGGCCGGCGATCTTGTAGCTGACCGGCTGGTACGAGGTCCACCACTGCGGGCCCTGTATGTGCTCGGCGGGCGGGGAGACCTGGACGTAGCCGTATCCGGCGGGGCCGAGGGTGTGGGTGCACTCGCGGGCGACGGAAGCGAACTTCCACTCGAAGAGCACTGCGGTGACGTCCTTGGTGCCAGGTGGGGAGGCCTGTGCACTGGTCGGGCTCATGACAACCGCAGCCGCGGCGAGCGCGGCGGCGGAGAGATGTCTGCGTGCCATGTGGGGTTTCCTTCTTCGTTGAAGGTTCTTGCTGCAAGGTTCAGAAACCTTGCGGTGACGCAGATGTTAAAGGCCCGCCGCCCCAAAGGGCAGCGGGCCGTGCGCAATTCAACGGAAAATCAGGCGGTGACCGCCGTGCTCCACCACACCGTGGTGTCGGCCGGCACCTTGGCCTCGTCGTCGACCTCGACGACCTCCCCGCTCGCGACCAGCACCCGGCCGTACGCCGGCATCGCCACCGACTCGCCGGTGGTGTTCGCGACGCACACGAACTCCCCGCGCCGGAAGGCGAGCACGCCCTCGGGCGCCCGCAGCCACTCCACGGAGGAGCCGGCGCCGAGGTCGGGCTGCGCGCGGCGCACGGCGAGCGCGGCCCGGTACAGCTCCAGGGTCGAGCCGGGCTCGCCGGTCTGCGCCTCGACGCTCAGCTCGCCCCAGCCCGCCGGCTGCGGCAGCCAGCTGCCACCGTCGCCGAAGCCGTACGACGACCCGGTCCGGGTCCACGGGATCGGCACCCGGCACCCGTCGCGGAAGCCGTCCTGGCCCGCGCCCCGGAAGTACGCCGGGTCCTGGCGCACCTCGTCCGGCAGGTCCACGACGTCCGGAAGGCCCAGCTCCTCGCCCTGGTAGATGTAGGCCGAGCCGGGCAGCGCGAGCATCAGCAGGGTCGCGGCCCGGGCCCTGCGCAGGCCCAGCTCCCGGTCGCCGGCCAGGCGGATCTGGGTGCCGAGGCCGGGCGGGTTGGCGAAGCGGGTGGCGTGCCGGGTCACGTCGTGGTTGGACAGCACCCAGGTGGCGGGGGCCCCGACCGGGCGCATGGCCTCCAGGGTGCGGTCGATGACCTCGCGCATCTCCTCCGCGTCCCAGTGGGTGCTGAGGTACTGGAAGTTGAAGGCCTGGTGCAGCTCGTCCGGGCGGACGTAGTGGGCGGTGCGCTCGATGGTCGGCGTCCAGGCCTCCGCCACGAAGATGCGCTCGCCCGCGTACTCGTCGAGGACGAGCCGCCACTGCCGGTAGATCTCGTGCACGCCCTCCTGGTCGAAGAACGGCATGACATCGTTGCCCAGCAGCTTCACCTGGTCATGGGATCCAAGGTCGGGCAGCCCTTCCGCCTTCACCAGGCCGTGGGCGACATCGATCCGGAAGCCGTCGACGCCCATGTCCAGCCAGAAGCGCAGGATGGAGCGGAACTCGTCGCCGACCGCCGGGTGCTCCCAGTTGAAGTCGGGCTGCTCGGGGGCGAAGAGGTGCAGGTACCACTCGCCGGGCGTGCCGTCGGGTTCGGTGACCCGGGTCCAGGCCGGGCCGCCGAAGATCGACTCCCAGTCGTTGGGCGGCAGCTCCCCGTCCTCCCCCTTGCCGGGGCGGAAGTGGTAGCGGTCCCGCAGCGGGGAGCCCGGGCCGTCCGCGACGGCCCGCTTGAACCACTCGTGCTGGTCGGAGGAGTGGTTGGGCACGAGGTCGACGATGATCCGCAGGCCCAGTTCGTGGGCGTCGCGGATCAGCGCGTCGGCGTCCAGGAGGTTGCCGAACATGGGATCGACGGCCCGGTAGTCGGCGACGTCGTAGCCGGCGTCGGCCTGCGGCGAGGCGTAGAAGGGGCTGAGCCACACGGCGTCCACGCCGAGGTCGCGCAGGTACGGCAGACGGGTGCGGACGCCTTCCAGGTCACCCATGCCGTCACCGTTGCTGTCGGCGAAGCTGCGTGGGTACACCTGGTAGATCACCGCGTCCCGCCACCAGCCGCGACGCTTGGCGACGGCCACGGCGGACGTGGAGGTGGGGGCAGGTGCAGCTGAGTGCTGGCTCATGTCGTCCTTGATGCGTAACAGAGGTGTGGTCATGTGAGCGTGGGGTGGGTGGGTGACGAGGCGGCCGCGGCACAGCGGGGTCGGATGGGCACCGCGGCCGCCTCGGGCTTGTGAGGAGCGGTTCGGCAGTGCCCCGAGGGGCACCGGGTCACCCCTTCGTGCCACCCGCGGTAAGCCCGGTGACCAGGTTCTTCTGCACGAGGTAGAAGAACAGGGCAGCCGGTATCGCGATCAGCACAGCCGTCGCGGCCATCAGGTTCCGCTGCGCGTCATGCTCGCTCACGAACGTCTGGAGACCGACGGCGAACGTGTACTTGTCGTCGCTCAGCAGGAACGTGGAAGCGAACGCCACCTCACCGAAGGCCGTGAGGAAGCTGTAGAACGCGGCGACCGCGAGGCCCGGCTTGGCCAGCGGAAGGATCAGCCGCGCGAAGGTGCCGAAGGGGGTCAGCCCGTCGACTCGCCCGGCCTCGTCGATCTCGAACGGGATGGTGTCGAAATAGCCCTTCATCAGCCAGGCGCAGTACGGCACGATCGTGGTGCAGTTGACAAGGATGAGACCAAGGTAGCTGTCGATGAGCTGGAGATCCGAGAGGATCTGGTACATCGGCACGATCAGTACCGCGATGGGGAACATCTGGGTGACGAGCAGCACCCACATCAGCTTCCGGTAGCCGGGGAACCGCATGCGGGAGACGGCGTAGCCGGTGGACGCGGCGACGACGACGCCGATGAGGGTCGTGCCCAGCACGACGACGAGTGTGCTCGTCAGCCAGTCGAAGAAGCTGGTGTCCTTGAGGACGAACGCGTAGTTGTCGAACGTCATCTTGCCCCAGATGCGCCCGGGGTGGAGGTAGTCGTCCTTGTCCGGGCCGAGGGACAGGAAGAGCAGCCAGGCGATCGGGAAGAGCGCGGTCAGGCTCGCGCCGATCAGGATGGCGTGCGAGACGAGGGAGGTCGCGCGGCTGTGCTCGCCGCGGCGGCGGACCTTGCGGGGTGCGTCGGCGGGGCGCCGCCCGGTGCCCGCGGCGGAGGTCTCGACGGTGGTCGTACTCATTTCGGACTCCTGCCTCAGATCGCGAGCTGCTGCTCGTTGCGGTTCAGCCAGCGGCGGTAGAAGGAGGTGAAGACGATCAGGATGGACAGGAGCAGGATTCCGTAGGCGGCGGACTGGGCGTAGTCGCGCGGCTGCTGTCCGAAGCCCAGCTGGTAGGCCCAGGTCACGAGGATCTGGGCGTCCGGGGCGGTGTTGCCGAACAGCAGGAAGATGATGGCGAACTGGTTGAAGGTCCAGATCACGCCCAGAAGCACGACCGTGGTGCTGACGGACCTCAGGCCGGGCAGGGTGACGTACCGGAACCGCTGCCAGGCGCTGGCCCCGTCCATCTCGGACGCCTCGTACAGGCTCGCGTCGATCGACTGGAGTCCGCCGAGCAGCGAGACCATCATGAACGGCACACCGCACCAGGTGTTGACCATGATCGCGGCGAACCGCTGCCAGAAGGTGTCCTCCAGCCACAGCGGCGTCGGCAGGTGCAGGAAGTCCAGGCCGGAGTTGATGATGCCGCCGTCGGCGAGCATGAACCGCCAGCCGAACACGGTGACGAAGGTCGGCACGGCCCAGGGCAGCACCAGGATCATCCGGTAGAGGGTGCGCCCGCGCAGCTTCTGGTCGAGCAGCAGGGCGAGGCCGAGGCCGATGCCGTAGTGCAGGGCGACGCAGGCCGCCGTCCAGAAGACCGTCCACAGGAAGTGCGACCAGAAACGGTCGTACGCCGTCGGGCCCCACAGGATGTCGGCGTAGTTGTCCAGGCCGATGAACTTGTAGGTGGCGTCGATCTCGTTGACGCCGATCGTGCGGGCGGTGTTCAGGCTGGTGGCGTCGGTGAGGGTGAGGTACAGGCCGTACGCCAGCGGGTACAGCACGAGGACGCCGAGGACGACCGCCACCGGCGCGATCATCGCGTAGGCGTACCAGTGCTTGTGGAAGCCGTTCTTCAGCCGGCTGCCCGGCCCGGGTCGCGGTTCCCGCTCACCGCGCCGCTTGCCGGTCGCTCGGTCGATGACGACTGTCATGGTTCGGCACCTTCTGGAGGTTCAAGGAGTTCGGAGGGGAGTTGCCCGGGCCCGGGCGCGGGCGGTGGCCGCCGGATCCCCTCCCCCATGACCGGGGACCCGGCGGCCACCCGGCGGTCACTTGGTGAAGTCCGGCACCAGCTTGGCGATGGCGGTCTCGGCGTCGCCGAGGCCCTTGTCCAGGGACTCCTTGCCGCCCGCGATCTCGATCAGCTCGTCGTCGAGCGGACCCCACAGCGAGCTGTACTCGGGCAGCGCCGGACGCGGCTGGGCGGACGACAGCACGCCCTGGTAGCCGGCGATGCCGGGGTCGGCCTTGACCTTGTCGGTGTAGGCGTCCTCGCGCGTGGGGAGCGTGGAGTTCTTCAGCGCGATGGTCTCCTGGGCCTTCGCCGAGGTCATGAACTTCACGAACTTCAGCGAGGCCTCCTGGTGGGCCTTGTCCGAGCCCGCGTACACGGAGAGGTTGTGGCCGCCGGTCGGGGCGCCCGCCTTGCCGGTGGAGCCGGCCGGGACGGTGGCGATGCCGAGGTTGTTCTTGTCCTTGAAGGCGGAGCCCTTGTAGAAGTTGGTGATCTCCCACGGGCCCTGGACGATCGAGGCGACCTTGCCGCTGACGAACGCCTCCTGGATGTGGGCGTAGGCGTCGGCGGTGGTGTCGGCCTTGTGCAGGCCCTTGCCCTTGAACAGGCCCTGCCAGGTGCCGTAGGCCTTCTTGGCCTCGGGCGAGGTGACGGTGATCTTCTTGGCGTCGGCGTCGACGGTGTCGGTGCCCTCGCCATAGAGGAAGGACTGGGCGTAGTAGGCCTGGGTGGAGCCCCAGTAGCCGTCGACGCCGGTCTTGTCCTTGATGGTGGCGGCGGCCTTCTTCAGGTCGCCCCAGGTCTTGGGGGCCTCGACGCCGGCCTTCTCGAACAGGGCCTTGTTGTAGACGAGGGCGAGGGTGTCCGTGGTGAAGGGGACGCCGTAGGTCTTGCCGTCGTACTTGGCCTGCTCGATCAGGCTGGGCTGGAACTTGTCCTGCTCGGCGAGGGCCTCGGTGCCGTCCAGGGGCGCGAAGAAGCCCTTCTTGGCGAAGGCGGGGGTCCAGCCGACCTCGGAGCGCAGCACGTCGGGGGCGCCCTTGGAACCGGCGGCGGTGTCGAACTTGTTCTGCGCCTGGTCGAACGGGACGTTGACGTAGTTGACCTTGATGTCCTTGTTGGCGGCCTCGAACTCCTTGACCAGGGCCTTGTACGTCGGCGCCTCGTTGGTGGCGTTGGAGGTGTCCCACCAGGTGATGGTGACCGGGCCGTCGGCCTCGTCGCCGCTGTCGCTCCCGCCGCACGCCGTCGCCGCCAGGGCGAGGGACGCCACCAGCGCGGTGGCCGCTATGCCACGCCGCATGAGTTCTCCTTGAGGGTGAAAGCCCGTTTCGTGCTGCCGACTGCACCGTTGGCCGCCGGGCGTCGGTGAGATTAGCCGTGCTTGAAGGAGTTGCGAAAGACCTTGCAGCAAAAAGTTGCAAGGGGTGCGGATGGTTATCCCGCCGTGACCTCTCCCGGACCCTTGTGGGGCCGGGATTTCCGCCTGTTCGGCGGGGAGTCGGACAGTTGTGCAAGACTCTGCAAGCACTTGCCATCCGTTGCCGCCGGGGGAATCATCCGTTGCGGATCGGCGCCGACCACGACTTCGAGGGACCGCGATGACCAAGCCACCCGCAGCGGGCCGTCCGCCGGCCCGCACCAGGCGTCCCGCCGGTGTGCAAGCGGAGCCCCGGCCGCTACAGTCCAGTGCTGTGACCACACGGCTTGCGGACATCGCTGCGCAGGCGGGGGTGAGCGAAGCGACCGTCAGCCGCGTCCTCAACGGGAAGCCGGGCGTCGCCGCCACCACCCGCCAGTCCGTGCTGGCCGCCCTCGACGTGCTGGGCTACGAACGCCCCGTGCGTCTGCGGCAGCGCAGCGAGGGCCTCGTCGGCCTGATCACCCCGGAGCTGGAGAACCCGATCTTCCCGGCCCTGGCCCAGGTCATCGGCCAAGCACTGACCCGGCAGGGCTACACGCCCGTGCTGGCCACCCAGACCCCGGGCGGCTCGACCGAGGACGAGCTCACGGAGATGCTCGTGGACCGCGGGGTCGCCGGCATCATCTACGTCTCCGGGCTGCACGCGGACACCACCGCCGACATGCAGCGCTACGACCGGCTGCGCGCGCAGGGCGTGCCGTACGTGCTGGTCGACGGCTTCTCTCCGAAGGTGCAGGCGCCGTTCATCTCCCCCGACGACCGCGCGGCGATGAACCTGGCGGTGACGCACCTGGTGTCCCTGGGGCACACGCGGATCGGTCTGGCCCTGGGGCCCAAGCGGTTCGTGCCCGTGCAGCGCAAGATCGAGGGGTTCGTGCGCACCATGCAGGACCAGTTGGGCCTGGGCGCCGAGGCCGTCGAGAAGGAGCTGGTGCAGCACTCCCTCTACACCCTGGAGGGCGGGCAGGCCGCGGCCGCGGCGCTGATCGAGCGGAACTGCACGGCCGTGGTGTGCGCCAGCGACATGATGGCGCTGGGCGCGATCAGGGCGGCGCGGCAGCGCGGCCTGGAGGTTCCGACGGACATCTCCGTGGTCGGCTTCGACGACTCTCCGCTGATCGCCTTCACCGACCCGCCGCTGACCACGATCCGCAAGCCGGTCCCGGCGATGGGCCAGGCGGCGGTCCGCACGCTGCTGGAGGAGATCGGCGGCACGCCCGCACCCCACAGCGAGTTCGTGTTCATGCCGGAACTGGTGGTGCGCGGCTCGACGGATTCGGCTCCCGGGGACCGCACTCGCTCCTGAAATTCGCGGCTGGATTTCGCCCCTGGACATGCGGCCCGCACCAGGGCGGAGGATGATCGGGGGAACAGGGCTTTTCTGGCAGACTTTGTGCCTATGGGTGACTCGACCGTGACGACGCTGGACGGCCGGAAAGCGGCCGTTCCGGACCCGGTCGCGGCCGATCCGGGACGGGGCCCCCTCCCCCGGCTGCGCACCCCCCGCCGGCCCCGGTTCTGGTTCGAGATCCTGCTGATCGCGGTGAGTTACTGGACGTACTCGCTCATCCGCAACGCCGTGCCCGAGCAGAAGGCCGAGGCGCTGCGCAACGCCGAGTGGATCTGGCAGGCCGAGCACGCTCTGGGCATCGCCGTCGAGGAGTCGGTGAACCAGGCCGTGAACTCCGTGACTTGGCTGATCATCGGTATGAACTACTACTACGCGACGCTGCACTTCGTGGTGACGCTGGGTGTGCTCGTGTGGCTGTACCGTCGCCATCCCGGCCGGTACGCGGCGACCCGTCTGGTGCTGTTCGCGACGACCGCCGTCGCCCTGGTCGGTTACTACCTGTATCCACTGGCGCCCCCACGGCTGATGAACGGCGTCGGCTTCATCGACACCGTCATGGTCCACCAGACCTGGGGATCGATGGCCTCCGGCGACCTGAAACACATGTCCAACCAGTACGCCGCGATGCCATCGATGCACGTCGGCTGGTCCGTGTGGTGCGGCCTCACCATCTATGCCCTGGCGGCGATCCCCTGGGCGCGGGTTCTGGGGCTGCTGTACCCGGCGCTGACGCTGCTCGTCATCGTCGCCACGGCGAACCATTTCTGGCTGGATGCGGTCGGTGGTCTGCTCTGCCTGAGCTTCGGGTTCGCGGTGGCCGGGGTCTGGTACGGGAGGCTGCCCTACGCACTGCCGCAAGTGGTGCCCGCGAGACTGTGACCCGGGCGGCGAGCCCGTGCCTCACTTCCCTGTGCCTCCACTTCCCTGTGCCTCACTTCCCCGTGCCTGACTCCCCGTACCTCACTTTCCCCCGATACACCACGTGCCCCCCGGTCACCGTCAGTCGCACCGGCGCCTCGGCCACCTCGTCCGCCGGAGCGGCCACCGGGTCCAGACCCAGCGCCGTCAGGTCGGCCCGGAACCTGGGAGCGATGCGCCCGGCCGCGTCGGACTCCCCCGCCGCCAGCGCCGCATGGCTGGCGCAGCCCTCCAGCGCCTCCAGGCCGGTCAGCCCGGCCCGGGAGGATGCCGCGCCCCTCGGTGTGCGGGCCGTGGCGAGCACGGCGCGGGCGTCGTGGTGCGCGATCGGCCAGTCCGAACCGAGGGCCACCACCGCACCCGCGTCCCGAAGGTCCCGCAGCCGCCAGGCGCGACCCGCCCGTCCGGCGCCCAGCCGCCGGGACCACTCGTCGGTGCCGTCGGCCCGGGCGTTCGAGGTGGGGCTGACGGGGGTCATGAACCACGCGCGGGAGCTGCGGGCCGGCCGGGGCCAGGGCTAGCGCCAAGCACGCGAGGGAGCTCGGGCCGGTTCAGGCCCGGACTAGCGCCAAGCACGCGCGGGAGCTGCGGGCCGGTTCAGGCCCGGACTAGCGCTCCGTCACACCGTAGAACAGCTCGTCCACCACGGATCTGGCCCGGCGTGCCGTACGCCGGTACGCGTCGAGCATGTCGCCGGCATGGCCGGGTCCGTAGCCCAGGTACCGTCCCACCGCGGCCAGTTCACGGGGCTCCGTGGGGAACGTGTCGCCGGCCCGGCCGCGTACCAGCATGACCGCGTTGCGGACGCGGGTCGCGAGGACCCAGGCCTCGTCCAGGACCGCCGCGTCCTCGTCCGTGATCAGGCCGGCCGTGCGGGCGGCGGCCAGGGCCTCGCGCGTCCGGGTGGTGCGCAGGCCCGGCTCGGTCGCGCCGTGCCGCAGTTGCAGGAGCTGCACCGTCCACTCCACGTCGGACAGACCGCCCGGGCCCAGCTTGGCGTGCAGCTTGGGGTCGGCGCCCCGCGGCAGCCGCTCGGACTCCATGCGGGCCTTCAGCCGCCGGATGTCGCGGACGGCCTCGTCGGCGAGCCCGTCCGCCGGGTAGCGCAGCGGGTCGATCAGCTCGATGAACCGGCGGCCGAGGTCCTCGTCCCCGGCGACGTGTTCGGCCCGCAGCAACGCGTGCGACTCCCAGGTCAGGGACCACCTGCGGTAGTACGCCGCGTACGAGGTGAGGGTCCGCACCAGCGGG
The DNA here is from genome assembly GCF_039532725.1 of Streptomyces coeruleofuscus. Classification (NCBI taxonomy): domain Bacteria; kingdom Bacillati; phylum Actinomycetota; class Actinomycetes; order Kitasatosporales; family Streptomycetaceae; genus Streptomyces; species Streptomyces coeruleofuscus. The sequence goes on from NZ_BAAASE010000003.1 coordinate 93,385, forward strand.
CCGGACTTGCCCTCCGGGCGCAGATCGGCGTCGATGAGCAGGGGCGGGTCGGCGCTGGGGATCTGGAGCAGCCGGCGCATCTCGGAGACGACCTTGTTGGCGGCCCGCCCGGCCTCCCGCTCGTCGACGCCGTCGCGCGGCTCGTGCACGAACAGCACGTCCGCGTCGGAGCCGTAGCCCAGCTCATGGCCGCCGAACCGCCCCATGCCGATGATCGCGAACCGGGTGGGCAGGCTGTCCCCCCAGCCGTCCCGCACGACCGCGCGGAGCGTACCGGCGAGGGTCGCGGCCGTCAGGTCCGACACCGCGCCGCCGACCCGGTCCACCAGGGCGCCCGGGTCGGTTTCGACGGGCTGCTCCTCGGTGCCGTAGGAGCCGACGATGTCGGCGGCGGCCGTACGGAACAGCTCGCGGCGGCGCACGCCGCGCGCGGCCGTGACCGCCTGGGCGGCCCCGTCGGCCCGGTTCACCGCGGCGAGTATCTCCTGCTCGAGATGGGCCCGGGAGCGCGGCTCGAGGCCGCCGCCGTCCCCGTCACCGAGCAGCGCCACCGCCTCCGGGGCGCGCATCAGCAGGTCGGGCGCGAGCCGGCCGGCGGACAGCACGCGGGCGAGGTTCTGCGCGGCGGCGCCCTCGTCCCGCAGCAGCCGCAGGTACCAGGGCGTCTTCCCGAGCGCGTCCGACACCTTGCGGAAGTTGAGCAGACCCGCGTCCGGGTCGGCCGAGTCGGCGAACCAGCCCAGCATGACGGGCAGCAGGGTGCGCTGGATGGCGGCCTTGCGGGTGACGCCGGACGCCAGTGCCTCCAGGTGGCGCAGGGCGGAGGCCGGGTCGGCGTAGCCGAGGGCGACCATGCGCTCCCGGGCCGCCTCGGCGCTCAGCCGCGCCTCGCCGGTGGCGAGTTGGGCGACCGCGTCGAGCAGCGGCCGGTAGAACAGCTTCTCGTGCAGACGCCGTACGACGGTGGCGTGCCGCTTCCACTCGCGCAGCAGCTCGGCGACCGGGTCGGTGCGCAGACCGAGGGAGCGGCCGATGCGGCGCAGCTCGGCCTCGTCCTCGGGCACGAGGTGGGTGCGGCGCAGCCGGAACAGCTGGATCCGGTGCTCCATGGAGCGCAGGAAGCGGTAGGCCTCGTCGAGCTGGGCGGCGTCGGCCCGGCCGACGTACCCGCCGGCGGCGAGGGCCTTCAGCGCGTCGAGGGTGGTGCCGCTGCGCAGCGAGGTGTCGGTCCGGCCGTGCACCAGCTGGAGGAGCTGCACGGCGAACTCGACGTCCCTGAGGCCGCCCGGGCCCAGCTTCAGCTGGCGGTCGACCTCGGCGACGGGGATGTTCTCCACGACCCGGCGGCGCATCTTCTGCACGTCCGGGACGAAGTTCTCGCGCTCGGCGGCCTTCCACACCAGCGGCTGGACGGCGGCGACGTACTCCGCGCCGAGGTGGAGGTCTCCGGCCACCGGGCGGGCCTTGAGCAGCGCCTGGAACTCCCAGGTCTTGGCCCAGCGCTGGTAGTAGGCGAGGTGGCTGGAGAGGGTCCGCACGAGCGGGCCGTTCCTGCCCTCGGGCCGGAGATTGGCGTCCACGGGCCAGATGGACCCCTCGACGGTCGTCTCCGAGCAGATCCGCATCATGTGCGAGGCGAGCCGGGTCGCGGCCCGGACGGCCTTGGTCTCGTCGGCGCCCTCGACGGCCTCCCCGACGAAGATGACGTCCACGTCCGAGACGTAGTTCAGCTCGTGGCCGCCGCACTTGCCCATCGCGATGACCGCGAGCCGGCACAGGGCGGCGTCCTCCGGCGCGGCGGCCCCGGCGAGGCCGAGGGCGGCGCGCAGGGTCGCCGTGGCCAGGTCGGCGAGCTCGGCCGCGGACTCGGCGACACCGGTGGTGCCGCACACGTCCCGGGCGGCGATGGACAGCAGGCAGCGCCGGTAGGCGACGCGCAGGGAGACGGCGTCGGTGGCCTCCGCGAGACCGGCCTCGAACTCCTCCACCCCGGGGTGCAGGTCGTGGGCCTCGTACATGACGAGCGCCTGCCAGTCGTCCGGGTGCCGGGTGAGGTGGTCGGCGAGGGCGGTGGAGGCGCCGAGCACACCGAGCAGCCGGTCGCGGAGCGGCTTGGACGAGATCAGCGTGTCGAGCAGCTCCCGGCGGGCGCCGGGCTCCGGCTGGGCCTCCAGCAGCCGGACCAGCCCGAGCAGCGCGAGATCGGGGTCGGCGGTGGCGCCCAGCGCGTCCAGCAGCACCGGGTCGTCGCGCAGGGGCGCGAGCTCGGCGCTGTCCAGGAGCCGCTCGGCGGCGGAGGCGTCGGTGAAGCCGTGCCGCAGCAGCCGCGTGAAGGTACTGCTCCTGCGCCCCGGCGCCGCCGTCATCCGGGCCTCCCTCGCACTTGCCTCGGACTCGCATCGGAGTCACATCGAAAGTCTCATCGGATCAAGGTCGTACTGCTTGAGCCTAACCGCACGGGCCGGGGGAAGCGCCGATGAGTTCGGCGCCCGGACGGGGTCTGCACCTGTGAACCCACAGGCCGGGAGGACGCTCATGACCACCATGCACCCCGAGACCCGTCTGGATCGCCGCTACAGCGACGAGACGGCGACCGCGACCGACTGGCAGGAGGCCGAGGCGCGGCTCACGGCCGCCGAACTGTTCTGGATCACCACGGTGCGACCCGACGGCCGCCCGCACGTCACCCCGCTGCCCGCGGTCTGGTCGGACGGCGCCCTGCACTTCTGCACGGGCCCGGAAGAGCGCAAGGCCAGGAACCTCGCCGAGAACCCGCACGTCGTGCTGACCACCGGCACGAACACCTGGAACAAGGGCTACGACCTGGTGGTCGAGGGCGAGGCGACGCGCGTGACCGACGACGGGCGCCTACGCGAACTGGCCGCCGCGTGGGAGGCGAAGTACGGCATCTTCTGGCACTTCGAGGTACGGGATGGCTATTTCCGCCACGGTGCGGGACACGCGGCCGTCTATGCGGTGGCGCCGCGCACGGTATTCGGCTTCGGTAAGGGTGAGCCGTTCAGCCAGACGAGGTGGCGGTTCACCGATGCCTGACGAAGGAGTCACGCCATGGACTTCACACTCGAAGTCATCCCGTTGCCGGTGACCGACATCGACCGTGCCCGGGACTTCTACCGGGACAAGGTCGGCTTCCACGTGGACATCGACCAGGAGGTCATGCCCGGCATGCGGATCGTCCAGCTGACGCCTCCGGGTTCCGGCTGCTCGATCGCCCTCGGCGACTCGATCTGGGAGATGACCCCCGGCCCCACCCCGGCCCCCGGCTCCTACCAGGGCCTGCAACTGTGCGTCGCCGACATCAAGGCCGCCCACGCGGAGCTCGTCGAACGCGGCCTCGACGTCTCGGAGCCGGTCCAGTACGCCCCCGACGACGGCGCGACGTTCATGCACTTCCAGGACCCGGACGGCAACGGCTGGGCGATCCAGGAGTACCGCCGCCGGGCGACGGAACCGCTGCACCAGTTGCTGGCGGACCTGAAGCGGCAGGGGGGCTGACCGGGTCGGTTCAAACGGACGAGGGGGCCGGCGACCATCGACCGCCGGCCCCCTGCCCCTTGCCGTCCAGGAGACGGCACCGCCTACAGTGCCGGCAGGTTCTTCCGCAGTTCGAACGCCGTGACCTCCGAGCGGTACTCCTCCCACTCCGACTTCTTGTTCCGCAGGAAGAAGTCGAAGACGTGCTCGCCGAGCGTCTCGGCGACCAGGTCGCTGCGTTCCATCAAGGTCAGGGCCTCGCCCAGGTTCTGGGGGAGCGGCTCGATGCCCATCGCGCGGCGCTCGGCGTCGGAGAGGGCCCAGACGTCGTCCTCGGCGCCCGGCGGGAGCTCGTAGCCCTCCTCGATGCCCTTCAGGCCGGCGGCGAGGAGGACGGCGTAGGACAGGTACGGGTTCGCGCCGGAGTCCAGGGAGCGGACCTCGACCCGGGCCGAGCCCGTCTTGCCGGGCTTGTACATCGGGACGCGGACCAGCGCCGAGCGGTTGTTGTGGCCCCAGCAGATGTACGAGGGGGCTTCGCCGCCCGCGCCCGCCGTGCGCTCCGCGCCGCCCCAGATGCGCTTGTAGGAGTTGACCCACTGGTTGGTGACGGCGGAGATCTCCGCCGCGTGCCGCAGCAGACCCGCGATGAAGGAGCGGCCCACCTTCGAGAGCTGGTACTCCGAGCCCGACTCGTAGAAGGCGTTGCGGTCGCCCTCGAAGAGGGAGAGGTGGGTGTGCATGCCGCTGCCGGGGTGCTCGGAGAACGGCTTCGGCATGAAGGTCGCCTGGACGCCCTGCTCCAGCGCCACCTGCTTCATGACCAGGCGGAACGTCATGACGTTGTCGGCCGTGGAGAGCGCGTCGGCGTAGCGCAGGTCGATCTCCTGCTGGCCCGGCGCGCCCTCGTGGTGGGAGAACTCGACCGAGATGCCCATCGACTCCAGCATGGTGATCGCCTGGCGGCGGAAGTCCATGCCGACGTTGGTCGGGGTGTGGTCGAAGTAGCCGGAATTGTCGGCGGGCGTCGGACGGCTGCCGTCCAGCGGCCGGTCCTTCAGCAGGAAGAACTCGATCTCCGGGTGCGTGTAGAACGTGAAGCCCAGGTCGGAGGCGCGGGCCAGGGCGCGCTTGAGCACGTAGCGCGGGTCGGCGAAGGACGGGGAGCCGTCCGGCATGAGGATGTCGCAGAACATGCGCGCCGTGCCCGGGGCCTCCGCGCGCCAGGGCAGGATCTGGAAGGTCGACGGATCCGGCTTGGCGATCATGTCGGACTCGTAGACCCGGGCGAAGCCCTCGATCGCGGAGCCGTCGAAGCCGATGCCCTCGTCGAAGGCCTGTTCCAGTTCGGCCGGGGCCACGGCGACGGACTTGAGGAAGCCCAGCACGTCCGTGAACCACAGGCGTACGAACCGGATGTCGCGCTCCTCCAACGTCCGGAGCACGAACTCCTGCTGCTTGTCCATCTTCCGCTTCCCCATCCTTGCTGGTCAGGCCGCCTGTCTTCCGTAGCTCGGGAGGCGGTCGGGCACCTGAGCATCCCACCACACCACCATTTCGTACGCGTTGCGCACCATGATCGCCCGGGCGGCCCGGGGCCGAACGCCTCACGTACGGCGGGTGAACTGCTCTTCCGCCCATAGTGCCTGCTCGCCCCGGCATCCGTAACGGCCGGTTCGGTTCGCTCCCCTCCCACTTAATTTGCATTTCAGATGCAACTTTAAATACTGTGCGCGGCAGTCGAGTCCTGAGGAGTCCCGATGCTGTCCGAGCAGTCCGCCGTCACCGTCCGCGCCACCCTCCCCGCCGTCGGCGCGGCCCTCGGCACGATCACCGAGCGCTTCTACGCCGGGCTGTTCGCGGCCCACCCCGAGCTGCTGAACGACCTGTTCAACCGGGGCAACCAGGCCGCCGGCACCCAGCGGCAGGCGCTCGCCGGATCCATCGCCGCCTTCGCGACGCACCTGCTCGACCACCCGGAGCAGCGGCCGGACGCGATGCTGCACCGCATCGCCCACAAGCACGCCTCCCTCGGCGTCACGCCCGAGCAGTACGACATCGTCCACGAGCACCTGTTCGCCGCCATCGCCGACGTGCTCGGCGACGCCGTCACCCCCGAGGTCGCCGCCGCCTGGGACGAGGTCTACTGGCTGATGGCGAACGCCCTCATCGCCGTCGAGACGCGGCTGCGGGAGGAGCGGGGCGGGTACGCCTGGCGGGCCTGGGAGGTCGTCGAGCGCGTCGCCGAGACCGACGACGTCGCCACGTTCCGGCTGCGGCCCGCCGACGGCGGTCCGGTGCGGGACTTCCTCGCGGGCCAGTACGTCTCCGTCCGCGTCACGCTCCCGGACGGCGCCCGGCAGATACGGCAGTACAGCCTCTCCGGGGCGCCCGCCCCGGACCTGCGGCAGATCAGCGTGAAGCGCGTGCAGGGCGACGGCGCCCCCGACGGCGAGGTCTCGAACCACCTCCACGCGCGCGTGCAGGCGGGTGACGTCCTGGAGCTGTCCGAGCCGTACGGCGACCTCGTCCTGGACGCCGGCGCCGGCACCCCGCTGCTGCTGGCCTCGGCGGGCATCGGCGTGACCCCCATGACCGCGATGCTGGCCCACCTCGCCGGCTCGGGGCACCGCGCCCCGGTCACCGTCGTGCACGGCGACCGCTCACCCGCCGCCCACGCCCTGCGCGGCGACCACGAGGCCTACGCCGCCAAGCTGCCCGACGCGTCCGTCCACTTCTGGTACGAGCAGGACGCCCCGGCGGGCACCCGCTCCGGCCTGGTCGACCTCGCCGACGTCCCGGTCGCGCCGGGCACGCGCGCGTACCTGTGCGGGCCGCTGCCCTTCATGCGGGCGGTACGGGCCCAGCTGATCGGCAAGGGCGTGGCACCGGCCGACATCCACTACGAGGTGTTCGGGCCGGACCTGTGGCTGGCGGGGCAGGCGGCCTAGGTATCACGGGGAGAAGCGCCCCGCGAGATCCCCAGCAGCAGCGCCCCGGTCGGCTCCGCCACGATGTCCGCCACCGTGATCGGGTCCAGTGAGGCGAAGAAGGCCTCCTGGGCCCGGCGCAGGGCGCCGCGCAGGCGGCAGGCGGAGTTCAGGGGGCAGGGCGTGGGGCCCTCGCAGTCGACGACGTCGCCGTCGCCCTCGAAGGCGCGCACCACGGCGCCCACCGACGCCGTGCGGCCCCGCTCGGTGAGCGTGAGACCGCCGCCGCGGCCGCGACGGGCGGCCAGCAGGCCCATGTGCTGGAGCTCGGCGACGACCTTCGCCAGGTGGGTGTACGGCACGTCCATGCCGGTGGCGACGTCGCGGGTCGTCGGACTCGACTCGTCGGCGACGGCGAGCCGCATCAGGACCCGCAGGGCCAGGTCGGTGGAGCGCAGCAGCCGCATGCTCGCAGCCTAGGTAATCGGTATCTCAGGTTCAAATAATCCGGATCCCGGGTGCGAACAGCCCGGATCACAGGTTCGAACAGTCAGGGGAAGCTGTCGGTCACCTGTCGGTGCCGTATCGATTCAGCCCATTCCCGCGGCCGCCCTACGAGGGGCCCGGTCTCCCCCATTACGATCAGCTCACCCGACCGTCCCACTTTCCCCACGAAGGACACCCCATGGGCTCCGCCAAGAAGAGCAACACGGACCGCAAGGCGCGGATAGAGGAGATGCGGCGCGCCGAGCAGGCCCGTGAGCGCCGCAACCGGATCCTCACCATCACGGCCAGTGTCGTGATCGTCTGCGGTCTCGTCGCCGGCGGTGTCGTGCTCGTGCGGTCCCAGTCCGACGGCGGCAGCGACACCGCGGCGAGCGACTCCTCGGCCAAGGGGAAGTTCGTCACGGGCAAGGACGGCGTGAAGAAGTGGGAAGGCGAGCTGGCCCGCAACCACGTCACCAAGGCGGTGAAGTACGCCTCCGTGCCGCCGGTCGGCGGTGACCACAACCAGGCCTGGATGAACTGCAACGGCGACGTCTACACCAAGGAGATCAACAACACCAACGCCGTGCACTCGCTGGAGCACGGCGCGGTGTGGGTGACGTACAACGCCGACGCGAAGAAGGCCGACATCGACGCGCTCGCGGCGAAGGTGAAGAAGACGCCGTACACGCTGATGAGCCCGCTGGACGGCCAGAAGGGCCCGATCATGCTCTCGGCGTGGGGTCACCAGCGCACGGTGACGGGCGCGAGCGACCCGGACGTCGACAAGTTCTTCGAGAAGTTCGTCCAGGGCGAGCAGACGCCCGAGCCGGGTGCCGCCTGCACGAACGGCCTGTCGCAGTGAGGCAGGTCGGTCTGATCGCGGGAGCCGCGGCGACGGCGCTCGTCGCGGCCGGCGCGATCACCTACGCCGTCGCCGGGGACGACGGCGGCGGCCGGACCCCGTCCGCCGAGTCCGCGGACGCCGGGTTCGCTCGGGACATGGCGGTGCACCACCAGCAGGCCGTGGAGATGTCGTACATCGTGCGCGACCGCACCGAGGACGAGGAGGTGCGGCGCCTCGCGTACGACATCGCGCAGACCCAGGCCAACCAGCGCGGCATGATGATCGGCTGGCTCGACCTGTGGGGGCTGCCCAAGGTGTCCTCCCAGCCGCCGATGACGTGGATGGACATGGGTGACATGGCCTCCGGCAAGGACGGCGCGCTGATGCCGGGCATGGCGACCAACACGGAGCTGAAGAGGCTCGGCGAACTCAGCGGCAAGCAGGCGGAGATCTTGTACCTCCAGCTGATGACGGACCATCACCAGGGCGGCGTCCACATGGCCCAGGGCTGTGTCGACAAGTGCACGGTCGGCGTGGAGAAGCGGCTCGCGCAGGGCATGGTGGACGCGCAGCGGTCGGAGATCGGCCTGATGGCGGACATGCTCAAGGAGCGGGGCGCCGCACCGCGCTCGTAGGGCGTAAGCCCCAAATCACCCTGTGGTGCGGCCTCTTGGCCTCCTCTTGGCCTCCGTAGAGCGCTTCTTGGGCTGCGCATTCCCCTGGCATGAACGGTTCGTCGCGAGAGTGGCGACCGTCGAGTGATCCACTCGCGTCGAACCGCACTGGGGGTTCCATGAGATCCAACCGCGCCAAGGTGCGCGCCGGAGTGAGCATGGCGGCGACACTGCCGATGCTCGTCGGCGCGCTGGCGCTCGGCATACCCGCGGCCCACGCCGCCGACCACCCGCTCCGCGACCTGCTCGCCGGGACCAAGCCCGCGTGGGCCACGGCCAGGGCCGACGAGGGCGCCACCTCCGACGGCGCCGGGGTGTCGGCCCGGGTCTATCTCCGGGGCCGCGACGCGGCCGGCCTCGCCGCGTACGCCAAGGCCGTCTCCGACCCGACGTCGGCCTCGTACGGCAAGTACCTGACGGCAAAGCAGGCGCAGGCCCGCTTCGGCGCGACCGAGGCCCAGGTGGCGGCCGTGAAGTCCTGGCTGACGGCCGCCGGCCTGAGAGTCACCGGCGTCACGGCGCACCACGTCTCCGTCACCGGTGACGTGGCCGCCGCCGAAAAGGCGTTCGGCGCCCAGCTGCACGACTTCGCCAAGGGCTCGAAGACCTACCGCGCCCCCGCGAGCACCGCCTCCGTGCCGGCGGGCCTGGCCGACGCCGTGCTGACCGTCACGGGCCTGGACAACGCCCCGCACATGGTCACGCACGACGACCGACTGCCGCCGCCGGACACCGTGTTCCGCAACGCCGGGCCGTTCTCCTCGTACTACGGCTCGAACACCGCGAGCACGCTGCCGGACGCGTACGGCACGAAGATCCCGTACGCGATCAAGGGCTACACCGGCAAGCAGCTGCGGGCCGCCTACGGCGCGGGCACCCGCACCGGCAAGGGCGTCCGGGTCGCCATCACGGACGCGTACGCCTCGCCGACGATCGCCTACGACGCGTCCACCTACGCCGGCAAGCACGGCGACGCGGCCTGGAAGACCGGCCGGCTCCACCAGGTGCTGCCCAGGAAGTACACGGACACCAAGGCCTGCTCGGCGTCCGGCTGGTACGGCGAGGAGACCCTGGACGTCGAGGCCGTGCACGCGGTCGCGCCGGCCTCGGACGTCACCTACGTGGGTGCCGCGTCCTGCTCCGACGCCGACCTGCTCGACGCCCTCGGCAAGGTCGTCGACCACCACCTGGCCGACATCGTCTCCAACTCCTGGGGCGAGGTCGAAGCGGCGCAGACGCCCGACCTCGCGGCCGCCTACGACCAGGTCTTCCAGCTCGGCGCGGTCGAGGGCATCGGCTTCTACTTCTCCTCCGGCGACAACGGCGACGAGGTCGCGAGCTCCGGGACGAAGCAGGTCGACTCCCCGGCCAACTCGGCGTGGGTGACCGCCGTCGGCGGCACCTCGCTGGCCGTCGGCAAGAACGACACGTACCTGTGGGAGACCGGCTGGGGCACCGACAAGGCGAACCTGTCGGCCGACGGCAAGAGCTGGACGGACTTCCCCGGCGCCTTCACCTCCGGCGCGGGCGGCGGCACCAGTGAGATGGTGGCGGAGCCCTCCTATCAGCAGGGCGTCGTACCGGACGCGCTGGCGAAGGCCGACAGCGCGTACGGCAACCGCGTCGTCCCGGACATCGCGGCGATCGCCGACCCGAACACCGGCTTCCTGGTCGGCCAGACGCAGACCCTGCCCGACGGGAAGACGCAGGCGTACAGCGAGTACCGGATCGGCGGCACCTCGCTCGCCGCGCCGACCATCGCCGCCATCCAGGCGCTGGCCCAGGAGGCCCGCGGCGGCACGCCGATCGGCTTCGCCAACCCGGCGATCTACGCCGAGGCCGGCTCCAAGGCCTACCACGACGTCACCGACGACCCGACGGGTTCCGGCCTGGCCGTGGCCCGCGTCGACTTCGTGAACGGCTACGACGCCACGGGCGGCCTGGCCACGTCCGTACGCAGCCTGGGCAAGGACAGCTCGCTCTCGGCCGTGAAGGGCTACGACGACGTCACCGGCGTGGGCACGCCCGCGAGCGGTTACGTGGAGTCGTACCGGCGCCGCTGACTTCCGCGAGCCGACCACCGCAAGGGGAACGGGGTGGTGTGGGGGTGACCCACGCCACCCCATTGCGTCGCTCTGACGATTACACTGGGCCCGTGCCTCAACTACGTCTCGCCCTGAACCAGATCGACTCGAGCGTCGGCGACCTCGCCCAGAACGCCGAGTCGATCGTCCGCTGGACCCGGCACTCCGCCGAGCAGGGAGCCCATCTCGTGGCGTTTCCCGAGATGGCGCTGACCGGGTATCCCGTCGAGGACCTGGCCCTCAGGCCGTCCTTCGTGGAGGCCTCCCGGGCGGCGCTGCGGAGCCTTGCCGTCCGCCTGGCCGACGAGGGCTTCGGCGAGCTGCCGGTGATCGTCGGCTACCTCGACCGCTGCGCGACCGCCCAGCCGAAGTACGGCCAGCCGGCCGGCGCGCCGCAGAACGCGGGCGCGGTGCTGTACGGCGGTGAGGTGGTCCTGAACTTCGCCAAGCACCACCTGCCGAACTACGGCGTCTTCGACGAGTTCCGCTACTTCGTGCCCGGCGACAGCATGCCGGTCCTGCGCGTCCACGGCGTCGACGTGGCCCTGGCCATCTGCGAGGACCTCTGGCAGGACGGCGGCCGTGTCCCCGCGGCCCGCTCGGCGCGGGCGGGCCTGCTGGTCTCGATCAACGCCTCGCCCTACGAGCGCAACAAGGACGACACGCGCCTGGAGCTGGTCCGCAAGCGGGCCCAGGAGGCCGGCTGCACCACGGCCTACCTCGCCATGATCGGCGGCCAGGACGAGCTGGTGTTCGACGGCGACTCGATCGTCGTGGACAGGGACGGCGAGGTCGTGGCGCGGGCGCCGCAGTTCTCCGAGGGCTGCGTCGTCCTGGACCTGGAGCTGCCTGCGGCGTCGGCGGACGCGCCGACGGGCGTGGTCGACGACGGCCTGCGCATCGACCGGGTGGTGCTGTCGGAGAAGCCTCTGGCTCCGTACGAGCCCGAGCTCACCGGTGGCTACGCGGACCGCCTGGACGACGACGAGGAGGTCTACTCGGCGCTGGTCGTGGGCCTGCGGGCGTACGTCGCGAAGAACGGCTTCAAGTCGGTCCTGATCGGTCTGTCCGGCGGTATCGACTCGTCGCTGGTCGCGGCGATCGCCTGTGACGCGGTGGGCGCGCAGAACGTGTACGGCGTGTCGATGCCGTCGAAGTACTCCTCGGACCACTCCAAGGACGACGCGGCGGAACTGGCCCGCCGCACCGGCCTGAACTACCGCACCGTCGCCATCGAGCCGATGTTCGACGCGTACATGGGCTCCCTGGGCCTGTCGGGCCTGGCCGAGGAGAATCTCCAGTCGCGCCTGCGCGGCACGCTGCTCATGGCCATCTCCAACCAGGAGGGCCACATCGTCCTGGCCCCCGGCAACAAGTCGGAACTGGCGGTCGGCTACTCCACGCTCTACGGCGACTCGGTGGGCGCCTACGGCCCCATCAAGGACGTCTACAAGACGTCGATCTTCAGCCTGGCCGAGTGGCGCAACCGGGCCGCCGTGGAACGCGGCCAGACCCCGCCGATCCCCGAGAACTCCATCACCAAGCCCCCGAGCGCGGAACTCCGCCCGGGCCAGGTCGACACGGACTCGCTCCCCGACTACCCGGTGCTGGACGCGATCCTGGAGCTCTACGTCGACCGGGACCGGGGCGCCGACGAGATCGTCGCGGCCGGCTACGACCGGGCGCTGGTCACGAAGACCCTGCGCATGGTCGACACGGCCGAGTACAAGCGACGTCAGTACCCGCCGGGGACGAAGATCTCGGCGAAGGGCTTCGGCAAGGACCGCCGCCTGCCGATCACGAACGGGTGGCGGGAGTCGGTCTGACACTCGTCGACGAGCCGGCAGGGCTTCGGGCAGCGCCGCTGACTTCGACGGGCGGTCCGTCCAACTCCCCTGGCCGGTCGGCTCGTTGACGGGGGCTCAGGTAGCGTCGGCCTGACACCGACAGGGAGCTGATCATGGCAGAGCGTGAGGTTCCGGACCGCGTGGTGGTCGCCGAGCGGCTTGCCGCCGAGGCGGGGTTCAAGAAGAGCTGTATCCCTGAAGTGGGCAGGCTGCTCAGGCTGGCCGCCGCCGCCAAGCCCGGTGGGGTCGTCGCCGAGAGCGGCACCGGCTCGGGGGTGGGCACCGCCTGGCTGCACAGTGGCCTGGGGGCCGGTGCGCGTCTCGTCACCGTGGAGCGGGACGAGGAGCTGGCCCGGCGAGCGGCGGGCGTCTTCGGGGACGACGACCGCGTCAGGGTGCTGACCGGCGACTGGCGCCTGCTGGAGCGGCACGCCCCGTTCGACGTCTTCTTCTGCGACGGCGGCGGCAAGCGGGACGCCCCTGAACGGGTCGTCGACCTGCTGGCGCCCGGCGGCATCCTCGTCCTGGACGACTTCACCCCGTCGGCGGACTGGCCGCCCCGGTTCGAGGGCGAGGTGGACGAGCTCCGCCTCTTCTACCTCACCCACCCGGCCCTGGACGCCACCGAAGTCCTCACCACGCCGTCCAGTTCGGCGGTTGTCGCGGCACGTCGCATCTGACCACGGGGAAGGCGACGCCGCCTCTCGGGTGCCGTACGGGGCGGTCCCTTACACAGCGGTCCCTTACACAAAGGGCGGCAGCCCGCAGGTGCACACCCGCGGGCTGCCGCCCGAGTCACCGCGCCGGCGCACCGGCGGAGACTTTCGTCAGCGGCGCACCGCTTCCGCCTCCTGCGGGACATGGCTCGCCACGACCCGCTCGCGGCCGCCGGCCGGCGCGGTGCGCCGGTCCACCGCGTACGCCAGCGACGCCACGCCGAGGCCGAGCACGGCCAGGACCGCGCCGGCCAGGGCCGGGGAGGTGACGCCGAAGCCCGCGGCCAGGGCGAGGCCGCCGATCCAGGCGCCGCCGGCGTTGGCCAGGTTGAAGGCGGCCTGGTTGGCGGAGGAGGCCAGGGACGGGGCCGACGCGGCCTTGTCCATGACCATCAGCTGGAGCGGGGAGCCCGTGGCGAAGGCCGCCATGCCGAGCAGGATCACGGCGACGGCGGCGGTGAGTTCCGTGCGCATCAGCAGCGGGAACAGCGCCAGTACTGCCACCAGGGCGCCCAGGCCGCCGAACAGCGTGCCCCGCAGGGAGTGGTCGGCCAGGCGGCCGCCCAGCAGGTTGCCGGCGGTCGCGCCGACACCGAACAGGGCCAGCAGCAGGGTCACGCTGGCTCCGGCGTACCCGGCGGCGTCCGTGAGCATGGGCGTGATGTAGCTGTAGGCCGCGAAGAGGGCGCCGAAGCCCGCGACCGTCGTGCCGAGCGACAGCCAGACCGGGACGGAGCGCAGGGCGGCCAGTTCGCCGCGCAGGCCCTTCGCGGTGGCGTGCTCGTGGTCGTGCGGGATCAGGAACGCGAGCGCGGCGATCGCCGCCAGGCCGATGGCGCTGACGCCGAGGAAGGTCGCCCGCCAGCCGAGCTGCTGGCCCATGAGGGTCGCGACGGGCACACCCACGACGTTCGCGACCGTCAGGCCGAGGAACATCAGGGAGACCGAGCGCGCCTTGCGTTCGGGGGCGACCATGTTGGTCGCGACGACGGCGCCGACGCCGAAGAAGGCGCCGTGCGGCAGACCGCTCAGGAAGCGGGCCGCCAGCAGCCAGCCGTTGTCGGGAGCCAGGGCCGACAGCGCGTTGCCCGCGACGAACAGCCCCATCAGCCCGATCAGGACCGTACGGCGGGACATCCGGGCGGTGACCGCGGCCAGCAGGGGGGCGCCGATGACGACGCCCAGCGCGTACGCCGACACCAGGTGGCCGGCGCTGGGTATCGAGATGTTCAGGTCGTCCGCGACATCGGGCAGCAGCCCCATCATCACGAACTCGGTCGTACCGATGCCGAAGGCGCCCACGGCGAGGGCGAGCAGGGCCAGGGGCATGAGGGAGCCTTTCGAGACTTGCGGTGTTCGTACTTCACGACTTCGTATGTTCAAGTACGGAACAAAGTCTCGCAGGCCGACTATTCCGCGAGGCCTCCAGGAAGTGAAGCCGCGGTTGCCCACTCCTGCCGGACAGGCCTTGAGCTGCGGTTTTTCTCAGCCTCCTGTGGTGACACTCACACGGGCCGCGACGGGCAGGTGGTCGCTGGCCGTCTGCGGGAGGGTCCACGAGCTCTCCGGCTTCAGGCCCCTGACCATGATCTGGTCGATGCGCGCCATCGGGAACGACGCCGGCCAGCTGAACCCGAAGCCGTTGCCGGCGGCGCCCTGCGTGGAGCGCATCTGGGAGGTGACGGCGTTGAGCGCGCGGTCGTTCATCGTGCCGTTCAGGTCGCCGAGCAGTACGACGTTCTTCAGCGGTTCGTGGGCGATGGCCTCGCCCAGGAAGTCGGCGCTCCGGTCGCGCTGCCGGGCCGTGAAGCCGGCCTCCATCTTCACGCGCACGGACGGCAGATGGGCGACGTAGACGGCGACCTGCCCGGCCGGGGCGGTCACGGTGGCGCGCATGGCCCGCGTCCATCCCAGGTCGATGTCGACGGCCCCCACGCCGGTCAGCGGGTACTTGCTCCACAGCCCGACCGTGCCCTGCACCGAGTGGTACGGGTACGTCGAGTCCAGCGCCCGCTCGTACGTCGGGACCGCGCCCGCCGTCAGCTCCTCCAGGGCCACCACGTCCGCGCCGGAGGCGGCCACGTCACGGGCGGTACCGGCCGGGTCGGGGTTGTCCGCGTTGACGTTGTGCGTGGCCACGGTGAGGTCGCCGCCGGTGGCGGTCTTGTCGCTGACCTGGCCGCCGAAGAGGTTCAGCCAGACCATGGCCGGCAGCAGCACCGCGATCAGGGCGGTCGCGGACTTGCGGACCACGGCGACGAGGAGCAGCACCGGGATGAAGAGGCCGAGCCAGGGCAGGAACGTCTCGACGAGGCTGCCGAGGTTGCCGATCGTGTTCGGGATCCGCGAGTGCAGCAGCATGACGACGGCCAGCAGCACCGCGCACGCGGCCACGACGATCCCGCGCCGCCAGATCTGCCGGTCACCGCGCCAGTCGCCGAGGAACCGGTCGAACAGGCGCCGAAGCCGGTCTCCCCGGGGCTCGGGCCCCGAGCCGCCGTCTGCCGTCTCCGTCATGTACGCCTGCTGCTGCGCCATACCGTCGCCTCACTGCCTGCCGTGCACACCATCGCCCCCGTGTCTACGACCCTAGGGGATGATCCGTTCCGTTCCCGCCGTCGCTCGACGGCCGTACGGGGGCGAGGACGTTCGAGCCCGCGGGACGAGTTCCGGTCGGGACCGGAGTAAGCGCCCTCTGTGACGAAACGCGCACACTAGGACCCGTGAGCTGCGGAACTGACGGGCCGTAGGCCTTCGAGGAGTGTGTCGACGACCTGGGCGGCGAGGTCGTCGGGGAGGTCGGCGTCCGGGCGCAGGACGGAGCGCACGAGCACGGGGCCGATGAACATGTCGCTCAGAAGTTCGATGTCGACGTCCGTACGCAGTTCGCCGTTCTCCTGTCCCCGGCGCAGGATCTCCAGGCCCAGCCGGCGGCGCGGTGCGAGGACGGTGGCCTCGTACGCCGCCCAGATCTTCGGGCTGCTCTTCATCTGGGCGTGCACGTTGGTCAGGATCGCCGACGAGCGCTTGGCCAGGCCGCGCCGGCGCGCCTGTTCCAGCAGGGCCACGAGGTCGTCGCGCGTGGAGGTGCCGGGGAGCGGCGGCCCGGGGGGTTCGGTGGCGCGCAGGACGTCGGCGAAGAGTTCCTCCTTGCCGCTCCAGCGGCGGTAGATGGTGGCCTTGCCGACGCCGGCGGTGCGGGCGATCCGCTCGATGGACAGCTCCGCGAGGGGCACGCCCTCCTCCAGGAGCCTCATCACGCCCTCGATGATGGCGCGCTCCACGGCCTCGCTTCTGGGGCGGCCCCTCGGGGGGCCGTCTGGCCGGGGGTGCCGTTCGGCGAGGCTCACGTCGCTGGGTCCTTTCCTGGGCAGGATGAGGATGATTCTCCCGCAGGGGCTACGACCGCGTGTCCGAGGTCTACGACCGCGTGTCCGAGGACTACGGCCGCGCGTCCGACAACTCCCTTTCCTCCTCCCCCTGCTGCGGCTCCGGCTGCCTGCCGGGCAGGAACAGCGCCACGACGACCGCGCCGATCAGCGCGACCCCCGCTCCCCACAGGGCGGTGACGTGCATCGCGTGCAGGAACGCGTCGTAGGCCGGGGCGACCAGGGCCTCGCCCTGCGGGCCCAGCTTCGCGGCGACGCCGAGGGTGGCCTCGATGGACTCCCCCGCGGTGTGCCGCAGGGCCGGCGGCAGCCGGTCGAGCTTGTCCTCGATGCCCGTGCGGTAGGCCGCGGACAGCACCGAGCCCAGGACGGCGATGCCCAGGGCGCCGCCGACCTGCCGGAAGGTGTTGCTGAGCGCGGAGGCCGAGCCGGCCTTCTCGCGGGGCAGGGCCTGCATGATGACGACGCTGACCGGCGTCATGACGTGCGCCATGCCGGTGCCCATCAGGAAGAAGATCACTTCCAGGATCCAGATGGGCGTGTCGGCGTCGAGCGTGGCGAAGGCGGCCAGCATCGCGGCGATGACCAGCATTCCGGCGGTCGTGGTGGCCTTGTTGCCGAAGCGGTCGACCAGCAGCCGGGCGCGCGGCGCGAAGATGAGCTGGGCGGCTGCCAGCGGCAGCATCAGCAGACCGGTCTGGAGCGGCGAGTAGGCGCGCACGCTCTGCGTGTAGAAGACCGAGAAGAAGGTCACGCCCATCAGCGCGAAGAAGACCAGCGCGATGGCGGCGACGGCGGCCGAGAAGACCTTGTTCTCGAAGTACGTGACGTCGATGGACGGGTGGTCGGTGCGCTTCTCGAACAGCACGAAGGCGACGAGCACGGCGAGCCCCGCGCCGATCGTCGCCAGCACCGTGGCGTCGGTGAAGTCGGCGAGCTGGCCGCCCTTGATGATGCCGTAGACGAGCAGCACCAGGCCGACGACGGACAGCACGACGCCGACGGGGTCGAGGCGGCCGGGGCTGGGGTCGCGGGAGTCGGGCACCAGCCACAGCATCAGCGCGAGCGCGAGCAGCACGATCGGCACGTTGACGAGGAAGACCGAGCCCCACCAGAAGTGGTCGAGGAGCACACCGCCGGTGATCGGGCCGATGGCGATGGCGAGGCCGACGCCGCCCGCCCAGATGCCGATGGCCTTCGGCTGCTCCTCGCGCTCGAAGACGTTCATGAGGACGGCGAGGGTGGCCGGCATGACGAACGCGGCGCCGAGGCCCATGACGGCCCGGAAGGCGATGAGCTCGCCCGGGGAGCCGGAGAAGGCGGCGAGCGCGGAGCCGACGCCGAACACCGCCAGCCCGCCGAGCAGCACCTTCTTGCGGCCCAGCCGGTCCCCCAGCAGGCCGGCGCTGAACAGCAGGCCCGCGAAGACGAGGGTGTAGGAGTTGATCGCCCACTCCAGCTCGCTCTGCGTGGCCCCCAGGCCGGTCGGGGCGGGTGTGGAGATCGTCTTGATGGCGACGTTCAGGATCGAGTTGTCGAGGACGACGATCAGCAGGCTGAGCATCAGCACGCCGAGGATCGCCCAGCGACGCCGGTGCACCGCTTCCGGTACGCGAGGGCCGGTGGGGGCGGCACGGTCGGCAGGAGTAGTCATGCCGTCGACCCTAGAGCCATTTCGATACGAGACCGTCTCGTATTGAATTACTTTTACCGAGCCCTTACGTGCGCTGTGCTTCCGGCACCGGGGCGGAACTCACAGGGGCTCCCCTAGCCCTGGATGACACGAGGTGCCACCATGGACGTGGTCCGGGGACGCCGTCAGGGCGCCTCGAGATGACGTGTTAGGAGCCGTGCAATGACGCAGCTTCCGGCTGCCCAGACTGCTCAGAAGAAGTCCTCCGACGGCGGCAAGACGCTGTACGGGGGCAAGGGCACCCGCCGCATCACCGTGCGGGACATCGCCGTCGCCAAGGAGCGCGGCGAGAAGTGGCCCATGCTCACCGCCTACGACGCGATGACCGCGTCCGTCTTCGACGAGGCCGGGATCCCGGTCATGCTCGTCGGCGACTCGGCGGGCAACTGCCACCTCGGGTACGAGACGACCGTGCCCGTCACCCTCGACGAGATGACCATGCTGTCGGCGGCGGTCGTACGGGGCACCTCGCGCGCCCTGATCGTCGGCGATCTGCCCTTCGGCTCCTACCAGGAGGGTCCGGTGCAGGCGCTGCGCTCGGCGACCCGGCTGGTGAAGGAGGCGGGCGTGCAGGCCGTGAAGCTGGAGGGGGGCGAGCGGTCGCACGAGCAGATCCGGCTGCTCGTCGAATCCGGCATCCCGGTCATGGCGCACATCGGCCTGACCCCCCAGTCCGTCAACTCGATGGGCTACCGCGTCCAGGGGCGGGGCGAGGAGGCGGCCCAGCAGCTGCTGCGGGACGCCAAGGCCGTGCAGGACGCGGGCGCGTTCGCCGTGGTGCTGGAGCTGGTTCCGGCGGAGCTGGCGGCCGAGGTGACGCGGGTGCTGCACATCCCGACGGTGGGGATCGGTGCGGGTCCCGAGACGGACGCGCAGGTGCTGGTGTGGACGGACATGCTGGGTCTGACCGGCGGTCGCGTCCCGAAGTTCGTCAAGCAGTACGCGAATCTGCGTGAGGTCATGGGGAACGCGGCGAAGGCGTTCGCGGAGGACGTGGTCGGCGGGACGTTCCCGCTGGAGGAGCACTCCGTTCACTAGAGCCAGAGGGGTGCCCCACTGGAGCCATAGCGGTACCACGACAGCCCGTCGATCTTCCCCCGTCGACGGGCTGTCCCCTTGCCGGGACCACCGACAAGGGCTGTCGGCGGTCTGTCGGTGCTTTGTCGGTGGGAGCTGACACCGTCTGTGCCATGACGCGAATCGACAAGAACACCGGCGGCGCCGCTGTGACCGTGCGGGGGCTGGTGAAGCACTACGGCGAGACCAAGGCACTGGACGGGGTCGACCTGGACGTGCGGGAGGGCACCGTGATGGGGGTGCTCGGGCCGAACGGGGCCGGGAAGACCACCTTGGTGCGGATCCTGTCCACCCTGCTGAAATCCGACTCGGGGCAGGCGACCGTGGCCGGGTACGACGTCGTACGGCAGCCCCGGCAGCTGCGGCGGGTGATAGGGCTCACGGGGCAGTACGCCTCCGTGGACGAGAAGCTCTCCGGCTGGGAGAACCTGTACATGATCGGGCGGCTGCTCGACCTGCCCCGCAAGGACGCCCGCGGCCGGGCCGACGAGTTGCTGGAGCGCTTCTCCCTGACCGAGGCGGCCAAGCGGCCGGCGGCGACGTACTCCGGGGGCATGCGGCGGCGGCTGGACCTGGCCGCGTCGATGATCGGGCGGCCGGCCGTGCTCTTCCTGGACGAGCCGACCACCGGGCTCGACCCGCGCACCCGCAACGAGGTGTGGGACGAGGTGAAGCGCATGGTCGGCGACGGAGTCACCGTGCTGCTCACCACGCAGTACATGGAGGAGGCCGAGCAGCTCGCCTCCGAGCTGACGGTCGTCGACCGCGGCCAGGTCATCGCGGGCGGCGCCATCGAGGAGCTGAAGGCGAAGGTCGGCGGCCGGGCGCTGCGGATCCGCCCGGCCGATCCGGCGCACCTGCGGCCCCTCGCCGCCGCGCTGGACGAGCTGGGGATCACCGGGCTCGCCACCACGACCGTGGACACCGACCGGGGTGACGTCCTCGTGCCGATCCTCAGCGACGAGCAGCTGACCGCCGTGGTCGGCGCGGTCACCGCGCGCGGCATCACCCTCTCCTCCATCACCACCGAACTGCCCAGCCTGGACGAGGTGTTCCTGTCCCTCACCGGCCACCGCGCCAGTGCCCCGCAGGACGCCGTGCCCGCCGAAGACCTTCAGGAGGCCGCCGTATGAGCGCCGTCACCATCCACGACGCCGAGGCGGACGCCCGCATCTCGCTGCGCGGCCACCTGCGCCACACCGGTGCCCTGATCCGCCGCAACCTGCTGTGGATCCGCAAGGACCCGGAGTCGATGGCCGACGCCCTGCTGATGCCGGTCATCTTCACCCTGCTGTTCGTGTTCGTCTTCGGCGGCTCGATCGGGCAGGCGCTGGGCGGCGGGCAGGACCGGTACGTGCAGTACGTGATCCCCGGCATGATCGCGATGATGAGCATGACGCTGTCCCAGGGCGTCGGCACCGGCTTCAGCCAGGACTTCAACTCCGGTGTCATGGACCGCTTCCGCTCCCTGCCGATCGGGCGCGGTTCGGTGCTGTTCGCGAAGATCTCGGTGGAACTGCTGCGGATGCTGTTCGCGACCGCCGTGCTGATGATCGTGGCCGTCTCGGTCGGGTTCGAGATCACCAACTGGCCGGGGCTGTTCGCGACCGTGGCCCTGTCCACGGCGTTCGCCTCGTCGATCATGTGGGTGTTCCTCACCCTGGGCGTGATCCTCAAGAACGCGCAGTCCGTGCAGGCGATGGGCTTCCTGGTGCTGTTCCCGCTCCAGTTCGGCTCGTCGATCTTCGCGCCGACCACGTCCATGCCTGGCTGGTTGCAGGCGTTCACCGACTACAACCCGCTGTCGACGCTGGCGGACGCCGCGCGCGGGCTGATGGTGGGCGGGCCGGTCGCGCACGACCTGTGGGTGACGCTCGGCTGGTCGGTGGCGATCACGGCCGTGATGGCGCCCATCGCGATCCACAAGTTCCGTACGAAGAGCTGACCGGGCGCATCCTGATCCGCGTCAGAGCAGGGCGGTGGCCTCCTCCAGGGAGAGGCCGCCGCCCTCCGCGTACGCGGTCTCGTACGCCTGGTCGCCGAGCAGCGCACGGGCCTGCCGCTCCGCCCACTCGCGGGTCTGGCGCTCCTGCCGCTGGGCGACGTGGTCGGACGGCAGCAGGGCGTCGAAGGCGCCCAGGCAGCGGGCCGCGTCCACGGCGCGCCGCCCGCCGTCGAGTGCTGCCAGGGCCGACGCACCGATGATCAGGTAGCCCGAGCGCATATGGGGCGCGATGGCCTCGGTCAGCGGGTCGGCGGCCCGCTCCATCGCCTTGCGGATCCGGTCCAGGCACTCCTCGTACCGTCCCTCCGTGGCGTCCAGCCAGGCCTCCGCGCCGAGGATGAACGCGTCGAAGACGATGAAGTGGGCGATGCGGAAGTCCTGGCGCAGCCGCCGCAGTTGCTCGCGTGCCTCGGCGGCGCGGTCCGTCATGCCGAGCCAGCCGGCCAGGAAGAGGCGGGCGGCGGGCATGGCCTCGCTGTGCGAGTCCTCGTGCTGGGCGATCACCTCGCGCAGCAGCCGCTCGCCGCGTTCGTCCTCGCCCGCCTCCAGCAGCGCGCTGGCCAGCCGGGCGCTGAGGACGGCCGCCTGGGCGCGGGCTCCGAGCCGTTCGGCGTGTCCGATGGCCGCCTCGTAGTCGGCGGCGGCCCTCGCGTAGTCGCCCTTGCGCTCGCGGGCCTCGGCGCGCGCGGAGAGGGCATCGGCTGTGCCCCAGGCGTCACCGAGGCGCTGGTAGATCTCCAGCGACTCGTCGGCGTCGCGGGCGGCGTCGCCCGCCCAGTCGGTGCGGTTGGCGAGGAAGTTGGCCCGCATCTGGAGACCGGCGGCCAGCTCCCAGTCGAAGCCGGGGGTCTCGCGGCAGGTGCGGATGGCCGCGTCGATGACGACGCGCAGCCGTTCCATGTCGCCGGTCAGCATCACGGCGAAGAACCAGAGCAGACCGGGGAGCCGGCAGTTCTGCGGGAGGCCGGGCTCGTAGGTCTGGGAGATGATCCGCAGCTTCTCCCGGGAGCGCGGGTTCTGCCAGGCGTCCAGTTCGGTGTCCATGCAGGCGAGATGGGCCAGGTGGATGCCGCGCCGGGCCTCCTGGAGGACCTCGCCGGTCATCGGGGGTGGGGCGTCGGTGCAGCGCTGCCAGACGGGGGCGGCGCGGCGAACGGGCTCGCTGAAGGGGTCGGGGCCGAGGGCCATGACCTCGCGGCACCAGTTGCGGGCCTCGATGCGCAGGTCGCGCATCTGCCAGTACCAGACGAGGGACAGCGTCAGGCACAGCGCCTCCTGCTCGTCGCGCAGGGCGACGGCACGGCGCAGGGCGGTGCGCAGGTTCTCGTACTCCCGCTCCAGCCGGCGGATCGCGGCGAGCTGGCCCGGGCCCCGCAGCAAGGGGTCGGTGGTGCGTGCGAGTTCGCGGAAGTACGTCAGGTGGGCGCGCTCGGCGCCGTCGCGCTGCCCGGACTCGTCCAGCCGCTCGGCGGCGTACTCGGCGACGGTCTCCAGCAGCCGGTAGCGCATCTCGCCGTCGCCCGACTCGCCGGGCGGCGTGGCCACGACCAGGGAGCGGTCGACGAGGGAGCCGAGCGCCTCCAGGGCGGCCGGTCCGCACACCGCCTCGGCGGCGGGCAGGTCGCAGCCGCCCGCGAACACCGACAGCCGCCGCAGGACGTCACGTTCGTCCTCGTCGAGCAGGTCCCAGGACCAGTCGACGACGGCTCTGAGGGTCTGCTGGCGGGGCAGGACGGTACGGCTGCCGGAGGTCAGGAGACGGAAGCGGTCGTCGAGCCGGTCGGCGATCTGGCGGGGCGTCAGCATCCGCAGCCGGGCGGCGGCCAGTTCGATGGCCAGCGGCAGGCCGTCGAGGCGCCGGCAGATCTCCGCGCACGCCTCGGGGTCGTCCTCGGTCCGGAAGCCGGGCCGGGCCGCCGCGCCCCGGTCGGCGAGCAGCCGCAGCGCGACCGGCTCGGGCAGCGGCTCCACGGGCCGCAGCAACTCCCCCGGCACGCCGAGGGGTTCACGGCTGGTGGCGAGGACGGTCAGGCCGGGGCAGCGCTCCAGCAGTTCCTCGGCGAGCCGGGCGGCGGCTTCGGCGACGTGCTCGCAGTTGTCGAGGATCAGCAGCATGCCGGGCCTGGAGCAGTGCTCGGCGAGCCGCTCGACGGGATCGTCGAGCCGGTCGCCGACGGCGGCCCGGATGCCTTCGGCGCCGGCGCCGTACAGCACGGTCTCGCGGGCGCCGAGGGCGGTGAGTACGGCTTCCGGTACGGCGGCGGGGTCGTCGACCGGGGCGAGCTCGGCCAGCCACACGCCGCCCGGCATGGCGTGCCGTACGGTCTCGGCCGCCTCCTGGGACAGCCGTGTCTTGCCGGCCCCGCCGGGTCCGAGCAGCGTCACCAGGCGGGCCGCGGTGAGATCGCGCCGGATGGTCTGGAGGTCGCTCTCGCGGCCGATGAAGGAGGTGAGCCGGGCGCGCAGGTTGCCGACGGCCGGGGCGTCCGCGGCGGGCCCGGACACGGGGCCGTCGTCGCCCAGCTTCAGCAACTCCGCGTGCAGGGCGCGCAGTTCCGGCCCCGGGTCGGCCCCGAGCCGGTCGGCGAGCAGCCGCCGCACGTCCTCGTACGCGTCCAGCGCCTGCGCCGTGCGGCCGGCGTCGCGCAGTGCGCGCAGGCGCAGGGTCTGGAGGGGCTCGTCCAGGGGGTGGCTGTCGCACAGGGCGGTCAGCTCCGGCAGGGACTGCTCTGCCTGGCCGAGGGCGAGGGCGGCGCCGTGGCGAGCGCGCAGCACGTCCAGGCGGCGGGTGTCCCGGCGGGCCGCCTCGGCGGCGCGGTCGGGCAGGTCGGCGAGGGCCGGTCCGCGCCACAGGGCGAGCGCGTCGTCCAGGACCACGGCCGCCTTGGCGGGGTCGCCGTCGGCCAGGGCCCGCAGCCCCTCACCGGCCAGCCGCTCGAACCGGTGCAGGTCGACGTCGTCGGGCGCGGCCGTGAGCCGGTACCCGCCCTCGGCGGAGGCGACCGCGTCGGCCCCGAGCGCCCGCCGCAAGCGCCCGACCAGCGCCTGGAGCGCCCCCGGGGCGTCGGAGGGCGGCTCAGCGCCCCACACCTCGTCGACGAGCAGCCCCACGGGCACGGTACGGCCGGCCCGCAGGGCCAGCACGGTCAGCAGCGCACGCAGCCGCGCCCCGCCCACCGGAACGACCGTGCCGTCGGTGCGGAGCGCCTGCGTCGTGCCGAGAATGCGGTAGCGCACGGGGACCATTGTCCCCGGTATGCCGAGAGCCGGTCACGTAGTTGGGCGGCGCGGCGGGCGGCAGGGGGCCGGCCGATGCCCCCGCACCCCCGGAACCGACCGCCCCGCGCGAGACGTTTTCCCTCAGCGCCCGGTACCGTCGGGCGTCCCATCGCGTGTTCGAGAGTGCAGGGAGTCCCATGACCACCGCCACCAGCCGCCACAGTGAGCGGCGGATCAGTCCCGTCTTCGTCGGGATTCTGGCCGTGACGGCGGTCACGGGGTGGGCGACCTGGACCGGGTTCGCGCAGCAGCCCGGGGTCGCCGTGTTCCTCTTCGTGACGGCGGCCTGGATCGTCTCGCTGTGTCTGCACGAGTACGCGCACGCGCGCACGGCCCTGCACAGCGGCGACATCTCGGTCGGCGCGAAGGGCTACCTCACGCTGAACCCGCTGAAGTACACGCACGCGCTGCTCAGCATCGTCCTGCCGGTGATCTTCGTGATCATGGGCGGGATCGGGCTGCCCGGCGGGGCGGTGTTCATCGAGCGGGGGCGGATCCAGGGGCGGTGGAAGCACAGCCTGATCTCGGCCGCCGGCCCGCTGACGAACGTGCTGTTCGCCATCGTCTGCACGGCCCCGTTCTGGCTGGACGCGCTGGACGGCGTGCCGAGCGACTTCCGGTTCGCCCTGGCCTTCCTCGCGCTGCTCCAGGTGACGGCCGCGCTGCTGAACTTCCTGCCGGTCCCGGGGCTGGACGGCTACGGCGTCATCGAGCCCTGGCTGTCGTACAACATCCGGCGGCAGGTGGAGCCGTTCGCGCCGTTCGGCCTGCTGTTCGTGTTCGCGCTGCTGTGGCTGCCCGCGGTGAACGGCGTGTTCTTCGACGTGGTCGACTCGCTCCTGAAGTCGCTCGGGATCAGTGACTTCGAGACGTACTGCGGTCAGAACCTGTACCGCTTCTGGCAGGGCTCGGACGAGTTCTGCTCGGCCGCTCCCTGACGGGTCAGCCCGTGACGGACTTCTGCTGCTTGCCGCGCTTCACGTAGTACCAGCACATGTTGGACGACAGGCCCGCCAGCAGCACCCAGACGATCCCCAGCCAGCTGCCCTCCATGAAGGACACCACGGCCGCGGCCACGGCGAGGAGGCAGACGATCAGGGCATAGAGGGCGAGGCGGGGCATCGGGTCGACTCCTGTCGGGGGACACTGCGGGCACTGCTGGTGCCGTCCAGTGTCCCCCATGCCGTCAGACGTCCGTGACGCGGAGCCCCGCGTGCGCCTTGTACCGGCGGTTCACGGAGATCAGGTTCGCCACCAGCGACTCCACCTGGTGGGCGTTGCGCAGCCGCCCGGCGAAGATGCCGCGCATGCCGGGGATGCGCCCGGCGAGGGCCTGCACGATCTCGACGTCGGCACGGACCTCGCCGAGCACCATCACGTCGGTGTCGATCTCGTCGATCTCCGGGTCCTGGAGCAGCACGGCCGACAAGTGGTGGAAGGCAGCCGTGACCCGGGAGTCCGGCAGCAGGGCGGCGGCCTGCTCGGCGGCGCTGCCCTCCTCGGGCTTGAGCGCGTAGGCGCCCTTCTTGTCGAAGCCGAGCGGGTTGACGCAGTCGACGACGAGCTTGCCGGCCAGTTCCTCGCGCAGGGATTCGAGGGTCTTGCCGTGGCCGTCCCACGGCACGGCGACGATCACGATGTCGCTGCGGCGCGCGGTCTCGGCGTTGTCGGCGCCCTCGACGCCGTGTCCGAGCTCCTCCGCGGCGGCCCGGGCGCGGTCGGCCGCCCGCGAGCCGATGATCACCTTCTGCCCGGCCTTGGCGAGCCGGTAGGCGAGACCCTTGCCCTGCGGCCCGGTCCCGCCGAGCACCCCGACGACGAGTCCGGAGACGTCGGGCAGGTCCCAGGGGTCCTTGGCGGGGGCCTTCTGGGCGTTGTCGGTGGCAGCACTGTCGGTAGAGGTCATGGCCCCGACTCTACGACCGTGCCACCGCCCCGGGAGGCTCAGGTCAGCTCCGTCACGGGCACCCGCCGGAAGGTGATCGTCTCGTAGGCGCCGAAGTCGCCGGTCTCGTACAGCAGGCCCACGGTGTCGGTGTCGACGCGCACGAGGTCGGAGTACGCGGCGGGCAGTCCGTCCACGGTGTGGGCCGGGCGCCAGGTGGTGCCGCCGTCGGTGGAGGCGCGGATCGTCATCAGGGCGCGGAAGTCCGGGTCGGCGGGCCCGGAGCAGAGCAGGACGTCGGGGTCGCGGAGTTGGAGGACGCTCGCCTGGCACACGGGAGCGGACAGGCCCGCCTGGGGTCGGAAGGGTTTCACCAGGGTCTGGCCGCCGTCGGCGGAGTGGGCGTCGGCGCGGGTGCCGGGCGACGGGGAGTCGTTGCGGGTGTTGAAGTACACGCGGCCGTCGGGGAGTTCGGCGGCGGTGGTCTCGTTGGCGTTGATGTAGCCGTCGGTGTCGTCGTCGACGTAGCCGATCCGCCAGGTCGCGCCCCGGTCGTCGCTGAGCAGGCAGTGGCCGCCGTTGTACCGGCCCTCCGTGCCGTTGTCCGTGCCGGTGGGCGGCAGGGAGTGGTTGGCGGGGACGACGATCCGGCCGGTGCTCAGCTGGACGGCGTGGCCGGGGGTGGTGGCGTACCAGCGCCAGTGCGGCTTCTTGACCTGCTGCGTGATCTCCCTCGGCGTGGACCAGGTGAGGCCGTCGTCGTCGCTGTGCTGCACCCAGACCCGGCGTCCGTCGGCCGCGCTCACCTTGCCGCGCCGGATGGCGTCCTCGGTGGCGAGGGCGGCGTTGCGTACGTGCACCAGGAGCACGCGGCCGGTGTCGAGGACGACGGGGGCCGGGTTGCCGGCGAGGGCGTCGCCGTTCTTGGCGGCGACCAGGAGCGGGCCCCAGGTGCGGCCGCCGTCCGTGGAGCGTTTGAGTACGACGTCGATGTTCCCGAAGTCGTCCCGGGAGCCGACACGGCCCTCGCAGAAGGCGAGCAGGGTGCCGATGGGGGTGCCCCCGCTCGAGCGGAGCCGAGAGTGGGGGAAGGTGGCGACGACGGCGGGGATGCGGAAGCTGGCGTATCCCTCCCGGCCGGCGCGGAAGGGGACGCTGGTCTCGGTCATCGGCGGGTTCCTCCGGGCGTTCGACGCGGGTACGGATGACCGGTCCCTCTGCCCAAGCCGGGCGAATACGTGGTGAATTCCACATCACGAGTGACCGGTCGGGGCAGGATGCGGTCGTATGGATGCCGTACGGGTCGCGCTGCTGCGGGAAGTGCTCGCCGGGACGGAGTGGCTGGGCGCCACGCGGCGGTTCGCCGTTGCGCTGCGGGGGTCGGTGGTGTCGCACGGCGGCGGGATGCTGCTCGTCGGCACGCCGGAGTACGAGCCGTGGCACCTGGCGGCGCATCTGGTGGACGAGGCGGCGTGGTCGGGCACGCCGGAGCTGGCCCCGACGCTGGTACGGCACGACGCGCGCCCCTCGGACCCGGCGCATCTGGCGGTCGGCCTCGGCCGGCTGGAGGCGGCCAGACGGGGCGAGACGCTGCTGGTGGTGTCCCCCGAGGGGCCTGCCGCACCCCTGCTTGAACGGGTGTGCGACGCCCGGCGCGCCGGGGCGACGGTGCTGTCCCTCGGTCCCGGTGAGGGGGAGCTGCCGGCGATGGCCCACGAGGCCCTGGCCGTCCCCGACGGCTCGGAGCTG
The DNA here is from genome assembly GCF_039532725.1 of Streptomyces coeruleofuscus. Taxonomy (NCBI): domain Bacteria; kingdom Bacillati; phylum Actinomycetota; class Actinomycetes; order Kitasatosporales; family Streptomycetaceae; genus Streptomyces; species Streptomyces coeruleofuscus. The sequence goes on from NZ_BAAASE010000003.1 coordinate 121,541, forward strand.
GACCTGGACACCGTCCAGCATCTGGTCAGCGCGGCGGCCGGGGAGAACGCCCTACCGACGCCACGCGGCCGCCGCCGCTTCCGGGACAGGGTGGCGAGACTGGCTGAGCATCTGACGGCCCCTCCGCCCGCACGCTGGTAGGGACACCCCCTGGGCCGGCTCCGCCTGTGGTGCGGCTGCGCGACCGGCGCGCAGCCGCGGGGATGCGCCTACTCCTCGTTCCGGCCGCCCGCCGGGGCGTCGTGCCACTTGGGGTCGTTCTCCCACTGGAGGTTGCGTGTGCGGGCGGTCTCCATCGCGTGTTCGGCTTCCGTGCGGGAGGCGTACGGTCCGAACCGGTCCTTGTTGGGGCACTCCGGCCCCTCCTCGACCTTCTTGTGCTCCAGGCAGTAGTACCACTCGCCCGGCTTGCCGACCGTCCGCTTCTTGAACAGGGCCATGACCAGCTCCTCTCGCCACCGTCATGTTCCCCCATGGCCGCTGGTTAGACTCGCTGGCATGTCTGGCCAGTCGCTGCTCGTACCGGGGGAGCTGTCCCCCACCCGTCCCGTGCCCGGAAACATCCGCCGCCCCGAGTACGTCGGCAAGCCCGCGCCGACGCCGTACACCGGACCGGAGGTGCAGACGCCCGAGACGATCGAGGCGATGCGGACCGCCGGCCGGATCGCCGCCCGGGCGATGGCGGAGGCCGCGAAGCTGATCGCCCCCGGGGTGACCACGGACGAGCTGGACAGGGTGGCGCACGAGTACATGTGCGACCACGGCGCCTATCCCTCGACCCTCGGCTACCGGGGCTTCCCGAAGTCGCTGTGCACCTCGGTCAACGAGGTCATCTGCCACGGCATCCCGGACTCGACCGTCCTGCGCGACGGCGACATCGTCAACCTCGACGTGACGGCGTACATCGGCGGTGTGCACGGCGACAACAACGCGACCTACCTGGTCGGTGACGTCGACGAGGAGTCGCGGCTGCTGGTGGAACGGACCCGGGAGTCCCTCGACCGGGCGATCAAGGCGGTCAAGCCGGGCCGGCAGATCAACATCATCGGCCGGGTCATCGAGTCGTACGCCAAGCGCTTCGGCTACGGGGTGGTCCGGGACTTCACCGGCCACGGCATCAACAGCTCGTTCCACTCGGGCCTGGTCATCCCGCACTACGACAGTCCGCACGCGACGACGGTCATCCAGCCCGGGATGACGTTCACGATCGAGCCGATGCTGACGCTCGGGACGCACGAGTACGACATGTGGGACGACGGCTGGACGGTCGTGACGAAGGACCGGAAGCGGACGGCCCAGTTCGAGCACACGCTGGTCGTGACGGAGACGGGCGCGGAGATCCTCACGCTGCCCTGATCCTCGCCCTGCTCACCGATCACCGAGCCCGCCCTGCCAGGGCGGGCCTTCTCTTGTACGCTTTTACCGACAGGGCGTCGGCAAACCCATTGACTTAGGTAAGCCTTACCCAGAGGATGAGCCCATGGAATCCTTCTCGACCCTCATTCGCACCGCTTCCCGCGAGCAGCACGAGGAGATCAGGGGCTCGACGTTCATGAGCGACCTGCTGGGGCACAAACTGGGGGTCGACGCGTTCGCCCGCTACACGGAGCAGCTCTGGTTCGTGTACGGGGCCCTGGAGTCCGGCGCCGAGCGCCTGGCCGGGGACCCGGTGGCCGGCCCGTTCGTGCGCCCGGAGCTGTTCCGGACGGCCTCGCTGGAGCAGGACCTGGAGTACCTGCGCGGCCCCGGCTGGCGTTCGGGCGTCAGCGCGCTGCCCGCCACCCTGGAGTACGCGCGGCGGATCTCCGACTGCGCCCGTACCTGGCCGGCCGGCTACGTCGCCCACCACTACACCCGCTACCTCGGTGACCTCTCCGGCGGGCAGATCATCCGCGACACGGCCGAGAGGACGTGGGGTTTCCCGAAGAAGGGCGACGGGGTCCGCTTCTACGTGTTCGAGGAGATCCCCAACCCGGCCGCCTTCAAGCGGGATTACTGGGAGCTGCTGGACGCGGTCCCCGGCGACGAGCTGGAACGGCAGCGGATCGTGTCCGAGTGCAAGCGGGCGTACGCGATGAACAACGCGGTGTTCCAGGCGCTGGGCGAGGAGTTCCCGCTGTCGGCGTGAGCGTCAGCGTTCGAGACGGACCCGGCCGCCCACCTCGGTCCATCCGCCCGGCTGGGGCGCGGTCAGGATCTGGGAGCCCGCGCCCTGGGTGATGTTGAGGGCCCGGCCGAGCCGGTCGGTGAGCAGCAGGGCCGCCGCCCCGGTCGCCTCGTCCTCGTCGATCCCGTCACCTCGTCCGGGGAACGCCCGGGCCCGCACCCGTCCGGCGGGCTCGTCCTCCCACGCCCAGGCGTACACCCACTCCCCCGGCGGCGGCACGGGCAGGTCGTCGACCTCGGCGGCGCTGCCGTACTGCCGCAGGGTGCGCTGCGGCACCCACTCCGCCCGCGCCTCGATCCAGCAGAACTCCCCGTCCTGCCGGGCACCGGCCACCCCGGCGGGCGTGACCAGCTCGGGCACGTCGAGCAGCCAGGCCGTACCGACACACGGGTGCCCGGCGAAGGGCAGACGCAGGGTGGGCGTGTAGATGTCGATCACACCGCGCTCGGGGTCGTCGACGAACACGGTCTCGCTGAACCCGAGCTTGGCGGCGAACTCCTGCCGGTCACTCCGCCCGGGCAGCACCGAACCCTCGCGCACGACGCCGAGTTCGTTGCCGTATCCACCGTTCGGCCCGCAGAAGACGCGGAGCACGTCGTAGTCAGTCACGGGGGCATTCAAACATCGCCCGGGCGGCCAGGTCGTCCCAGGTGGCCGGACCGCCGGGAAGGGGCCGGGCGACGGTACGGGCCGCTTCGCGGGGCAGGTCCGCCAAGGCGGTGCCGAGGCCCTGGGCCAGGCGGCGCCGCCGGTGTTCCGTCCCGGGGCGACGGGCCAGTGCCGCCGCACGCCGCTCGTGCTCGTCGGTCAGCGTCCGCGACTGCCGCCGCCGGACGTCCTCGTCGACCAGGCGCTCGAGAATCACGCACTCCGGGTCCGAGCCCTCCGCCAACGCGGCGACGGCCCGGTCGTGGCCGTCGAGGATCAGCCAGCCGTCGAGGGGGTCACGAACGACAGGAGCACCGGCGCCAGGGTGCCCTCGCGTGCCCGTCGCCGGTAGGCCTTCACCCGGGGCGCGTCCGGCGGCGAGAGAGGACGGAGGGGCACGACTCCCTGCCAGCCGCCCGCGCACCAGTCGAGGTGGCAGCCGGGTCATCCCCGCATGAAGTCGCCGGTCCACACGTAGGGCGGGAAGACGCGCCGGAGGCCGAGGAGCCGGCGTGCGTCGTGCAGCGGGCCGTGCGGGGACTCTTCCAGCCAGCGCGCGTACTGGTGCGGCACGTTCGCCCCCGACCGGGTCAGGTCGGCCCGGACGGGCGGCAGCGGTGAGCGGTAGCCGGGGAGGCGATGCAGGAAGACGCCTTCGTTCGGGCCGTCCACGCGGCCGAGCAGCACCGGCCGGCCTGCCGCAGCAGCAGCCGGCCGCCGTCGGCCGCCTCGAAGCGCAACGGCGGTGGCCCGGGGCGGTCGTGGACGTCCAGGACCGGCGCCCCGGACGGTGTCGTCTCCCTGTGCGCCCGCGCCATGCGGACGGTCTCGGGGACGGACCGCCCCGGCCGACAGCGGTTCACGCCTCCGTGCGCCGCCTGCGCACCGCCAGGACGAACGACATCTCCAGCACGATTCCGCCGGACAGTCGGTACGGCACGCTGTCGGGCCCGCAGCTGAGGCACAGGCACACCCACCCCCGCCCGACCGCCGGAGGCAACCGGTAGGGTTCGCCTCCGGAAAGGGGAAGGTGAAGGAACCCGATGAGCAGGGATCGCGACCCTCGAACGCTCCGCAGGTCCGCCCGGAGCGCCCTCATAGCAGCCTCGGTGACCGCTTTGTCGGCGACGGCGAGCGGATGCGTGGTGGTGCACGGCGAACGGGAGATCCTCCCGTCCACGACCCGCGCCGAAGCCGCCCAGGCCCTCCAGGAGTTCACGACCGCGTACAACGAGGCCGACAAGGCCTACGACGCCTCCCTGGACGCCGACCACACCACCGGCGCCCTGGCCGACATCGACTCGGCACGCCTGAAGGCCGGGAAGGCGAACAGCCCGGACGGCAACCCGAACCACACGCCCCTGAAGCTGACGGACGCGAAGTACACGATCCCCAAGAAGGCCGGCTGGCCCCGCTGGTTCCTCGTCGACGCGGCCGGCAACAAGGGCGGCACGGCCCGCTGGCTGCTGGTGTTCACCCGCAGCAGCCTGGACGACCCCTTCCAGGTCGCGTACCTCACCCTCGTCGCCCCGGGCAAGGTCCCGGAGTTCAAGAAGGACGCGGACGGCTGGGCCGAGTCCGTCCCGGTGAACTCGACCGGCCTGGCCGCCGATCCCGGCGATCTGAGCCGGGACTACACGGCCTACCTCAAGAACGGCGGGGACACCTTCGCGGACGGCTCCCACACCAGTCAGTGGCGCGCCCTGCGCGAGAAGAACTCCAAGAAGCCGGGCCTGGTCACCCAGTACATCGACGAACCGCTGACGAACGGCGACTACCAGCCCCTCGCCCTGCGCACGGCGGACGGCGGCGCGCTGGTGTTCTTCACGACACGGCACTACGAGAAGCAGACGGCCTACGCGGGGACGTCGTTCCCCGTCCCCAACAAGGACGTTCTCGCGCTGACGACCGGCGAGATCAAGCAGTCCCTCCTGATGGAGTTCGTCTCCAACGAGGTGGCGGTGGACCCGCCGAAGGGCAGCGGCAGCCAGCAGGTGACGATCCTCGGCCGGATCCAGGGAATGACGTCGGCGGAAGGCTCGTAGGGGGCGGAGCGGGACCGGCTCAGTGCCGTCGCACCGGCCAGGCCGCGCCGGCCTGGTCGGCGTCCTCACCGGCGTACCGGGCACAGGCCTCGGTCAGGGTCTCCAGCAGGGTCAGCGGATCCGGGAGCGGATGCTCCGGCCCGCGCACCCAGTGCACGGTCCGGTCCTCACCGGGCAGCCGCGCCGGCGGGACGAGGACGTAGGAGCCGCGGCAGTGCCACCGCAGCCCGGGGTGCTCGTCCATCGTCTCGGGGTGGCAGTCCAGTTCGCACGGCCACCACTCGTCCTCCTCCTCGGGCGTCCCGCGGGTGAGGGTGAAGAACAGCATGCGGCCGTCGTCGCTCTCGGCGACGGGCCCGACCTCGACGCCGGCGGCGAGCAGCCGCTCCAACGCACTGCGACCGGCATCCAGGGGCACGTCCAGGACGTCGTGCACCATGCCGGTCGCGGTGATGAAGTTGGCCTGCGGCTGATGGCGGGCCCAGCGTTCGATCTGGGCGCGGTCGGTGGTCGACTGCGTCTGCCAGGCGAAGGACACCGGATGCCGGGCCGGGGTGGGACAGCCGACGCGGTCGCAGGAGCAGCGGTAGCCGGCCGGGTGCGCGGCGGGCGCGAGCGGCAGTCCGGCGCCGGCGGCGGCGAGCAGCAGGTCCTCACGGCCGCCGTCACCGGCGGTCTCCTTCGGCCGGCGCCCGGCGCGCAGCCACTGGGTGAGTTTGCCCTGTAGGCCGGTCCTGCCGCCGTACTCCGCGCTCATCTATCCCCTCGCCTCGCTGTCGTGCGGAACAGCATGCCTCATGGTCCCATCTTCCCGCGCGCCGGGGGGCCAGTGCCCACATCCGGGGCAGGAGGGCCGAGACATGTACCGGTGGGGCGAGGCATATGCCCGTGGGGCGAGGCGTACTCCGCACCGTGATCTGGTGTCATTGCCCGCTTTGCCATGACATGGCGCCCTACCGTGGTCGCCATGGTCACAAGGATCGCGCTGACGGGCCTCGCCTCCGCGGTTTCGGTGGTCTCGCTGACCCTCACGGGATCGGCCGGCGTCGCCCCGGCCCTGCCGGCGGACATCCGTCCACCGGCGGGACAGACCCGCCCGCTGGAGTGGGGCAGCGGCCCCCTGACCGTGGCGGCGCTCCCCCGGATCGCGTACGTCGCCCACCGCGGCGGCGCCCGCGAGGTCCCCGAGAACAGCATGACGGGGCTGATGGCCGCCTACGAGCGCGGTACGGCGCAGGTGCTGGACTTCGACACGCGGTCGCTGCGCGACGGGACGCCCGTGGTGTTCCACGACAGGACCCTGAACCGCACCACGTACCTGGGCGGCGAGGTGCGCGGCCTCGACGCCCGGGAGTGGCAGGGCGTCCGGCTGCGCCCGAAGGACGCCCTGCCCGGCAGCTGGCGGTCGGAACGGCCGCCGACGGTCGCGGAGGTGCTGGATCGTTTCGGCGGGCGGATCGTGCTGATGCTGGAGGCGAAGGACCCGCGCAGCCTCGACCGGCTGGCCGGGCTGATCCGGGCCCGCGGCCTGACCCGCTCGGTGTTCGTGAACTCCAACGACCCGGAGGTGGCCCGGCGCGCCCATCGCCTGGGCCTGCTCGCCCAGTTGTGGCGCTCGGCGCGACAGCTGCGCACGGACCGCCCGGAGCGCTGGCGGTCGTACGTGGACCTGCTGGACGTGGACCACCGGGCGCGGGACGCGGACCTCGTGCGGGCGGTGCGCTCGGGGATCCGGCGGGTGTGGGCGCACACCGTCGTGACGGACGCACAGCGGGACCGGGTGCTGGCGCTGGGCTGTGACGGGGTGATCACGGACGCGCCGGGGCGTCTCGCGCGGGCCGCTCAGCGGGGCGCTCAGCGGGGCGCGAGGCCGTGAAGGGCGTAGTCGACGAGGGTGTCGGTGTACTCGTAGGAGATCGGGCCGGTGTGCTGGAGCCAGCGCTGGGCGAGCGGGGAGATGAAGAACTCCAGGGCGATGCGCGGGTCGATGTCGGCCCGCACCTGCCCGGCGTCCTGTGCGGCGCGCAGCCGTTCCATGTACAGGTCGAGTGAGGGCTGCATCAGCTTGGCGACCAGCTCGCGCCCGAGCTGCTCGTTGACGACGCCCTCGGCGGCCAGCGCGCGGGACGGTGCCTCGAACCTCGGGTCGCGCAACTGGTCGACGGTGGCGCGCAGGACGCCCTTGACGTCGGCGGCGACGTCGCCGGTGTCGGGGAAGGCGTACGGCTCCGGTCCCGCTTCCCGCAGGGACTGCTCGCCCAGGTCGAGGAAGGCCTCCATCAGCACGTCCGCCTTCGACGACCACCAGCGGTAGATCGTCTGCTTGCCGACGCCGGCACGGGCGGCGATGCCCTCGATGGTGGTCTTCGGATAGCCGGCCTCCACGACGAGCGAGAGGGCGGCGTCGTAGATGGCGCGGCGGGACTTCTCACTGCGCCGGGTGGAGTCGGGGGCGGACTTGGCGGGGGCGGGCGGGGCGGACTTCTGTACGGGCATGGATCGAATTTAACAGGTTGACAAGACGGAGCGTCTCGCGGACAGTGGAGCAACACGAACGAGACGAACCGTCTCGTCGCGGAGAGGGACCAGGGAAGGATCCAGACATGACCCGAAGTGGAGCCGGAAACCTGCTGGGCGTCGGCGGATCGCGCCAGAAGCTCGGCCGCGAGGCGCTGCGCGGCGGCGGCCGGGGCGGCCGGATCGGCGGCGGCCTCGACCCGCAGGCCCAGAAACGGGAGCTGCTGCGCAAGCTCCAGGAGAAGCGGCAGCAACAGCAGGAAGGCGGTGCGGCCGGCAAGTCGTCGTGAGCCTCCCCCGCCCGGGGGAGGCGGTCCCCTCGCGCGCGGGATCCTCCCGGGACGTCCGGCGGATGTACTGAACGCGGTCGTGACACCGCGGCCGACGGACACCCGGGAGGACTCACGATGCGCGTGTGGACGAGACGACGACTGCTCACTGCGACGGCCGTCTCGGCGGCGGGTCTCGCCGCGACGACGGCCCCGCCCGCCCGGGCGGCGGCCGGAGCGGCCCGTCCCGGCACCGGCGACATCGCGGACGCGCTGCGGGCACTGCCCGGGCTGCGGCTGATCGAGGAGCGGCAGGACGCCGGACCGGGCTACCGGCACTTCGTCCTGGGCCTGCGCCAGCCGGTCGACCACAGGAACCCCGCGGCCGGCACCTTCGAGCAGCGCCTCACCCTGCTGCACACCGCCGCCGACCGTCCCATGGTCCTCACCACCACGGGCTACCACGCGGTCCTCTCGCCCTGGCGGAGCGAACCGACGATCCTGCTCGGCGCCAGCCAACTCCAGGTGGAACACCGCTACTTCGGCACGTCACGCCCGGCGGGGACCGACTACGCCCACCTCACGATCCGCCAGGCCGCCGACGACCACCACCGCGTCGTCCGCCTCTTCCGCCGGCTCTACCCCGGTGCATGGCTCTCCACCGGCAGCAGCAAGGGCGGCATGGCGACGGTCTACCACCGCCGCTTCCACCCCCAGGACGTGGACGGCACGGTGGTCTACTCGGCTCCGAACAACGTCGACGACCGCGACGACTCCGCGTACCTGCGCTTCCTGGAGACGGTCGGCACCCCCGCGGGTCGCGAGGCCGTCAAGTCCGCACAGCGGCGACTGCTGCTCAGACGGGCCGAGATGGTCGCCCGTTACGAGGCCTGGGCGGCCGCCGCCAACGACACCTTCCGCATCATCGGCAGCGCCGACCAGGCCTTCGAAGTCGCCGTGCTGCGCGTGCTGTTCATGTTCTGGCAGCGGGGCAGCGCGGCCGACGTCGACACGATCCCCGGCCCGGAGGCGACGGCCGACGAGCTGTACACCTGGCTCGACGACACGGCGGGGCTGCCTCTCTACGCCGACACGGCGGCGCGGCGGTACATCCCCTACTGGTACCAGATCGGCACGCAGCTGGGGTACGGCAACGTCCCCACCGACCATGTCGCGGACCTGCTGCGCCACTCCGGCGGCATCGAGGCGCGCACCTTCGTCCCGCGGGACGTCCCCATGGCCTTCGACGCGGCAGCCATGCCGGACATCGACCGCTGGGTCCGCCGCCGCGGCAGCCGGATGCTGGTCGTCAACGGCACCCAGGACCCTTCCGTGGCCGAGTACTTCGACCCCGGCGGCCGCGACTCCGGGGTCCTGTGGGTCCCGGGAGGCAACCACAACATCGAGATCGCGAACCTGTCCCCCGCCGACCGGGCGTCGGCGGAGGAGGCGTTGTTCCGCTGGGTCGGTCAGGAGTACTTCACGCAGACGTTGGGCACGTAGCCCACGGTGCCGTGGTAGTTGACCTTGCGCCAGTAGTGGTAGCTCTTGATCCCGCAGGCGTTCTTGTACGAGCCGCCGTCGACACCCTTGATGTCACAGCCCTTGGTGCCCTTGTACCAGAGGCGCAGGATGGTCGACTTGGTGCTGGCCGACTTGCGCACGTTGACGTTCGAAAGTGCCGTGAGGCTCTTGCACTTCGCCGTGGCCGCGACGGTGGTCATGTCGTCGCTCCGCACGGTCGCCGTGCCGGAGGCACTCGGCACGAAACCGGCCAGGGCCAGGGCCGCCACCGGGGCGATCAGAAGCTTCTTCAAAGGTTCCTCCCGTTTCTGTGGTGCGCATTGCTCACGCCCGAAGGCGCGGAGTTGATCTTATGCGTACCTGACAGGAGTCCCGATCATGGTGCCGGTGGCCAGGAGTCGCCCCAGTCCGCGTCCCGTGCCGCCTTGTAAAGATCGCCGTGGCGTTTGGTGACGGTCGTGCGGTGCAGGGACGGTTCGGTCTGGCACAGGTCGAGGAGGACCTGGCCCTTGCGGATCTGCGGGCGCCGCACGACACGGGAGGGTGCCGGGGTGACGGGGAAGCGGGCGGCGGCGACGTAGCTGAACTTCTCGTCCTCGTAGGGGAGGGAGCCGCCCTTGACCTGGCGGTGCAGGGAGGAACGGCTGACCCGGGCGGAGAAGTGGCACCAGTCCGTGCCCGGGGCGATGGGGCAGGCGGCGCTGTGCGGGCAGGGGGCGGCGACGTGGAAGCCGGCACCGATCAGCCGGTCGCGGGCCTCGATGACGCGGGCGTAGCCGTCGGGGGTGCCGGGCTCGACGATCACCACGGCCTGGGCCGCGGTCGCGGCGGCGTCGACGAGGGCGGTGCGGTCGGGGGCGGTCAGCTCGTTGAGGACGTACGAGACGGTGACGAGATCGGTGCTCTCCAGGGTGAGCGCCGCTCCGATCCGAGAGCGCTGCCACCGTACGTCCCGCAGGGCCGGGTCGGCCGCGGCGATCTCCCGGCCGAGCGCGAGCGCGGGCTCGGCCCAGTCGAGCACGGTGACGGGCCGCTTCCCGCCCCAGGTCGCGCTCACGGCCCAGGCGGCGGCGCCGGTCCCGCCTCCGACGTCGGTGTGCGATCCGGGCACCCACGCGGGCACGGCCTCCGCGAACGCCTCCAGCGCGGAACGGACCGCCTCGAAGGTCGCGGGCATGCGGTAAGCGGCGTAGGCGGCGACATCGGCCCGGTCGCGGAGGATGGGAGCGTCGGTCGGGGTCGCCCCCCGGTAGCTGGCGATCAGCCGCTCCACCGCCTGCGCGGCCTGCCGGGGCGGCAGCCCGTCTAGCAGACCGGCGAGGGCGGCGCGGAGGGTTTCGGCCGGAGGTGCGGGGGCGTTCACCCGGCGATTCTACGAGGCCCCGAGCCCGGGGACTCACCCGTCCGGACCGGTGGGACTGTGCGCGTGGCGCGGTCGGCATGACGCTGGAAGCCAGGTTCCCGCGTCGAGCTCACAGCTGTCCAGGAGCGGGCACTCCGGGGCGGGCTGGGGCGGGCTGGTCCACCCCGGCGTGGTGGGCCGGCCGGGGTGGTGGGCCGCCCGGGGTGGTGAGCAGTGCCGACCCGCCTGGGGTGTTCCCGGTTCAGTGTGTTGCGCTGGCTCCATCCCAGGGGAGGCGTCGGCTCCAGCCGGTGGGGTGGTGGCGAAGGTGCACCGGCCGTCGACCGTCAGCTGGTCGAGCTGTGGCGCACCGCCGACGGCCGGCTCCGGGGAAGCGGCGCACGTCCAGGAGTGACGAGTGCGCCCGGCGGCGCCTGCCCCTGGTCGTCGTCAGGCGCGTCCGGGAGGAACGGCAGGCAGCGGCCAGGACACCCGTCAAAACGTTTCTCCCGATAAGCGCACACCCGAGCCGCAAAACAATGCAGCGACAAAAAGAATCACAAAGAGAGGGGCGCACACTGAGGGGATTTCGAATTCTGCACATTATATGAGCTTCGTAAACGCTCTTGCCATGGGCTCACGTTCTGCACCTAGCTAGGTGCTGCGCCCATTTCCTGGCCGGGTTCCCGATGAGCCTGGGCAGACCGACGGCACACCGGGCAGAGCCCCGGGCGTCGGTCAGGGAGATGGTCGGGTAAACCCGCACGTGAGGAGTAGTCATGAAGAAGGCATATGAGGCGCCGACGCTCGTCCGTCTCGGCACGTTCCGGAAGGAGACGGGGTTCCTGCAGCGCTCCGGCAACGACCGGCTGATCCTGAGCAAGAACTGACGACCGACGGTCCCTGACCCTACGTCATGACTGAACTGCACGAGAGTGCGGGGACGGGCCCCGGCGACGCGCACTTCGCGGTCTTCACCGACCGCGCGGACGCGGCCGCCGTGGCCCGCTCCTTCGCCCGCCCCGGAAGCCGGACCCTCGCGCATGCGTCGGGCCGCCCCTGGCTGGTCGGCCACTGGAACGACGACGAGGTCGTCACGGCGAACACCGGCGACGCCGCCATCGCCGTCGTCGGCTGCTGCCCGATCGACGCAGCCGAACTGCGGCGCCGGACCGCACGACTGCGCGATCTCGCGGAGCTCGACGCACTGGCCCGGTCCCTCCCCGGCAGTTTCCACCTCGTCGGGGCCCTCGACGGTCAGATCAGGGTTCAGGGCACCGCCTCCGGACTGCGGCTCGTCTTCCACGCGGAGATCGACGGCGAACGGGTGGCCGCCACCCGTGCCGACACGCTCGCCGCCGCCCTGGGCCTCGAACCCGACGTCGAGGAACTGGCCGTAAGGCTGCTGTGGCCCGCCCCCTATCCCCTGTCCGAGACCTCCCTGTGGCGGGCGGTCACCGCCGTTCCTCCGCAGGACGCCGTCGTCGTCGCCGCCGACGGGCGCACCGTACGGCACACCCGTTGGTGGACACCGCCGGAGCCGGTCCGGCCGCTCGCCGCAGCGGCGCCTGAGATCCGGACGGCGCTGGAGAAGGCCGTCGACGCGCGTACCCGGCAGGGCGGTGTGGTGAGCTGCGACCTGTCCGGCGGCCTCGACTCCACCTCCGTCTGCTTCCTGGCCGACCGCTCCACCGCCCGCGTGGTGGCCAGCACGTGGCCGGGGCGCGATCCCGCGGACACCGACCTGTACTGGGCCGAACAGGCGATGGGACACCTGCCGGACGTCGAACACGTGGTCTGGGACGCCGACGCCTCGCCGCTGGTCTACGAGGACCTGCTGGGCATCGACGACCTGCTCGACGAGCCCACCATCGGCGTCATGGACCGCTCCCGGGTCCTGCACCACCTGCCCGGCCTCGCCGCACGCGGCAGCCGGTTGCACCTGACCGGCATCGGCGGCGACCACGTGGCGTGGTGCTCCGAGGCGTACTACCACCGGCTGCTGCGCACCCGTCCGCTCTTCGCCCTGCGCCAGCTGCGTGGGTTCCGGGCGCTGTGGCAGTGGCCGCTCGGCGGCACGGTCCGCGCGCTCGCCGACGCCCGGCCGTACGGGAAGTGGCTCGCCGACGCCGCCGGCCACCTGCGTGGCCCGTTGCCCCCGTCCGTCGCGACGGGTCTCGGCTGGGGCATGGCGCCGCGCCTGTTCGACTGGGTGACTCCCGAGGCCGAACGGATGGCCCGCCGGGCGCTGCTCGAGGCCGCGGCGACGGCCTCGCCGCTGCATCCGGACCGTGGTCTGCACACCGACCTGGAGCAGATCCGGGCATGCACCCGCGTCATCCGGCAGTGGGACCGGATGGCGGCCCGCGCCGGCCTGCCGATGGCCTCTCCCTTCCTCGACGACCGCGTCATCGAGGCGTGTCTCGCCGTACGCCCGAGCGAGCGCGTCACGCCGTGGCGGTACAAGCCAGTGCTGAGCGCCGCGATGCGCGGGATCGTGCCCGAGGCCTGCCTGCGGCGGGCCAACAAGGCCACGGCATCCATGGACGCCTCCAACGGGCTGCGCGAACACCGCGCCGACCTGCTGGCCCTGTGGGAAGGCTCGCGGCTGGAGGAGCTGGGCCTGGTGGACGGCGCCGAACTCCGCCGCCTCGCCCGGCGGCCCGCCTCCCCGGGACTGTCCGACGCCATCCTCTACTCCACGATCGCCGCCGAGGTGTGGCTGCGGGGACTCGCCCGCGGCCGTGCCCGAGTCCCCCACCCCTGACCACATCCCCACGTCAGAAAGGCCCCCACATGCCCCTGCGGTTCGGCGACAACGTCTCCACGGCCGAGACCGACTACGGCACGGTACTGCTGGACGAACGCGCCGGCGACTACTGGGAGTTGAACCCGACGGCCACCCTGGTGGTGCGGACGCTGCTCGACGGCGGCGAGGAGTCGGACGCGGCCGCCGCCCTGATCCGGGAGTTCGACATCGACCAGGCACAGGCACTACGCGACGTCGAGACGCTCGTAGGCCAGCTGCGGAGCTCGGGGCTCGCCTCATGACGACGCCCAGCGCGCTGGAACGGCCCACCGATGTTCCCCTGGCCCGGCGTTTGGCCGCCCGCCTCGTCCTGCTCCCCGCCGTTGTCCTTGCCCTCCTGCCGCCCCGCCGCATCCGCACCGTACTCGGCGTCCTGCGGCGCGGTGCCGCGCCCGCCACCACTGCTCAGGCGCAGAACGCGCGCGACGCCATGTGCGCCGCCAGTCTGCGCTGTGCCGGACCCAAGGGGTGCCTGCCGCGTTCCCTGGGGGCGGCACTGCTGTGCCGGCTCGGCGGAACGTGGCCGACCTGGTGCACCGGCGTCCGTGTCGTCCCGCCCTTCACCGCGCACGCCTGGATCGAGGCGGAAGGCCGTCCCGTCGGCGAGGGTGTGCCGGAAGGCTACTTCGCCCGGCTGGTGGCCGTCGACCCGCTGCCACGACCGACGGACCGATGACCGGCACGACCGTTGTGAACGGCGGCCGGGCCCCGGTCGCCGAGGGTGACAAGTCCACCCGGGCGGCGGTGGCCACGATGTACCGGCTCACCGCCGGGCACCGGAGCGCCATCGCCGTCGCCACCGTACTGACCCTCGTAGGCTCCGCCCTGGGACTGACCCAGCCGCTCGTCGCCAAGCAGGTCGTGGACGCGAGCGGCCGAGGGCAGGTCATCTGGCCACTGCTGGCACTGCTCGGCGCGCTGTTCGTCACCGAAGCGGCGACGGGAGCCGCGGGGCGCTTCCTTCTGGAACGGATGGGCGAAGGTGTCGTACGGCAGCTCCGGCACGGGCTGGTGGGGCGGCTGCTCCGGCTGGAGATGAGGGAATACGACCGCCACCGGGGCGGCGACCTCATCTCCCGGGTGACGGCCGACACCACCGTACTCCGGGAGGTCGTGGCCCAGGCCCTTGTCGATCTGGTGACAGGAAGCCTTGTCGCCGCCGGCGCGATCGTCCTCATGGCGTGGCTGGACCCCCTGCTGCTGCTCCTGGTCGCTGCCACCGTGGCCGGGGCTGCCCTGGTCGTCGCCTCGCTGCTGGCGGGTATCCGAAGCGCGTCCGAACACATGCAGAACGCGATCGGCGCCATCGCCGCCGACCTGGAACGCGCCCTCGGTGCCCTGCCGATGCTCCGCGTGCACCGCGCCGAGGAGCGCGAGGCGGCGGCCATCGGCGCGCGTGTCGAGGCGGCCTACGGCGCGGGGGTACGCACCGCGAAGCTCGCCTCGGTCATGAGCCCCGCCGTCGAACTCGCCGTGCAGGGCTCCTTCCTCATCGTCCTGGTCGTCGGCGGCCTGCGCGTCAACGGCCAGTCCGGCTCCCTCGGCGACCTCGTCGCCTTCCTGCTGTACGCCTCGTACCTCGTCCTGCCGCTGTCCTCCGTCTTCCGTGCCGTGGGCCTCATCCAACGCGGGATGGGCGCCTACCAGCGCATCGACGAGGCGCTCCGTCTGCCCGTCGAGCCCACCGCACCGCGGGTCCCGAGAGTCCACGCGCACACACCCCCGCCGGCCAGGCCGTCCACCCCCCTCGAACAGCCCGCCCTCGCCCTGCGCGACGTCCGCTTCGGCTACGACCCGGACCGGCCGGTCCTGCGCGGCGTTTCGTTCTCCGTCGCGCGCCGGCAGCACGTCGCCTTGGTGGGTCGGTCCGGAGCCGGCAAGAGCACGGTGTTCGCCCTGGCGGCGAGGTTCTACGAGCCGGACGCGGGCGACGTGCTCTTCGACGGGCTGCCCGCGGCCGAACTCACCCGTGACGCATGCCGCCGCCGCATCGCCGTGGTCGACCAGAACGCCCACGTCGTCCACGGCACCCTGCGCGACAACATCGCCTACGCCGTGCCCGACGCCACGGAAGCGGAGATCCGGCGCGTCATGGAACTGGCTCGACTCGAAGAAGTCGTCGACCGGCTGCCGAGGGGCCTGAACGCCGTCATCGGCGAACGCGGCAGCACCCTCTCCGGCGGCGAACGCCAACGCGTCGCTCTCGCCCGCGCCTTGCTGGCCCGCCCCGCGCTACTCCTGCTGGACGAGCCCACCTCCCACCTCGACGCGATCAACGAATCGGCACTCACCACCGTCATGAAGGACGTCGCCCAGGAGTGCGCCCTGCTGGTCATCGCGCACCGCCTGTCCACCGTGCAGCACGCCGACCACATCGTCGTGCTGCACGACGGCCGCACAGCCGCCGGCGGACGCCACGAGGAGTTGCTGGTCGACAGCGCCCTCTACCGCGAACTGGCCGCGAGCCAGATTCTCCGACCGGGCGGGGAACCCCGGAGCGCCGAACCATGAACCCGAAAGGGCGCCCGGCCAGGCAGTACGCCAGTACGCTGGAAGGGCCTCTTGGCAGCTCGCACGGACACTGACCCCGCCTGAGCGCCCCGCACCCCGTCGCTCCCCCTCTCACATCCCCCGCACCGCCCGCGCCATCCGCGACCCCGCCGCCGCCCTCGGCGCGCTGTCCGGGCGGCGGCGGCGGGGATGGACCGCGTTGGTGAGGAGGATCAGGAACGTGTCCGTCGCCGGGTCGAGGACGAGGGACGTGCCTGTGAAGCCCGTGTGGCCCGCCGCGCCGCGCCCCGCCAGGTCGCCCATGAACCACGGCTGGTCGAGGGAGAAGCCCAGGCCGGGTGGGGTGAAGAGGAGGTCGACGAAGTCGGGGCCCAGAATGCGGGCGGGGCCGTAGGAGCCGCCGGCGAGGAGGGTGCGGCAGAACACCGCGAGGTCCCGGCCGGTGGAGAACAGGCCCGCGTGGCCCGCCACGCCGCCCAGCGCCCAGGCGTTCTCGTCGTGCACCTCGCCCCGCAGCATCCCCCGGTCCGCCTTGGCCCACGGACGCCGCTGGTCCTCGGTCGCCGCCGCCCCGGGGCACGGCCCGAACTCCGTCGCCGTCATGCCCAGCGGCCGGGTGATGCCGTCGCGGAAGAGGACGTCGAGCGTGCGGCCGGTGAGGCGTTCCAGGACGTGCTGGAGGAGCAGCATGTTCAGGTCGGAGTAGCGGTACGTGCCCGGTGCCTCGACCGGCGCCTCCGCCCGGAGCGCGGCCAGCCGCTCGGCCACGTCCGCGCAGTCGTACAGCGGGAGTTCGGGCCGCAGGCCGGAGGTGTGGGTGAGCAGCTGCCGCACGGTGATGCCGTGGCGGGCGGCCGCCGTGAAGTCGGGCAGGTACGCGCCCACCTTCGCGTCGATGCCCAGGGTCCCGCGCTCGATCTGCTGGACGGCGGCCACGGCTGTGAACAGTTTGGTCAGGGACGCCAGGTCGAAGGGGGTGCCGACGGTCATCGGGACCCGCTCCTCGGGCGGCAGTTCCACACCCGCGTCGGTGGCCTCGTCGTAGGCCGCGTAGCGGACGGCCCAGCCCGCCGCCTCCTCGACCGCGATCACCGGGCCGCGGCCGACGACCACGACCGCGCCGGGCGCCCAGGGACGCTGCCCGGTGGTGAGGACGTGGACCTCCCGGACCAGGTGACGCAGTTCCCCGGGGTCGAGTCCGGCCCGTTCCGGCGTGCCGTCGCGCAGTCTTGGTGCGCTCAGCTGTCCTCTCCCTCCACGCTCGCGCGCCTGCCGTCCGTCTTCTCGTCCGACTTCCCGGCCGTGTTCCCGTCCGACCTCCAGGGTCGGCACATTCCCACGAAGCAGGCCAGTGCCACCAGGGCGGCGGCCAGTTGGACGACGGCCATCGGGACGGCCGTGTCCTCCCCGGCGACGCCGACGAGCGGGGAGGCGATCGCGCCGATGAGGAACGACGACGTGCCGAGCAGGGCGGACGCCGAGCCGGCGGCGTGCTTGGTGCGCATCAGGGCGAGGGCCTGGGTGTTGGGCAGGGTGATGCCCATGGCGGACATCAGCACGAACAGCGCGACGGCGACGGGCGCGAGGGGGACCTCGCCGAACACGCCCAGGGACATCAGCAGCAGCGCGGTCGCGGCGGTGGTGACGATCGCCAGGCCGATCCCCAGGACGCGGTCCAGGCTGACCCGGCCGACGAGGATCTTGCCGTTGATCTGGCCGACGAGGACCAGCCCGACCGAGTTGACGCCGAACAGCAGGCTGAACGTCTGCGGGGAGGCGCCGTAGATCTCCTGGATGACGAACGGGGACGCCGAGATGTAGGCGAAGAGGGCGGCGAAGGCGAAGCCGCCGGTGAGGGTGTAGCCGGCGAAGGAACGGTCGGCGAGCAGGCCGCGCATCGAGCGCAGGGCCTCGCCGACGCCGCCGCTGTGGCGCTGCGCGGGCGGCAGGGTCTCGGGCAGCCTCGTCCAGACCAGGGCCCCGATCAGGATGCCGATGACCGTGAGGACGACGAACACGCCCCGCCAGTCCGTCACGCGCAGGACCTGCCCGCCGATCAGCGGCGCCACGATCGGGGCGACCCCGGAGATCAGCATGAGGGTGGAGAAGAAGCGGGCCATGGCCATGCCGTCGTACAGGTCGCGGACGACGGCCCGGGCGATGACGATGGCGGCCGCGCCCGCGAGGCCCTGCGCCAGCCGGAAGGCGACGAGGAGTTCGACGGTGGGCGCGAGCGCGCACAAGACGGTGGCGACGATGAAGACGCCGAGTCCGGCGAGGAGGGGGCGACGGCGCCCCCAGCGGTCGCTCATCGGTCCCACCACGAGCTGGCCGAGCGCCATGCCGGCCAGGCAGGTGGTGAGGGTGAGCTGAACGGTCGCGGCGGGAGCGTGCAGGGCGCGGGTGACCTCCGGCAGGGCCGGGAGGTACATGTCCATCGCCAGCGGGGGTACGGCGGTCAGGCTGCCGAGGAGGAAGGTGACCAGGAGCCCGGTGCGGCGTTGCGGTGTGAGGTCGGGCCGCTCCGTCCCGGCTGCGGCCCCCTGCGCGGTGTTCGGTATGGACGCCCCACCCTCGGGCATGAGTCCCTCCCTCTTCGAGTCGATCGCCACCTATGCTCTCAGCTCGTACGTACTGCTCGGGTTACGAGGTGAAGGCGGGGCGGGAATGACGGCGGACACGGTGCGGTGGGGGATCCTGGCGACCGGAGGGATCGCGGCGGCGTTCACCGCGGACCTGATCGACCTGCCGGACGCGGAGGTCGTGGCGGTGGCGTCCCGGTCGGAGGCGTCGGCGAAGACGTTCGCGGAGCGGTTCGGGATCCCGCGGGCGTACGGCGACTGGGACGCGCTCGCCCGGGACGAGGACATCGATGTCGTCTACGTCGCCACGCCGCACACGGCCCACCGGACCGCCGCCGGTTTGTGTCTGGCGGCCGGGCGGAACGTGCTGTGCGAGAAGCCGTTCACGCTGAACGTGCGCGAGGCGGCGGAACTCGTCGCGCTGGCGCGGGAGCACGGGCGCTTCCTGATGGAGGCGATGTGGATGTACTGCAACCCGATGGTGCGGCGGCTGAAGTCGCTGGTCGACGACGGCGCGATCGGTGACGTTCGTACGGTCCAGGCGGACTTCGGGCTGGCCGGGCCGTTCCCGCCCTCGCACCGGCTGCGGAACCCGGAGCTGGGCGGGGGCGCGCTGCTCGATCTGGGCGTGTATCCGGTGTCGTTCGCGCAGCTGCTGCTCGGGGAGCCGTCGGACATCGCGGCGCGAGCGGTGCTCTCCGAGGAGGGCGTCGATCTCCAGACGGGAGCGCTGCTCTCCTGGGAGAGCGGCGCTCTTGGC
Source organism: Streptomyces coeruleofuscus (assembly GCF_039532725.1). NCBI lineage: Bacteria > Bacillati > Actinomycetota > Actinomycetes > Kitasatosporales > Streptomycetaceae > Streptomyces > Streptomyces coeruleofuscus. The sequence goes on from NZ_BAAASE010000003.1 coordinate 140,715, forward strand.
TCGGTGCACTGCTCCATCGTCGGCGGTACGGCGACCTCCGCCTCGGTCACCGGCTCGCAGGGCCGTATCGACATCCCGCACGGCTTCTTCTTCCCGGACCGCTTCGTGCTGCACCGGGACGGCCGTGACCCCGAGGAGTTCACGGCCGACCCGGCGGACGGACCCCGCAACAGCCTCCGTCACGAGGCGGCCGAGGTGATGCGCGCGCTGCGCGCCGGTGAGACCGAGTCCCCGCTCGTCCCGCTCGACGGCACCCTCGCCGTGATGCGGACGCTCGACGCGATCCGGGACCGCGTCGGCGTCCGCTACCCGGGCGAGACCCCGGACGAGGACCTCACGGCCGAGCTCACGCCGGCTTGAGCCCCTGCTCCCCCACCTGAGTCACGAAGGACGCGGCCGTCGTGACCGGCGCCCCTGCCTGGTCACGTACGGCAACGGTGTTGAAGTCGGCCCGCGCCGACTCCCGTCCCAGGCGACCGTGACGTAGCGCATGGCGGGCCCTCCCGTACGCTGCGGGCCCATGAATGCCAAGGAGAATGCGATCGCGGTGGTGACCGGGGCGGGCTCCGGCATCGGCCGGGCGGTCGCCGTGGAACTGCTGCGCTCCGGCTGGTCGGTGGCGCTGGCGGGGCGGCGCGCCGAGGCGCTGGAGGAGACGGCGGCCCTGGTGCCCGGGGGTGCGGCTCTCGCCGTACGGACGGACGTCTCACGGCCCGAGGACGTGACCGCGCTGTTCGCCGCCACCGCCGAGCGCTTCGGGCGGGTCGACCTGCTGTTCAACAACGCGGGCACGTTCGGGCCCGGCGGCGTGCCGGTCGAGGAGCTGCCCTACGAGGCGTGGCGGCACGTGGTGGACACCAACCTCAACGGGGCGTTCCTGTGCGCGCAGGCGGCGTACCGGCAGATGAAGGAGCAGGAGCCGCAGGGCGGGCGGATCATCAACAACGGCTCGATCTCCGCGCACACGCCGCGCCCGCACTCGGTGGCCTACACCGCGACCAAGCACGCGCTGACCGGCCTGACCAAATCGCTGTCGCTGGACGGGCGGCCGTACCGCATCGCCGTCGGGCAGATCGACATCGGCAACGCGGCCACCGACATGACGGCCCGTATGCAGACGGGAGCGCTTCAGGCGAACGGCGAGACCGCCCCGGAACCGGTGATGGACGTCGCCGACGTGGCCCGCACGGTGCGGCACATGGCGGAGCTGCCGCTGGAGGCGAATGTGCAGTTCGCGACCGTACTGGCCACGGCGATGCCGTACGTCGGGCGCGGCTGACCCCGGGGCGCACATTCGTCAACTCGTCAACTTGCACAAACGGAATTTGAACGTCCGCACCATTGCGGCCGGTGGGACGCCTATGCTCAACTCGCCTACACGAAAGCTTCACAGTTGGAGCAGAGAACCTCCGGCTGAGGGCTTCCGTAGGCCATGTCCAGGGGGGCGACGGCAGTCGTTCCACGGCACCGGGTGGGGGTGGACCCCGCGTGGGACCGCGGAGTACGCACCGGTGCGTGTGGAACGACTGCCGTTTACGTCAAGGGGGCCGGCGACCCGGGCCGGGGCGTGGGATCACCGCCCGAGCAGCCGGTCGACCTCGGTCAGCTGCGCGTCGGTCAGTGCCCCCTTCTCCAGCGCCGCCGCGTTCTCCTCGGCCTGGGGGACCGACCGGAAGCCCGGGATGGGAATGGTGCGCGGGCTGCGCGCCCACAACCAGGCCAGGGCGCCCTGGCCGAGCGTGCGGCCCTCGCTGGTGAGGACGTCCCTGACGGCGTCGATACGGGCGAGCCACTCCGGGTCGGCGCCGGATCCGTCGCCGAAACCCTGGAGCCAGGCCGGGGGCCTGCTGCGGATGTCACCGGCCTCCAACGGCTGCCGGGCCCGGCGTTTCCCGGTGAGCAGCCCCATGGCGAGCGGGCTGCGGTTGATGCTCGCCAGGCCCGCCTCCTCGCACAGCCGGATCATCGCGGGCGCGTCCTGGAGCACGTTGAGCGTGTGCTGGACGGCGGCGCAGTGCGGCCCCTCGGCGAACACGGCCGCGCGTGCGGGGTCGTCGGTGCTCCACGCGTAGGCCCGTATCAGCCCCTCGCGGACCAGCTCCTCGCACGCGTCCCGGAGCTGGGCGGCCTGCTCGGTGTCCTCGTCGGAGAGATGGAACTGGTAGAGATCGACGTAGTCGGTGCCGAGCCGGTCCAGGGACGCGGTCAGGGCGCGGCGCAAGTAGGCCGGGGAGGCGTCGCCGCCGGTGCGGGTCCGGGTGTCCTCGTCGAACACGTTGCCCCACTTGGTGGCGACGACGACATCGGCCCTGCGCTTGCCGAGGGCCCGGCCGAGCACGCGTTCGCTGTGTCCGGCGCCGTAGGTGTCGGCGGTGTCGAAGAAGGTGACGCCCAGGTCGAGGGCGCGCCGCACCGCCCGGACCGACTCCTCGTCGTCGACCCTGCCCCAGCCGAGCGGCTGTCCGTCGGTCCCCTGCCATTCGCCGCCGATGGCCCAGCAGCCGAAGCCGAGGGCGCTCACCTCGATGCCGCTGCGTCCCAGCGTCCGTGTGGTTTCCATGCCCGGGGATGCTAGGAGTTGGAGCGCAGGCGAAGGCAAGGCCCGGCGGAGTGCGGTTTTCAGGCCTGTCCGGTCTCGAAGCGGGAGATCCGGCCGTCGTCGTCCACGGTGAAGCTCCACCGGGTGCGCATCTCGCCCCAGGTGTCGTTGTTGTAGCGGGCGATGAGGGCGCGGCCGCCGTTGGACTCGTTGTCGACCTCCAGGTGGCCGTGGGAGGAGAAGATCTCCCGGTCCACCCAGTCGGCGAGGTCCCGGTCGGAGCCGTCGTCGGCCATGGTCGCGCCGGGTGCGAGGAGCGCCATGAAGGCCTCGCGGTCGTGGTTGTTCACGGCGGTCACGAAGGCGCGAACGGCCGGATCGCTGAGGCGCGTCGTCTGAATCGTCATGCCGGTCAGCCTCGTACCGGCCGCCCCGCCACGCCACCCGTGCCACCCGAACGGCGTCCCGGGCGGGTCCGGGGGGTGTCAGGGGTGCGACCGTGGAAACGCGACGGGGAGTGTTCCCCTGTTCCTGCTGTCTGCTCCGGGAGACGACGTGAGGCGTTACGACCGACGTGATCTGGGCCTGCTGCTGCTTCGGCTGGGGACGGGCGGTGTGCTGGCCGCGCACGGCACGCAGAAGCTGTTCGGCTGGTTCGGCGGGCACGGCATCGAGGGGACCGGCCAGTTCATGGAGTCCGTCGGCTACGTTCCCGGCAAGACGAGCGCGACGGCGGCCGGCCTCGCCGAAACCGGTGGCGGCGCGCTGCTGGCCCTGGGCCTCGCCACACCGGCCGCCGGGGCCGCGGCGGCCGGCGCGATGGCCGGAGCGGCCGCGGTGCACACGCCGAACGGCTTCTTCAACCAGGGCGGCGGCTACGAGTACGCGGCGACGCTGGGCCTCACGGCCGCCGGCCTGGCCGTCACCGGCCCGGGAAGGCTCTCCCTGGACCACGCGCTCGGGCACGCGGTGAACCGGGGCTGGATGATTCCGGCGGCGTTCGCTGCGACGGCGGCGGGGACGGCACTGGTCGTGGGGGCGCGTGCCCGGCGGCTGCGGAAGGCGAAGGAGGGCGAGCAGGACCCGCTGTTCGAAGAGGAGTTCATGGAGTAGCCGTCGGGGGCGCCTCACTGTCAGACCCTCGTGGCAGGCTGCCGCCCCATGAACGATCACACGCCTCAGGCCCCGCCCCCGCCCGACCTGTGGGCCACCGTCGACACCCTGTGGGAGTGGCTCGACTCCCACCGTCCGATCGAGGGCCGCGAGGGTGTGCTGCTGCGCGTCCTGAAGCTGTCCGAGGAGGTCGGGGAGGTCGCCGAGGCGGTGATCGGCGCGACCGGCCAGAACCCGCGCAAGGGCGTGACGCACACCTGGGACGACGTGCAGGCGGAGCTGTGCGATGTCGTCATCACGGCACTGGTGGCACTGCGGACCCTGACGCCGGAGGCGCGGGAGGTCCTCGCCCGGCATCTGGAGCGGGTGACACGACGGTCCGCGGAGCTGCCGGCACGAGCGGACGTGCCGCGTCCATCGCACTGATCATCGGATAACGCACAACAGCCCGTTCACCTTTCCCCGTCGGGTTACGCTGCGGTGAAAAGCACCGAGCGGCCGACCCTGGCCCATCCAGGTTGAGGAGTCCGGTGACGGGGGTGGAGTGGCGGTTTCGTGCCGTGGTGGTCGCGCATGCCGTGTCGGCGTACGGGACCTATCTGAATCTCATCGCGCTGAGCCTGTTCTCGTACGAGGTCACGGGCACCGCCCTGGGCGTGGGCGTCGTGATGGCCGTACGGCTGCTGTCCGGTGTCACGGCGGGCCTCGCCGCCGGGGCGCTGACCGCCAGGTTCACGCGCCGGACCGTCATGGTGGTCACGGACCTCGCCCAGACCCTCGCCATGGTCCTGCTCGCGCTCTGGGCGTCGGACACGCCGCTGTGGGTGCTGCTCGGGGCGGTGGTCGTGCTGGGCGCGGGCAACACCTTCTTCAACGTCGCCCTGCGCAGCGCGGTGCCCGTCATGGTCGGGCAGGACGACCGCGCCCGGGCGAACGGCGTGCTGGTCACGGCCCGTTCCGTCGCCACGGTGCTGGGCTTCGCGTCGGCCGCGCCGGTCATCGCCCTCGGCGGTTTCGGTGTCGCCTTCGCCGTGAACGCCGCGAGCTTCGCGGTGTCGGCCGCGGCCGTACTGGTGCTCCGGCCGCGCACGGACGGCGAACCGTGTGACGAGTCCGGGGAGGAGCGGGCCGACGCCGGGTCCTCCCCGGCGAGTGGCAAGCGGCCGCGGCTGCGTGTGGCGGGCCTCGCCGGAGCGCTGCTCGGCATGATCGCGCTGCGGGGGCTCGACGCGCTGGCGTCCGCTTCGCACAACGTCGCGCTGCCGCTGGCGGCGCACGCGGCCGAGCCGTCCGATCCGGCGGTGTTCATGACCCGGTTCTGGTCGGCGTGGGCCGTGGGCACCCTGCTCGCCCACCAGGTCCTCAAACGCCGGTCGCACGGGGCGTCCTGGGGCGAGCGCGCGTTCGCGGTGGGCACCTGCGCGATGTCGTTCTGTTTCGTGGCGGCGTTCACCGGGCTGCCCGCCCCGGCCCTGATGGCGGCGGCGGTGGCGGCGGGGTTCGCGGACGGCTGGACCGAGATCGTCTACACCTCGCGCCTCCAGGCGGCCCCCGACCGGCAGCGCGGCCGCCTGTTCGGCCTGTCCGCCACCGCCGAGCAGTCCGGATTCGCCCTCGGCACGATGGCCGCGGCTGCCGCCCTGGAGGCGCTGCCCGCACTGGCCGTCGTGGGCGCCTTCCATGGGGCGGCGGTGTGCGGGGCGCTGGCGCTGCTGCTGTTCACGGGGGATCGGCGCGGGACGGGCGGGCCGGGCCAGGCCGGCGGCGACTCGCACTCCTACTCGCACGCCGACGACGGCCGCCCGCCCAACGGCGAGAGCCGCCCGTCCGCCGGGGAGGACCACCCATCCGTCGGCGAGAACCACACGTCCACAGGCGAGGACCACTCACATCACCCGCCGTCCGGCGAAGAAAAGGGAGAGCACGCGCATGGAACGTCCACGGGGGCAAGCCAGTTGCCGGGGTCCTGAGCTCGAACGCACGGAGGGTGATCCGGTCGACGCCGTGCGGGCGTTGCTGGGCGCCGCCCGGTCCGCTCCCGGCGGAGCCGTCGTCACCGTCGCCGCCGACGGCACGACGAGCTCACGGTCGTATCCCGAACTGCTGGACGCGGCACGCCGTATGCTCACCGGCCTGCGGGCGCACGGGCTGCGGCGCGGCGACACGGTGGTGCTGTGCGGGCTGCCGCTGGCCGAGTTCTTCCCCGCCTTCTGGGCGTGTGTCCTCGGCGGTGCCCTACCCGTGGCCATCGCCGAGCACCCCGCGCCGGGCTCCCCGGCCTTCGAACGCTTACGGCAGGCCTGCGCGTTGCTCGGCCGGCCGCTGGTCCTGACCGACGCCCCCGGCGCGGCGGCCCTCGCCCACGCCACGCCCGCACCGCGCGTCGCCCTCGCCGCCGCCTGCCTGGACGCACCGCCCGCGGACGGCCACGACGACCTCGTCGAGCCGGACCCCTCCGACACGGCCCTGCTGATACTCTCCTCCGGCAGCACCGGCGTCCCGAAGGCCGCCCGGCTGACGCACGCCGGGCTCGCGGACTTCGCGGCGAGCAGCAGGCGGATCCTCGACGTCCGCCCGGACGACACGATGGTGAACTGGCTGCCCGTCGACCACAGCGGCGCCTTCCTGCTCTACCACCTGCTCGCGGTCTTCACCGGCTGCACCAACGTCCACGCGCCCACCGAGCGGGTGCTCGCCGATCCGCTGCGCTGGCTGGACCTCCTCCACGAGCACCGGGCGCAGCACGGCTGGGCACCGACGTTCGCCTACCGGCTGGTCGCGGACGCGCTCGCCGAGCGGGCCGACCGCCCCTGGGATCTGAGCGGTCTCAAGTCGCTGGTGTGCGGGGGCGAGCGGGTCGTGCTGCCGGTGCTGCGCCGCTTCCTCGACGCGACGGCCCCGTACGGGGTGCGCGAGGAGCACATCGCCCCGGTGTGGGGCATGGCCGAGACGGTCACGGCCGTCACCTACGGCCGGCTGGACCGGCCGGGCACCGTGCACCGCCTGCTCAAGAACAGCCTCGGCGGCGATCTGGTCCGGGCCGGTGAGGACACCCCGGACGCCGAGTGCGTCACCTTCGTCGCCTGCGGCTCACCCGCGCACGGCGTCACCCTGCGCGTCGTCGACGACCGCGGCGACCTCGCCCCTCCGGGCCGCATCGGCAGGCTCCAGGTCCACTCGGCCGCGCGGCTCACCCCCGGCTACGTGAACGACCCCGAGGCGGACGCCGCCGCCTACCCCGCCGGACGCGACTGGCTCGACACCGGCGACCTGGCGTTCCTCGACGGCGACCAGGTCGTCGTCACGGGCCGCCGCAAGGACGTGATCATCCTCAACGGCCACAACGTCTACTGCCACGAGGTGGAGGAGACCGCCACCGCCGTCGACGGCGTCCGGCAGGGCGAGGTCGCCGCCTGCGGCATCCCGCACCCGGAGCGGGGCACGGAGGACCTCGCCGTGTTCTTCGTCAGCCGCGGCACCGCCGAGGACCCGCGGATCGCCGCCGAGGTGAAGGCGGCGCTGTTCACCCGCCTCAGGCTCACCGCCGCGTACGTCCTGCCCGTCCCGGCGGGCGAGTTCCCGCGGACGCCGGCGGGCAAGGTGCGCCGCGCGGAACTCCAGAGCCGCCTGGTCGCCGGTGGCTTCGACGCCGCTCCGGCTCCGGCACCGTCCGCCCGGGCGGACGCGGACGCCGTGACCCGGGCCGTCCGGGAGGAACTGAGCGCCGTACTGGGCCGCCCGGCCGACGTGGACGTGCCGTTCTACGAACTCGGCTTGACGTCCGTGCTGCTGGTGCGCCTGGGGAACCGGCTGGCGGAACGCCTCGGGGTGCCGGTCGCCCAGACCGCGTTCTTCGAGCACCCGACGGCCACGGCACTCGCGGCCCACCTCGCGAGCGGACCGGCGGCCGGGACGGCGACCCGGACCGGGGCCGGGACGGTGACCGACGAGGGCACCTCTGCCACGGACTCCCCCGAGCGCCGCGTCGCCGTCATCGGGCTGTCGCTGCGCTTCCCCGGGGCGAACTCCGTCGAGGAGTTCTGGGCCAATCTGCGGGGCGGCGTGGACAGCGTCCGGGTCTTCGATGAGAGGGAGCTCGCGGCGGCTGGCCTGTCGCCGGAGCAGCGCCGCGCGCCCGGCCTCGTGCCGGCCGCCGGGATCCTCGACGGCGTCGAGGAGTTCGACGCGGACTTCTTCGGCATGAGCCCCAAGGAGGCCGGGCTGACGCATCCCGCGCACCGGCTGTTCCTGGAGTGCTGCCACCAGGCCCTGGAGGACGGCGGCCACGCGGCGACCGCGCCCGGCGTCCGGGTGGGGGTGTTCGCCGGGTCGGGCATGAACCTCTACGACCACCAGCAGCAGCCCGTGACCGGCTCACCGTACGATCCGTCGGACCCGGCCGCCGGCATGCAGTCGGCCATCGGCCAGGAGCCGGACTTCCTCGCCACCCGCGTCGCCTACCGGCTCGGCCTCACCGGCCCGGCGATCGGTGTGCAGACGGCCTGTTCCACCTCCCTGGTCGCGGTGCACCTCGCGGTCCAGGCGCTGCTCACCGGGGAGACGGACCTGGCGCTGGCGGGCGCGGCGGCCGTGCACCTGCCCCAGGAGACCGGCTATCACAGCCACCCCGGGTCGATCCTGTCCCCCACCGGACGCTGCCGCGCCTTCGACGCGGAGGCCGACGGCACCGTCGGCGGCAACGGCGTGGCCGCCGTCCTGCTCAAGCGTCTCGACCGGGCGCTGGCCGACGGCGACACCGTGCACGCGGTGGTCCTGGGCTCCGCGGTCAACAACGACGGCGCAGCCAAGGTCGGCTTCAGCGCGCCCGGTGTCGAGGGACAGGCCGAGGTCGTACGTCAGGCCCTGCGCAGGGCGGAGGTGCCCGCGGCGACGATCTCGTACGTGGAGGCGCACGGCACGGGAACGCGACTCGGGGATCCGGTGGAGCTGACGGCGTTGCGGCGGGCGCTGGCCGAGGACACGGGGGGACCCGCCCGCTCCGGCCCCTGCGTGGTCGGCTCGGTGAAGCCGAACATCGGGCATCTCGACAGCTGCGCCGGAATGGCCGGGCTCATCAAGACGGTCCTCATGCTGCGCGACCGCACCCTGGTGCCGACCCCGCACCTCACCCGCCCGAACCCCGAACTCCCCTTGCTCGACGCCACCTTGACACTCGCCACGGAACTGCGGCCGTGGCAGGTGCCCGACGGCGTGCCCCGCCGGGCCGGGGTCAGCGCGCTCGGCGTCGGTGGCACCAACGCCCATGTGGTGCTGGAGGAGGCCCCGCCCGCACGCCCTCGTCCCGCCCCCGAACTGCCCGTCCTCGTCCCCGTGTCGGCCCGCGACCCCGAGGCCCTGGAGGAGCTCACGGCCGCGCTGCGCGAGCTGCTGTCGGCCCGGCCGGGCCTCCCGGCCGCCGACGTGGCCGCCACCCTGGCCCTCGGCAGACCGCACCGCCCGGCACGCACCGCCGTGGCCGGCCGCACGGCGGGCGAACTCGCCCACGCGCTGGGAGAACAGCGCCACCTCACGCCCTCCCCTCTCGGCCCGGTCGCCTTCGCGTTCGCGGGACAGGGCAGTGCCCGGCGCGGCATGGCGAACGGCCTGTACGCCGCGCACGCGGCCGCGCGGGCCACGCTCGACCGGTGCGAGGAGGTCTACGCCGGGGAGTTCGGCGGCAGCCTGCTCGCGCGGCTGCTGACCGCCCACGCCCCCACCCCCGCCGATCGCCCCGCGGACGACGAGATCTGGCCCACCGAAACCGCGCAAGCCGCCCTCTTCGCCCATCAGGCGGCATGGGCGGACGCCTGGCGGGCGGCCGGGATACGCCCCGCGCTCCTGCTCGGGCACAGCGTCGGCGAGTACGCCGCCCTGTACGCGGCCGGCGCCCTGACGCTGGAGGACGGGCTGCGGCTCACCGCCTGGCGCGGGCGGCTGATGCAGACCCGCTGCCCGGCCGGGGGCATGCTCGCCGTCCGGGCCGGCCAGGCCACCGCTCGGCGCATCGCCCTGGCCGCCGGTGCTGAGCTCGCCGCGGTCAACGGCCCGCACGCCCAGGTGCTCTCGGGCCCGCCGCAGGCCCTGAAGGAGGCGGCGGTGCTGCTCGACCGGGAGGGCCTGCGGTGGCGTGAGCTGCCGGTCGACCGGGCGTTCCACTCCGCCGGGATCGACAGCGCCCTGGACGAGTTCAGGACCCGTGCGCGCGGCGTGACGTACCGCCCGTCGCACACCCCGCTGGTGACCACGGCCGACGGTGAGCTGCGCCGGGCGGGGTGGACCGTCGACGTGGAGTACCTCTGCCGTCAGGCCCGGCAGCCGGTCCGCTTCGACCTCGCCATGGACAGGGCCGTCGAGCAGGGCTGCCGGGACTTCGTGGAGATCGGCGCCGGGCGGACCCTCACCGGCCTCGGCCGGCACTGCGTACCCGACAGCCGCTGGCTGAGCGGGCAGGGTGAAGGGGACGGGGCGGCCGAGCAGGCACACGGATTCCTGACGGCGCTCGGCTCGCTGTACGGCAGGGGCGCGGACCTGGACTGGCAGGCACTGACCGGGGACGGGGGCCGGGTGCCGCTGCCGGGGCATCCGCTGCGGCGGCGTGCGGTGCCGTTCCGGGCGGAGGTGCCGGCGCCGGCTCCTGAGCAGCCCGGGCCGGACGGCCAAGTCCTGCTCGTCATCAGGGAACTGGCGGCCGGCAAACTCGGCCGCCCCGCCGCCGACGTCACACCGGACAGCTCGTTCTTCGAACTGGGCGCCGACTCGCTCTCCCTGATGGGGATGACGACGGAGCTGGAACAGCGGTACGGCGTCCGCGTCCCGGTCCGGGAGGTGTTCGATTCGGCCGACACACCGCGGAGGCTGGCGGAGCGGGTCGCGCAACTGCGGGGGGACGCGCCGGTGGGCCGGGAACCGGTGGTCCAGGAATCAGTGGTCCGGGAACCGGTAAGCCAGAAACCGGTGGTCCGGGAACCGGTCGTCGAGCAGCCGGCGGCGCCCGCTGCTCCGGCGGAGTCACCGGAAGGGCTGCACGCCTTGTTCGGTCAGCAGCTACGACTGGCCGAGCAACTCGTCGAGCAGGTGGGCGAGATGATCTCCCGCCAACTGGACGTGCTCGCGGCATCCGGCCCCCCGACGACACCGTCCGCCCAGACCCCCGCACCCATCGTCCCCAAGCCCGCGCCCATCCCCACCCCCAGCCCGTCCCCCTCACCCCCTGGGACCTTCGACTTCAGCCTCTACTTCTTCGGCGACTACCCCCAGGACACCGACCACGACAAATACGGCCTGATCATGGCCGCCGCGGACTTCGCCGACCAGCACGGCTTCCACGCCCTGTGGTTCCCCGAGCGGCACTTCAACTCCTTCGGCGCGCTCTTCCCCAACCCCTCCGTACTGGCCGCGGCCCTCGCCGCCCGGACCAGCCGGGTCCGGCTGCACGCCGGTTCCGTGGTGCTGCCGCTGCACCATCCGGCCCGGGTCGCGGAGGAGTGGTCGGTGGTCGACAACATCTCCGGCGGCCGGACGGGCCTGTGCTTCGCGAGCGGCTGGCACGCCACCGACTTCGCGCTCGCGCCGCAGCACTTCGGCCGGCACCGGGAGGTGATGTACGAGCACCTGGCGACCGTACGGGACCTCTGGTCGGGGCAGCCGGTGAAGACGACGGCGGGTGACGGCACCTCCGTGGAGATCCGCCTGCACCCCCGCCCGGTACAGGAACGGCCGCCGATGTACGTGGCCGTCGTCGGGAACCCGGACAGCTACCGCCGGGCGGCCGCCGAGGACCTCGGCGTGGTCACCAACCTGATGACCCAGACGGTGGAGCAGCTGGCCGAGAACATCGCGCTGTACCGGCGCTGTCGTGCCGAGCACGGTCTCGACCCGGCGGCCGGGCGGGTCGTGGTGCTCGTGCACACCTACCTGGAGGACGACGCGGAGCGGGCGCGGGCCGAGGCCTACCGGCCCTTCCTGTCGTATCTGCGCTCCTCCCTGTCCCTCTTCGACCAGGTCACGAACAGTCTCGGCTTCCAGGTGGACCTGGAGAACACCCCCGAGGAGGACGTGGAGTTCCTCCTCGGCCGCGCCTACGAGCGCTACTGCGACTCCCGCGCGCTGATCGGCGACGAGCACACGGCGGCGGAGACCGTACGGCGTCTGCGGGAGGCCGGAGCGGACGAGATCGCCTGCTTCGTGGACTTCGGCGTACCGAAGGAGAAGGTGCTGGCGGCGCTGCCGGTACTGGACCGGCTCCGCCGGACGACGCCCGGCACGAAGCCTCCGGCGCCCTCAGCGCCCAGCCGGGCACCGCTCACCTCCGCCCAGCGCCGTATCTGGTTCCTGGAGCAACTGCACCCGGGCACGGCCATGTACCACGAGCCCAAGGCGATCCGGCTGGAGGGCCCGCTGGACGTCCCGGCCCTGCGCTGGGCGCTGGACCGGGTGACGGACCGGCACCCGGCGCTGCGCACGGTGTTCGGCGACAGGGACGGGATCCCCTATCAGGAGATACGCGACCGTGTGCCGCTCGACTGCCCGGTGGAGGACCACTCGGGTTCGACCGAGGAGGAGGCCCTGCGGTCGGCACTCGCGGACGACCAGGGACTCGATCTCGTCACGGGCCCTCTGGTCGCGGCCCGCCTGCTCCGCCTGTCCCCGGACCGCCACCTGCTCTTCCTCCTGGCCCACCACATCGTCTTCGACTCCTCCTCCACGGCTGTGCTGGCCCGCGACCTGGCCGCGTACTACCGCGCCCGGCGGGGCGGCGGCGCGGGCTCGGAGCCGCCGCCCCTGCCCGAACTGCCGGCGGCACCCGAGGCAGACCCCGCGTCCTTGGACTTCTGGCGGCAGCACCTCGGCGACGCACCGGAGCTGACCCTGCCCACCGACCGCCCCCGCCCGCCGGTCAGGACGGGAGCGGGCGCGAGCCTCACGCACGCCCTCGACGAGGAACTGACGGACGGGCTGCGGAAGTTCGCCGCCGGGCACCGCGCCACCCTCTTCATGACGCTGACCAGCGCGATCGGCGCGGTCCTGGGCCGTTTCAGCGGGCAACGGGACGTGGTGATCGGCACCGCCGTAGCCGCCCGCCCCGCGGGCGCGGAAGACCACGTGGGCCTGTTCCTCGACACCGTGCCGCTGCGCCTGGACCTGACCGGCGACCCGGACTTCCCGACGCTGCTGCACCGGGTCCGGGAGAGCAGCACGTCGGCGTACGAACACCGCGGCGTGCCCTTCGACGAACTGGTCGGCGCGCTCAACCCGCGTCGCGACCCGGGCCGCAATCCGCTGTTCCAGGTGATGGTGGAGTACGAGAACGAGGGCGAGGCCCCCTTCGACCCACCCCGCCTGACGGCCACCCTGCTCGACGTGCCGAGCGCCCGCGCCCCGTTCGACCTCAGCGTCTACCTCACCCATCACGCGGGCGGCATCCGCTTCATGGTCGAGTACGACACGGCCCTCTTCGACGAGGCCACGGTGCGCCGCTTCGTGGACTACGTCGAACAGGTCCTGCGCCGCGCCCTGGACACACCGGGCGCGCCATTGGCGGACCTCACCGCGCTCACGGCCGCGGACCGCGCGGCCCTGTCCCCCGTGGAGCGCCCCGGCGAAGTTGGCCTCGCCGAAGGGGCCCTGGCCACCCTGCACGGCCTGTTCGAGCAGCAAGCCCACCGCACCCCGGACGCCGTAGCGCTGATCAGCGGGGAACAACGCCTCTCCTACGAGGAGTTGGACGCGGCGGCCAACCGCCTCGCCCGGCAGCTCCGCACCAGGGGCGCGGCACGCGGAGAACGGGTCGCCGTACTCCTGCCACGGGGCCCGCACCTGATCACGGCCCTGCTGGCGGTGCTCAAGAGCGGGGCGGCATACCTCCCCCTCGACCCGTCCCTGCCCACCCCGCGTCTGTCGCTGCTGCTCGCCGACGGCACACCCGTACTCCTTGTCACCTCCGGCACCGCGCTCGCCGGGCACCCGGGCCTCGCGCCGGAGCCGACCGTCCTGCGTATGGAGCAGGCGGACGACACACTGCCGTCCACACCCCTGCCGGACGGGTCGGGCCCGGAGGACCCGGCGTACTGCATCCACACCTCGGGCTCTACCGGCCGCCCGAAGGGCGTCGTCGTACCCCACCGCGGCCCGGCGAACCTGGTCCACGGCCACCTGCGCCGCCACCCCGCGCTCCGCACCCTCCAATGGACGTCACCGGCGTTCGACGTCAGCGTGCAGGAGATCTTCACGACGCTGGCCTCGGGAGCCGCGCTCGTCCTCGTCGACGACGCCGTACGGCACGACCCCGCGGCGCTGGCGCAGGCGGTACGCCACCACCGGGTGCAGCGCCTGTTCATGCCCTGTACGCCCCTGAAGTACCTGATGGAGACGGCCCCCGAGCTCCCCTCCCTGCGCGAGCTGTTCTCGGCGGGCGAGGCACTCCAGCTCACCCCCGCCTTCCGCCGCTTCCTCGCGAAGCACCCCGACTGCGCTCTCCACAACCAGTACGGCCCCACGGAGACGTCGGTCATCGTCACCTCGCACCGCGTCGACCCGGCCGGCGAGGAGTGGCCCCCGATCGGCAGCCCGGTGCCGGGAGCGCGCGTCCTGGTGCTGGACGGCTCGGGCCGGCAGGTCCCGGTCGGTGCCGTCGGCGAGATCCACGTCAGCGGGATACCGGTGGCGCACGGCTACCACAACCGTCCCGCCGAGACCGCCGCCGCGTTCCTCGACGACGGCGAGGGCGGGGTGCTGTACCGCACGGGCGACCTGGGCCGCATGCGCGAGGACGGCACGCTGGAGTACCGGGGCCGGGCGGACGACCAGGTCAAGATCCGCGGCTTCCGCGTCGAACCGGGCGAGGTCCAGTCGGCGTTGACGGCACTGCCCGGGGTCCGGGACGCGGCGGTCCTGCCACGCCGGGACCGTCACGGTGACATGGAGCTGGCCGCGTACGTGGTGCCCACCGAACCGACGGCGTCCTGGCATTCCTTGCGCACCGCACTGGCCGCCGAACTCCCGGACCACCTGGTGCCCCGCCGCTGGGTGACCCTCGACCGCCTCCCGGTGAACGCCTCCGGCAAGCTGGACCGCTCGGCCCTGCCGGATCCGGGGGACGAGTCCGCCGAGCCGTCGCAGGCCGGTCCGGCGACGGCGCTGGAGAAGACGCTGCACGATCTGTGGGGCGAGGAGCTGGCTACACGGCCGATCCCGGTCACCACCTCGTTCTTCGAACTCGGCGGCCACTCCCTGAGCGCGATCCGGCTGCTGAACCGCATGCGGGAGGAGGCGGACGTCGATCTCACGATGGCCGACTTCTTCCTGGACCCGACGATCCGCGGCATCGCGGGCACCGCGACACGCAACCGTGTCGTGGACACCGCGCCGATGCCCTCGACCCTGCGCCGCCTGTGGCGCCGCCACCACGCGCTCCCCGACCCGAGCGTCTACAACATCGCCCACCGCATGGACCTGCGCGGCGCCCTCGACCCCGGGGTCCTGCACCAGGCCCTCACGGAACTGGTGGCACGCCACCACGCGCTGCGCGGCAGGCCGGTCCGCCGGGCGGACGGACGGTACGAGGTCGACATCCTGGCCGAAGTACCCGTGCCGCTGCCGATCACCGACCTCCGTGCCGGGAACACGGAAGAGGCCGTGGACCGCTGGTGCCGCGAGCAGGTCTCCACCCCGTTCACGCTGGACCAGCCCCCGCTCTTCCGCTTCCGCCTGGCCCGTCTCGCCGAGGACCACTGGGTCCTGGTGACGGTCTTCCACCACGCGGTGTGTGACGGCTGGTCCCTGAGCATCATCAGGCGCGACCTTCAGGAGCTGTACAACGCGCGACGATCCGGTACGGACCCCCAACTGCCGCTGGAACTCGCCCAGTTCACGGACTTCGCCCGATCGGAACACGCACTGCCGGATCAGCGCAGAACAGCCCTGGAACACTTCTGGCGCACGGAACTCGACACCGTCCCGCTACGCCCGCCCCTCCCCTACGACCACCCGCACCCGGGCAGGCTCTCCGGCCGGGGCGCCCTGCACACCTGGACCATCACCGACGACACACCGGCCCGCCTGACCGGCACGGCGACCCGCCTGGGCACCACGGCCTACACGGTCCTCGCGGCCACGTTCGCCACGTGGCTGGGCGAGCTCTGCGGCGGACAGGACGACATCGTCCTGGCGGCGTCCAGCGCCAACCGCGTCCAGCGCGACCGCTCCGAGATCGTCGGCATCCTGGGCGACGCCGTACTGCTACGGGCCCGGCTGTCCGACGCGGAAACGTTCCCCGATCTGGTGTCCCAGCTGAGCGCCACCCTGTTCACGGCCCTCGACCACCAGGAACTCCCCCTGACGGACGTGGTGTCCTTCGTCTCGCCCGGGCTGAAGGACTCCCTGTTCCCCACGGTCCTGTTCACCGTGATCACCACAGAGCCCCCGGTCCTGAACCTCCAGGAGGTCACCACCGCCATCCGCGCCCTCCCCGCCCAGGGCGTGGCCCGCAACGAGCTCTACGTCGTGATCGCACCCGAGGCCGACTCGATCACGGTCACGTTCGAGTACTCGACGGACCTGTTCACCCACCAGACGGTCGAGGCGTGGGCCGGGTCCTTCACCGAGGCGCTGAGGTCCGCGGTGGACTCGGGCGGCTGACGGAAACCGCTCGTCACAGCGCGTCCACCGCACTCACCTTCCACCCGTCGTCCGTGCGGTCCATCGTCATCCGCACCCGGTTCTGGTCCACGCGGGCACCCGAGACCTGGGTGCTCTCGGTGACCTGGTTCACGAAGAGCAGGACCACGACCTTCTCGGGGGAGGCCGAGACGACGGAGGCGGCAGGGGTGCCGCCGGAGCCGGGGGCGGCGACCGTGGCCTTCACCACGCCGTGGTACTTCTCGGCCGTGGGGGCGACCACGGTCTTCGTGGTCTTGCCGTACTCGTCGCGGAAGTCGCCGGTCAGGTGGGCGCGGGCCGTCGAGAAGTCCTTGTCCAGGCGGCGGTAGTCGTACGACAGGACGACCGGGGCCGCCTTTCGCGCGGCCGCGAGCGCCTCGGTCCGGGCCGTCTCCGTCAGGCGGCCGTCGCGGTACTGCCACCCGAGGGCGGCGAGCGCGACCAGGCCGGCGACGAGCAGGACGGCCAGGAGCAAGGTGAGCGGCCTCCGACGGCCGCCGGGGCCGGGCTCGCTCGGCTCCTGTGGCGCGTCCTCCTCGAACGACTCCGGCGACGGCTCCGGCGGGTCGTCCCAGCCGTCCTTCGGGGCCTCGACGAGGACGGTGCGTCCGGCGCGTGGCCGCTCGGCCCGGCGCGGGGACTCCTCGTCGCCGGCCGTCGCCGCGCCCGCTTCACGGTGGCCGCGCTCCGCGCGCTTCGCCGCCGCGCGGGCGGCCGCCGTCATGGTGCGGCGGGTGCCGGGGCCGGGGGCGCGGCCGGTGGTCGTCTTCGGCATGGTGGTACTCCTCGTCGGTGCTTGTCGGTCGGCGGTTCGGCCCGTGGGTCAGCCGACGAACTCGACGTCGGACGTCAGCCAGCGGCCGTCCCTGTGCACGAGGTCGAGCTGGAGCCGGTACGTGCGCGCCTCCCCCTCGGGCGCGGCGGTGTTGCTCACCTTGCTGTCGGCGACCACCAGTACCCGGGCCGAGTCCTCGTCGGAGCGGACGATGCCCGCCTCCAGGACCTGGCCCTCCGACACGGACTTGTTCTGGGCCACCAGCTTCGTCAGCTGGTCCGTCTGCGCGGTGAACTGCTTCTTGAACTCGCCGGTCGCGCCCGCCAGTACGTTGGCGCTGTCGCGGTCGTAGTGCCGGTAGTCGAGTGAGGTGAAGTTCAGCGCCGACTGGCGGGCGGCGGCCAGGATGCCCTGGCGCCGCTGGTCCGCCTCGCGCTGCTGGTAGAGGCCGAAGGCCATCCAGAGTGACAGTGCCGTGGTGACGACGGTCGCCGCGACGAGTCCCGCCGTCAGCACTCCGGGTCGCACCGGCCTCAGGCCACGGGGCCAACGAGCAGCCATTGCCACGACTCCTTTCCGAACACGGCCTGCTGGCCGCCCGTCGAGCCGATCTCGACGTTGTTTCCGTCCGGGCCGGTGGTGGTACCGGTCTCCGGGTCGTACGGGGTGACGTACGTCGCCTGGTTCGCGCCGCCGCCGGCGGGCGACGCGCCCGGGGCGTTCTGCGCGCCCCGTACCGACGACTGGCTGCCGCGCGGGAGCGTGCAGCGGGCGCCGGTGTTCGCCTCGCGTATGCTGGTGTCCGCTGGGTCGCGGCGGGCCGTGCCGTACCCCTGGGTGCAGGCCGGCGGGTCGTCGGCGTTCAGGACCAGGCCGAAGTGGGTGGTGCCGTCGCCCGGGACGACCGTGTAGCTGCCCTCGACCATCAGCGGGAAGGTGACCAGGGCCTGCTCGACGCCGGGGAGGCGGGCCAGCGTGACCTGGCCGCCGCTGATCAGGTTGGCCAGCAGGACGGACAGCTCCGGTCCGGTCGACTTCAGCAGCGAGTTCAGCTCCTGCGCCGCCGGCCGCGCGTTGCCGATCAGCTTGCGCAGGTCCCCGTCGCTGGCCTTCAACTGGGCCGAGAGCGCCGCCAGATCACGCGCGAACGACTTGATCGACGAGCCCTGGTCGGCCTGCGTCTTGAGGACCTTGCGTGAGTCCTCGATCAGGGCGATCGTCTCCGGCAGCGCCTCGGACGCCGACTCGACCAGGGTGTTGCCCGAGTCCACCAGGCGGCTCAGGTTCGGGCCGGTACCGGCGAACGCCTTGCCCAACTCGTCGACCGTGACGCCCAGGTCGTCCTTGCCGACCGAGTTCACCAGGCGGTCCAGGCTGAGGACCATGTCCGTCGTCGACAGCGGCACCCGCGTGCTCTCGCGCGGGATCGTGCTGCCGTTCAGCAGGTACGGGCCGCGGGAGGTGCGGGGCTGGAGGTCGACGTACTGCTCGCCCACCGCCGAGCGGTTCGCCACCACGGCCAGCGTGTCCGCCGGGATGCGCGGCGCCCCGTCCTCGATGTCGAGCGCGACCGAGACCCCGTCCGGGCCGGTCAGGCGCAGTGCGCCGACCTTGCCCACCGGCACCCCGCGGTAGGTGACCTCGGCGCCGGGGAAGACGCCCCCGGAGTCGGCGAAGTCGGCCCGCACGGTGTAGCCGCGGTCCAGGACCTCGTCCACCAGGCCCGTGTACTCGGCGCCGACGTACGACACCCCCACGGCGGTGAGGGCGGCGAAGGCGATCAGTTGCGCCTTGACCGTACGGGTGATCACGGCTGGACCCCCTTCAGCATCAGTTCGGCGAGTTCGAGGTCGATCCCCTCGGGCCAGTCGCCCCCGGTGCGGTGGCCGCCGGAGCCGTAGCCGGCGGTGCACACCGGCGGGCACAGCGGGTCGTCGCCGCCCGAGGGGGCCGACGGGCGCGACGGCAGACTCGGACCGCTCGGCAGCGCGGTGGGCTTCGGCACGTCCGGGAGATCCGGTGCGTCCGGGAGATCCGGTACGTCCGGCAGGTCCGGGGCCCCGGGAAGCTCCGGTGTCCGCGTGTCCCCGCCGTTCCCGCCGCCCGGCTCGTCCGTCAGGTTGCCGTAGATCCCGGGCAGGTCGAGGTCCGCCGTGATGTGCAGGTTGACGTAGTCACCCTTGATGGCGTCCACCACGTTGCGGGGGAACGGGTACGTCGTCAGCAGCTCCAGGGAGTTGGGCAGGTCACTGCCCGCCTTGTTGAGCTGTCGCAGGATCGGCCGCAGCCGCTTGAGGTTGGCGACCGTGTCGTCGTGCGAGGCGTTGACCACCTTGGTGCCGGTCCTGCCCAGCTTCGACAGGGCGGTGAGCATCTTGGTCAGGTCGCGGCGCTGGTCGGCCAGGACCTTCAGGGCGGGCGGCATCGTGTCGACGGCCTCGGCGATCGTCGTCTTCTCCTTGCCCAGCCGTGCGGCCAGCCGGTCCACGGCCTTCAGCGCGCGGACGATGTCCCGGCGCTGGTCGTCCAGGCCGCCGATGAAGGTGTCGAGCTCCTCGAGCAGGGACCTGACCCGGTTCTCCCGGCCTTCCAGGGCCTTGTTCAGCTCCGTGGTGATCGTCTTGAGCTGGGCCACGCCGCCGCCGTTGAGCAGGGCGGACAGCGCGGACAGCACCTCCTCGACCTCCGGGTTGCGGCCGCTGCGGGACAGGGGGATCACATCACCGTCGCGCAGCCGGCCGACCGGCGTGCCTTCCGGCGGCTCGGCCAGCGCCACGTACTTCTCGCCGAGCATGCTGGTCTGCCGCAGCCCGGCCACGGCGTTGGCGGGCAGCTTCACCGAGTCGGCGACCCGGAGGCGCACCCTCGCGTGCCAGCCCTCCAGCTCCACCTTCTCCACCGCGCCCACGGTGACGTTGTCGACCTTGACCGCCGACTGCGGCACCAGGTCGAGGACGTCGCGGAACTCGACGGTGACGTGGTAGGCGTGGCCGTCGGCGGCGGCTCCGCCGGGGAGCGGGACGTCGTACCAGCCGTTGAACTCGCAGCCGGACAGCAGCAGCGTCCCGACGGCCGCCCACGCGACCGCCCCGCCCTTGCGCAGTGGCCTCATGCGCGTGCCCCCAGGATTCCGCCGAGGGTGCGGTCGACCGTGCCGGTGGCCGCGGTGCCGTCGGGTACTTCGGGCACTTCGGGCAGGGAGTCGAAGAGGTCCCTCAGGTCCCCGCAGTCGGACTTCTCCCCGGTCGTCTTCAGGATCGAGCACAGCAGGGAGGCCGGGTCCTGCGGGTGGTCGGGGTTGTTGCGGGTGTCGAGGGTGCCTGCGGACGGGTTGTAGGCGTTGTTCAGGTTCGACATGCCCGTCGGCGCGACCTCCAGCAGCTCCTCCAGCGCCGCCCGTTGCGTGACGAGCACCTTGGTCACCTTGCTCAGGCCCTCCACGTTCGAGGTCAGGGACTTCTTGTTCTTCTTCACGAAGGCGGACACGTCACCGAGGGCCGTGCCGAGGTGTTTCAGCGCCGCCGCCAGGTCCTTGCGCTCGCCCGCGAGTTGCTCGGCGACCTTGGCGAGGCTGCTGTTGAACGACCGCACGCTCTTGTCGTCCGCCGCCAGCGCCGCCGTGAACACCTGGAGGTTGCGGACCGTGCCGAACAGGTCCGTACGGCCGTCGGAGAGAGTCGTGACCGCCTCCGAGAGGTCCTCGACCATCCGGTGGAGGTTCTTCCCCTGGCCGTCGAGGTTGTCGGCGCTGACGCCGAGCAGCCGTGACAGGGCGCCGTCCTTGTTGGCGCCCTCGGGGCCGAGCGCCTCGGCCGTGGTGTGCAGGCTGTCGAAGACGCGGTCCAGTTCGACCGGTACGGCCGTGCGCGACTCGGGGATCTCGTCCCCGTCCCGCAGCACCGGGCCGCTCCGGTACACCGGCAGCAGCTGCACGTAACGGTCGCTGACCACCGAGGAGTTGATGATCGCGGCCTGCGCGTCCGCCGGGACCTTGCGGTCAGCGTCGTACTCCAGCTCGACCCGCACCCGGCCGCCCTCCGGCGTGATCTTCCTGACCTGGCCGATCCGCACGCCCAGCACGCGGACGTCCGAGCCGGGGTAGATGCCGACGGTGCGGGGGAAGTACGCCGTGACGCGGGCCGGTTCGGTGCGCGGCCACAGGACGTAGGTGAGCGCGGCGACCAGGGCCAGGGCGGTCAGCAGGGCCAGGCTCTTCTTCCGACGGTTGCTCACTGCGCGCCTCCCGTCCGCGTCCGCGGCACGACCGGGGCGGCGACCAGGTTCTGGACGTAGGAGTCGAACCAGCGGCCGTTGCCGAGCGTGTTGGTGAAGACCCGTACGTAGGGGGCCAGGAGCTTGATGCTCCGCTCCAGGCCGGCTTGGTTCCGTTCGAGCATCTTCACCACGGTGTTGAGGCCCTTGAGCGCGGGCCCGATCTCCTTCTCGTTGTCCTGGACCAGGCCGGAGAGCTGGATGCCGAGCGCGGCGGAGGTCTTCAGCAGCTTGTGGATCGCCGCCCGCCGCTTGTTGATCTCCTTGAACAGCTTGTCGCCGTCCTCGACCAGGGCGGTGAAGTCGCCCGACCGGTCGGCGAGTACGCCCGTCACGCCGTTCGCGTGGTCGAGGAGCTCCCCGAGGGCCTTGTCGCGCGAGGCCACCGTCCGGGAGATCTTCGACAGGCCCTTGATGGACGCCCGTACTTCGGAGGGTGAGTCCTCGAAGGTCGTCGAGATGGTGTCCAGCGCCTTGGCCAGCTGTTCGGTGTCGACCTTCTCCGTCGTGGTGGTGAGATCGCTGAACGCCTGCACGACGTCGTACGCGGGGACGGTCCGCCCCAGCGGTATCTCGCTGCCGGGCTCCAGCCGGCCCCGTCCCTTGGGGTGCAGGGCGAGGTACTTGGCGCCGAGGATCGTCTTGACCCGGATCGACGCGCCGGTCTCGGTGCCGAACCCCGGTTCGTCCTTGATCTTGAAGGTGACCTTGACGTGGTCGCCGTCCAGGTCGACCTCCTCGACCTTGCCGACCTTGACCCCGGCGATCCGCACCTCGTCGCCCGGCTTGAGACCGCCCGCCTCCGCGAAGGCGGCGCTGTACGTCTCGCCGTCGCCGATCACCGGCAGGCGGTCGGCGTTGAACGCGGCCACGGTCAGCAGCGCGAGGACGGTGAGTCCGACGGCGCCGATGACGACGGGGTTGCGCTCGCGGAAGGGGCCGAGACGGGGGCGCCGGAGCCGTATCCTCGGCAGCTTCGGCGGGTCGACACGGACCTTGACCAGCGGCTGCGGACGCGGCGTGCGGCGGGGCAGGAGCCGTACCTTCGGCAGCTTCGGCGGGTCGATGCGCACCTTGACCAGCGGTTCCGGGCGGCGCTTGCGGTTCATGCCCCACACCTCGCCCTCGCCACGTGCATCTCGGGTGTGAGCACCTGCTTCGTCTTCGGCAGCACGATGCGGCCGTCGAAGTCGCACAGGTAGAAGTTGAACCACGAGCCGTAGGACGCCGTCCCCGTCAGCTCGTTGAGCTTGTTCGGCAGCCTCTTCAGCACGCCCTCCACCGTCTTCTCGTTGTCGTTCAGCGTCCCGGTGAGGTCGGTCAGTTCCGCGATGTCGTCCTTCAGCGGCGGACGCGCGTCCTTCAGCAGACCCGAGGTGGCCTCCGTCAGATCGCCGATGCTCACCAGCGACTCCCCGATGGGCTTGCGGTCGGCGGACAGGCCCGAGATGACCCGGCGCAGCTGCTTGAGCAGTCCGGAGAAACGGGCGCCGCGCTTGTCGAGCGTCTTCAGCA
Organism: Streptomyces coeruleofuscus; assembly: GCF_039532725.1. NCBI lineage: Bacteria > Bacillati > Actinomycetota > Actinomycetes > Kitasatosporales > Streptomycetaceae > Streptomyces > Streptomyces coeruleofuscus. Next base: position 163,586 of record NZ_BAAASE010000003.1, read on the forward strand.
CGGTGTTGAGGTTGTCGATCACCGAGCCGATCAGCTTGTCGCGGCCGGCCAGCGTCGTGGTGAGCGACGCCGTGTGCGTCAGCAGGCTGTTGACGGTGCCGCCCTCGCCCTGGAGGGTCTTGATGATCTCGGTGGCGAGCTGGTTGACGTCCTTCGGGCTGAGCGCGGCGAACAGCGGCTTGAAGCCGTTCAGCAGTGCGTTCAGGTCCAGGGCGGGCTGGGTGCGCGCGAGCGGGATCGTGCCGCCGGGGCGCAGCCGGGTGCCGTCGCCGGCGCCCTCGGTCAGCGCGACGTAGCGCTGACCGACCAGGTTCCGGTAGCGGATGACGGCGCCCGTGCTGGTGAGCAGCGGCCGGTCCCGGCTGACCGTGAAGGTGACCTCGGCCAGCGTCCGGTCCTTGATCCGGATGCCCGCGACCTCGCCGACCCGCACTCCGGCCACCCGGATGTCGTCGCCCTCCTCCAGGCCGGTGACGTCGCTGAAGACCGCGCGGTACTCGTGCTCGGGAGTGAAGGAGATGTTCACGATGGTGGCGGCGAGCAGGGCCGTCGCCACCACCGTCACCAGCGCGAAGAGACTGAACTTGATCAGCGGAGCGGCGGTCTGCCGGGCACCTGCGGTGCTCATGCGACGCTCACCGCCGTCCCGCGCGCCATCGGCCCGAACAACAGCGTCGCGACCGGCGGCACCTCGTCCGCGGGCACGCCCAGCGCCGGCGCCACGAGCGAGCCGACGGCCCGCTGCTCGGCCCGGGTGGCGGAGACGCCGAGCGGACCGCCCGAAGCCGAACTCGCCTTCTTGGAACCGTCGTCGAGGTGGGCGCCGGGCGCCGGCACCGGAGGATGCGGCAGATCACGGCAGTTCGGTCCCGACCGCTCGCCGTAGCGCGGTTCCTCACCCGGTTCGTACGCGCCCTGCGGCCGTACGACCTCCAGCGTGATGTGCATCTTGCCGCCCCGGAACGCCTCCTCGGACGCCTTCTCCTGCCGGACCAGGCCGGCCAGCAGACAGGGGTACTGGGGGGAGTAGCGGGCGAACAGCTCCAGCGTGGGGCGGGAGACCCGGCCGAGGGTGATCAGCCGGTCGCCGTTGGCGTCGAGGAAGTCCTCGGCGGTGCCCGCGACGGTGGCCGTGGACTTCAGCGCCGCGGCCAGCCGGTCCTTCTCCTCGACGATCGTGCGGCTGGTGGTGACGGTGTTGCGCAGGATCTCCATCAGGTCGGGCGCCGCGTCGCCGTAGACCTCGGCGACGTCGGCGAAGCGTGCGATGTCCTCTTTCAGGGACGGCAGGTGGGGATTGAGGCGGCGCAGGTAGGCCTCCACTCGCGTGAGGTTGTCGCCGATCCGGTCGCCGCGGCCGTCGAGGGCGGTGGCGAACGCGGAGAGCGTGGCGTTGAGCTTGCCGGGCTGGACCGTCCGCAGCAGGGGCAGCAGGTCGTTCATCAACTGCTGGACCTCGATGCCAACGCGAGTGCGGTCCTGGGTGATGACGTCACCGGCGCGGATGGGCCGGCCCGATGAGCCGCGCGGTGCGACCAGGTCGACGTACTTCTCGCCGAACAGCGTCTTGGGCAGCAGGCGCGCGTGCACGTCGGACGGGATCTGGGCGACGTGCTCCGGCTTGAGCGCGATGTCGAGCGTCGCCTTCGTCCCGTCGGCCCGCACCTCGCGCACCTCGCCGACCAGCAGCCCGCGCAGCTTGACGTCGGCGCGCGGATCGAGCTGGTTGCCGAGGCTGTCGGCCTCCAGCGTGATCCGCACGACCGGCGTGAACACCTGCCGGTAGACGGCGACGGACAGGGACAGCAGCAGCGCGAGCACGGCGATGAAGACGAGGCCGTACAACCGCAGTCTCAGCACCCTCATACGGCGGCTCACCCCGCGATCCGTACGGTCGTGCTGGCGCCCCAGATCGCCAGCGACAGGAAGAAGTCCAGGACGTTGATCGCCACGATCGAGGTCCGCACGGCACGGCCCACCGCGACGCCGACGCCCGCCGGGCCGCCGCTCGCGTAGTAGCCGTAGAAGCAGTGCACCAGGATGATCAGGACGGCGAAGACCAGCACCTTGCCGAAGGACCACAGCACGTCCACCGGGGGCAGGTACTGCTGGAAGTAGTGGTCGTAGGTGCCCGTGGACTGCCCGTAGTAGCCGGTGGTGATGGTGCGGGCGGCCAGGTACGAGGACAGCAGGCCGATCACGTACAGCGGGATCACCGCCACGAACCCGGCGATCATCCGGGTCGTCACGAGGAACGGCAGCGAGGGCACGCCCATGACCTCCAGCGCGTCGGTCTCCTCGCTGATCCGCATCGCGCCGAGCTGGGCGGTGAACCCGGCGCCGACGGTCGCGGAGAGCGCGAGTCCGGCCACCAGCGGGGCGATCTCACGGGTGTTGAAGTACGCCGAGAGGAACGCCACGAAGTTGGAGGTGCCGAGCTGGTTGAGCGCGGCGTACCCCTGCAACCCCACTTCCGTGCCGGTGAAGAACGACAGGAAGGCGATCACGCCGACCGTGCCGCCCACGACGGCGAGCGCGCCCCGGCCGAAGCTCACCTCGGCGAGCAGCCGCAGGATCTCCTTCTTGTAGCGGCGTACGGTACGGCCGGTCCAGGCCAGCGACCGCCCGTAGAAGGACAGCTGGGCTCCCAGCTCCTCCAGGCCTTTCAACAGCGCCATGCCTCAGCCCCTCTGGGGAACGACTTGGAAGTACACGGCGGTCATCACGAAGTTCGTCACGAACAGCAACATGAAGGTGATCACCACCGACTGGTTCACGGCGTCGCCCACCCCCTTGGGTCCGCCCTTCGCGGTCAGTCCCTTGTAGGAGGCGACGATCCCGGCGATCGCGCCGAACACCAGCGCCTTGACCTCGGCCGCCCACAGGTCGGAGAGCTGGGCGAGCGTGGTGAAGGAGGCCAGGTAGGCGCCCGGGGTGCCGTTCTGGAGAACGACGTTGAAGAAGTAGCCGCCCGCCACGCCGACCACCGACACCAGGCCGTTGAGCAGCACCGCCACCAGCATCGACGCCAGCACGCGCGGCACGACCAGCCGGTGGATGGGGTCGATGCCCAGCACCTGCATCGCGTCGATCTCGTCGCGGATCTTCCGCGCCCCGAGGTCGGCGCAGATCGCCGTGCCGCCGGCGCCCGCGATCAGCAGCGCGGTGACGATCGGTGAGGCCTCGCGCAGCACGGCGAGCACGGAGGCGGCCCCGGAGAAGGACTGGGCGCCCAGCTGCCGGGTGAGGCTGCCGATCTGGAGCGCGATGACCGCCCCGAACGGGATGGAGACCAGGGCCGTCGGCAGGATGGTGACGCTCGCGACGAACCACGTCTGCTGGATGAACTCCCGCGCCTGGAAGGGCCGTCGCGGAATCGTCCGGACGACGTCCAGCGCCATCGCGAAGAGGCTGCCCGAGTGCCGCAGCGCTCCCACCGGTGACAGGCTCACGCGCCGGCCACCTCCTTCTGGAGCAACGCCGCCTCGCGCCGGGCGATGGCCTCCCAGCGGGGTGATCGGGAGATGCCCGGACCCGGCAGCAGGCGTGGAGCCGGCGGCTCGTGAACGCGCGCGCTGTCGTCGATCTGCGCGAGTTCCTGCTCGACCTGCGCCGCGTCCTTCTCCTCCGCCATGCCGATCGGGCCCTGCATCCGGCCGTTCAGGAACTGCCGTACGACGGGCTCGTCGCTGGCCAGCAGTTCCTCACGCGGCCCGAACATCACCAGCTCGCGGCGGAACAGCAGCCCGATGTTGTCCGGCACCTGGCGCGCCGAGGCGATGTCGTGCGTGACGATCAGGAAGGTCGCGTCGATCTGGGCGTTGAGGTCGACGATGAGCTGGTTGAGGTAGGCCACGCGGACCGGGTCGAGGCCCGAGTCGGGTTCGTCGAAGAGGATGATCTCCGGGTCGAGGACGAGGGCCCGGGCCAGCCCGGCGCGCTTGCGCATCCCGCCGGAGATCTCACCGGGCAGCTTCCCCTCCGCGCCGATCAGCCCGACCATGTCCATCTTCTCCAGCACGATGCGCCGGATGTCGCTCTCGGACTTACGGGTGTGCTCGCGCAGCGGGAAGGCGATGTTGTCGTACAGGTTCATCGAGCCGAACAGCGCGCCGTCCTGGAACAGCACGCCGAAGAGCTTGCGCACCTCGTACAGGTCGTGCTCCCGGAGCTTGGTGATGTCCCGGCCCTGGATCGTGATGGAGCCGCGCTCCGGCTTGAGCAGGCCGACGAGCGTCTTGAGGAACACCGACTTGCCCGTGCCGGAGGGGCCGAGCATGACCGAGACCTCCCCGGCGGGCAGCGTCAGCGAGACGTCCTGCCAGATGACCTGGTGGCCGAAGGACTTGGTCAGCCCTTCCACACAGATCTCGACACCCATCCGGTCCACCCTTCAGCCCATGGAGCAGCTCTGACATCTGCTCTACGGGGAGGGGCGGGGCGTCCGTCGCTCGAATGGCGGATTTTTTTCGGGCGGGTTTCCGGGCGGGTCTGCGGGCGGGTTTCCGGTCGCTACGGAAGCGGGCTCGGCGTGGGCCCGGGGAGCGAGGCGGACGGTCCTGCGGGAGCCTCCGGGACCGCGGGGACCGCAGTGTCGGTCGGCACGGCGGAGGGCTCCACCGGCAGGTCGGGGACGTCGGGCTTCGGGACGTCGGGCACCTGCGGGACCTCCGGCGCGGACAGCGCGGGCAGAGGTGACACCGGGACCCCCGGAACATCCGGAACGCCCGGGACCTCCGGCAGCGACGGCACGGACGGCAGCGACGGCACGGACAGCGGGAGGAACGATTCTCCGGCGGCGGACTCGACCGCTCCGCGTTCGGCTGCCGCTGTCGTGGGCTCGTTCCCCCGAGTCGTACGGCCCCCGCCACCGCCGTCCGGCCGCAATGTCTCCGCGTCCGGCGAGGCGACCGCGGGGCGAGGCGCCGTACCGCCCCCGCCTCCGCCGCCGTCGAGGGCGTACGGCAGCACGAACCCCGCCACCGCAAGGGACGCCGCCGTCGAGGCGACCGCCACGGCCTGGGCCCTGCCGACTCCGCGCGGCCGTCCCCACCCGATCAGGAACAGCGCGAACCCGAGCGTGGCGGCCAGCGACTGCCGCAGCGTCCGCCGGGCGCGGGCCAGCAGCGACTCGACGGTCCGGTAGCTCAGCCCCATCCGGACGGCGACCTGGCCGACGTCCAGGTCCTCCGACTTCAGCCGCAGCGCCTCGGCCTGCCGCGCGGGCAGCTCACCACTGCGCACCGCCAGCCACTTCGCCTCGGCCCGGTCGCACACCGCCTCCTCGACGGGCACCGGGCCGGGGGCGATGAGCGTCGGGCTGGTACGCACCTCGGCCTCGCGGTTCACCTGCCGGTAGCGGTCGACGCACAGCCGCATCGTCACCGTCGTCAGCCAGGCCGCGAGCCGCTCCTCGTCCAGGTCGGGCCGCTCGGCGGCGCGCAGCATCGCCTCGTGCACGGCGTCCTCGGCGTCCTCCGGGCTCATCGACCTGCGCCGGGCTACCTTGAGCAGGTGCTCGCGGTGGCTCCACATGCGCCGCCACCGCTCGTCGGCCGCGGTCACCTCCGCAGGTGTCTCTGCGGGCATGTCCGCAGGCATGTCCGTCGCCATGAGGCCCCTTCGCGCTCGCCCACCGGTCTCGTGCTGTCCGGCGGTGGGCGACATTACCGCTCAGTATCGGCCGTTGTGGAGGGGGAGACGGTCATCGAGTCCGCGCTGTTACTGGTGAGCGGGGCGCCGCTGGGCAGCGGGTCGTCGCCGGGGAACTCGATGTCACTGAGCCGAGGCCATCCGGAATGGGCCTTCGCAGTGGTGGTGCCGGCGGCACCCGCAGAGGCGACGAAATCGCCCATAATCCGACGACGGGATAAGGCAGACGAGTCGGACCGCAGCCGACTATATTTGGCCTAGCAAAGCCTGTGGATGATGTCAAGCCTGGTGACCTTGAGAATATTCCGGTTACAGTGTCTACGCTTGAGCGAGTGCGGGAGAGTGACCACTCTCCCTATTTCGGGGGATTTCCGGGGGAATGTCATGGGGAAACTCAGCCTGCCCGGACCTCTGTCGTGCGTGCCTTGTAACGACTAGAGCGAAGCGAGACCATGGAGCAGGATTTCGAGCAGCGCCTGATCACTGCGATCCAGCCGATCAGGGGTTTCTTTCTGGCGCAATGTCTTGAGTTCGCCATGACCAGCGGACTTCTGAGCAAACTCGGTGAAGCCTCCCCGACGGATGTGGAGCAGCTCGCCAAAGACCTGGCCCTCGCACCCGAGCGGCTGACCGGATTGTTGCGCTACCTGGAAGGTGAAGGGGTGGTCACCGACTCGGAAGGGTCGCCGGCCATCACCGCCAAGGGCCGTGAATTCCTGGAATTCCGCCCCTGGTACGAGCTTCTGATCGGCGGGTACGGCGCCACCCTGCGGGAACTGCCCGAGGTCATGGCCGACCGCACCCGCTTCGCCTCGCGCAACGGCACCATGGTCGGACTCGGCAGCTGCGGGATGAGCCGCTACGACGCCATTCCGCTGGTCAAGCGCCTCATCGACCGGCTGCCCGAGCCCCCGAGCGCCGTGGTGGATCTGGGATGCGGCGACGGCACGTTCCTGCTCGACCTGTGCGAGGGCGGCCGCCCCGGTATCGGCGTGGACCCGCACCCGGGCAGCATCGACAACGCCCGCCGCGCGGCCGCCGAGCGCGGCCTGTCCGACCAGGTCGGTTTCGTGAACGCGACGGCCGAGGACTACATGGCGCAGGTCAGGCCGGAGGCCGGTCCCACCCCGTGCTTCGTCACGGCCTTCTCCTTGCAGGAGGTCCTGGAGCAGAAGGGGCGGGACGCCACCGTCGAGGTGGTCCGCACCGCGCTCACGCACACGCCCGGCGCCCACCTCGCCGTCGTCGAGGTCGACCACCGGCCCCTGGACCCCGCGGTACTGCGGCACGGCCTGGGCAACGCGTACTACAACCCGTACTACTTCCTGCACCAGATCACCGAGCAGCGGCTGGAGACGCGCGCCTTCTGGGACGAGCTCATCGCGGAAGCGGGCGGGCACATCGTTGAATGTCTGACGACGTCCCCGGAAGTCGACTCGACAGGGCTCGAATTGGGTTACCTGGTACGCGGCCAGTAACACCTGAAATTGGGGACAGGTACCTTCATGCCATCCGGTCTTTGGCGGCACCGGGACTTCAGGAACCTCTGGCTCGGCCAGACATCGTCGATGTTCGCGGCGAATATGGTGGCGGTTATTTTCCCGCTCCTCGCCGCGGTTTCCCTGGATGCTTCCGTATTCGAAATGGGTCTGCTTTCGGCGGCGGGCCACGTGCCATATCTCTTTGTGAGTCTCTTCGCCGGTGTCTGGCTCGACAGAAAACCGAAGCGGGCCATTATCGTGCTGTGCGACACGGCTCGCGCACTTCTTTTGCTCGGCCTTCCTGCCGCCTCGTGGCTTGACGTTCTGAGCGTTCCTGTCCTGTTGGTCATCGCGTTGCTCGTCGGTTGCTTCAGCGTGGTCGCGGACGTCGGAAGTTCCGCGATTCTGCCGTCCCTCGTCAAACGCGACGAGCTCATCGACGGCAACAGCAAGCTGGAGATGAGTGCCTCTTCGGCCAGCGTGGCCGGAAGTGCGCTGGGCGGCGCGGTGTTCCAGCTTCTCGCCGGCGCCGCCTCCATGCTCATCAACACGGTGCTTTTCGGCCTCTCCGCCGTCTTCACCGCGCTGATCCGCGGCGAACGGAAGCCCGCCGGCGGCGAGGCGGAGGGGGGCGAGGCGGACCAGGAGCAGAGCCAATCGATACGGCAGGACATCGCCGACGGCATCAAGTTCGTCACCGGTCACGTCACGGTGCGCACCCTGATCCTGGCCACCCTCATCATCAACTTCTTCATGGCGATCGCGGAGCCCGTCTCCCTCGTGTTCGTCACGCGCACCCTCGACATCCCGCCGTTCTCGGTCGGCCTCGTGCTCGCCGCCTCGGGCGTCGGCGCACTGCTCGGCGCCGTCATCGCGGCCCCGATGAGCCGGGCGCTCCCCCTGGGCAGGCTGATCGTGCTGACCGCCTCGCTCACCGGTCTCGCCTCGCTGCTGACACCGCTCGCCACGCTGGTGCCGGTGCCCGCCGCCGTGACGCTGCTGATCGCCATGTACGTGCTGGACGCCGCCATGATCATCGTCTACAGCATCAACGTACGCAGCTACCGCTCGGCCATCACCCCCGACGCCCTGCAGGGCCGGATGAACGCGACCAACCGCATGGCCGTCATGGGCGTGATGCCGGTCGGAGCCGTTCTCGGCGGTCTGCTGGGCACCCTGGTGGGCACCCTGCCCGCGCTCGTCCTGGCCTCGCTGGGCATGTTCATCGCCCCCGTGATGCTGGCCTGCTCGCACGTGCGCACCGTCAAGAGCGTCCCCGAGCCCGAAGAGGAACCCCGGCCGGACGAACCCCGGGTGGAGGAGGAGCGGGCATGAGCGGACAGCTGAGCGGCCGGGTCACCGAGGATCCCAGCGCCCTCGTGAGGGAGTTGGTGCTCGACCCGCAGTTCCGCTACGAGACGCGCACCCTGTTGCCCTCCTACGTGGCGATCGAGAAGGTCATCGTCGCCGAGTACCTGAGGATGGACCTGATCGACGCCGAGCAGGCCCGCACCCTCGGCGGTCTCCTGGACGACGTGACCCCCGAGCGCATCGAGGAGGCCCGGCAGCAGAACCTGTCCGACATCGCGCTCGCCCTGGAACGCACCGTCACCGAGGGCCTCTCGGCACCCGTGCCCGTCTGGCACGTGGACCGCAGCCGCAACGACCTCCAGGCCTGCGCGCAGGTGATGTACGCCAAGCAGCGCCTGCGGGAGACCGCCGGGCAGCTGCACGCCCTCGCCGACGCGGCCCGCCGCCTCGCCGAGCGGTCCGTCGACGTCCTGATGCCGGGTTACACGCACTTCCAGTCGGCGCAGGTCATCAGCGCGGGCTTCTACTTCGCCGCGCTCGACGAGCGGCTGCTGCGCCGCTCGCGCCGCCTGCTGCTCACCTACGACTCGATCGACGCCTGCCCGCTCGGCGCGGGCGCCCTGTCGGGGCAGGAACTGGCCTGGGACCGTGAGCGCATCGCCCGCCTGCTGGGCTTCGAGCGTCCCGAACCGCTCGCGCTCACCGCCGTCGCCTCCCGCGAATGGGCCCTGGAGGCCACCGCCGAACTGGGGCTGCTCGGCGCCACGCTGAGCCGGTTCTGCACCGACCTGCTGATGTGGGCCGGCAGCGAGCACGGCTTCCTCGACCTGCCCGACGCGCTGTCGGGGATCTCCGCGTCCATGCCGCAGAAGAAGAACTTCCCGCTGCTCGAACGCATCCGCGGCAAGACCGCCCACCTGGCCGCCTTCCACGTGGACGCGCTGCTGGGCCAGCGCAACACCCCGTACACCAACCTCGTCGAGGTCTCCAAGGAGGCGGGCGCGCACGTGGCGCAGGCCTTCGACACCGGCCGGGACGTGCTGCGGCTGTTCACGGCCGTCCTGGAGGGGCTGCGGCTGCGCGAGGACAAGCTGCTCGCGGCCTGCGAGAAGGAGTTCTTCGGCGGCTTCACGCTCGCCAACCAGCTGACGCTGCGGCACGGCATCCCCTGGCGTACCGCCCAGGTGATCGCCGGAGGCTATGTGCTGGCCGCGGTGCGCGCCGGGCACACCCCCGAGGAACACGCCCCGGACGTGCTGCGCGAGATCGCGGCCGGGCACGGGCACACCGTCGACGCCGTCGACGCCGAGGCGCTGCTCCAGGACGCCTTCGACGTGCGGCGCGCGCTGCGGCGGATGAGCTCGGCCGGCTCCGCCCACCCCGACCGGGTCGGCGAGGTCCTGGCCGCGCAACAGCAGGACGCGAAGGTTCTGGCCGACGCCTGGGCGGTACGTGCCGACGCGGTGCGCACCGCCCGGGCGACGACGAACCGGGCCCTCGGCCTCGTCACCAGTACGGAGTGAGCGGATGCGGGGGGACACGATAGACGAGGGGACGGCACACGCGCCGCCGGCCACGACCTGGGCCGCGCAGGCGGCCTTGCCGGTCGGCAGCGGATCGGCGGTGGGCACCTTCGGCGAACTGCTCCAAGGGGTCCTGCCGGATCACCGGCACTTCCTCGTGACGCTGCCGATCACCGCCGGCAGCACCGCGCGGTTCCGCTACGCCGACGACGCCGGCGGCGTCACGGTCGACGCACCACGCAAACAGAAGTCGGCACACGCGGCCGCACTCGCGCTCAAGGAGCTCGGCCGGCCCGGCGGCGGACAACTGCTGCTCACCAGCGAACTGCCCGAGGGCAAGGGCCTCGCCAGCTCGTCCGCGGACCTCGTCGCCTCCGTGCGCGCGGTCGCCGACGCCTTCGGCGTGACCTTCCCCGCCGCAACGGTCGAAGCGCTGCTGCGCGAGGTGGAGCCGTCCGACGGGGTCATGCACGACGAGATCGTGGCCTTCCTGCACCGCGAGGTGCGCCTGCACCGGCGCCTCGGTCACCTGCCCCGCCTCGTGGTCGTCGGCTACGACGAGGGCGGCCAGGTCGACACCGTCACCTACAACCGGCACGACACCCCCGTGCCCGCACGAGCGCGGGCCGAGTACGGGCAGTTGCTCGACACCCTGACCGCCGCCGTCGCCGCCCACGACCTGCGCACCGTGGGCCGCGTGGCCACCCGCAGCGCCGAACTGCACGTGCGCACCCGGCCGCGGGCCGCGTTCGCGCCGTTGCGGCGGGCCTGCGAGGAAGCCGACGGGCTCGGCGTCGTCATCGCGCACAGCGGCACCATGCTCGGTGTCCTCCTCGCCGGCGACGACCCGGAACTGGAGAGCAAGACCGTCCACCTGCGCGGCCACTGCGCACGCCTGGGCGGTACCAGCGCCCTCTACCACTACGCGCCCGGCACGACCGCGCGGCACCCCGCGACCGAGGAGAACGGCGATGTTCTTTGATGCCATGCACGACGCGATCGGTTCGACGCCGCTGGTGCGACTGAAGCTGGACGCCGCCCCCGGTGTGGAGGTCTGCGCCAAGCTGGAGATGCACAACCCGTTCGCCATGAAGGACCGGGTCGCCCGCAGCATGCTGCTGGAGGCCCGACGCCTCGGCGTGCTGCGGCCGGGCGCCCCCGTGATCGAGAGCTCGTCGGGGACGATGGCCCTGGGCATCGCCCTGGTCGGACGCTCCCTGGGACACCCGGTGCACATCGTCACCGACCCGCGGATCGACACCATCACCCTCGCCAAACTGCGGGCGCTGGGCTGCGAGGTCCACGTCGTGGAGCGCATGTCCAGCCACGGCTGGCAGAGCGCCCGCATCGAGCGCCTCGAACAGCTCAGAGCGGATCTGCCCGGCGCGTTCTGGCCGCAGCAGTACAGCAACCCCGACAACCCCGGCGCCTACCGTGAACTCGCCCAGGAACTCGTCACGGACCTCGGCACCGTCGACGTACTGGTCGGCTCCGTCGGCAGCGGCGGCTCGCTGTGCGGCACGGCCCGCGCGCTGCGCCGCCACAACCCCGACCTGTACGTCGTCGGCGTGGACTGCGTCGGGAGCGCCCTGTTCGGCCAGCCCGACCGGCCCGGACGACTGCAGAGCGGCCTCGGCAACAGCCTGCAGCCCGCCAACCTCGACGCGTCCCTGCTGGACGAGGTGCACTGGCTCAACGACCACGAGGCGTTCGCCGCGACCCATGAACTCGCCCACGACCAGCAGATCTTCGCCGGGAACACCTCCGGGTCGGTCTACCAGGTGCTGCGCTACCTGGCCCGTACCAGCGAGCCGGGCCGCCGCGTCGTCGGCATCTTCCCCGACCGCGGTGACCGCTACGCCGAGACCGTCTACAGCGACGACCACTGGCAGCAGCACCGGCTCACCGGCCTCGAACGCGCCGAGCAGCCCACGCAGGTCACGTACGGCACCGAGGTGCACGCCTGGTCGCGGGCCCTGCTCGCGGACGCCCGGCCCACCCCGCGCACCCTTCTCTTCGTCGAGTCGAACACCACGGGCACGGGCATGGCCGCCCTGGGCCTGGCCCGCGAGCTGGGCTACACCCCGGTGTTCCTCACCAACGACCCCGAGCGGTACGCGGGACTGGCCGACACCGGCAGCGAGATCATCGTGTGCGACACGAACACGCTGCCCGCGCTGCGCGAGACGGTGCAGGCCCGCTTCCGCCGCGACGAGATCGCCGGAGTGACGACCACCAGCGACTTCTACGTGCCCGCCGTCGCCGAACTCGCCACCTGGCTGGGCGCTCCCGGCAATCCGCCCGAGGCCGTGCGGATCTGCCGGGACAAGGCACGGCTGCGCGAGACTCTGGACCGGGCGGGGGTGCGCCAGCCCCGGTTCGTGGCGGTGCGCGACGCCGCCGCCACCGCGGCGGCCGTGGCCGACGTGGGCCTGCCGTGCGTGGTCAAGCCCGCCGACGACTCCGGCTCCACCGACGTACTGCGCTGCACCACCGCCGAGCAGGCCACCGCACACGTCGCGCACATCCTGAAGCGGACGGTGAACGCGCGCGGACTGCCCATGGCCGGCACGGCCCTGGTCGAACAGCTCGCCGACGGGCCGGAGTTCAGCGTCGAGATGTTCAGCACCGAGGGCCACCACCACTGTGTCGGCGTCACCGCCAAGACGGTCACCGGCACCCCGCACTTCGTCGAGCAGCAGCACCTCTTCCCGGCGCCGGTCGCCGCATCGGTCGCCGCCGACCTGGAGCGCACCGTGCGCGCCGCGCTCACCGCGGCGGGCATCCGGTTCGGACCCACCCACACCGAGGTGCGGCTGCTGCCGGACGGGCCGGTGATCATCGAGGTCAACCCGCGGCTGGCCGGCGGAATGATCCCGGAGATGATCCGGCTCGCCACCGGCACCTCGCTGCTGGAACAGCAGGTGCGGGCCGCGACCGGCCAGCGGCCGCGTCTGGAAGCCGAGTTCACCCGGCAGGGCGGCATCCGCTTCCTGATGGCGGACCAGGCCGTGCGGCTCGCCGCCGTCGAGGGCGTCGAGCGGGCCGCCGCGATCGCCGGGGTGGAGCGGGTGACGGTGACAGCACGGCCGGGCACCGAGGTGCGGCCCGCGACGGACGCCTACGGACGGCTCGGCCACATCATCGCGACGGCCGAACGCCCCGACGAGATCGAGAAGATCCTCGACGCCGCCGAGGGCGAGATCCGCTTCCGGTGAGCGCGGGCGTGAGGCCCGCTTCCCGCAAAGGGTGCCGAGACCCGCTGACGAACCCGTCGGCGTCCGCCTCGACGTACCCCGTCGGCGCGCGCGCCGACGACCGCCGACGAACTCAGGGCCGACGGAAAGGGGCTGGGTGTGCAGCAGACAGACGAGCCGCAGGAACGCTTCCAGGTCGTCGTCAACGACGAGGAGCAGTACTCGATCTGGCAGGAGGGCAGGCCGCTGCCCGCCGGCTGGAACGCCACCGGGCACAGCGGCACCCGGGACGAGTGTCTCGGCAAGGTCGCCGAGGTGTGGACCGACATGCGGCCGCGCAGCCTGCGCGAGCGGCACGGGGAGGCGACGTGACCCCGCAGCTCTCGGCGCTGCAACGGCGCCTGAACATCGCCGAGTCACGGCCCGGCGAGGACTGGCTCGTGCTGGTCGAGAACGTGCCCGAGTGGCCGAGCACGGCGTCCCCGCAGGCCACGACGACCCACGCCGACCACCCCGGCGCGCCCTTCGGCTACGCCCCCTCCCAGGGCCACCCGCGGCTGACGGAGGCGCTGGTCAAGCGGGAGCACGAGGTGTCCGCGAGCCGCCTGGTCGACGAGTCCCACGTTCTCGTCACCGCGGGCGGGATGCACGCCGTGGGCCTGGTCCTGCGCGACCTGGCCGCACGCGGATTCCGCAAGGCGGTGCACACCACCCCGGTCTTCTGCGGGGTGTACGACAGCATGAGGGCGGCCGGAATGCGCGCGAAGGCGCTCCAGCTGACCGGCACGGCACAGGATCTCGCCCTCTTGGAGGGCGAGTTCACCGAGCCGACCGTCGTCTACGTCAACCTGCCGCACAACCCGACCGGCGAGGTGCTGCGCCACGAGTACGTCGAAGTGCTGCGCGCCCTGGCCGCCCGGCCCGACGTGCACGTGGTCTACGACGCCGTGTACGACTCCTTCGACTTCGGCCCCGACCGCTGCCCCACCCCCGTCGACCTCGCCGTCGAGGAGAGGGGCCTGACGATCGTCAACTCCGTCTCCAAGAACTACGGGCGCCCCGGCGACCGGGTGGGCTGGATCGTGACCGCCCAGGAGCACATCGCCCGGCTCGTGCCGCGCCTCGAATGGGAGGCGGTGGCCGTCAACGGGCGGGCCCAGCTGGACGCGGTGGCCGCGATCGACCGCGGCAACACCGAGCTGGTCGAAGGGGTACGGGCGGGGCGGGCCGCCGCCCTCGACCACGCCCGGACAACGGGCCGGGCGCAGCCGCTGCCGGCCGGGGGCACCCAGCTCTGGCTCGATCTGGGCGTCGCGGACATCGAGCGGTTCGCCGACTTCGCCCTGGAACGGCACCACCTGGTGCTCACCACCTCGGCGAACTACGTCCCCGTGGTGCGCGGGCACATCCGGTTCCCCACCGGCATCCCCGCCGAGCGGATGCGGCGGGCCCTCACCGCGCTGCACGAGGCGCTCGACGACTGGTGCACCCACGACGCGGAAGGAAAGGTCGCTCATGTCGGTAGCCGTTGACGGACGCGATGCGGCGAAGCGGTACTGGCAGGACACCTTCGCCGGACTCGCCACCCGCGAACGCGCCTTCCCCGCGACCCGTCCCGCCGACGCCGCGCAAACCGCCGGGGCGCCCGTGGAGCACACCCTCACCCTCGACCCGCAGCGGGCCGCCCGCCTCACGGCCGCGGCCGAACGCTGGGACGTCACTCCCGGCACGCTGGCCGACGGTGTCTGGGCCGTGGCCCTCGCCCTGCGCTCGGGCCGCGACGACGTGGTGTTCGGCCACGTGGACGAGGACGGGGAAGCGGTGCCGCTGCGGGTACGGCTGCCCGCCGGGCGCCCGGTGCCCGTATGGCTGCGGGAGCTGGACGCCCAGCGGCACCGGGCGCGGCGCCACCTCGACGTGGCGCCCGAGGACATCCGGCGCTGGGCCGTCGGCGGCGACGGCGAACTCTTCGACAGCGTCGTCTCGTCGGGCCCCGCGGCCGGGCCGGGGACACCGGTGACGCTGTGCGTGCGAGGGGGCGGCGCACCGCGGTTCGTCGTCGACGCGGCGCCCGAGGCCCTGTCCGCCCCGGCCGCCGCCGAGCTGCTCGACGTACTCGACCGGGCGACGCGGCGGCTCGCCGCCGACCCGGAACCGCTGCTCGGCGATCTGATCGCGGCGGCCAGCGGGGTGCTGCCCCTGTCCGCGACGGGCGGCGCCCGCCCCGGCGCGGGGGCGGACGCCCTGATGTCGTCGGGCACCCGCGAGGCGCTGCTCGGCACGGTGTGCCGCGCCGATGCCGAGGGCGACACGTTCGTGCCGGTGCAGGAGATGTTCGCGGCAGCAGTCCGGCAGTGGCCGGACGCGATCGCGGTCGAAGCTCCCGACGGCGAGCTGACCTTCGCCGACCTGGACGTACGGGCCCGCCGCCTCGCGGCCCGCCTGAGGTCCCGCGGCGCCGGTGCCGAAACCGTCGTGGCCGTCGTGACCGAGCGCACCGGCGAGCTGGTGGCCGCCGTGCTGGGGATCTGGGCGGCGGGCGCGGCCTTCCTGCTGGTCGACCCCGGCGAGCCGGAGCGCCGTACGCGGGAGAAGTTCGCCCTCGCCGGCGTACGGCTGGTCGTCGCCGACGCCGCCCACCAGGAGGCGGCGGCCCGCCTCGGACCGCCGGTCGTCGCGGTCACCGACGACACCGACCCCGCGGAGCTGCCCGCCTGCGCGCGGCCGCTGCCCCGGCAGCTGGCCTACGCCGTGTTCACCTCGGGCTCCACCGGAAACCCCAAGGGTGTCCTCATCGACCACCTGGGCCTGGCCGAGCACGTGCACACCCAACTCGCGCCCGTGTACCGGCGCGTGAGCCCGGACGGGAGCGGGCTCCGGGTCGGCGGGGCCGCCCCCGTCACCTTCGACTCGTTCATCGACCAGATGCTGCCCATGATCACCCTCGGGCACCGTCTCGTGCTCTTCGACGAGATGCAGCGGCGCGACCCCGGCAGCTTCCTGACCCGCGCCCCCGGCACCGAACTCGACGTCGTCGACTGCGCACCCTCGCAGCTGGTGCTGCTCGTGGAATTCGGTCTGCTGCAGACCCCGTTGAAGCTGCTCGTCTTCGGCGGTGAGAAACCCGGCGCGCAGCTGTGGGACACGCTGCGGCAGGCGCGGGCGCACGCCGTCAGCATCTACGGCGCCACCGAGTGCTCCATCGGCTCGGTCGAGGCGGACGTGCACCGTGACGCACGGGTGTGCCTGGGCCGCCCGGCCGGCTCCGGCACTGTCTACGTCCTGTCACCGGAGCAGGAACTGCTGCCGCCGGGACTCGTGGGCGAGATCTACCTGGGCGGCCCCGGCGTCGGGCGCGGATACGCGGGCGACCCGGCGCACACCGCCCGCGCCTTCCTGCCCGACCCGTTCTCGGACCGGCCCGGCGCCCGCATGTACCGCACCGGCGACCTCGGCCGGGTGGCGCCGGACGGACGCCTGGTCTTCCTCGGCCGGGTCGACGACCAGCTGAAGATCAGCGGCTACCGCATCGAACCGGCCGAGATCGAGGCCGCCCTGGACGCGGTGACAGGAGTGCGCCGCTCGGCCGTCCTGCCGGTGCGGTCGGCGAGCGCCGACCGGCTCGTCGGGTTCGTCGAGTGCGCCGAGGACTTCGACGCCGAGCGGGCCACGGCCGAACTCGCCGCCCGGCTCCCGGCGTACATGGTGCCCAAGCGCCTGATCCCCGTGGACACGCTGCCGTTGACGCCCAACGGCAAGGTCGACCGCAAACAGCTCGCCCGAGGGGTGGAACCGCATGAGTGACCGCACGACGCCACCGGTGACCCGGCTCAGCGCCGCCGACAGCCCGGTCGTCCTCGGTGACGACCGGCTCACCGCGGCCGAGCTGGGCATCCGCATCACCCGCCTGCGCACCGTCCCGCTGACCTTCGAGGGGCCCCGCGGCGACACCACGCTCGACGTCGCCCTCGACCCCGACCGCACCACCGTGGACGGCGCCGACTTCACGGCCGGCACCGGGCGGCTGCACCTGGAGGGCGAGCTGACGCTCGACGAGACGCCCCTGCGCTGCACGGCCGACGTCGACCTGGCCACGCGCCGCGGGACCGGACGGCTGCTGGCCTCGGAACGTTCGACTCAGGAGACGGTGTGAGCAGCATGACCGCAGACGCCGTACAGGCACGGCTGACGGACCTGTTCCGCGACGTGCTCGGCGTGACCGAGCTCGGCCCCCACGAGAGCTTCTTCGACTACGGCGACTCGCTGCTCGCCGCCCGCCTCATCATGCGGGTGCGCGCCGAGTTCGGGCAGAACGTGCCGCTGCCGTGGCTCTTCGAGGGCCGCACCGCCGCCGCCCTGGCCGAGCGCCTCACCCAGGCGCCGGAGCAGCCGTCCGGCCCCGGGCCGATCGAGCGCGTCGACGCACGGCGCCCCGTGCCGCTGTCGCACGCCCAGGAGCGGCTGTGGTTCCTGCACCTGCTCGACCCGTCGGACCCCGCCTACAACGAGCCGCTCTCCTACCGGGTGCGCGGCGCCCTGGACACGGCGGCGCTGCGGGCCGCGTTCCAGCGGGTGGTGGACCGGCACGAGCCGCTGCGCACCCAGGTCGCGGCGGGCGACGACGGTGAGACGCCCGTCCTGCTGGTGCGGGACCATGTGGCCTGCGCCCTCGACGTGCGGGACCTGCGCGCCGGGTACGCCGAGGGCGGCGAGCCGTGGCTGCGCGAGACGCTGCGCACCACGATCCGCCGCCCCTTCGACCTGACGACGGCGCCGCTGGTGCGCGGCCACGCCTTCCGCATCGGCGACGACGAGTGGGCGCTGCTGTTCACGCTCCACCACATCGTGACCGACGGCTGGTCCAACACCGTCTTCCTCGAAGAGCTGAGCGCCGGCTACCGGCAGGCCCGCGGCGACGGCCTGGCCGGCGACGCCGAAGCGCTGCCCGTCCGGTTCTCCGACTACGCCGCCTGGGAGCGGCGCACGGTGGGCGAGGACCTGGAGCGCGGGCTGCGCTTCTGGGAGGAGGAACTGCGCGGGGCGCCCGACGCCCCGGCGCTGCGCACCGACCTGCCGCGCGGCGACGTCCTGTCCACGGGCGGCGACGCCGTGCTGCACGACCTGGACGCCGCCACCTCCGCGCGGATCGCCGACGTGGCCCGGCGGTGCGGGGTGTCGACGTACTCGCTGACGCTGGCCGTGTTCACGCTGCTGATGCACCGCTGGACCGGCGAGGCGGACGTCGTCGTCGGCACGCCCGTCGCGGGCCGCCACCACCCCGAGCTGGAGCGGCTGATCGGCTTCTTCGTCAACACCCTGCCCGTCAGGTCGGGGTACGACGGGCAGGACACGTTCGCCGCCCACGCCGCCCGCGTCGAGGCGGCGGTGCGGCGCGCGTCCGCGTACGACCACATCCCCTTCGACCGCATCGTGAACCGGGTCGTCGGCGGCGGCCACAGCGGCTACCAGCCGCTGGCCCAGGTGGTCTTCGCCTACCAGAACGACTTCGACCGCAGGCTCGCCCTCGACGGCCTGGACGTCGAGCTGGCGCACGTGCCGAACGGCTCCGCGCGGTTCGAGATGACCCTGTTCATGGCCGTCGCGCCGGGCGGCGCCATGGAGTGCGAACTGGAGTACAACACCGACCTGTTCACGCGGGACACCGCGGAGCGCTTCCTCGACGTCTACCGGACACTGCTGGCCGGCGTCCTCGACGACCCGCACCGGCCGCTGTCCCAGTACTCCCTGGTGTCGCCCGCCGAACACCGGCGGCTGGCCGCCTGGAACGAGACCGGCGTGCCGTTCCCCGACGGGGCCTGCCTGCATCACCTGGTCGAGGAGCAGGCGGCACGGGCCCCCGACGCCGTCGCCGTCGTCCACGGCCACACGCACCTGACCTACGGAGCGCTGGACGCCCGCGCCAACCGGCTGGCCCGCCACCTGCGGACCCTGGGCGTGGGCGCCGACGCGGTCGTCGGCATCTGCATGGACCGCTCCGTCGACATGGTCGTGGGGCTGCTCGGCATCCTCAAGGCGGGAGCCGCCTATCTGCCACTGGACCCCACCTCTCCGCGCCACCGCCTGGAGACGATCAGCGAGGACGCCCGCTCCCGCTGGTGCCTGAGTCTGGAACGGCACCGCGACGGCGTCCCGGACGTCGCCCACCGGGTGTTCCTGGACACCGACCGGGAGACGACCGACGCCCACGACCCGACGTCGCCCGGCGCACCCGTGCACCCGGACGACCTGGTGTCCGTGTACTACACGTCCGGCTCCACCGGCCGCCCCAAGGGCGTGGCCAACACCCACCGGGGCTGGGTCAACCGCATGGCGTTCCTCCAGCGCCAGCACCGCCTGCACCCGGGCGAGACCGTCCTGCACAAGACCACGTTGAGCTTCGACGACGCGGCCCTGGAGATCTTCTGGCCGCTGCTGCACGGCGGCCGCATCGCCCTGATCGACCCCGAACTGCACCGCGACCCGCGCGAGATCGTCGACGCCGCGATCCGCAGCCGCACCATTCACCTGCAGCTCGTGCCCAGCATGCTCGCGATGGTCGTCGACACCGTCGACGCCCTGGACCCGGACACCCGCGCCCTGCTGACGGCGCTGCGCACCACCGTCTCCAGCGGCGAGGCCCTCTCCGGCGAACTGGTGCGCCGCCACGGGGAGTCGCTGCCCGGCACCCTGCACAACACCTGGGGCGCCACCGAGGTCTCCATCGACTCCACCACGCACGCCTGCACCGCCGTCGACATCGACACGGCCGGCGCGGTCAGCGTGGGCCTGCCGTTCGACAACAACCAGATCCATGTGCTCGACGCCCACCACCAGGAAGTGCCGGTGGGTGTCGTCGGGGACCTGTACATCGGCGGCGTCGGCCTGGCCCGCGGCTACCTCGGCGACCCGGCCAGGACGGCGGCGGCGTTCGTGCCCAGCCCGTACGCGCCCGGCGAGCGCCTGTACCGCACGGGCGACCGCGGCTACCGGCGCCCCGACGGCACCCTCATGTTCGTCGGCCGCACCGACCACCAGGTCAAGATCCGCGGCATGCGCGTCGAACTCGGCGAGATCGACGCCGTCCTCACCCGGCACCCGGACGTCACGGAGGCCCTCACGGTCGTCCAGGAGTCGGCGTCCGGGATCAAACGGCTCGTCGCCTACGTCGTGGCGGCCGGCGCCGCGCAGGCTCCGACGCCGACGGCGCTGCGCCGCCACGTCGGCGACCTGCTGCCGGACTACATGGTCCCCTCGTTCGTGCTGGTCCTCGACTCCTTCCCGCTCACCCCGAACGGCAAGGTCGACCGCAGGGCGCTGCCCGAGCCGGACCGGCTGCGCGACCACTCGGACCTGGAGTTCGTGGCGCCCCAGGGGCCGGTGCAGGAGAACATCGCCCGGATCTGGGCCGATCTGCTGGGCGTCGACAAGGTCGGCGCACTCGACAACTTCTTCGCGCTGGGCGGCCATTCGCTGGTGGCCACCCGCCTCGTCTCCCGTGTCCACCAGTGCTTCGGCGTCGACCTGCCGCTCAAGGACGTCTTCGGCAGCCCGACCGTCGAGGCCCTGGCGCAGGACGTGGAACGGCTCCTCGCCGAGCGGGTCGCGGCCATGACGGAAGCCGAAGTCAGGGAGCTGTTCGAGCGGTTGGGCGGCTGACCGGCCGCCCCGTCTCCCGCCCCGCCCCGCCCCGCCCTGTCCTGTCCCGTCCCTCACCGAGCGGAGACCACAGCACCATGGCCAACCCATTCGACGACACCGACGGCACGTTCCTCGTCCTGGTCAACGACGAAGGACAGCACTCCCTGTGGCCGGCCTTCGCCGCCGTCCCCGACGGCTGGCAGCCGGTCTTCGGCGAGGCGAGCCGCCAGGAGTGCCTGGACCACGTCGAGCGGGCGTGGACCGACATGCGGCCGCGCTCGCTGGTCGAGGCATCGCAGACCACCCCGCGCTGACCGCGCGCCCTCCCCGCCCACCGACACCCACGGAGCCCAGCCCATGACCACCCTCGTTCTGGACGCCCACGACATCTCCCGCATCATCGGCACCGTCGGCCGCGACGCGGTGATGGACCGCGTCATCGACGCCCTGGACACGGCGTTCACCGCGCTCGCCCACGGCACGGGCGGCAATACGCCCGCCCGCGGCGGATTCACCAGACAGTCCCACGGTGAGGGCTGCCTGGAGTGGATGCCGCACCATGAACCCGGCAACAGCGTCACCCTCAAGACCGTCGCCTACTCGCCGGGCAACCCCGCGCACTGCGCGCTGCCCACCATCCTCGGCACCGTCGCCCGCTTCGACGACATCACCGGCCGGCTGACGGCGCTCGCCGACGGCGTGGTGCTCACCGCCATCCGCACCGGCGCGGCCTCCGCCGTGGCCAGCCGACTGCTCGCCCGGCCCGACAGCGGCGTCGTCGGCCTGATCGGCGCCGGTGCCCAGGCGGTGACCCAACTGCACGGTCTGAGCCGGGTGTTCGACATCCGCGAGGTCCTGGTGCATGACGTGAACCCGCGGCATCTGGCCAGCTTCCCGCAGCGTGTGGAGTTCCTCGGCCTCGACGTACGGGCCGCCGCCGCGGCCGACGTGGTGGCCGCCGCCGACATCCTGTGCACCGCCACGTCCGTCGAGGTCGGCGCGGGCCCCGTCTTCGACGACGTCGACCTGCGAGAGCACCTGCACGTCAACGCCATCGGCGCGGACCTGCCCGGCAAGACCGAGCTGCCCCGCTCGCTGCTGACGCGGGCGTTCGTGTGCACCGACCACGTCGAGCAGGCGCTGCGCGAGGGAGAGTGCCAGCAGCTCGGCGCGGACGGCATCGGCGCCCATCTGCCGCAGCTGTGCGCCGACCCGGCCACCGCCCACGCCCAGCGGGCGCGCACCACCGTCTTCGACTCCACCGGGTTCGCCCTGGAGGACCACGTCGCCCTCGACGTCCTGCTCGAACTGGCCACCGAGCTCGGCCTCGGCACCGGACTCGACATCGAGTACCACCCGGTGGACGCGCTGGAGGTCTACCCGCCGCTGGCGGCCGGCGACCGGCTCGCCCCCGCCACCGCGGGCTAGGGCGTGTCTGTCCGGCGGATCTGGCTGGACTCGGGTGGCCGCGCTCGATCGGTGCAGGCAGAGCCCGCGACTCCCGCAAGATCCGCCGGACGGGCCCCAGGGCGTCCGTCGAAAGTCCCGCATGTGAAAGGATGAGGTCAAGTCCGTTGAGTACGAGCCAGTTTGATGATGTGGCCGCGGACGTGCCGGACGGCGCCGACGGTGAGGACTTCTACGTCTTCCCCGCCTCGCGGGCCCAGCAGCGCATGTACTTCCTGCAGGAACTGGCGGGCGACGCCTCCACCTACCACGTGCCGCTGTTCTTCGCGCTCACCGGCGAGCTGGACGAGCGTGCCCTGCGCGAGGCCGCACAGGGCCTGCTCGACCGGCACGAGGCGCTGCGCACCCGGTTCACGGTGCGCGACGGCGAGGTTCTCCAACTCATCAGCCCGCACGCCGAGCTGGCGTGGCGGGTGGACGAGGCCGCCGACGCGGACGACGACGGGGAAGTGGCCCGGTGGCTGCGCCGGGAGAGCACGCGCCCCTTCGACCTGCACACCGGGCCGCTGTTCCGCGTCGCGCTGCTGCGCAGGTCACGGCGCTCGTCGGTGCTGCTGCTCGACATGCACCACATCGTCACCGACGGCTGGTCCTCGGGCATCCTCCTCAAGGAGCTGTCCCACGGCTACGCACGCCGCGCCACGGGCGCCCCGGACGACCAGCGACCGCCCGAGGTGCAGTACGCGGACTACTCCACGTGGCAGGACGAGTGGCTGGAGTGCGCCGCGGCCCGCCGCCAGGAGGAGTACTGGCGCGAGCGGCTCTCGGGCGAGCTGCCCACGCTGAAGCTGCCCACGCCCCGGCCGCGCCGCCGGGAGGTACCCGACGGCGCCGGAAGCCACGTCTTCTCACTGTCCGACCGGGCGGCGCAGGGGCTGACCGCCCTGTGCGCCCGGTCCGGCGCCACCCCGTTCATGGGGCTGCTCGCCGCCTTCACCGTGCTGCTGGCCCGCTACACCGGCGACGAGGACATCCTCGTCGGCACGCCCATCGCGGGCCGCAACCGTGACGAGTTCGCCCACACCGTCGGCCTGTTCGTGAACACCACGGTGCTGCGCACCGATCTGTCCGGCGATCCGACCTTCAGGGAACTGCTGCACCGGGTCCGCGACCGGGTGCTGGAGGCGCACGACCACCAGGACCTGCCCTTCGAGCGGCTGGTGGAGCTCGCGGGGGCCGGGCGGGGTCCGGAGTCCTCACCGCTGTTCCAGGTGATGTTCGGGATGAACCGGTCGGGCGATCTGCAGTGGCGGCTGCCCGGCGTGGACGTCGAGTGGCTGCCGGTCACGCTCTCCGAGGCCAAGTTCGACCTGATGCTGGACGCGACCGAGTCCCCGGCCGGTATCGAGTGCGCCTTCGAGTACCGCGCCGACCTGTTCGGGTCCGAGACGATCGCGCTCCTCGCCGAGCAGTACGGGGTGCTCCTGGAGTCCGTCGCCGCCGACCCGGACCGTCCCGTGTCGACGCTGCGGGTGCTCACCGACACCGAACTCGCCCGGCACGCGTCCCCGTCCCCGGCGACGCCGGGCACGCCGCCGCGGCTGTGCCACGAGCGGTTCGCCGACTGGGCGGCACGCACCCCCGACGCGATCGCCGTGGCCGACGGCGACACGCACCTCACGTACGCCGAACTGGAGGCGCAGGCCAACCAGTTGGCGCACCACCTGCGTGCGGCCGGAGTCGGCCCCGGCACCCTGGTGGGGCTGAGCATGCGCCGCACCGCCGACCTCCTCGTCGCCCTCCTGGCCGTCCTGAAGGCGGGCGGCGCCTATGTGCCGTTCGACCCGGCGTACCCCACCGACCGGCTGCGCTTCATGGCCGACGACAGCGGAGTGCGCACCCTGGTCGTCGGCGACGGGGTCCCACGCTGGTGGGACGGGCTGCCCGTGCACGTCGTCGAGCCGGCCCGCGACGCCGCCGCCGTCGCCGCGCGGCCGCGCACCGCCCCGGACAGCGGCGTCACCGCCGACGACCTCGCGTACGTCATCTACACGTCCGGCTCCACCGGCCGTCCCAAGGGCACCCTGATCCCGCACCGCAACATCGCCCGGCTGTTCTCCGCGACCGAGCCCTGGTTCGGCTTCGGGCCGACGGACGTGTGGACGCTGTTCCACTCCTACGCCTTCGACTTCTCGGTGTGGGAGATCTGGGGCGCCCTCGCCCACGGCGGGCGGCTCGTGGTGGTGCCCTACGAGACCAGCCGCGACCCCGAGGCGTTCCACCGGCTGCTGAGCGCGCAGCGGGTGACCGTGCTCAACCAGACGCCGTCGGCGTTCTACCAGCTGATGCGGGCCGACCGGGACACCCCGCGCCCGCTCGCGCTGCGCCTGGTCGTCTTCGGCGGCGAGGCCCTGGACCTGCCCGCCCTGCGCGACTGGTTCGAGCGGCACGGCGACAGCTCGCCGCGGCTGGTCAACATGTACGGGATCACCGAGACGACCGTGCATGTGACCTACCGTCCGATCACCCTGCGCGACCTCGACGAGGGCCGCGGCAGTGTCATCGGCAGGCCCATTCCCGACCTGCGCCTGTACGTCCTGGACGGGCACGGTCGCCCCGTGCCCACGGGTGTGCCCGGCGAGCTGTACGTGGGTGGCGCGGGACTGGCCGACGGCTATCTGAACCAGCCCGAGCTGACCGCGCGGCGGTTCGTGCCCGCACCGCCCGGCACCGGCGCGACCGGCCCGCTGTACCGCACCGGCGACCTGGTGCGCCCGCTGCCCGACGGCGACCTGGAGTACTGCGGCCGCATCGACCGCCAGGTCAAACTGCGCGGCTTCCGCATCGAACTCGGCGAGATCGAGGCCGCGCTGAGTACCCACGACGCCGTCGTCGACTCGGCGGTGCTGCTGCGCACCGACGACGCGGGCCACCCCTGTCTCGCCGCGTACGCCGCCGCGCCCGGCGCCGACGCCCCCGACGCGCAGGCGCTGCGCGACCACCTGGCCGCCCTGCTGCCCGACTACATGGTCCCGGCCTCCTGCACCGTGCTGCCCGCCCTCCCGCTGACCGCCAACGGAAAGGTCGACCGCGACGCGCTGCCCGCACCCGGGGTGGCCCGGGAGCCGGCCGCCCGGTACGTCGCTCCGCGCACCGAGGTCGAGCGTGCCCTCGTCGAGGTGTGGGAGCAGGTGCTCGGCTGCCGCGTCGGCATCGACGACGGCTACTTCACGCTGGGCGGCGACTCCATCCGCAGCATCCAGCTGCTGGCCCGCGCCCGCGAGGCGGGGCTCGACTTCAAGCTCACCGATCTGATGGACAAGAAGACGGTCCGCAACCTGGCCGGCTCCGTCACCGTGCGCGTGCCGCGCGGACAGGGCGGACAGGGCAGCCGCCCCGAGGCGTTCGGCCTGCTGTCCGCGGCCGACCGGGCGCTGCTGCCGCCCGGCCTCGACGACGCCTACCCGATGACCCGCACCCAGCTCGGCATGGTGTTCCACAGCGGTCTGTCACGCGGCGGCACCGGCGTCTACCACAACACCACCGCCTACCGGCTGCGCGCCCGCTTCGACGAAGCCGCCTGGCGCACCGCCCTCGACGAGACGATCGGCCGCCACGACATCCTGCGCACCTCCTTCGACCTGCACACCTGCTCCGTGCCCGTCCAGCTGGTGCACCACCGGGTGAGCACTCCCGTCACCTTCGAGGACCTCACGCACCTGACCGTCGCCCAGCAGCAGGCGGCGATCGACCGGCGCGCCGCCCACGAACAGGCCGAACCCTTCGACGGGCAGCACGCCCCGCTGATCCGCTTCCACGTGCAGCGGCTGTCCGACGACACCCAGCAGCTGTTCGTCACCGAGCACCACGCGATCCTCGACGGCTGGAGCGAACGCTCCCTGTTCACGGAGCTGCTCACCCGCTACGCCGCCGCGCTCACCGGCGCCCCGGGCCCCGGCACCGCCCCGCCCGCCGCCCGCTTCCGCGACTACGTCGCCCTGGAGGCCGCCGCGCTCGCCGACGAGGACAGCGCCGCCTACTGGCGCGGGGAGCTGGCGGACGCCGTCTCGACCCGGCTGCCCCGCCCGGTACGCACCACGGGCCAGGACCGGGCGAGCGACATGCGCTTCGCGGAGGCCCCCGTCGCCCCCGAGGTGGCCGCCGCCCTCACCTCGCTCGCGGCCCGCCTCGACGTACCGCTGCGCACCGTCCTGCTCGCCGCGCACCTGCGCGTCATGGGCCTGCTCGGCGGCAGCGACGACGTGGTCACCGGCGTCGTCCACAACGGCCGTGGCGAGGACCGCGACGCCGAACTGACCCTGGGCGTCTTCCTCAACACCCTGCCGCTGCGGTCCCGTTCGACCGGCGGCAGCTGGATCGACCTGATCGAGCGCACCGCACGCCAGGACATCGGCATCCAGCCGCACCGCCGCTTCCCGCTCCAGGAGATCATGCGGCTGCACGGCGGCGCGGAACTCTTCGAGACGTTCTTCAACTTCACGCACTTCCACGTGGAGGGCACCGGAGCGTACGACGGCGCGGTCAGTGTCCTGGACGCCCAGGGAGAGGCGCCGACGAACTTCCCCTTCGGTGCCGAGTTCGCGCTCGCGAGCGGCGACGGCCGTCTCACGCTCGGGCTGCGCTACGACGCCGCCCGGTTCGACGACGACCAGATCACCGCCTTCCACGGCCACTACGCCGCCGCCCTCGCGGCCATGGCCCGATCGCCGCACAGCCCGTACCTGGACGCGGATCTGCTCTCGCCCGCCGAGCACGCGCTGATCGCCTCCTGGAACGCCACCGAGCGGGACTACGGCGACCGCCCCCACCTGCTGGACGCCCTCGTCGCCGAACAGGTGCGGCTGCGCCCCGAGGAGACCGCGGTGCGCCACGACGGGGCCGAGCTGAGTTACCGCGCCCTGGACGAGCGGGCGGCGCGCCTGGCGGCCGCGCTGCGCGAGCGCGGCGTGGCCCGCGGCGCGTTCGTCGGTGTCCTCCTGGAGCGCTCGCTCGATCTGTCCGTGGCCCTGCTCGCCGTCCTCAAGGCCGGTGCCGCCTATGTGCCGCTGGACGCCGAGCACCCGGACCGGCGCATCCGGCAGGTCGTGGACGCCGCGGGCCTGACCGTGGTCGTCACGGACGCGGCCGGTGGCGACCGGCTCGCCGCCGTACCCGGCGTGACGGTGGTGGGCCCGGACGCCGTACCGGCGGACACGGTCCGGCAGGAGAGCGGGCACACTCCCGACGACCCCGCCTACATGATCTTCACGTCGGGTTCCACCGGCACCCCCAAGGGCGTCGTCGTCTCCCACCGGGCCATCTGCAACCGGCTGCTGTGGATGCAGCAGGAGTACGGGCTCGAGGCCGGGGAGCGGGTGCTGCACAAGACGCCGTACACGTTCGACGTGTCGGTGTGGGAGCTGTTCTGGCCGCTGCTCGCGGGGGCCACCGTGGTGCACGCCCGGCCCGGCGGTCACCGCGACCCCGCCCATCTCGCCGAGCTGATCGTCGCCGAGCACATCACGACCGTGCACTTCGTGCCGTCCATGCTCCAGGCGTTCGTCGAGGAACCCGCCGCCCGCCGGTGCACCGGCCTGACCCGGGTCGTGTGCAGTGGTGAGGCACTGCCGCACGATCTGCAGACCCGGTTCTTCGCCGTCCTGGACGCCGAACTGCACAACCTGTACGGCCCCACCGAGGCCGCCGTCGACGTCACCGCCTGGCGCTGCCGCGACGACGGCCGCGCCGTGGTGCCGATCGGCCGTCCCATCGCCAACATGCAGACCCACGTCCTGGACCCGCGCGGCCACACCGTGCCCGTCGGCGTCACCGGTGAACTGCACCTCAGCGGCGTCGGCCTCGCCGACGGCTACCACGGCAGGCCCGACCTGACCGAGCGGGCCTTCGTCACGCACACCGACCGCGCGGGCGTGCGGCGGCGCATGTACCGCACCGGCGACCTGGCCCGCCTGCTGCCCGACGGCACCCTCGAGTACCGGGGCCGCACCGACTCCCAGGTCAAACTGCGCGGAGTCCGCATCGAACTGCAGGAGATCGAGGCCGTGCTGGCCGCCCACCCGGGCGTCGCCGAGTGCGCGGTCGTGCTGCGCGGTGAGCGGCTCGTCGGCTACGTCGTACCCGCCGCCGGCGCCGACCTCGACCCGGCCGTCGACGCGGCCGCCCATCTCGCCCAGCGGCTGCCCGCCCCGATGGTGCCGACCGCCTGGGTGCGCCTGGCCGCCATGCCGCTCACCGGCAGCGGCAAGCTCGACCGCGCGGCGCTGCCGCAGCCGCCCGCGACGGTACGCGGCGCGGCTCCCCGCACCGCCCCTCGCGACCCGCACGAGGAGCGCCTGGTACGCCTGTGGCAGCGGCTGCTGGACACCCAGGACGTGGGCGTGCACGACGACTTCTTCGCCCTGGGCGGGCACTCCCTCACCGCCGTCCGCCTCGTCGCCCTGATCAACGCCGAGTTCGGCACCGCCCTGCGCGTCTCCGCGGTCCTCGAACACCCCACGGTCGCCCGGCAGGCCGCGCTGCTGCGGCAGCGCCCCGGCCCGGCCGACGGCACGGCCGCGCCCGTCGTGACGCTGCGCGGCCACGGCCACCGCACGCCCCTGTTCCTCGTCCACCCCGTCGGCGGAGGGGTGACCTGCTACCGCGACCTGACCGCCGCCCTCGACGACGACCAGCCGGTGTATGCCCTGCCCGCGCCCGGCCTGGACGACGCCGGTGCCCTGCCCGCCTCCGTCGCCGAACTCGCCGAACGCTGCCTGCGGGCCGTGCTCGCCGTGCGCCCCGACGGCCCCTACGCGCTGGCCGGGTGGTCCTTCGGCGGCCTGGTCGCCCAGGAGATGGCCTGCCGACTGCACGAGCGCGGCACGCCGGCCACGGTTCTCGCGCTCATTGACAGCGGCTTCCCGACGGCCGCCCCGCCGGAGTCCGAGCTGCTGCGGGACTTCGCCGTGGACGTGCTGCGCTCGGCGGGCCGCCCCGCCGACCCCGCCCTGCTCGCCCAGCTGGCGGCGCACGCGGCGGCGGCCCGCACCGACGCGGCCGTCGAGACACTCGCCCGGCACCTCGGCACCCCGTGGCCCGACGACGGGCCCGGTGGCCCGGCCGGGGCGCAACTCGCCCGCCACTACGCCGTGTTCCGCAACAACCGGCTGCTGGCCGCGACCCACCGGCCGCGCCCCTACCCCGGTGCCGTCCGCTTCTACCAGGGCACCGACGCGGCGGCCGGGCACGAGGCCGCCCGCTGGGCCGCGTCCTGGCAGGGTCCGGCCGTCGTCCGCGAACTGCCCGCCGACCACTACGACATGGTGCGCCCCCCGCACGTCAAAGCCGTCGCCGACGACCTCGGCGCCGCCCTCACGACTCGGCAACAGGAGACACCCGCATGATCGAGCTGCGCAGCGACACCTTCACCCTGCCGACCCCCGCCATGCTCCGCGCGATGGGCCGGGCCCGGCTGGGCGACGACGTGTACGGCGAGGACCCCACCGTCCGAGAGCTGGAGGAGAAGTCCGCCCGGTTGCTCGGGAAGGAGGCCGGCTGCCTGATGCCGAGCGGCACCATGGCCAACCTGGCCTCGATCATGACGCACGCGCCACGCGGCTCGAAGGTCCTCGTGGGCACCGAGAGCGACATCTACGTCTACGAGGCGGGCGGTGCCTCCGTGTGCGGCGGCGTCGTCTACGAACCGGTCGTCAACCGGCCCGACGGCACACTGCCCCTGGCGGACCTGCGGGCCGGGTTCCCCGACGACCCGGAGGACCCGCAGTTCGCCCTCCCGTCGCTGATCTGCCTGGAGAACACCCAGAACCGGTGCGGCGGAGTCCTGCTGAGCTTCGAGTACCAGCGCGAGGTACGGGAGCTGGCCGACGAGCGCGGCATCGGCGTCCACCTGGACGGGGCGCGGATCTTCAACGCGGCGGTGGCCCTCGGCCGCCCGCCCGCCGACCTGGCCCAGTACGCCGACTCCGTGCAGTTCTGCCTGTCCAAGGGCCTGTCCGCGCCGATCGGTTCGATGGTGGTGGGCTCCGCCGACTTCGTGCGCGGCGTCCGCCGCGTCCGCAAGATGCTCGGCGGCGGCATGCGCCAGGCCGGTCTGCTGGCCGCCGCGGGGCTGGTCGCGCTCGACGACTACGAGCGCCTCGCCGAGGACCACGACAACGCCCTGCGCCTGGCCAAGGGCCTCGCCGACATCGACGGCATCACCGTCGACCCCGACGCCGTACAGACCAACATCGTCATGTTCCGCGTGACGGCCCCCGGCTTCACCTGGCAGATCTTCGCCGACGCGGCCGCCCGCCAGGGCCTGGCCATCGCCGAACTGGGCCACGGCCGGCTGCGCGCCGTCACCCATCGCGGCGTCGACAGCGCCGACATCGACGCCGCCCTCGCCGTCGTGCGGCGCGTCATCGCCCAGGGTGCGGAGGCCTGACATGACAGCGCACGAGACCGAGCCCTCCACCGCCGCGCTGCGCGCCGCACTGCTGGACAAACTGCGCGGCGGCGCGGGCGACAGCCCTGCGGCCGGGACGGCCACGACCGCCGCGGCCCGCGTGCCCGCCGTGGCGAGGACCGGGCCGCTGCCCGCCTCCAGCGCACAGGAACGCCTGTGGTTCCTCGACCAGTTGCACGGCGAGAACGCCGCCTACAACGTGGCGTTCGCCCTCTGTCTCGACGGCCCGCTCCGCCTCGACGTGCTGCGCGCCTGCCTCACCCGCCTCGTGGACCGGCACGAGGTGCTGCGCACCCGCTACGTCAAGGAGGGCGAGGACCTCTTCCAGGACATCGTCCGCACCGTCACCCTCGACATCCCCTGCGACGACCTGACCCGGCTGCCCGAGAGCGAGCGGGAGGCCGAGGCACACCGCCGCCTCGCCGCGCACAGCCGCATCCCCTTCTCCCTGCTGTCCGCGCAGCCCCTCGTACGGTTCCGCGTGCTGCGCTCGTCGCCGACCCGCCACCACCTCTTCGCCAACTTCCACCACAGCGTCACCGACGGCTGGTCGGAGGACATCTTCTTCCGCGAGCTGTGGCAGCTGTACGGGGACGCCGTGGCGGGCCGCGAGAGCCGGCTGCCCGAGGTTCCCGTGCAGTACGCGGACTACGCGGTGTGGGAGCGCGGCCCCGCCGCCACCGCCCGCGTCGACGAGCACGTGGCGTACTGGAAGAAGCAGTTGAGCGGCGACCCGGCCGCCGTCGAGCTGCCCGCCGACCGGCCCCGGCCCACCGCGCCCAGCTTCCGCGGCGCCGGAGTCACCGTCGACGTGCCGCCCGACGTGGCCCGCGCCATCGACGAGACGGGCCGCCGCGAGCACGTCACCCCCTTCACGGTGCTGCTGACGGCGCTGACCGCCCTGCTGCACCGCTACACCGGCGGCGAGGACATCGTCGTCGGCACCCCCGTCGCGGCCCGCACCCGCCCGGAGCTGGAACAGACCGTCGGGTTCTTCGTGAACACCGTCGCGCTGCGCACCGACCTGTCGGGCGAGCCGACCTTCGCCGAACTGCTGGTGCGCGCCCGCGAGGTGACCCTCCAGGCCCAGGCCCACCAGGAGGCCCCGTTCGCCCGGGTCGTGCAGGAGGTCGCGCCCGGCCGCGACCCGGCCCTCAACCCGCTCTTCCAGATCCTGTGCAACTACCTGGAGACACAGGAGAGCTGGCACGTCGGTGAGCTGACCGCGCGGATCGTCGACATCGCCGAGCAGAGCACCCGCTTCGACCTGGAACTGCACGCCGAGAAACTCACTTCGGGCGGCTACCGGTGCCGCTTCGTGTACGCCACCGACCTCTTCGACGAGGCCCGGGTGCGACGCCTGGCCGAGCACTACCTCACGGTACTGGCCACCGCCGTCCACGCACCGCGCACCCGCGTCGCCGACTGCGCCCTGCTGTCCGGCACCGAACGCGACCTGGTCGTCGAGACGTGGAACGCCACCGAGCGCCCCCTGCCCGAGCAGACAGTGGTGGACCTCTTCACGGAGCAGGCCGCCCGCACCCCCGACGCCACCGCGCTGCTGCACGAGGACACCGCCCTGACCTACCGGGAACTCGACGAGCGCTCGGACCGGCTGGCCCGGCTGCTGGCCGCCCGCGGCGCCGGCCCCGAGCAGGTCGTGGCCCTCACCCTGCCCCGCTGCCCGGACCTCGTCGTCGCCATGGTCGCCGCCCTCAAGACCGGCGCCGCCTACCTGCCCGTCGAGCCCGACTACCCCGACGACCGCGTCGCCTACATGCTCGGCCAGGCCCGCCCCACGCTCGCGGTGACCTACCGGTCCCGCCTCGACGGGCTGCCCGCGGGCGTCGAGGCGCTGGTCCTCGACGCCCCCCGGACGGCCGCCCTGCTCGCCGCACAGCCCACCGGGCCCCTGGACGCACACGAGTGGCACGGGCCGCCCTCGTGCGACGACCACCCCGCCTACCTGATCTACACCTCCGGCTCCACCGGCCGGCCCAAGGGCGTCGTCATGCCGCACCGCGGCCTGCGCAACATGCTCGCCGCCCACCGTGCCGCCTTCCCCGCCGGCGGCCCCGGCACCCGCGTCGCCCAGTTCTGCTCCGTCGGCTTCGACTTCTCCGTCGAGGAGATCCTCGCGACGCTGCTGCACGGCAAGACGCTCGTGATCCCGCCCGACGAGGTGCGCCGCAGCGCCGAACAGCTCGCCCGCTGGATCGCACGCCACGGCGTCAACGAACTGTTCGCGCCCACCGCCGTCATCGAGGCCCTCTACGAGGCCGCCCGCGAACAGGACATCCCGCTCGACACGCTCACCGACGTCATCCAGGGCGGCGAGGCCCTCACCCTGGGCGAACGCACGCGCGCCGGACACCGGCCCGGCTCCGGACGCCGCCTGCACAACGTGTACGGACCCGCCGAGACCCACGGCGTGACCATGTACACGCTCCCCGAGGACAGCGCCGGCTGGCCCGCGTCCGCCCCGCTCGGCGCCCCCATCGCCAACACCCGCGCCTACGTCCTCGACAGCCGCCTGCGCCCGGTGCCCGTGGGCGTCACCGGCGAGCTGTACCTGGCCGGCGCCTGCCTCGCCCGCGGCTACGCCCACCATCCCCGGCTCACCGCGGAACGCTTCGTCGCCTGCCCCTTCGGCGCCCCGGGCGAGCGCATGTACCGCACCGGCGACCTCGCCCAGTGGCAGCCCGACGGCACGCTCCAGCTGTTCGGCCGCTCCGACGAACAGGTGAAGATCAGGGGATTCCGGGTGGAGCCCGGCGAGGTGGAGGCGGCCCTCACCGAACAGCCCACCGTCGCCCACGCGGCCGTGACCGTGCGCGAGGACCGGCCCGGCGACAAGTACCTCGCCGCCTACGTCACCCCCGCCGACGGCACCACGCTCGACGTCACCGCGCTGCGCACCCGGCTCGCCCGGTCGCTGCCGTCGTTCATGGTCCCCGCGGTCTTCGTCCCGTTGGACGCCCTGCCGCTCAGCCCCAACGGCAAGCTCGACCGCAAGGCGCTGCCCGCCCCCGACCACGGCGCGCGCGACGCCGGACGCGGCCCGCGCACCGAGGCCGAACACCTGCTGTGCGGGCTGTTCGCCGAGGTCCTCGGACACCCCTGGGAGGACGTCGAGGCGAGCTTCTTCGCCCACGGCGGCCACTCGCTGCTCGCGACCCGCCTGATCACCCGCATCCGCGGCGAATGCGGTGTCGAACTCCCGCTGCGCGCCGTGTTCGAGACGCCCACCGTCGCCGAACTCGCCACCCGCCTGGGCGCACGGGGGGAGAGCCGCCCGGCCCTGGAACGCGTACCGCGCCCCGAGGCCGTACCGCTGTCGTACGCGCAGCGCCGCCTCTGGTTCCTCAACCGGTTCGAGGACCAGCGCGCCGTCTACAACATGCCGTGGGCGCTCACCCTCACCGGCCCGCTCGATGTCGCCGAGCTCGAAGCGGCGCTCGGCGACCTGGTGGGCCGCCACGAGAGCCTGCGCACGGTGTTCCCCGCGACCGACGGCGAACCCCACCAGTACCTGCTGAGCCCCGAACAGGCGCGTCCCCGGCTGCGGTTGCACGACACGGCCACCGCGCAGGGACCCGGCGACCTGAGCGAGCCGGTCGCCGCCGCGGCGGCGGAGGGATTCGACGTCACGGTGGACCCGCCGCTGCGCGCCCACCTGTTCACCGCGGGGCCCGACACCCACGTCCTGCTCGTCGTGGTGCACCACATCGCCTGCGACGGCTGGTCCATCGGACCGCTGTGGCGGGACCTGTCGGCCGCCTACACCGCCCGCCGCGCGGGCCGGGCGCCGCAGTGGGAGCCGCTGCCCGTCCAGTACGCCGACTACACCCTGTGGCAGCGCAGGCTGCTCGGCGCGCCGGACGACCCCGACAGCGTGCTTGCCCGCCAGACCACGTACTGGACCGAAGCACTGGCCGGACTGCCCGACGAACTGAACCTGCCCACCTGCCGACCGCGCAGGCCCGACACCGGGCACCGCGGTGGCGCCGTCCCCTTCGCCGTACCGGCCGCCCTGCACCGGCGTCTGACCGACCTCGCGCAGCGCACCGGCACCAGCACCTTCATGGTCGTGCAGACGGCGCTCGCCGCGCTGCTCACCCGGGCCGGGGCGGGAACCGACATCCCGCTGGGAGCGCCCCTCGCCGGCCGCACCGACGAAGCCCTGGACGACCTCGTCGGCTTCTTCGTCAACACCCTCGTGTTGCGCACCGACACCTCCGGCGACCCCACCTTCGCCGAACTCCTCGGCCGTATCCGCTCCCACAGCCTGGCCGCCTACGCACACCAGGACCTGCCCTTCGACCGGCTGGTGGAGTCGCTGAACCCGGCCCGCTCGGCCGGCCGCCACCCGCTGTTCCAGGTGATGCTCGCCTTCCAGAACAACGCGGGCGGCGAACTCGACCTGCCCGGACTGAAGGTCCGTGACTTCCCCTTCGAGCTGCGGCACTCCATGTTCGACCTGCTGTTCAACGTCACCGAGCAGCGCGACGGGCGGGGCGAGGCCGCGGGCCTGAGCGGCTATGTCACGTACCGGCTCGACCTGTTCGAGCGCGGCACGGCCGAATGGCTCGTGACCGGCCTGACCCGGATGCTGACGGCTCTGGCCGCCGACCCCGACCGGCGCCCCGCCGACGTGGATCTCCTCGACGCCGCGCAGCGCCACCTGCTGCTGAGCGAACGCAACGACACCGACCGCGCCCTGCCGCGGACCTCGCTCGCCGCCCTCCTAGAACACCAGGCGGCCCGCACCCCCGACGCCCCCGCCCTCAGCCATGGCGAACTGACGCTGAGCTACCGGGAGCTGAACGAGCGGGCCAACCGTCTGTCCCGTCTGCTCGTGGCCCGCGGAGTGGGTGCGGAGGACATCGTCGCGCTCCTGCTGCCCCGCTCGCCGGAGCAGGTGATCGCCCTGCTCGCGGTGGTCAAGGCGGGCGCCGCCTACCTCCCCCTGGACCCACGCCAGCCCGCGGACCGCATCGCCTACATGCTCCGTGACGCGTCCCCCGCCCTGACACTCACCACCACCGCCGTCGACGCAGCCCTGCACGGCCGGCCACCGGCCCGGACGATCCACCTCGACACCGCGGACCACACCGCCGCCCTCGCCCAGCAGCCGGCCGACGGCCTGCGCGAAGCGGAGCGAGTGCGTCCCACCCACCCCCTCCACTCGGCCTACCTCGTCTACACCTCGGGGTCCACCGGCCGCCCCAAGGGCGTACTGATGCCCGGCCGGACCCTGATCAACCTGCTGACCTGGCAGGCCGACGCGGAGGACGGCCACGCCCCTGGCCGCACCGCGCAGTTCACCACACCCAGCTTCGACGTCAGCACCCAGGAGATCCTCGCCACCCTTCTCGACGGCGACGAGCTCGTCATCCCCGACCTGGACGTCCGCGAGGACTTCGCGGGGTTCGTACGCTGGCTCGACCGTGAACGGATCACCACCCTGTACGCCCCCAACGTCGTCATCGAGACCCTGGCCCGGATCGCCGACGAGGAGGGCCTGCGCCTGGCCGCGCTGCGCCGAGTCGCCCAGGCGGGCGAGGCGTTGGTGATCGGCGACCGCATGCGCCGCTTCTTCGCCGACCGGCCGCACTGCCGGCTGCTCAACCACTACGGCCCGGCCGAGACCCACGTCACGACCAGCCACGTGCTGCCCGCCGAACCCGCCACCTGGCCCTACGCTCCCCCCATCGGCCGTCCCGTGGACAACACCCGCTGCTACGTCCTGGACGACCGCCTGCGCCCGGTGCCGCCGGGTGTCCCCGGCGAGCTGTACCTCGCGGGCGCGGCACTCGCCCGGGGCTACGCGGGCCGCCCCGCCCTGACCGCGGAGCGCTTCGTCGCCTGCCCGTTCGGCGCACCCGGCGAACGGATGTACCGCACCGGCGACATCGTGGTCTGGAACGCGGAAGGCCACCTGGAGTACCGCGGCCGCGCCGACGACCAGGTCAAGGTCCGCGGCTTCCGCGTCGAACTCGGCGAGGTCGAACAAGCCCTGGCCGGACACCCGGACGTGGGCCAGGTCAAGGTGCTCGCGGAGGACCACCCCAGCCGCGGCAGGCAGCTCGCCGCCTACGTCGTGCCCGCGGCACACGCCGAGCCGACCGCCCGGGACCTGCGCGAGCACGCCGCCCGCTGGCTGCCCGACCACATGACCCCCGCCCGCTTCTGCACCGTGGCCGCCTTCCCCGCCTCGCCCAACGGCAAGGTGGACGCGACCCGCCTCGCGGCACTCGCCACCGAGCTGCCCGCCGAGGACAGGTACGAGCCCCCGGCCTCACCCACGCAGCACACCATCGCGGCGGTGTGGCAGAAGCTGCTCGACACCGACCGCGTCGGCGTGCACGACAACTTCTTCGCCCTGGGCGGCCATTCACTGCTGGCCACCCAGGCGGTGTCGAAACTCCGCACGGCCCTGGGGATGCCCCTGACCATGCAGGACTTCTTCGCCCATCCCACTGTCGCCGCCCTCGCGGCACTGGCCGAGAGCCGGGGCACGCAGGGGAGGCCCGAGGAACCGGAGGTGCCGGTGGTGCGCCGGGCACGGCGCCGCACGACGCTCTGACGGGGCGCGCGGCGGACGGCCCGACCTTGGACCTAAGGGCCTCCGCCGCAGATCAGAGGCCCTTTCCGAGGCAAAGCAACAGGCAGCGGCAGACGAGTCGGGCTGTACGCCGGGTTCTGTTCCCGGGGTTCCTCGCGGAGCCCCGGGCGACGGCCATCCATCTAGGGCCGGCGTTGCCACCGGCCTCGTGCGGTCTACCCGCGGACTCGGGCGGGCAGCCCTCGATCGTCCGCGCAGGAGCACCGAGGCGCTCCCTCTTGACCTTGCTCCGGGTGGGGTTTACCTAGCTGCCTGAGTCACCCCAGGCACTGGTGGTCTCTTACACCACCGTTTCACCCTTACCGAGGACCGAGGTCCCCGGCGGTTTGCTTTCTGTGGCACTGTCCCGCGGGTCACCCCGGGTGGCCGTTAGCCACCACCCTGCCCTGTGGAGCCCGGACGTTCCTCGGGGAGCTCCCCGTCAGGGGGACTCCACGCGGCCGTCCGCCCGGCTCGTCTGCCGTGTCGACCATGGTACCCGGCGGATCTCCCGTTTCGGCGCCGCGGCCGTGGCCAGCACCGAGCCCGCCAGGATCAGGGTGAAGGCGACACCGATGCCGAGGGTCAGTTCCTCGTCCAGGAAGAGGGCGCCCGCGGCGACGGCGACCGCCGGGTTGACGTAGGTGATCACGCCCGCCCGGGTCGGGCCGATCTCCTTGATCAGCTCCAGGAAGGCCACGAACGCGATCGCGGTGCAGACGATGCCGAGGCCGGCGAGGGCGGCCAGGACCTCGGCCGAGGGCATGGTGGCGGGCCGGGTCAGGTAAGCGGCTGGGGCATAGACGACGGCGGCGAGCGTGAGGCAGGGGGTGATCAGCTGGAGGGTCGGGACGTCCTTGAGATGCCGGGCGGCTATCAGCGGGGCGGTGGCATAGCCGACGACCGTCACCAGCACCTCGGCCAGGGAGCGGGCATCGCCGCCGGTGAGGTGGGGCAGGGTGAGGACGGTGACGCCCGCGAGACCGAGGCCGAGTCCGGCGACGCGGCGGGCGCCCACGCGTTCCTCGGCGCCGAAGAAGCGGGCCAGGATGAGGGCGACGATCGGCACGCCCGCGATGAGGAGTCCGGCGGTGGAGCTGGACAGATGGCGTTCGGCGTCGGTCAGGGTCCACCAGGGGCCGATGATCTCGATGACGGCGAAGGCCAGCATCGGCTTCCAGTGGGTCCGGACGGTACGGCCGAGGCCGCCCTGGCGGAGCGCGAAGGGGAGCAGGAGCGCGGCGCCCAGCGCGCAGCGCGTGAACACCACCATGGACGGGGACAGGTCCTCCACCGCCACCTTGATCATCAGGTAGGGAACGCCCCAGACGACTCCCATCAGGGAGAACAGGAACCAGCCGCGTGCAGTCATACGGCGAGTCTCGGCCGCCTCACCCCGCCGCGTCTTGAACGCTGTTGCGGTACGCCGCCGGGGTCACCCCCAGCACCCGGCGGAACCAGCGGGTGAGGTGCGCCTGGTCGGCGAAGCCGACGAGGCCCGCGACCTCGGCGGGGCGCAGGCCGGTTTCCAGGAGGCCGCGGGCCCTGGCCACGCGGTGCTGGGCGAGCCAGGCGTAGGGCGGTACGCCCATCGTCGTACGGAAGGCGCGCAGCAGCTGGTAGCGGGACAGGCCCAGGTCGGTGGCGAGGTCGGCCAGGGAAGGGGGTTCCAGCAGCTCGTCCGCGAGGCGGTCGCGCACGGCCCGGGCGATGTGGCCGGCGCCGGGCACCGTGTCCTCGCTCGCCCGGGCCGTGGAGTGCCGGCGGGCCAGGGCCGTGAGCAGCCAGGGCAGCCGGGACTCGGCCTCCAGCGGGTCGGGGCGGGCGCTGATGTCGGTGTGTGCGGCGCGGAGGGCGGTGGCCAGTTCGGGGTCGTGCAGGACGGGGTCACGGAAGTGCGGGGTGCCGCCGAGCGTGCCGTCGGTGAGGAGGGACGGCTCGGCGTACAGGGCCTGGTAGGCGTAGCCCTCGCAGGCGGCCGGACCGCCGGTGTGCATCTCGCCCGGCTCCAGCACGACGATCGAGCCCGGATAGGAGTGGATCAGCCCGCCCCGGTAGGCGATGACCTCCGAGCCGCCGACCGTGACGCCGATGGTGAACTCGTGGTGGGCGTGCGGAGCGTAGACGTGCCGGTCGAAGTGTGCGGTGAGGAGGTCCAGCGGCGGCCCGCCCCGCCCCAGCCGCGCCCTGGCCCAGCGGGCCTGTTCCCGTATCCGCCCCCGTGTGCTCACCTCGTGGTACCTCCCCGCCTCACAGGGGATCAGAGGAGGTCCGTGGTGTCCAGTTCGAAAGCGAATGGCTCGGGCAGAGTGATCGGCTTGCCGAAGGGGCGGGCGCAATGCTCGCGGTAGTCGTCCTGCTTGGGTTCGCTGAACAGCGTGACCTGAGCGGTGTCCCGGTCGACGAGCAGGTAGAGAGGAATGCCTTCGCGGGCGTAACAACGGCGCTTGACCTCGCGATCGGCCTTCGGCTTGGTCGATGTCACCTCCAGCACCATGGCGACGCCTTCGCAGGACATCCAGGAGCCGACCCCGCCGAAGAGGTCTAGCTCCAGAGGGCCGAAGGTGACGTCCGGAACCAAGTGGTTCTTGGGGCAGGCGTCCCCGCTCCGCAATTTCAAGCCCTTGTTCCCGGAGAGATCCATGTCGGTCCGGGACTGCTTGATCACTTGCCGCACGATCCGGCTGATGTACTTCTCGTGATCCCCGTCCGGCGGAGGCGTCACGACGATCTCCCCCTCGATCAACTCGGCCCGGAAACCCTCCGGGGTGTCCAGGGCGAGAAAGCCCTCCAGCAGGACCTCTTCCTGCGTGAGCGGCTCGTGGGCCATGGCAGTCATGTCACGCCCCTCCTTCGGTCGCTCGCCAGACTGGGACATTGCCGAACCCCCCGTCCGTGAGATCGGGAACCGTTCCCTCGATCGTGACACACGATCACGGCCGCCGTCGGAAGCCACAGCCGGTCCTTGACCTTGCCGCAACGTCAACGTCTTCACTGGTCCCATGCGGATCGGAGAACTCGCCGACGTCGTCGGTGTCACCACGCGGGCCGTGCGCCATTACCACCATGTGGGGCTGCTGCCCGAGCCGGAGCGGCGGGCGAACGGGTATCGGGAGTACGGGCTGCGGCACGCTGTCGTGCTGGCGCGGATCCGGCGGCTGACCGAGTTGGGGCTGGGGCTCGCCGAGGTGCGGGACGTGCTCGCGGACGACGCAGGGAAGGACCTCGTCGAGGTGCTGACCGAGCTG
The DNA here is from genome assembly GCF_039532725.1 of Streptomyces coeruleofuscus. NCBI lineage: Bacteria > Bacillati > Actinomycetota > Actinomycetes > Kitasatosporales > Streptomycetaceae > Streptomyces > Streptomyces coeruleofuscus. Next base: position 204,117 of record NZ_BAAASE010000003.1, read on the forward strand.
GACGAGGATCTGGCGCGGCAGGAGGAGGCCGTCCGGGAGCGGCGCGGGCGGCTGCGGGCGTTGCTGGAGGCTGAGGGCGGGCTGCCCGCCGAGGGGCCGGTGTCCCCCGAGCTGGCCGCGTTGTTCGCCGGGACCGCGCATCTGTCGGACTCGCCCATGGCCGCCAAGGACCGCGAGATCATCGCCTTCCTGGAGACGGCCATGCCTGACGAGGCCCGGCAGCAGCTCGTGTCGTCGCTGGGCGCGGTGCTCGGCCGGCCCGAAGCCGTGGCGCGGGCCAACGAGGTGTACGCCCGGCTCGACGCGCTCGCCGACGCGGAGCCGGACGATCCGCGCGTCGCCGAGGCCGCCCGGGCCCTCGCCGACTGCATTCCGCCCGAGCTGTTCCCGGAGATCGGGGACCTCGACCACGACGGCGGCGTCCTGCGCGCCTTCTACGAGGACCTGGCCCCGGCCCAGGCGGAGGCGATCCGCCGGACGCTGCGCATCCTCACCGAGGAGCGGCGATGAGGATCGCGCGCCTGCTGGTCCGGCACGAGGCGCGGCTGCTCGTGAGTCTCGCGCTGTGGGTGGTGCGGCGGACCGACGGGACGGGGAGCGGGCGGGCTTTCGGGTATGCGCGCGGGCAGGGCGCGATGATGTTCGGGTTCGGGTTCGTGTGTCTCGTCGAGACCGTCGCGATGTCCGTGCTGCTGCGCGACTGGCCGACCGCGCACGCCGTGCTGCTGTTCCTGGACGTGTACGGCATCGTCATCGTCGTCGCGCTGCACGCCTCGTCGGTGGTACGCCCGCACGTGCTGGATCCGGACGCCGGCCGGCTGCGGGTACGGCGGTACGTCCACGTCGACCTGTGCGTGCCGCTGGAGCGGATCGCCTCGGTGCGGCGCGAGCTGCGGATGACGCACGAGCGGGCCGACGGCGAACTCGACGTCGAGGTCGGGTCCCAGACCACCGTCACGCTCGAACTGACGGAACCGGTCACGCACGTCACGTTCTTCGGGCGTCGCCGGGAGGTACGGGTGGTCCGCTTCCACGCGGACGACGCCGACGGGCTCGTCCGTGCCCTCGGCCGGGCCCGCGTCTGAGCTCCCCGTACCCTGTCGGCGGAGTTCGATCGAAGGAGTACGCGTGCTTGTCCTGCTGCCGCCGTCCGAAGGCAAGGCCTCCTCCGGCCGCGGTGCCCCGCTGAAACCGGAGTCGCTGTCGCTGCCGGGGCTGACCGACGCCCGGGAGGCCGTCCTCACCGAGCTGGTCGAGCTGTGCACGGGCGACGAGAACAAGGCGCGCGAGGTGCTCGGGCTGAGCGAGGGGCTGCGGGGCGAGGTCGCGAAGAACACGGAGCTGCGCACGGCGGGGGCCCGGCCGGCCGGGGAGATCTACACCGGGGTGCTGTACGACGCCCTCGGCCTGGCGTCCCTGGACGCCTCCGCCAAGCGGCGTGCCGCGCGGTCGCTGCTGGTCTTCTCCGGGCTGTGGGGAGCGGTCCGGGTGACGGACCGGATCCCGTCCTACCGGTGCGCGATGGGTGTGAAGCTGCCGGGTCTCGGTGCGCTGGGCGCGCACTGGCGTACGCCGATGGCGTCGGTGCTTCCCGAGGTGGCCGGGGACGGGCTGGTACTGGACCTGCGGTCCGCCGCGTACGCGGCCGCGTGGAAGCCGAAGGGCGAGGTCGCCGGGCGGACGGCGTCCGTGCGGGTGCTGCACGCACCGACCCGGAAGGTCGTCAGCCACTTCAACAAGGCGACGAAGGGGCGGATGGTACGCAGCCTGCTGACCGCCGGGGCCGCCCCGAAGGGTCCGGCCGAGCTGGTGGAGGCACTGCGGGACCTCGGGTACGTCGTGGAGGCGGAGGCCCCCGCGAAGGCGGGGCAGGCGTGGTCGTTGGATGTGCTCGTGACCGAGGTCCACTGAGCAGGATCGCACCATGGGACGTGTTGCAGCATGCGCAATGAGCTTTGCGCATGTTGTCGAGTCGGCGGCAGGATACGGCCATGGCCTCTCCCTTGCCCGCCTCCGTGCTGGACATCGCGCCCGTCGTCCCCGTCGTCGTCATCGAGGATGCCGGTGACGCCGTACCGCTGGCGCGGGCGCTGGTCGCCGGTGGGCTGCCCGCGATCGAGGTGACGCTGCGGACGCCGGCGGCCGTGGAGGCGATCCGGGAGATCGCGGGGCAGGTGCCGGAGGCGGTGGTGGGCGCCGGGACGGTGATCAGCCCCGGGCAGGTCACGGAGGTGGTGGCCGCGGGCGCCCGCTTCCTGGTCAGTCCCGGCTGGACGGACGTGCTTCTGGAGGCGATGCGGGGCTCCGGCGTGCCGTTCCTGCCGGGGGTGTCGACCACGTCCGAGGTCGTGGCGCTGCTGGAGCGCGGGGTGCGGGAGATGAAGTTCTTCCCGGCCGAGGCCGCGGGCGGTACGGCCTACCTGAAGTCGCTGTCCGGGCCGCTCCCCCAGGCCCGGTTCTGCCCCACGGGCGGCATCGGCCCGGCCTCCGCCCCGGACTATCTGGCCCTGCCCAACGTCGCGTGCGTGGGCGGGAGCTGGATGCTGCCGCAGGACGCGGTCACGGCCCGCGACTGGGGCCGGGTCGAGACGCTGGCCCGCGAGGCGGCGGCGCTCAGCGCAGGTGTGACGTGTCGTTGAGGAGCCGGAGGCTGGCGTTGCCGTCCGCGTAGTACGCGACGACCGACAGGGACGCCGCCGACAGTTCCATCCGGAACAGGGACTCCGGCGGGGCGCCGAGGGCGAGCCGGACCAGCGTCTTGATCGGGGTCACGTGCGTGACGAGCAGGACCGTGCGTCCCGCGTACGCCGCGATCAGCTTGTCGCGGGTCGCGGCGATCCGGGTGGCGGTCGCCGCGAAGCTCTCGCCGCCGCCGGTGGGTTCGGCGTCCGGGGAGGCCAGCCAGGCGGTCAGGTCGTCGGGGTGGCGCTCGCGCACCTCGGCGAAGGTGAGGCCCTCCCAGGCGCCGAAGTCCGTCTCGCGCAGGCCGTCGTCGACGCTCACGTCGAGGCCGAGCCGGGCGGCGATGATACCGGCGGTCTCCCGGGTACGGGCGAGGGGCGACGACACGATCGCCTGGATCGTGCCCCGCCGGGCGAGCAGGGCGGCGGCTCGCCCGGCCTGGTCCCTGCCGATGTCGGAGAGGGAGGGATCGGTGCCCCCACTACCGGAGAACCGCTTCTGCGGCGTCAGCGGCGTCTCCCCGTGCCGCAACAGCACGAAGGTGGCGGGCGCGCCCATGTCGGCGGGAGCCCAGCCGGGGGTGGCAACGGCCTTGGCGGCACGGGCATCGGCGTCCGCCTTGGCCGTGGCCATGGCCGTATCCGTGTCCGTGCGAGCGTCGGCGTCTGCCTCGGCCGCGCGATGGTCGGCGTCCGCCTCGGGGGCACGAACGTCCGCGCCCGCCCTGCCGGCACGAACATCGTCGTCCGTCTTCGCCGAGCCCGCGTCGGCACCGGCCTCGGCGGGAGCCCCGTCCGAGCCGGCGACAGCCTCCGCGGCACGGGCGTCGGCATCCGCCCTCGCCGCGCGGACATCGGTGTCCACCCCGGCAGCACGAGCCTCCACGTCCGCCCCGGCTGCGCGGACATCATCGTCCGCCGTCGCCGAGCCCGCGTCACGACCCGCCTCGGCGGGAGCCCCACCCGGGCCGGCGACAGCCTCCGCGGCACGGGCGTCGGCATCCGCCCTCGCCGCGCGGACATCGGTGTCCACCCCGGCAGCACGAGCCTCCACGTCCGCCCCGGCTGCGCGGACATCATCGTCCGCCGTCGCCGAGCCCGCGTCACGACCCGCCTCGGCGGGAGCCCCACCCGGGCCGGCGACAGCCTCCGCGGCACGGGCGTCGGCATCCGCCCTCGCCGAGCCGGCGCCGGCGCCGGCCCCGGCCGACGCGGCGCGCCCCGCCAGGGCTTCGCGCACCCTAGCGGCGCCCGCCGCGGCGTCACCCGGCGGGCCGGACGGGGCGACAGCTCCGGCTCCGGCTCTGGTGTCCAGCTCCGCCGTCGAAGTCGACGCCGACCACTGCTCTCCCCTGGCCCCGGCGTCCATCGCCTCGTTGGCCAGCCGGTCCGCGTGCTTGTTCCGCTCCCGTGGGATCCACTCGTACGTCACGCGCCCGGGCGGGAAGACCCGGGCCGCGTCCGCGGCCAGTGGCTTCATGTCGGGGTGCTTGATCTTCCAGCGGCCCGACATCTGCTCGACGACGAGCTTGGAGTCCATCCGGACGTGGACCGCCGCGCCCGGGTCCAGTTCGTGGGCGGCGCGCAGGCCGGCGAGGAGGCCGCGGTACTCGGCGACGTTGTTCGTGGCGACGCCGATGTACTCGGCGGCCTCCCGCAGCGTCTCGCCCGTCGCCGCGTCGCTCACCACGGCCCCGTAGCCCGCGGGTCCCGGGTTGCCCCGCGACCCGCCGTCGGCCTCGACGATGAACTCCCGCACCGGAACGGCTCCCAGCGGCCTAGATACCGGACTCGGACGTGCGCACCAGGATGCGGCGGCAGTTCTCGCAGCGGATCACCGTGTCGGGCGCCGCGTTGCGGATCTCGCTCAGCTCCGTGATGGCGAGCTCCTGACGGCACCCCTGGCAGCTTCGCGCGTACAGCTTCGCCGCGCCGACGCCGCCCTGCTGCTCACGCAGCTTCTCGTAGAGCTTGAGCAGGTCGGCGGGGATCGAACCGGCGATGACCTCGCGCTCCTTGGTGACCGTGGCGACCTCGGCGTCGATCTCCTCGAACGCGGCGTCGCGGCGTGCGGTCGCGTCGTCGATCTTCGACTGGACGGATCCGACCCGCTCGGTCAGCTCGGCGACCCGCTGCTGCGCGGACTCCCGGCGCTCCATGACCTCCAGCACCACGTCCTCCAGATCACCCTGCCGCTTGGCGAGCGAGGCGATCTCGCGCTGGAGGTTCTCCAGGTCCTTGGGGGAGGTGACGGCACCGGAGTCCAGGCGCTGCTGGTCGCGGGCGGAACGCTGGCGCACCTGGTCCACGTCCTGCTCGGCCTTGGTCTGCTCGCGGGCGGTGTCGCTCTCCTCGGTCTGCGCGGCCACGAGCAGGTCGCGCAGCTGGGTCTGGTCCTTGGTGAGCGACTCGATCTCGGCGTGCTCGGGCAGCGACCTCCGCCGGTGGGCGAGCTGCTGGAGGCGGACGTCGAGGTCCTGGACGTCGAGGAGTCGGATCTGGTCGGCGGGCGCGGCGTTCAGTTCGGGGCTCCCAGTGGGTCAGAAGTGGCAGAGGCCGCGTGGGCGGTCCAGGGGTCGGTGACCGTCTTCGAGACGTGGACGCGCAGGTCCCATCCGTGGCGGTCGGAGATCTCGTCGAGCTGGCTCGCGGCCAGCTCGCACCAGGGCCACTCGGTGGCCCAGTGCGCCGCGTCGAGCAGCGCGAGGGGGCTGTGGGCGCGGGCCTCGGAGACGGGGTGGTGGCGCAGGTCCGCCGTGAGGAAGGCGTCGACGCCCGCCGCGCGCACCTGGTCGAAGAGGCTGTCGCCGGAGCCGCCGCTGACGGCGACGGTGCGCAGCACCGCCTCGGGGTCGCCGGCGACCCGGATGCCCTGCGCGGTGGCGGGCAGCCGCTCGGCGGCACGGGCGGCGAACTCTCGGACGGTCAGCGGGTGGTCGAGGGCGCAGACGCGGCCCAGTCCCCGGCGGCCCTCGGGGTCGTCGGCGTCCGGCACGAGCGGCCCGGTGACGCGCAGGTCCAGGGCGCCCGCGAGGGCGTCGGAGACGCCGGGGTCGGCGGTGTCGGCGTTGGTGTGGGCGACGTGCAGCGCGATGTCGTTCTTGATGAGGGTGTGGACGACACGGCCCTTGAAGTGCGTCGCCGCGACCGTCGTCGTGCCGCGCAGATAGAGCGGGTGGTGGGTGACGAGCAGGTCGGCGCCCAGCTTCACCGCCTCGTCGACGATCTCCTGGACCGGGTCGACGGCGAACAGGACGCGCGTGACCTCCTGGTCCGGGTCGCCCACGACGGTGCCGACCGCGTCCCAGGACTCGGCCCGCTCGGCGGGCCACAGGTTCTCCAGCGCGGCGATGACTTCAGACAGACGGGGCACGGGTGCAAGGCTACCCGGCTGATCTGTGACGCTGAACCGCCACCGCCGACGCCCCTCCCCCGCTCCCCTCCCTCGTCGCCCGCTGCCGGCCGGCTGTCGCCCCGCCCAGCACAAAAGCCCCCACATCCTCAGGCGAATCGTTCCTGGAACACCCTTATGTGTGAAGTCGTGCCCCTGCGGATTCCCCGCCCGCACGTACGAAAACTACGTTCGTCACTGGAGGTGACCGAACGATGACAGCGTGTGCGATCGAGCCTTCGGCGGGACACGAGGACGACGGGGTCGCGCCGGCGGGATGCACACTCACGGCGGACGGCGCCTACGCCGCACGCCTCGCGTCGGCCGGCGACTCCTGGTTCCCGGAGCGCTGGACCCTGGACGGCCCTGAGCCGTACGCCGTACCCCTGCCCCGCAACCAGCCGGAGGAACCCGGCACCGAAGTGCAGCCGATGGGCGACGGGCGGGTCCTCATCCACCGTCTGGTGGCCGGCCGGCACGCGTTCTCGCTGCTGTACCCGACCGGGCCCGGCACCGGCGAGCTGCCCGTGGGTGTGGTCGAGTGCCGGGACGACACGGCCCGGCTGCGGCTGCTGCCGCCCGCTCCCGGCGGCGAGCGGGCGTACGCCCTGGCGGTCGGCCCGCGTGCGACGACGGTGTGGCTGGTGGCGGGCGGTGCCTTCGGGCCCGAGCGGCTGGCCGAGCTGCCCGGCCGCTGCTCGGGCGGGGTCTGGCTGGACCGTACGGGACGGCTGCTGGCCCTGGACCGGGAGACCGGCGGACGCACCAAGGCCGTCGTGGTGGACCTGGAGCGCGGCGGGGAGGTGTCGCCGCTGCTCCAGATCGCCGCCGACAGCGACGACCGGCTGCTGCTCGCCGACCACGACAGCGGGCTGCTGCTCATCCGCTCGGACGCGCCCTCGCCGGGGCAGGACCGGCTGGGCTGGGGTGTCCTGGGCAGCAGCCTGCCGGTGCGCTTCCCGGAGTGCCTGCGGCTGCGGGAGTGCACCCTCACGCCGTTCGCGATCCAGCCGGGGCAGATCCTGACGCCGGAGAGCTGCGCGGTGGCGCTGCGCGTCGACGGGCCGCGCGGCAGGTGGGTCGGCGTGTGGCGGCCGGCCGAGCGGCGGGTGCACCATCTCCCGGCGCCCGAGGGGTGGCTGGCGGGCACGGGCCTGTGGACGCCGGAGGGGGTGCTGCGTCTGCCGTACGCGACGGAGGCCGTGCCGTGCGGCGTGGCTCAGGTGAGCCCGCCCGCGGCCGCAGCGCCCGAGCCCGGCGCGGCCCCGGTGCCAGGACACCCCCCAGAACCGGCGCCCCGGGCTCCGGAATCCTCCAGCACGCCTCCGCAGCCGGCACAGCCCGCGCACCCTCCACAACCCGCTCCACCAGCCGATCCCGCTCCGCCTCCGACCCCCGCCGCCCCCCGCCCGGTCCCGCTGCAAGAGGCGCCGTTGGGACGGCTTGTAACGAACTAGTGCCGGTTGGCGTGGCCGCCTGGATCCGGGATACGGGGTGCCGGTTAAACTCGCCCGGCTGTTTGAAAGATCATGTTGACGGGGTGAATTCCATCCGATGAGCGACGCCAGCACGAACCAGCCGCACGCCGACGTCCAGGAGATCGCCGCCGGCCACGGCCGGCACCGTGGCGAGATCTCCACGCAGGTCAGCGAGACGGCTCCGCGCGGCCGCCACCGCAAGCCGGTGACGGAGAACGAGCGGACCGAGCGGACCGAGACGGCGGCCTGACGGAACGTCAGTGGCCGAACGACCGAACGGCCCCACCCTCTCTACGGCGGGTGGGGCCGTTTCCCGTTCTCAGCCCCGCCTCAGCGCCAGCACCTCCGCCGCCGCGAACGTCTCCCCCGCCGGCCGGTCCGCGTAGTACGGCCCGAGGACGGCCTCCAGTTCGTCGTACGTGAAGGTGTCCTGCTTGCTGTCGAACCGGGCGGCGACGCGGGGCCGTTCGACGACGGCCACCATGCCGCCGTGCACCACGAGGAGCTGTCCGTTCACATGGGCGGCGGCGGGCGAGGCCAGATAGCCGACGAGCGGGGCGACATGCTCGGGGGCGAGCGGGTCGAGGCCGTCGCCTGACGGCTGTTCGACGCCCGCGAAGACGTCCTCGGTCATCCGCGTGCGGGCGCGCGGGCAGATCGCGTTGGCCGTGACGCCGTACTTGCCGAGGGCGAGGGCCGTGGAGGTGGTCAGGCCGACGATCCCGCCCTTGGCGGCCGCGTAGTTGGGCTGCCCGGCGGAACCGGCGAGGAACGCCTCGGAGGAGGTGTTCACGATCCGCCCGTACACCGGCTGCCCGGCCCGTTTGGACCGCTCCCGCCAGTGGGCGGCGGCGAACCGGGTGGTGTTGAAGTGCCCCTTGAGGTGCACGCGGAGTACGGCGTCCCACTCCTCCTCGGCCATCGAGAACACCATGCGGTCGCGCAGGATGCCCGCGTTGTTGACCAGGATGTCGAGCTTGCCGAACTCGGCGACGGCCGACTCGACCAGTTCGCGCGCCTGCCGGAAGTCGGAGACGTCACCGGTGTGCGCGAGCGCGGTGCCGCCCGCCGCGCGGATCCCGGCGGCGACCTCCTCGGCGGGCCCGGCGCAGGCCTCGCCGGTGCCGTCCCGCCCGGGCTGCCCGTAGTCGTTGACGACCACGGCGGCGCCGAGCCGGGCGAGTTCCAGCGCCTCGGTCCGGCCGAGCCCGCGGCCGGCGCCCGTGACGATCGCGGACAGTCCCTTCAGCGGCAGCGGCATGGCGGTGTCCTCACATCTCGATGCAGGTACGCAGGGCGGTCCCGGTCCGCATCTGGTCCAGGGCCTCGTTGATGTCGGCGAGGGGAACCCGGTGGGTGATCAGACCCGCCAGGTCGACGCGGCCCGCGCGCCACAGGGCGATGGTGCGTTCGTAGGAGCGCAGGATGTCGCCGCCGCCGTACATGGACGGCAGGATCCGCTTCTCGTCGAAGAACAGCTCGAACATGTTCAGCTGGAGGAAGTCGTCCATCGCGCCGGCGCCGACCACGACGAGGGTGCCGCCGCGCCGGGTGGTGTCGTAGGCGGTCCGTGCCGTGGCGGACCTGCCGACGACCTCGAAGACGTAGTCGAAGCCCTCGCCGGCGGTGACCTGCTGTTTGGCGTCGGGCAGTTCGTCCGGCGAGACGGCCTTCGTGGCCCCGAACCGCAGGGCGGCCTCGCGCCGGGAGGCGACCGGATCGACGGCGACGATCTCGGCGGCCCCGCGCAGCCGGGCCCCCTGGATCACGGAGATGCCCACGCCCCCGCACCCGATGACCGCCACCGAGGAACCGGCCTCCACGTCGGCCGTGTTGAGGGCGGCGCCCAGCCCGGTCGTCACCCCGCAGCCGATGAGGGCGGCGATGTCGAAGGGCACGTCGTCGGGTATCGGGACCGCGCACCCGGCGTCGACGACGACCTCCTCGGTGAAGGTGCCGGTGCCGGCCATGCCGAAGACGTCCCCGGCGGGCCGCCTGAAGTTGGGGGTGCCCGCGTTCATGAACCCGGCGAGGCACAGCTCGGTCTGCCCGCGCTTGCAGGCGGAACAGGCACCGCAGGCGGGCAGCCAGCACACGACGACCCGGTCGCCGACCGCCAAGTGGCCGACACCTTCGCCGACTTCGATGATCTCGCCCGCCCCCTCGTGCCCGGGCACGAACGGTCCGGGCTGCGGCAGCACCCCGCTCATCGCGGACAGGTCCGAGTGGCACAGCCCTGTGGCACGCACCCGGATCCGCACCTTGCCGGGTCCGAACCCCACCGCCTCGACGTCGTCGAGGACCTCCAGTTTGTCCTGGCCGATCTCGTGCAGTACGGCTGCGCGCATGGTGCGGCTCCCCTCGTACGGCGTTCTGGACTCAGGTGTGTTCCACGACGGTGTCGGCGAGGACGGGCGTGTCGTCCCTGTCGACGGCACTGACGGCGACCCGGACCCCGCTGCCCAGGCGCCACATGCGGATGCGCAGCGTCTCCCCCGGGTACACGACCCCGGCGAACCGGGTGACGTACGACCGGACGCGGGTCACGTCCCCGTCGAGCAGCGTGTCCACGACCGCCTTGAGCGTCATGCCGTAGGTGCACAGCCCGTGCAGGATGGGCCGGTCGAACCCGGCACGCTTGGCGAAATCGGGGTCGGCGTGCAGCGGGTTCCGGTCACCGGAGAGGCGGTAGAGCAGGGCCTGGTCCTCGCGGACGTGCCGCTCGACGACCCGGTCCGGCTCACCGGCGGGCGGATCGAGCCGGGTGGACGGTCCCCGGTCGCCGCCCCAGCCGCCCTCTCCGCGGACGTAGATCTGCGCGTCGTTGGTCCACAACGGCCCGTCGTCGTCGGCCACTTCGGTCCGCATGACGAGGACGGCCGCCTTGCCCTTGTCGTACACGGCGGCGATCCGGCCGGTGGCGGTCGCACGCCCCCGGGCCGGGATGGGGCGATGCATCCGCAGGCTCTGCCCGCCATGGAGAACGCGGGCGAGATCGACGTCGACGCCGGGCATGGACAGCCCGCTGATCACCCCGGGGGACCCGGAGCCCGCGACGGTGGCGAAGCTCGGCAGGACGTGCAGCCGGGACTCCAGGGTGTAGCGCAGCTCGTCGGGGTCGGTGGCGGGGACGCCGGCGCCGATGCCGAGGTGGTAGAGCTGCACGTCCTTGTGGTCCCAGGAGAGCTCGCCGGTCCGGGGTTCGGCGGCGAGCGCCTTGGCTGCGTCGATGGGCATGGGGCTCCTGATCGCCGTGGGAAGGACCGCCGCGGGAAAGACCTCGGCACGGCCGTCCGCACCGTCGGTCGCACCGAGGCCTTCTGGGGCCGAACTGGAACGCGTTCCAGTCCCGCGCCCTCTGTATAGCCCAGGCCCCCGCACTTGTGAAGCCTCCTGACACCGTGTCAGATCGCGACGCTCCGGGGCAGGGGGCAGGGGGCAGTACGACCCATGTCGGCGTGTACGTTGGCGATGGTCCGCGCCACACGTGCATGCACATGTACGTACAGGGCGCCGGCAACTGCTAGGGGAAATGGAGCACATGGCACGCGTCGCCGTCATCACCGCGCCGAACATCGGGTACCGCAACACCGGCATGCTGACCGTCGACTTGGCGTTCGAGTCCCTGCGGCGGCGGATGACCCCCGAGATCGACGCCACCTGGTACACCCTGCACACTCCGGAGACCGTGCCCCTGCGCGAGTGCGCGCGCGACACAGACCTCCCGTTCCGCTTCCACCCCCTGGCGGAGCACCTCGACACGCTCCGCGACCACGACGCGGTCGTCTTCTGGGGCGACTTCCTCCACACCCGGCACTACCTGGAGCAGGACGCGACGAACCGTCTGCTCGACTTCGGTTTCGCCGAGGACCGTGGCGCGGCCCGGAACCTGCTGAACCGCACCCTGCTGTTCGCGGACCAGCCGGACGAGCTCCTCGCGCGGACCCTCAGCTACGGCGGGACGATCCTGCACAACGCGCAGTCCGACTACGAGGACAAGGAGTACGGCCCCCTGTTCTCACGCCTGGTGACCCGCAGCCGCCGCGTCTGGGTGCGTGACCCGCTCTCGGCCGCGAAGATCGCGCACCTGCGCCGGGACCGTACGACCGACCACTTCGGTTCGGACGCGGCGCTGCTGTCCCGCCCGGGCGACCTCGACCACCTCCCGACGACGGAATGGTCCCGGGCGGTCCCGGACGGCGGCGCGATCGGCGTGTTCCTCGGTGCCCGTACCCGGATCCCCGAGTGGCTGCCGGCCTTCTGCCAGGACCTGTCCGAGCGCCTGGGCGCCCCGCTCGAATGGCTGCCCTGGTTCGACCGGGACATCCCCGCCCAGGTCGGCCACATCGCGCCGCGCCCGGGCCGGCACACCATCGGCGACCTGGTGGGGGTCCTCCCCCGCTACCGCCTGGTCATCACGGACACCTACCACTTGTCCGTCAACGCCTGGGGCGCCGGCACCCCCGCGGTGTGCGTCGGCGCGCCCGAGCCGACCCCCAAGACCCACGACGACTACCTGACGCTGAGCGATGTGAAGAAGCACGTCTTCCACATGGCTTACGACGCGGCGGACTTCTACCTGTCCACCCAGGAAGGGCACCGGCAGACCATCGACCGGCTGGTGCGGCTCCTGGAGGGCGGCGGTGCCGAGGCCGTGGCGGCGCGCATCCGTGCGCACGCCGACTACTCGGCGACGGCGTTCACCGAGACGCTGACCTCGTTGCTCGACGCGCCCGGCCCTGCCCTCGGCCCTTGACCGGCAGACCCGACCGCGGGCTGCTCGCGGAGGACCAGGGCAGGCCGCGCGGCGCGCTCGCGCTGCTGGCCGTGAGACCTCAGTCCCGCCGGAACAGCGCCGTCCACAGGAAGCTCTCGCCGAAGTACGCCGACTCCTCCGGCTCGTCCCGCATCCGCCGCAGTTCGACCTCGGTCAGGCCCGAGAAGATCTCCCGCAACGACTCGGGCGTGTAGGCGAGCCCGCCCCCGAGGCCTTTCGCCTCACGGTAGAAGCCGGTGTCGGACAGCTCCGACCCCATCCCGCCGGCACCGGCGGCGAAGCACGTGAGGCTGAACAGGCCCCCGGGAGCCAGGACATCGTCCAGCAGCGCCAGGTAGCTGATCCGCCGGTGCGGAGGCAGATGGTGGAAGCAGCCGGAGTCGTGGACGAGGTCGTACGGCCCGGTGAGTTCCGTGCCGGCGAGCGCGAACGCGTCCCCGCAGTGGAACCGTACGCCGTCCGCCCCGGCCTCACGGGCCCGTTCCCGGGCCCAGTCGACGGCCGCCGGGGACAGGTCGACCGCGTCCACCTCGAACCCCCGCTCCGCCAGGTACAGCGCGTTGCGCCCCGGGCCGCACCCCAGGTCCAGCGCCCGCCCCCCGCTGATCACCCCCCGTTCGACACAACTCACCAGGTTCTCGTCCGGCTTCGCCACGAAGAACGGCACCGGCCGGGAACGGTCGGCGTAGAAGCCGTCCCACCACTCGGCGCCCCGCCCCGTCCACCGATCGGCCTCAGGCGCGAACAGCCCGTCGAGCAGCGCGAGTACGTCGTCGACGGTGCGTATGTTCCGGTCCATCCGGTCCCCCTTCCGCGTCCGGCAACCGTATGCCCGGACGGGGCGAAAGCCCAGCTCAGACGGGCTTCCGGGCATGGGCGAAGGGGCCTCCTGCGGCCCCTGGAGGAACGGGGACCTCACCCGTCGGCGCGTCACTCCACCCCCGGACCGAAACACCGGCGGCACGCCGCCCAGGGGCCTCGACGCCCCCGTCTCGGACGACGCGACGCGCGCCGATTGTCCGCCGTCGGCGGCTCTAGTGCTCCCGTACCGTCCGCGGCAGCCAGACCCACATCAACAGCACGCCCACGGCCAGCACTCCGGTCCCCACCCGGAACGCCAAGGCGTACCCCTCCGTCAGCGCCTCCGGCGTCCCGCTCCCCGCCGACCGGGCCGCCGCGAGGGTGGACAGGACCGCCAGGCCCAGGGAACCGCCCATCGTGCGGGAGGTGTTGACGAGCCCGGACACCAGCCCGGCCTCCTCGGGCGCCGCCCCGGACGTGGCCAGGGAGGCCAGCGGAGTCGCCGCCAGGCCCGCGCCGAGCATCATCAGGACTCCGGGGACCAGGATCGTCGTCGCGTACGCGCCCTCGGGGGTCATCGTGGACTGCCAGGCGAAGCCCGCCACGGCGACCAGCGTGCCCAGCACCGCCACGTTCCGGGCCCCCACCCCCCGCATGAGCCGGGGCGCGACCTTGGAGCCGAAGATGACGGCCAGGGAGCTCGGGACCAGGGCGAGTCCGGCCTCCAGCGGGGTGTAGCCGAGGACGTTCTGCGCGTACAGCGTCATGAAGAACCACATGCAGAACATCGCGAAGCCGCACAGGAACATCGCCACGTTCGCCGACGACACCGACCGCAGCTTCAGCAGCCCGAGCGGCATCAGCGGACTCTCCGTCCGGGCCTCGACCGCGAGGAACAGCCCGATCAGCGCGAGCCCGGCGAACAGCGGCAGCAGCGTGGCCGCCGCCGTCCAGCCCGCGGCCTCCGTCTGGGAGATGCCGTAGGCCAGCGTGCCGAGCCCGCCCGTCACGAGCAGCGCGCCGGGCAGGTCGAGCCGCCGCCCGTCCCCGGCCCGGCCCTCGGTGAGGAACCAGGCGGCCGCGCACAGCACCACCGCTCCCACGGGCACGTTGATCAGCAGCACCCACCGCCACGACAAGGTCTCCACCAGCAGCCCGCCGACCAGGCCACCCGCCGCGCCACCACCGGCACCGACCGCCGTCCAGGTCCCGATGGCCCGGGCCCGGGCCGCCCCTTCCGGCACCGAGGCCGTGAGGATCGTCAGCGTCGAGGGCGCCAGCACCGCCGCCCCGAGCCCCTGCACGGCCCGCGCCACCAGCAGCTGCCACTCCTCCTGCGCCAGTCCGCCGCCCAGCGAGGCCAGGGTGAACAGTCCGAGCCCGATGAGGAACATCCGCTTGCGGCCGTAGAGGTCCCCGGCCCGCCCGCCGAGCAGCATGAACCCGGCGAAGGCGATGGAGTAGGCGTTCACCACCCACTGAAGGCCCTGTTCGCTCAGCCCGAGTCCGGTCCGCATCGACGGCAGCGCCACGTTGACCACGGACACGTCCAGCACGACGAGGAACTGCCCGGCACAGGTGAGCGCGACCACGAGCCAGGTGGGAGGCGCGGTACGGCGAGGAGTACGGGTTATTTCGGCGGCTTCGACCATGGGTGTCATGCTCTCAACCACTCAAGCCCGTCGGCATCGGTTTTTGGCCCGGGTTTTTGGACCTAGGACCACGGCGGCTCCGACCCCTCCCCCAAGAGAAGGTCAAGATTTCGTTAGAGTGCCGAAGCAACGGAATAGTTGCCTACGCATACAAGGTTCACACCCCACGTAACCACGCAACCCCCGGAACACACCCCGGCCTGGAGGCCCCCCTCAATGACGCAGACGACGACAGTCCGTCCCGCCGGCAGAGCGCGCGGGGCCGTGGTCCCGGTACTCGCCTTCGCGGGCATCGTTGTCGCGGTGATGCAGACCCTGCTCGTCCCGGTCATCAAGGACCTGCCGCAACTGCTGGACACCGCCCCCAGCGACGCCACCTGGGTCCTGACCTCGACCCTCCTGTCGGGCGCGGTGGCCACACCGATCATGGGCCGCCTCGGCGACCTCTACGGCAAGCGGCGCATGCTGATCACCAGCCTGTCGGTCATGGTCGTCGGCGCCCTGGTCAGCGCCTTCACCAGCGACCTGCTGCTCATGATCACCGGCCGTACGCTCCAGGGCTTCGCGATGGGCGCCATCCCGCTCGGCATCGGCCTGATGCGCGACATGCTGCCCCGCGAACGGCTCGGCTCGGCGATGGCCCTGATGAGCTCCTCCATAGGCGTCGGCGGCGGTCTCGCCCTGCCCGCCGCCGCCCTGGTCGCCCAGCACACCGACTGGCACGCCCTGTTCTACGGCGCCGCCGGCCTCGGCGTCCTCGCCATCGCCCTCACCCTGCTCGTCGTGCCCGAGTCGCCGATGCGCGCCGAGGGCACCTTCGACCTGCCGGGCGCGATCGGCCTCTCCGCCGGTCTCGTGCTCTTCCTGCTGCCGATCACCAAGGGCAGCGACTGGGGCTGGTCCTCCGGCACCACGCTCGGCCTGTTCGCCGCCGCCGCGGTCGTCCTGCTCCTGTGGGGCGTGATGGAGCTGCGCGTCAAGGCCCCGCTGGTCGACCTGCGCACCACGGCCCGTCCGGCCGTCCTCTTCACCAACCTCGCCTCGATCATGGTCGGCGTCTCCTTCTACGTCGTCTCCCTGGTCCTGCCCCAGCTGCTCCAGCTGCCGAAGTCCACCGGCTACGGCCTCGGCCAGTCGATGGTCGTCGCGGGTCTGCTCGTCGCGCCGCTCGGCCTGACGATGATGTTCACCGCGCCCGTCTACGCCCGGCTGTCCGCCAAGTACGGCCCCAAGGTCACCCTGATCCTCGGCCTGCTGATCATCGCGATCGGCTACGGCGCCGGCCTCGGCCTGATGAGCGCCGCCTGGCAGAGCCTGGTCATCTCGGTCCTGCTGGGCGCGGGCATCGGCCTCGCCTACTCCTCGCTGCCCGCCCTGATCGTGGGCGCGGTCCCGGCCTCGGAGACCGGCGCGGCGAACGGGCTCAACACCCTGATGCGCTCCATCGGCACGTCGGTGTCGAGCGCCGTGATCGGCATGGTGCTGGCGAACACCGCGGACAACGTCGGCGGCGTCGAGATCCCGACCATGCACGGCTTCCGGGTCTCCTTCCTGATCGCGACGGGCGCGGTCGCCGTGGGCCTGCTCCTGGCGCTGTTCCTGCCCGGCCGCCGCCCGTCGGACAAGCCGCAGCTGCGCGCCAGCAGCGAGGAGGACGCCAACCTGGAGCGCGCCGAGCAGGTCCTGCGCGGCTTCCGCGGCCGGGTGCTGGCGGCCGACGGCACGCCGGTCGCCCGCGCCAAGGTCACGCTGATCGACCGCCGGGGCCGCCAGGCGGGCGCGACGCTCTCCGCCGAGGACGGCGCCTACGCGCTCACCGTCCCGGCCGGTGGCGCGTACGTCGTGGCCGCCCGCGCCACGGGCCACGGCCCGCTCGCCTCGTCCGCGACCCACGCCGGCGACGAGCGGCCGGTCGACCTGGACCTGCCGCTGCCGGGCCGGACGGTCTCCGCCTGACGCTGCTACTCACCGGTACCCCCTGTCGTCCTCTCGGCAGGGGGTACGGCAGCATGGGCGCCCGGACCGTCGTACGACCGGAAGGAACCCCCATGCCCGCGGCCCCGAAGCCCGAGATCCTGGCCGCGTTCGAGGCGGCGAAGGGGTTCATGCCCGTGGACGAGGGCCTGGCCCTGTACGCGGCGGCGGTGGAGGCCGGACGGCTCGGGCTGCCGCTCCTGGAGGTCGGCACGTACTGCGGCCGGTCCACGGTCCTGCTCGCCGACGCGGCCCGTGAGGCCGGGGTCTGCGCGCTGACCGTCGACCACCACCGCGGCAGCGAGGAGCAGCAGCCGGGCTGGGAGTACCACGACCCGCAGACGGTCGACCCCGAGCTCGGCCTGATGGACACGCTGCCCACGTTCCGCCGCACCCTGCACCGGGCGGGCCTGGAGGACCACGTGGTGGCCCTGGTCGGCCGCTCCCCGCAGATCGCGGCGGTCTGGCGGACCCCGCTCGGCCTCGTCTTCATCGACGGCGGCCACACGGACGAGCACGCCACCGCCGACTACGAGGGCTGGGCCCCGCACGTGGCCGAGGGCGGCCTGCTCGCCGTCCACGACGTCTTCCCCGACCCGCAGGACGAGTTCACCGGCCAGGCCCCGTACCGCGTCTACCTCCGGGCCCTCGCCTCCGGCGCGTTCACGGAGGTCTCGGCCACGGACTCGCTGCGGGTCCTGCGGCGCACCGGCCCGGGCATCTAGGAGAACGGCTGGGCGGGTGAACTGCGCGCCCTCCGCCCCCTCCCGGTCGGCCCACGGGCGGCGTGGCGAGTCGGCGGGCGACCGCCGCTGCCCAAGGATCCGGGCGCGTGGCACACACCTTCGCAGAGCTCGTGGAGAAGCAGCGCGCGGCGGACGAGGCGTACGCCCGCGTGCGGCAACTACAGGACGCGTACGGCCCGCCCACCCAGACCAAGTGGAGCGCCCAGCAGACCACCACCTGGGAGACCGCCTGGCGCGCCTGGCGCGACCTCGCCCGCGACGTCCAGGCAGCGGTGACCGCGTACGCGAAGCAGGAGGGCACCCCCCGCCAGGAGATCGAGGCGCGCGTGAAGGAGGCGGTACGGCACGGGGGCCCCGACGCGAACGACGGGTAGCCGCCACCCGTTGGGCCGTGCTCGACCCGCGGCCGGCCGGCGGCGGCCGCTAGGGTGGCTGACGTGTCGTATGTAGGCCCGGACTTCGAACCTCCCCAGCCCCGCCGCTCCCGCCGCGGCCCCCTGACCGTCGCGCTCGCCGCGCTGGTGCCCGGGGCGCTGCTCGGCTGGCTCGTGTACGAGACGGTGGGCGGCTCCGGGGACGGAGGCGGCTCGGGTCAGGCGACCGTGCGGTCCTCCCCGCCCTTCGCGTCGGGCGCGCCCACCGACGACGGCAAGGAGCCGAGCGCCTCTCCGACGCCGACGGCGCCCTCGGCCTCCGCGCCCGCTCCGGCCTCCGGCCCGCTCAAGGGGAAGGTCGTCGTCATCGACCCCGGGCACAACCCGGAGAACTTCCAGCACCCGTCCGAGATCAACCGCAAGGTGAACATCGGGACGAACTGGAAGGAGTGCGACACCACGGGCACGTCCACCAACGACGGTTACACCGAGGCGAAGTTCACCCTGGACGTGGCACACCGGATGCGCACACTCCTCGAAGAGCAGGGCGCCACGGTGAAACTGACGCAGGACGCCGACCGGCCGTACGGCCCGTGCGTGGACGAGCGGGCCCGGATCGGCAACGAGGCGAAGGCCGACGCCGTGGTCTCGGTCCACGCGGACGGCTCGGCCACCGGCAACCGCGGCTTCCACGTCATCCTGCCCGGCGCGGTGCACGCGGGCGCCGCCGACACCCGCGCGATCGTCGCCCCCTCCCGCGACCTCGGCGAGCGCGTCGCGGGCCGCTTCGTGGCCGTCACCGGCAGCGCGCCGTCCAACTACGTCGGCGACGGCAGCGGTCTCGTCACGCGTAAGGACCTGGGCGGTCTCAATCTGTCAACGGTTCCCAAGGTGTTCATCGAGTGCGGCAACATGCGCGATAGCAAGGACGCGGCGTTGCTGACCAGCGGCGCGTGGCGGCAGAAGGCGGCGCAAGGGATCTCTGAGGGAATCGTGAGTTTCCTGCGCGGGTAGCTCTCGGCGGGCTGATCCGGGCGGACACCCTGGTCGGGCGGACGATAGGGTCCGTTCGTACGATGAGGGGCCACCCCCACGCTTCACACCGGGGCCCGACGACGGCATGGTGACAGCGACGCCTCTACCGACGACGAGACGACCTGCGAAGGACCTGAAGTGAATATCCGCTCCCTCACTCGAGGCGACGGCGTGGTGATCGGAGCAGCGGTGTTGCTCTTCATCGCGTCGTTCCTCGACCTCTACTCGATCGATGGTGTCCCGGACAGCGCCGACCTGCCCAGTCTGTGGGCAAGCGGGCCGGTCGTGCTCAGTGTCGTTCTGGCGGGGATCATCGGCGCCGCGCTCGTCGTCGTCGCCCGCGGTCTGCCGCAGGTCCCGAAGATCGCGGGTCTCGACCTGGGCCAGTTCGGCGTCGCCCTCACGGTGTTCGCCGCGTGGAGCGCGCTGGGCAACATCTTCGACCCGGCCGGCGGAGCCGACAACTTCGAGGGCAGCACCTCCGACGGTCCCGGCGCCGGCCTCGGCCTGACCCTCGCCCTCGTCGCCACGCTGCTCCTGGCCGCCGCCGCCCTCGCCACGCCTCTCGTCCCGGCCCTCAAGGGCGCCCTCCTCCCGGCACCCCGCCCCGCGACCCCGCAGCCCTACGGCGCCCAGCCCCCCGGCGGTTACGGCTACCCGGGCGCCCAGCAGCCGGGTGGCTACGGCCAGCCCCAGCTGGGACAGCCCGGCCCCGGGCAGCCGGGTCAGCCCTACGGTGGTCAGCCGCAGCCGCAGCAGGCCCAGGCGCCGCAGCCCCCGGCCGGGGACTTCTCGCCGTTCTGGTTCGCGGTGCCGGTGCCGCGGCCGCTGTTCGCCGAGGACGGTTCGCCGACGCCGATCGCCGAACTCGCGCCGGGCACCTGGTACCTGGCCGTCGAGCAGCGCGGCGCGGCCCTGGTCGCGCAGACGCAGGACGGCCGCCGCGGTGTCCTCCAGGACACGTCGGGCATCCAGCGCGGCTGAGCCCCCGCACGACGTACGGCCCCTCGCCCTTCCGGGTGGGGGGCCGTTGCCGTACAGTCGTCGCCCCGTCAGCTGACAGGTCGTCAGGAGGCAGGCATGCGGCTCGGTCTCGCGCTCGGCTACTGGGGGCGCGGCCCCTCCCCCGGCCACGTGGCGCTCGCGCAGGAGGCCGAGCGGCTGGGCTACGACTCGGTGTGGACGGCGGAGTCGTGGGGTTCGGACGTCTTCACGCCGCTCGCGTGGATCGCGGCGCACACCTCACGGATCAGGCTGGGTACGGCCGTTGCACAGATGGCGGCCCGCCCGCCGACCACGACCGCCATGCACGCGCTGACCCTCGACCACCTCTCCGGCGGCCGCATGATGCTGGGCCTCGGACTGTCCGGACCGCAGGTCGTCGAGGGCTGGTACGGCCGCCCGTTCCCCTCCTCGCCGCTCACCGCCACCCGCGAGTACGTCGACGTCGTACGGCAGGTACTGCGGCGGGAGGCGCCGGTGGAGCTGGCCGGGCGCTTCCACTCCCACCCCTACCGGGGCCCCGGCGCCACCGGCCTCGGCAAGCCGCTCAAACCCATCACCCACCCCCTGCGTCCCGGCCTGCCGATCCTGCTCGGCGCGGAGGGGCCGAAGAACGTCGCCCAGACGACCCGGATCGCCGACGGCTGGCTGCCGCTGTACTGGTCTCCGACCCGGCCGGAGGTCTACGGCCCGGCCGTGCGCGAACTCCCCGAGGACTTCCTCGTCGCGCCCCTGGCCCAGGCACGGGTCTGCGACGACGTCGCCGAAGGCCTGCTGCCCGTCAAGGCGATGCTCGGCTTCTACATCGGCGGCATGGGCCACGCGGCCCGCAACTTCCACGCCGACCTCATGGCCCGCATGGGGTACGAGGAGGAGGCCCACCGCATCCAGGAGTTGTTCCTGTCCGGCCACCGGGAGGAGGCGGTCCTCGCCGTGCCGGACGCCTTCGCCGACGAGATCTCCCTGGTCGGTCCGCGCGAACGCATCGCGGAGCGCCTGGAGTTGTGGCGGAAGGGGCCGGTGACCGACCTCCTCGCCCTCGCACCCGACCCGCACACCCTGCGCGTGCTCGCCGAGCTCAACTCCAGTTGAGCGGCGGCGGTCACCAGAAGATCGCGATCGCCTCCAGCGTCACCTCGCGGGTGTCCTCGCGCCAGCCGGTCATCTTGCCGAGGCAGCGGGCCGTGAACGTGCCGGCCGGGATCGAGCGGCGCGCGTTCCCGGGGGCCACGACGCGCATGTACACCGGGGGCTGCTCCTCGCCGTACTCGGCCCGCAGCTCGAATCCCTCCGCCACGTCCGGCACGCGGGTGAAGACGCCTTTGACCGAGACGAATTCGCCGATGCGGCTCAGGGTCACCGCACGGCCGTCGGCCAGGTTGTCGGCCAGGTTCCGGTTCGGGACGACGGTCAGGGTGGTCAGGTCGGCGTGGACGATGGCGTCGGCCCGGTCGAAGGCCTCCATGACCACGCCGATCACGTTGATCGGTTTGTCCTTGCGCACGAACTTGCGGAACGTCTCCTGGCTGACGTCCCGCTTGAGCCGGAAGCGGAACAGCCACGTCAGCACCCGGCTCCAGAAGCCGACGCTCGTGTCGACCTTCGTCCGCAGCTCGACGGCCTCCTCCAGTGCGGACCGGTAGTTGCCGAGCTCGTACAGGTCCATCACCGCCTGCTCGTCCAGGTACAGGCAGATGCTGTACGCCGACTGCCAGCGCCGCAGGTGCCTGCGCCGCTCCCGGGCATGGCGGACCAGGACCACCGCGAGCACCAGCACGCCGGCGGCCGTCACCAGCCAGACCGTCATCCACGGCCACCAAAGGCTCCACCACAGTGCGTCAGTGACAGCCACGGATCTCCTTGAAAGCCTCGGAAAGGGACGAGCGGGCGGCGTCCACCATCCGTCCGCCCGTCCTCGCCGCCGCGCGCCGCAGTTCGCCTGCGTCGGCCTCGCCGAAGTGGACGGGGTAGGTGTGGACGTCGGCGCGCACGGCGGCGGGCAGCGCCTTGTGGCGGCGTACGAACTCCGCATAGGACAGGCCCGCGTTGTTCTCGCCGTCCGTCATCAGGACGAGTGAGACGGAGCGGTCGGGGTCGGCGGCCAGTTCCCGGGCGGCGGTGCGGTAGCCGTGGTCGAGGGCGGACCACACGGCGGTGGCGTCGCCGTAGCCGCCCCGGGCGACGGTGCCGGCGAGGGCGGTCAGGTCCCTCGGGCCGGTGACGGTGACGGTCTTCTCCTCCAGCACCCGGCCGCCGAACCGGACGACGGTCAGCCGCTCGCCCCGGTAGAAGCGGGTGAACTTGCCGGAGGCGGAGAGGTCCGCGCCGCTGAGTCCCGCGAAGGCCTCCCGCAGGGCGGCCATCCGGGCGCCGCGCATCGAGCCGGAGAAGTCGAGCAGGAAGACCACCTGGCTGGTGGTGCGGCGGTCGGAGTCACCGTAGTCCGCCAACAGGGTTTCGACGACGGCGGGCCGGTCGGGGTAGAAGAGGGCGTTGCCGACCGGTTCGCGCAGCCGCGGGTCCCGGGTGACCGCCGTGTTCACGGGGCGGCGCAGCGTGTGCCGCATGATCTGCCGCTGCACCGAGTCGCGCCGCAGCCACTGCGTGACCTTGTCGTAGGCGGTCCGGTGGGCCGGGTTCAGCAGGAGCAGCGGGAAGTCCGCCAGGACCATGCCGTCGTCGGGGCGGACGATCTCCAGGCGGTCGTCCAGGCGGTCGGTGGCGTTCAGGGCGAGCAGATCGGACTCGTAGGTGATGAGGGCGTTGGCCTCGTCCTGGTGATCGACGTAGGAGTCGACGAGGGCGGGGCCGGTGCCGGCGGTGAGGGTCTGGCCGGAGCGGAAGCCGCGCAGCCGGTCGCAGGAGACGTCCTCGGGGCGCAGAGCGGCTCCGGTGCCGGCCGCGGCGGTGGCGACGCCGACGAGGGCGGCGAGACCGCTGCCGGCGTGCCGGGGGTCGGCCATGCCGAAGCGGACGGTGCCCGTGGCGGCGGCGTCCGCGATGTCCGCCCAGGTGAGCCGGGAGCCGGGCACCTGGGCGCGCAGCTTCCGTGCCACGTCGGGCTTCAGGCCGATGACGACGGGCGAGGTCATGGTGGGCGTGCGCTGCCACTCCCGTACGGCGCTCTTGTCGGTGAGACGCAGATAGCGGTCGGACGACAGCCACGCGAGGTCGTACCTGTCGCGGTCGGGGGTCTTCGTCTCGGCGTCGGCCCGGTGGTCCAGACGCAGGTCGACGCCGGTCTCGTCCTTCAACTCGCCCAGCAGCGGCGCCAGTACGGCGAGATCGGGACCGGCCAGCACGCGTAGCCGGACGGTGTCCTGGCCGCCGTCGCCCGAGCAGGCGGTGAGGACGGTGGCCACGAGCGCCAGGCAGAGCGCCAGCAGGCCCGCGCCGCGCCTCACCGGCTGCCCGTCCGGTCCGGGCAGTCTCCGACGATCTCGATCATCTTCTCCAGCAGGGGAAGGCTGGGCAGGACCGCCCGGGTGTCGTCGGAGGAGGTGGTGGGCACCGGGATCTGGCGCTCGGTGAGGAACCGGGTGAGCTCGTCGCTGGTCGCGCCGCTGGTGGCGTTGCGGGCCCGGAAACCCAACTCCATGGCGCGGTGCTGGAGTTCGGGGTCCTTGCTGACCAGTTCTCCGAGCCGGGCGCCGTCGCCGGTCAGCGCGACGAGCTGGGGTTCGGTGACGAAGCGCGTGGACGGGTAGAGCAGGACGCGCTCGTCGTCGGTCGCGCCCTTCTCGGCCCGGTGCCCGATCTGGTGGGCGAGGAACTGGTGCTCGTAGATCACCGAGATCGGGGCGATGCTCGGCCCGTCGGGGGACAGATACGTTTCGGCCCGTTCGGAGGACGGCAGGCCCTGTTCGATGAGGAGCGGCTTGATCTTCCGGGCGAGTCGCTCGGCCTCGGCCTCGTTGTCCGGCGCGTCGTTCCCGTGCTCGACGAAGGCCACGAGTCCGAGGTAGGTGCCGGCGGAGTTGGACTCGCAGATGTCCGAGGTCTGGGCAAGGATCTTGTTGCCGTTGCGGACGTGGTCGTCGTCGTCGATCTCGTCCCAGCGGTACCCGTCCTGCGGGTCGCGCTGGACGCCCTTCCTCTTGCCGTGCGCGAGATCGATGAACTTCCGCATGTCGAGGGTGTAGTACATGGGCCGGCCGCCCGAGCCCGGCTGGCGCTTCGCGACGCCTTCCGCCGTGAGCACCTCGGCGTAGTCCCGGTAGGTGGCCAGCACGATCGGGCTGACGAACGGGCGGTACAGCAGCACCGGACGGTTCGCCCGGGCGCGCTCCCGGCTGATCAGGTCGGCGGCCGGCTGGCCGGAGGGGAAGACGACGTCGTATCCCTCGTAGTCCTGCTTGGCGATCTCACGCGAGCCCATGTTGGTGATGTGCACGCGGAAGCCGTGCTTCATGAGCAGCCGCTCGACCACGGGGTCCTGGAAGAAGTCCCTCTTCGAGGCCATCTTGGCCTCTATGGTGACCACCTGCCGCAGCGGCAGCAGCAGGTTTCCGGAGGTCACGAGCAGCACCAGCCCGATGACCGGGACGGGCAGCGCCGACGCCAGCGCTCTGCGCAGGCGTCGGCGCGGGGGTCTGGTGACGGTTAACCGCGGCTCTTCGGTGGCGGGTCTGTTCGCGGGCACCTGCGTTCTCCCCCCCCCGTGACACCTGCGTTCTCCCCGTGTGCCGGGCCAGGATCGTCGGTGATGCGGGTGTACCCCGAACGGCCCTGCCGGGAACGTCGGTTGAACGTAGGAAGAAGCGCACGGCGAAGGCCCGGTGGGGTGCGGCGCACCGGGCCGGGTTTGAACTGGGTTTCACGGGCTATCCGGTTGGCATGTCCCCTCGATATCGCAACGGTGCGAATCAGGCCGGCACGATCATCGCGGTCGTCGCCGACATCATGGCCCTCATCCTGGGCCTGTGGATTCTGATGTACCTGCTGGACGCGAACCGGGCGAACGACTTCGTCCAGTTCATCCATGACGCGGCCCGCTGGCTGGCGGGTTGGTCCCACGACCTCTTCACGTTCGACGAGGCATGGGCCCGAGTGGTCGCCGGCTACGGCCTGGCAGCGGTGGTCTACCTGTTCGTGGGCCACGCGATCGCCAATCGCGCACATCGGCACTGATGCCCTGGGAGTTGTAGCGTCCATCGCCCGCGTGACGGCGGGCCGGTGTCCGGGCCGCTCCAGGCCCGGACCGAGGGCGCCGGTCGGGCTGATGTGGATGCGGATGCTCCGCAGGGCGAAGCGGGCAATCCCGGCCAAGGCCGGCGGAAGCCGGGTGCCTGTTGACTCTCCCTCCATGGGAGACCCAAGAGTGGAGCGCATGCACGTCGGTGACAACACGCTCTGGAGTATCGGGGAAGTCGCCCGGAAGACCGGGCTGTCGGTGAAGCTGATCCGGCACTGGTCGGACGCCGGGGTCGTTCACCCGGCCGATCGGACTCCGGCCGGCTACCGGCTGTACGGCACCGAGGCACTGGCCCGGCTGCAGCTGGCGCAGACCCTGCGAGGGCTGGGCCTGGGGCTGGCGACGATCCGGGACGTACTGGAGCGCGAAAGCACCCTTTCAGAGGTGGCCTCGACGCACATCGACGCGCTGGAGAAGCAGATCCGCACCCTGCGAACGCAGCAGGCCGTGCTGCGCTCCGTCACCCGCCGCGACACCACTGCCGAGGGGCTCACCACCATGACCGAGCTGGCGCGCATGTCCGCCGCCGAACGCCGTGCCATCATCCAGGACTTCGTCACCGACACCCTGGGAGAACTGGACGTACCCACCTACCGACGAGGCCTGCTGGCGGCCACCCCTGACCTGCCCGCCGATCCCACCGACGAGCAGGTAGACGCCTGGCTCGAACTGGGGGAACTCGTCAAGAATCCGGCTCTGCGCGCCAGTGTGCGCCGCATGGCCCGCTACGCCGCCGAACACCACCCGGGCGAGCACGACGACAGCGCGTTGCGGGACGCAGAGCAGGCGACAGACGACTGGCTGCGGCGAGTGGAGACAGCGACGGCGCAAGGAATCGCCCCGGACTCGCCGGCAGCCGATCCCGTCGTCACCGCCATCGTGGCGACCTGGATCCCCACGCAGGCTGCTCCCGACGGAAGGGAGCTCGTCGACAACGCGCAGGCCAGAGGTCTGCTCCTCGAGCAGCTCGAAGTCGCCTCCGACACGCACGTGGAGCGGTACTGGCAGCTGCTGTGCGTCATCAACGGCTGGCCCGTGCGGCCCAGCATGGCGGCAGCCGGCCGATGGCTGACGACGGCACTGCGGGCGCATCCTGAACCCGGTGCACGAGCCGCGCAACTCGCCGAGTTGTACGACGGTGGGCAGGACGTGTGGGAACCGACCGGCGTGCTGCACGCCTGTGACGAAGTCCTGGACGCCGTCGGCGGGCTCGTCTCCGCGGTGGAACCGGGCCACTTCGACCGCCCAACGGCCTGCGCCGGCTGGGACGTCCACACCCTCCTCAACCACCTGGTCTGGGAGAACCTGCTGTGGGCCGGCCTGGCCAACGGAACTCCCCGTTCCGACTTCACCGCCGACCATCTCGGGGATGACCACGTCGCGGCATTCCGTACCGCATCCCAAGCCGCACGGTCGGCCTTCAGGCGCCCGGGCATGCTCGAGCGGCGCTACGGGCCCGCTCCCGGGCGACGGCTCGTCGAGCAGTTGGTGATCGAGATGCTGGTCCACGGCTGGGACCTGGCCCAGGCCATCGGGCACCCCTACGACACCGTTCAGCACGTCGCTGAGAGAGCCCTCCCCGTCGTACGCGAGATCTACGGCGATCTGCCCCGTACCGCCGCCGGTTCCTTCGCTCCGCCCCAGCCGGTCCCCGATGACGCCGGCCCACTCGACCGTCTCGCCGCCTACCTGGGCCGCTCAGTCACGTGACGAACGGCCGGCGCGACCACATTTCCCGTGTACCCGCCCGAGTACGTTCAGGTTCCTGCCGATTTGCCGCACGCCTCCACCCGTCTGATGCTGAAGTGAAGGCTGAGCAGCCAGGCCGACCTGTGCACGGCAACCGGGCACCCCACGGGAGGCGAGATGCCCAAGGCCCGCAAAGACATCAACGCGCTCACCGACGCGGAATTGGACGACTACATCCACGCCCTCGACATTCTGCGACAACGTTCGGAATTGAACGAGGAAGATCCGACCGGGTACGCGTTCCAGGCGTCTCTGCACAACGGCTCCGCGGGCCCCTGCGAGCACGGCAGCGACCTCTTCCTGCCCTGGCACCGGGCCCATCTGCACTACTTCGAAAAACTGCTCCAAGAGGCCGACCCGCCGCGCACGCAGAACGTCACCGTTCCGTACTGGGACTGGATCAGTGAGCAGACTCCCGAGAAGTTCCCCCTCGCGTTCAAGAAGCCCGGTCTGAAGTCCCCGCGCAGTTCCGCGGCCGCCGAGCTGCCGCCGGACACGCTCGAGATCGTCACGAAGACAACGAACCAGAAGGAGTTCGCCGGCTATCCCGACGGCGATCCCTTCGGAGACGCCGGACGGCTCGAAAGCGGTCCGCACGACACGATGCACGGCTACTACATCGGTGGGGCAATGGCAAACCCCTCGAGAGCGGCCGAGGACGCGATCTACTTCAGCTTCCACTCCTTCATCGACCTGATGTGGGCGGAATGGCAGCACCGCAACGGAACACCACCCCTGACCTCACCGGACCACGTACTGCGAGGTTTCACCTCACAGCCCAAGAACAAGGTCTCCGACTTCACCAGCACCGCGGACCTCGACTACGAGTACGAGTACACCGACCGGCTCAAAGCGGCGTTCGCCGTGCCTGTGCCACCCCCGCTACCGCTCCCGCTCAGCCTGCTGGCGACCGAGCCGCTCACACCGCTCGACGAGGGCGCCGACCTCGTGACGGAGCTGCGCGACAAGGAGGTCGTACAACTCAGGTTCGCTGTGCCCGAGACCCAGGGGAAGCGACTGGTCGTGCGACTCGACGAGCTCAAGGTGCCGAACACCGGGACCTACATGCTGCGGGGATTCCTGCACCCCTCCGAGGTGCCGTTCCATCCCGACGGCGAGTTCACGCGTCGGTTCGCTGTGGGCTACGTGACCTTGTGGCGCGCCCACCCGCACATGCACCACGACCACGACGGTCCGCCCGTCGCCCACCACCCCGCCTCTCGTACGGCGCGCTTCGACGTGACGTCCACACTGAACTCGCTGGAGACGAACGGCGCCGACCTGGCGTTCACCCTCCAGTTCATCCCCGCACCCAGCCCGACGGGCCTGCCCCCGCACCCCGTACCGCCGCTCGACGAAGTCGAGCTCGAGGATGTGCGCATGGAGGTGTACTCCTGATGCGCACCCCGGTGTACGAGCTGCACATCCGGCCCATGTTCAGTGCGACAGACCGCGATCACATGATTCCCCACCCGATGAACCTCTGGGAGTACGACGACGTCGTCGAGCACGCCGAGCAGATCCTCGACCGCTTGGAGGGCGGAACCATGCCGCCGACCGCCCTCGGCGGGCCCTGGCCGCAGGAGTGGATCGACCTCTTCAGACGCTGGAAAGAGGGTGGTCTCAAGCGCCTGGAGCTCGGTACGGCCCAGGTCACGGTCACGCGCTCGCCCAGTGCGGTCACGGTCAAGGCCACCGGTACGTTCCCCGCGCCGGGCTACCTGGGGTGGATTCAGCTGGAGAGCGAGTCCGACACGGCGAAGACCTACGTCCTGTACTTCGAGCCGCCGGACGCCCCGGTGGCCGGTACCGCCGATGAGTTCGAGTTCAAGGAGCGCTACAGCTCTGCGGACACGCGGAAGCTGTTCATCCACGACAGTGCCGGCGTCCACGAACACTGATCACGCCGGGGCTCGACCGGGCTCCTAGGCGCAGCAGTCCGACTCCAGCCCCAGTGGCAGGCCCTCGCCGTCGAAGATCCGGCACGTGGCCTCGTGTCCCCCGAGCGCGGCCACGGCCAGCAACAGCGACCCCGCAGTCCACGTGGTCAACTCCTGCGGCCAGATCGCGTCGTCATCGAAGACGTACCCCGTCCAGTACAGGCCGCTCTCCGGATCGCGCAGGTGCTGGATCGACTGGAGGATCTCCAGCGCGCGGTCCGACTCCCCCATCGCCCAGAGCGCGAGCGCCAGTTCGGCGGACTCGCCACCCGTGACCCACGGGTTGGGGACCACGCAGCGCACCCCCAGTCCCGGGACGACGAAGCGGTCCCAGTCCTCCTCGATGCGGGCCTTGGCCTCGGCACCGGTCAGGGCACCGCCGAGCACGGGGTAGTACCAGTCCATCGAGTAACGGT
This sequence comes from Streptomyces coeruleofuscus, assembly GCF_039532725.1. NCBI lineage: Bacteria > Bacillati > Actinomycetota > Actinomycetes > Kitasatosporales > Streptomycetaceae > Streptomyces > Streptomyces coeruleofuscus. Next base: position 233,327 of record NZ_BAAASE010000003.1, read on the forward strand.
TCTTGTCGAGGAACCGCTCCGGGTGCCGGCGAATCGCGTGCCGCAGCGCACCCGCCGCCAACTCCCAGTCCGGCTGCGCCTCTTCCCGCTGCTCGGCGATCGCCAGTGCGCACCGCAGCGCGTGGTGGATGGAGGAGCTGCCCGTGAGCAGGGCGTCGGCCGTGTCCGTGCCGTCGTCGTCGCGCCGCCAGCCGATCTGCCCACCCGGCTGCTGCAGGCGCAGCACGAACTCCACCGCCGCGTACACCGCCGGCCACATCCGCTCCAGGAACGTGTCGTCGCCGGTGGAGAGGTAGTGGTGCCAGACGCCGACGGCTATGTAGGCGACGAAGTTGGTCTCCCGGCCCCGGTCGGTGACCTCGGCGAAGTCCCCGTCCGCATAGGCCGCGTACCAGGAGCCGTCCTCGTTCTGATGCCGGGCCAGCCACAGGTAGGCCCGTTCGGCCGCCTCGTGTTCACCGGCCGCGTCGAGTGCCATCGCGGCCTCGACATGGTCCCACGGGTCGAGGTGGTGTCCCCGGAACCAGGGGATCGCGCCGTCCTCGCGCTGCACGGAGAGGATGCCGGCGACGGTCGCGGCGGCCTGCCCGGCGGTGAGGACCCCGGGCAGGACCAGATGTTCCGTCCGGGGAGTCGTCACTGGGCGTCCGCCCCGGTCCCGGAAAGCCGCGGCAGGTGCGGCTTGGTCGCGTACGCCACGAAGCTCTTGCCGATCAGTGGGTTCAGCGCCTGCTCCGCGACCCGGGTGGCCAGCGGTTTCTTCATGATGTCCCAGACGAGCAGCTTGTGGTACGCCCGCACGGGCAGCGCCTTGTCGTTGTCGACGCCGAACGCGCACTTCAGCCACCAGTACGGGGAGTGCAGCGCGTGGGCGTGGTGGGTGCCGTACGGCTCCAGGCCGGCCTCGCGGATCTTCTCCAGCAGCTCGTCCGCCTTGTAGATGCGGATGTGGCCGCCCTCGACCTCGTGGTAGGCGTCGGACAGGGTCCAGCAGACCTTCTCGGGGCCGTAGCGCGGGACGGTGACGGCTATGCGTCCGCCGGGCTTCAGCACGCGCACCATCTCCGCGAGGACGCCCTTGTCGTCCGGGATGTGCTCCATCACCTCGGAGATGATCACGACGTCGAAGGACTCGTCGGGGAAGGGCAGTGCGAGGGCGTCGCCCTCCATGGCCGTGGCGGTGGCGCCCTCGGGGGCCTCGCCCGCCTCCTTCATCGCCGCGAACCACTTCGCGACCTCGCGGATCTCCTCGGCGTTCTGGTCCAGGGCCACGACCTGCGCGCCGCGCCGGTAGCACTCGAAGGCGTGCCGGCCGGCACCGCAGCCGAGATCCAGGACTCGGTCGCCCGGGGCGAGCGGGAACCGGGAGAAGTCGACGGTCAGCACGTGGCCCTGCTTTCGGAGTTGACGCCTTCTACATCTGTGGTGGCTGCGGAGACAGCACCTGCGGGAGCCGGGGTCGCCGAGCGGTCCCCGCCCACCGCGGAGCCACCGGAAGTCACGGACGCCGAGCGGTCCCCGCCCACCGCGGAACCGCCGGAGGCCAGGGGCGTCGCCACGGAACGGTCGCCGGGCGCTGCCGAGCGGCCCGTCTCGCCGGCCCGGGCCCTGGCGATCGCCTCGCGGTACCGCGCCACCGTGCCCTCCGCGGCCCTGGCCCACGTGAAGTGCCGCAGCACTCGTTCCCGCCCGGCCGCGCCGAGCCGCGCGCGCAACTCCGCGTCGCCCAGGAGCCGGCCCAGCCCGGCCGCCAGTGCGTCCGAGTCGCCCGGCGGCACCGCCAGGCAGGTCTCCCCGTCCCGGCCGGCGACCTCGGGGATCGCCCCGCCGGTCGTGGCGAGCAGGGGCGTCCCGGTCGCCATGGCCTCGGCGGCGGGCAGCGAGAAGCCCTCGTAGAGCGACGGTACGCACGCGACCTGGGCGGAGCGCACGAGGTCGACGAGTTCCGCGTCGGAGATGCCCTTGACGAACTCGACGGCGCCGTCGAGGCCGTACCGTTCCATCGCCTGGGCGACGGGCCCCTCGGCCGGACGCTTGCCGACGACGACGAGGTGGGCGGCGGGGTGCTCGGTGCGGACCTTGGCGAGCGCCTCGACGAGGTGGACGAGGCCCTTCAGCGGCACGTCGGCACTGGACGTCGTCACGATCCGCCCGGGCACGACGGGCACCGACGGGTCCGGCGAGAACAGGTCGGTGTCGGCACCGATGTGGACCACGTGGATGCGGTCCTGGCGGACGCCGAGGTGGTCGACGATCTCCTGCTGCGAGGTGCCGGAGACGGTGAGCACGGACGGCAGCCGCCGCGCGACGCGTTTCTGCATGCGCGTGAAGCCGTACCAGCGCCGCACGGAGAAGCGCCGCTGCCAGCCCTCCGCCACGTCCAGCTCCAACTGCCGGTCGACGGTGATGGGGTGGTGGATGGTGGTCACCAGGGGCGCGCCCACGTCTCCCAGCAGCCCGTACCCGAGCGTCTGGTTGTCGTGGACGACGTCGAACTCGCCGCGGCGGGCGCGCAGATGGCGGCGGGCGCGCAGCGAGAACGTCAGCGGTTCGGGGAAGCCGCCGGTCCACATGGTCGCGACTTCGAGCGCGTCGATCCAGTCGCGGTACTCGTCACGCTTCGGCGTGCGGAAGGGATCCGGCTGGCGGTAGAGGTCGAGACTGGGCAGTTCGGTGAGGCTCAGCCCGTCGTAGCCCTCGTCGAGCACGGGATAGGGCTGTGCGCCGATGACCTCGACCCGGTGGCCGAGGCGGGCCAGTTCGCGCGAGAGGTGCCGGACGTAGACGCCCTGGCCGCCGCAGAACGGGTTCCCTTTATAGGTGAGGAGCGCGATGTTGAGCGGTCGCAAGCCGTCGGCAGCGGGGTCCTCCGGAGCCCCGGCCTCCCTGGCCTCAGCGGTCACTCTCGGCCCCCTTCTCCCTGCTCTGTCCCGCGAGATTACGCCGGGACGCTAATCTAGAACAAGTTTCAGACTTGATCGTTCGGAGGCTCTGAATCTACCGGCAGGTAAGGGCGCTGTGACCAGTGGATCAGGTGATTCACGCCACGGCCGGTGCCGTGCCATGCTGTCTGATCATTCGTCCTCACGGACGGTCACGGAACGGGACCGGCCCATGCCCGCGGAAGCCAAGGTGAGCGCCAAGGTGAACAAGGTGGCCAAGGTGGACGCCAGAGTCACAGCCCCCGCCTCCCCGCCCCTGACGGAGCGACAGGAGGCCCGCCGTCGCCGCATCCTGCACGCGAGCGCGCAGCTGGCCAGCCGGGGCGGTTTCGACGCCGTGCAGATGCGCGAGGTCGCGGAGTCCTCACAGGTGGCGCTCGGCACCCTGTACCGCTACTTCCCCTCCAAGATCCATCTGCTGGTCGCCACGATGCAGGACCAGCTGGAGCACATGCACGGCACGCTGCGCAAGAAGCCCCCGCAGGGCGAGTCGGCGGCCGAGCGGGTCGCGGAGACGCTGATGCGGGCCTTCCGCGCCCTCCAGCGCGAGCCGCATCTGGCCGACGCGATGGTCCGCGCCCTCACTTTCGCCGACCGCAGCGTGAGCCCGGAGGTCGACCAGGTCTCGCGGCAGACGACGGCGATCATCCTGGACGCGATGGGGCTGGAACACCCCACCGTGGAGCAGCTGTCGGCGGTCCGGGTCATCGAGCACACCTGGCACTCGGCGCTCATCACCTGGCTGTCGGGCCGTGCCTCCATCGCCCAGGTCAAGATCGACATCGAGACGGTGTGCCGCCTGATCGACCTGACGGCGCCGGACGCACACGAATGACCTACGAGACGGGTTCCCTTCGCCGGCATGGTCCGGATCAGGTTCTGGGGGTCGCCTTCCGGTCGCCGGACCTCTCGGTCCTTCGACCTTCCGGCCTCTCAGCCCTACCGTCGCAGTCGGCACCGGCGGAAGCCGAGGCTTCCTGCCAGAGTCGGCTACTCCGGTCGGACTCCCTCACTCGTCCCGTAGGCCTGCTTCCAGGGTAGAACCACCAGCCAGGAATGGAACCCCCGAAAACATGATTTTTCGGGCATTACTCCTCCGGCGGGAACACCGGCTCCCCGCTGTCCCCCAGCGTGATCGTGATCGCCTCCACCGGACAGCTCTCCGCCGCCTCCAGCACCCGCTCGTTCGCGTCCGTGTCCGGGTCGACCGGATGGGACTGCCGGGCGGAGTCCAGGCGGAAGCCGTCCGGCGCGTGGTGGAGGCACTGGGCGGAGCCGATGCACAGGGAGCGGTCGACCTCGACGTGCCAGCGGTCACCCATCGCTACGCGTCCGCCGGGAGGTGGATCATCTTGTGCTCCAGGTACTCGCCGTACCCCTCGGGCCCGAACTCCCGCCCCAGACCCGAGCTCTTGTAGCCGCCGAAGGGGCCCAGCATGTCCAGGCTGAAGGTGTTGACCGAGTACGTGCCGGTACGGACCTGGCGCGCGATCTCGATGCCGTGCTCGACGTCCGCCGTCCACACGCTGCCGCTCAGCCCGTAGTCGGAGTCGTTGGCGATCTTCACGGCGTCGGACTCGTCGTCGTAGGGCAGCAGGCAGATCACCGGGCCGAAGATCTCCTCGCGGGCGATGCGCATGGAGTTGTCGACGTCGCCGAAGAGGGTCGGCTCGACGTACCAGCCGCGGTCGAGGCCGGCCGGGCGTCCGCCGCCGGTGAGGATCTTGGCGCCCTCCTCCTGCCCGATGCGGATGTAGTCGAGGTTGCGCCGCTGCTGCCGCCTCGCCACCAGCGGGCCCACCTGGGTGGCGGGGTCCAGCGGGTCGCCGACCGTCATCGCGCCCGCCGCGGCGGCCAGCGCGTCGGCGAACTCGTCGTAGCGGGAGCGCGGGAGGAGGATGCGGGTCTGGGCGACGCAGGCCTGCCCGTTGTTCATCCAGGCCGCGGGTGCGATGCCCGCGACGGCCGTCTCGACGTCCGCGTCGGGCAGGACGACGGCCGCCGACTTGCCGCCCAGTTCGAGCGTCACGCGGGTGAGGTTGCGGGCCGCCACCTCCATCACGCGCTTGCCGGCCGCGACCGACCCCGTGAAGGACACCTTGTCGATGCCGGGGTGCCCGACCAGGTACTCGCTCACCTCCCGGTCCGCGGGCAGGATCGACAGCACGCCCTCCGGCAGCCCGGCCTCCCGCGCGATCTCGCCGAGCAGGTACGCGTCCAGCGGTGACTCGGGCGAGGGCTTGAGCACGGCCGTGCAGCCGGTGAGCAGCGCGGGGGCCAGCTTGGCGGCGGCGACGAACTGCGGGACGTTCCAGGGGACGACGGCCGCGACCACCCCGACGGGCTCGCGCCGGACGAGGATGCGGCCGAGCACGCCGTCGCGCCGCTCCTCGTAGGTGAAGTTCCGCGCGACGGTGATCGCCGAGTCCCAGACCATGACGGCGCCGAGGGCCTGGGCGAGGACGCTCCAGGAGTACGGCGAGCCGTTCTGGCCGGAGATCACGCGGGCGATCTCGTCGTGCCGGGCGGCGATCCCGTCCTTGATCCTGCTCACGACCTCGATCCGCTCGTCGAGGCTCATGCGCGGCCAGGGGCCCTCGTCGAAGGCCCGCCGGGCCACTCCCACGGCCCGGTCCACATCCGCCGTCGAGGCGTGCGGGACGCGCCCGATGACCTCTTCCGTGTGCGGCGAGATCACCTCGATGACGTCCGTACCCAGGGGGTCGGTCAACTCCCCGCCGACGAACAGCTGTCCGTGTTCCACGAGCTCGGTCATGGCCGACTGCCTTCACATCTGACGGTGTTTCAGAAACTGATACCAGTTCTCGTTATAGTGGGCAATGGCCGTGGAACGGAGGGCACATGGAGAGCAGCCAGGACCGCGAGCCCGCACCGGCGGTGTACGACCACGGCGGAGGTGTCCGGTCCCTGCGGGTCCCCATCCCGGACAACCCCCTCGGCCACACGCTGGTGTACGTCGTCGACACCGACCGGGGCCCGGTACTGATCGACACCGGCTGGGACGACCCGGCGTCCTGGGACACCCTCGCGACCGGCCTCACCGCCTGCGGCACCTCGGTCGACGGGATCCACGGCGTGGTCGTCACCCACCACCACCCCGACCACCACGGCCTGTCCGGCCGGGTCCGGGAGGCCTCGGGCGCGTGGATCGCGATGCACGCGGCGGACACCGCGGTCGTACGGCGGACCCGGGGGGCACGCCCCGAGCGCTGGTTCTCGTACATGACGGCCAAGCTCGCCGCCGCCGGCGCCCCGGAGGAGCACATCGCCCCGCTGCGCGCGGCCCGGCCCCGCGCCCTGCCCGGCCTCTTCCCCGCCCTGCCCGACCGCGACATCGTCCCCGGCGAACTCCTCGACCTCCCCGGCCGCCGCCTGCGCGCGATCTGGACCCCGGGGCACACCCCGGGCCACGTCTGCCTCCACCTGGAGGAGACCCACCCCGCGCAACTCCCCGGCCGCGGCCGCCTGTTCTCGGGCGACCACCTGCTGCCCGAGATCACCCCGCACATCGGCCTCTACGAGGACCCCGACGACACCACGGTCACCGACCCCCTGGGCGACTACCTCGACTCCCTCGAACGCGTGGGCCGCCTCGCCCCCGCCGAGGTGCTCCCGGCCCACCAGCACCCGTTCCCGGACGCCGCCGCCCGCGTAGGGGAGCTGCTCACCCACCACGAGGCCCGCCTCACCGCCCTGCTGACCCTCCTCGCCGAGCCGCTCACGCCCTGGCAGGTCGCCGAACGCATGGAGTGGAACCGCCCCTGGGAGCAGATCCCGTACGGCTCCCGGAACATCGCGGTCTCGGAGGCCGAGGCCCACCTGCGCCGCCTGGTCAAGCTGGGCCGGGCGGAGGCGGTGCCGGCAAGCGATCCCGTGACGTACGTGGCGGTGCCATGAGGTGGCAAACCCGGCGGAGGACAGGCCGCCGGGGTGCTACGAAACGACCATGGACCCCATGGAACGCCTCCTCGCCGAACGCGCCTGCGAGCGCCTGATCATCGACTTCGTCCACCGGCTCGACCTGGGCGAACCCTCTTCCGTAGCCGAGCTGTTCACCGAGGACGGCGTCTGGCAGTGGCCGGAGGACGGACGGCTGGTCAAGGGCCGTGACGCCCTGCGTGCCTACTTCGGCTGCCGCCCCGCCGACCGGCTGTCCCGCCGCATGATGTCCAACATCCTGGTCACGGTGGTGTCCCCGGACGCAGCCGAGGCGATCTCGTACTTCACGACGTACCGCGTCGACGGCTACGACGGCGGTGTGGTCCCGGCCGGGCCGCCGGTCCAGGTCGGGCATTACGAGGACACGTTCCACAGGGCCGGCGTCGCCTGGCTGCTCGCCTCCCGGACGCTGCACCTGCCCTTCGGTGGAGCCACCCCACGGGCGAACCCGCCTCTGCCATAAGCCGGATGGCGTCAGGGCGGGGCCCTAGGATGCATATGCCGCGGCGCTCACAGGCATCGCGGAGTTGCGCCCCCCGCAAGGAGACATGCCCATGGGCACCGAAGAGGCCGCTCGTACGACGCCCGGCGGCGGAGCCCTGGACAGCGGATCGGCCGGGCCCATGGTGCCGCGGCTGGCGCTGGGCGCACGGCTGCGCGGGCTGCGGGAGGAGCGGGGCATGGGCCGTGCGGACGCGGGTCATGTCATCCGGGCCTCCGCGTCCAAGATCAGCAGGATGGAGACCGGCCGTCACGGGTTCAAGCTGCGCGACGTCGCCGATCTGCTCACGCTCTACGGCGTCACGGACGAGGCCGAGCGCGCGACCCTGCTGGCGCTGGCCGAGCAGGCCAACACCCCCGCCTGGTGGCAGTACTACAGCGACGTGGTGCCCACCTGGATGCAGACCTACCTGGGCGCGGAACAGGCGGCGAGCGTCATCCGCTGCTTCCAGGTCCAGCGCGTTCCCGTACTGCTCCAGACCGCCGACTACGCACGGGCCTCCATCCGGCTCGCGCACCCGGACGCCGGCGCGGAGGAATTGGAGCGCCGGGTCGCGCTGCGCATGACCCGCCAGCGGATCCTGCACCGGCGGCCGGCGACCCGGTTGTGGGCCGTGATCGACGAGGCGGCGCTGCGCCGCCCGGTGGGCGGCCCCGACGTCCAGCGCGCGCAGCTCAGGCATCTCGTCGAGATCTGCGGGCTTCCGCAGGTCACGGTCCAGATCCTGACGTTCAGCAGTGGCGGCCACGCGGCGGAGGGCGGCCCGGTCACGATTCTGCGCCTGCCCGGCGGCGAGTTGCCCGACGTCGTCTGCCTCGAACAGCTCACCACCGCGCTCTATCCCGACCGACCTGCCGAGATCGAGTGCTACTGGGACGCGATGAACCGGCTGGTGGTCGAAGCCGAGTCACCGGACGAGACTCCGACCATCCTTCACCGCATCCTTCAGGAGACCTGAGCCGCCGGGCGGTTCAGCGCTTGAGGGCGACACCGCCGTACTGGTGCACCTCCGCGGGGAGATCCAGGGCCGCGGCGTCGGGGCGCCAGCGCGAGCAGGACGTCACACCCGGCTCCAGCAGCTCAAGACCGTCGAAGTAGCGGGCGATCTGCTCGGGGCTGCGGAGGATGTAGGGGATCGAGCCGCCGTCGTTGTACTGCTGGATGGCCGCGACGTAGTCCTCGCTGGTGTCGGTGCTGTCGTACTGCACGAGGTAGCTGCCGGAAGGCAGGGCGTCCACCAGCTGCGACACGATCTCGCGCGCCTCGTCGTGGTCCTCGATGTGGCCCAGGATGCCCATCAGCATGAGCGCGACGGGCTGGTCGAAGTCCAGCGTCTTCCCGGCTTCCCGGATGATCGTGCCCGGCTCGCGCAGGTCGGCGTCGACGTAGTTGGTGACGCCTTCCTCGGTGCTGGTGAGCAGCGCGCGGGCGTGGGCCAGCACCAGCGGGTCGTTGTCGACGTAGACGATCCGGCTCTCCGGCGCCACCCGCTGGGCGATCTGGTGGGTGTTGTCCACGTTGGGCAGCCCGGTGCCGATGTCCAGGAACTGGCGGATGCCCTCCTCGGCGGCGAGGTGGCGGACGGCGCGGGCGAGGAAGTAGCGGGCGGCGCGGGCTCCGGTCTCGATACCCGGGAAGATCTCCCGGAACGCGTCACCGGCCACACGGTCGACTTCGTAGTTGTCCTTCCCGCCCAGCCAGTAGTTCCAGATCCGGGCCGAGTGCGGCACGGAGGTGTCGATCTTGGGGAGCGGCTCCTGCCCGGAGTTCCGCACCTGATCAGTCATGGACGCTCCTGCGTGTGGTCGTGGAGGCCCACGTTAGCTTGAGTGCCGGCGCATCGGCCCCTGAGACAGGATCAACTCCTCAGCCACGCCCAGCAGTTCCACTTCCGCCCGGCTCATCGTCGGGTTGACGGACCGGCGGCGCAGGGCCTCCGTGAGTGGCAGTCAGGGCGGAAGCCGCGTAGTCCAGGCCCGGTCACTTCCCCCGCGTTGGAGGCATAGGAGTGAGGTCACGTTCTCCAGGTGTAGAGCCGAGGACGCCAGCCGCCGGGTTCGGTCAAGCGCCGGGCGAGGACCGAGCCCGTCTCCGTCGCGTCCAGCGTGCCCGCCAGGCAGGCCTGGAGCATGGTCAGGTTCATCACCGTGGTGCAGCTCATCACCACGTCAGTACTGCAACCGAACGACCCCCGGCAGGGAGCGCGCCCTCCCCCGCCGCGTCTCCCCCGCCCTCCCGCTCACGCCGCAGCACCCACGCCTCGTCGATCTCGTACACGTCGGCGCGGCGGCCCGAGCCGAGCAGCCTCCCGGGTGGTGTCGTCGCCATGGGGCGAAGCTATCCGCCCCCACCCGGCACCCTCAGCCCGTTTTGGACGTGCGGGTACAGTAGGCAGGTCGCCATCACACCCGTACGGGGGGAAGCCGGTGCAATTCCGGCGCTGACCCGCAACCGTGTACCGCCCGCAGGGCGGTGAGCCGGATCGCCCCGTGCGGATCGTGACCGGCTCACGTGCCCGGCAGCCCGCCGGTGCACGGCACCGTCGAGGTATACGGAGCCGAGCCGCCGGGGGTGCCCCGTGCTGCCCGGCTCCCCCACAGGGAGAGGCACCCGCCGATCATGAACGTCCGCCGCAGCGCCGCGGTCCTGGCCGCCGTCGCCGTGGTCGGCGCCGCCACACCGGCCGCCGCCGACCCGTCCCCTTCTCCGTCCCAGGCGTTCCCCTCCGCCCTGTACGGCGGCAAGGACCCGAAGTTCGACGGCGTCTGGCGCCAGTCGCTCGCCCTGCTCGCGCAGAAGACGGTGGGTGTGACGCCCGCGGCGAAGTCCGTGGAGTGGCTGGTGCGCCAGCAGTGCGCGGACGGTTCCTTCGCGCCGTACCGCGCCGATCCCACCGCCGCGTGCGACGCCAAGACGATGGTCGACACGAACCAGACGGCCGCCGCCGTCCAGGCCCTCACCGCCCTCGGCGGGCACGACGCCGTCACCGGCAAGGCCGTCGCCTGGCTGAAGTCCGTCCAGAACGAGGACGGCGGCTGGGGCTACGCGCCCGGTGGCGCCAGCGACACCAACTCCACGTCCGTCGTCATCGGCGCGCTGACCGCCGCCGGCGAGAAGCCGGAACAGGTCGAGAAGGGCGGCAAGTCGCCCTACGACGCGCTGCTGAAGCTGGCGCTCGGCTGTGACGGCGACGACGCGGGCGCCTTCGCGTTCCAGCCGGACAAGAAGGGCGAACTGGCCGCCAATGCCGACGCCACGGCAGCGGGCGTGCTGGGCGCACTGGGCCAGGGCATGGTGGTGAAGCCCGGCGAGAAGTCGGAGGGGACCGGGGCGACGAAGGGCGAGGCCTGCGAGGACGAGAAGACGCCGGAGCAGGCGGCGGCCAACGGGGCCGCCTACCTCACCCAGGCTCTCGCCAAGGACGGCCACCTCACCTCGGCCCTCCCCGGCGCGGATCCCCAGCCCGACTACGGCAACACCGCCGACGCGGTCGTCGCACTCGCCGCACGGGGCGACACCGGGCAGGCCAAGAAGTCCCTGAGCTGGCTGGAGAAGAACGCCTCGACCTGGGCCGGCCAGAACGGTCCCGCCGCCTACGCCCAGCTGATCTTCGCCGCCCACGCGACGGGCACGAACCCGCGCGACTTCGGCGGCACCGACCTGGTGAAGCAGCTGAACGCGACGGGCCCGGCCCCGCGGACCGCCGAGAAGACCCGGGCCGCTGAAGAGAAGAGCGACTCGGACTCGGGCCCCTTCGGCGTCTGGTGGTACGTCGGTGTCTGCCTCGTCGCCGGTGTCGGCATCGGCTTCCTCTTCAGCGGCCGCAGGAACAGGCAGCAGCCGTGATCCGCCGGGCCGTTCTCCTTCTCCTGGCCTCGCTCCTGCTGTGCGCGGGAGCGGGCCAGGCCCAGGCCGCCGGGTACCGGTACTGGTCGTTCTGGGACCGCGACGGCGACCACTGGGTCTACGCCACCCAGGGCCCGTCCATGACCCGCCCCTCGGACGGCGACGTCCAGGGCTTCCGCTTCGCGGTGAGCGAGGACTCCACGGATGCGGCCCGGCCGCGCGGCCAGGCCGACTTCGAGACGATCTGCGCGAAGACGCCAGCGCAGGACGGCAGGAAGCGCGTGGCCCTGCTCCTCGACTTCGGCACGGCGACGGACGCGCCGTCCGGCGAAAAGCCACCCGCGCCTCGAACGGCCTGCGCACAGGTGTCCCGCGACGCGACGACGGCAGAGGCCCTCGCGACGGTGGCCAAGCCGTTGCGCTACGACACGAACGCCCTGCTGTGTGCCATCTCTGGCTATCCGGAGAAGGGTTGCGGGGAGCAAGTGGCCGGCAAGCAGAAGCCGTCCGCGCAGAAGAGGGACACCTCGGACGACGGCCCGTCCCTCGGCCTGGTGGCGGGAATCGCCGTGGTGGCGGTCCTGGGCGGGGCAGCGATCTGGCAGGTACGGCGGCGTGGGCGGTCTTAGCCGGCTTGGCTGCGGGCAATCGTGCCGCCGGGGCGGCGCCCGTCCCAAAGAGGGCGGCACCCCGCAGCGCCGGGCAGCGCAACCGCCCCGCCCCCAGCACCGACATCCAGCACCCCTCCACCCCGGCGCCTGGTGGCTCTGGGCACTAGCCCTGGGCACCGCGGCCACCCGCACCACCAACCCCCTCCTCCTCACCCTCCTCATCACGGTCTCCGCCTACGTCGTGGCCACCCGCCGCCCCGACACCCCCTGGTCCCGCTCCTACGGCGCCTTCGTCAAACTCGCCCTCGCCGTCCTGCTCATCCGCCTTCTCTTCGCCATGATCCTCGGCTCCCCCATCCCCGGCACGCACACCCTCCTCACCCTCCCCGAAGTCGGCCTCCCCGCCTGGGCCCAGGGCATCCGCCTCGGCGGCGAGGTCACCGCCGAGGCCCTCACCTTCGCCCTGTACGACGGCCTGAAGCTGGCCACCCTGCTCATCTGCGTCGGCGCCGCGAACGCCCTCGCGAGCCCCTCCCGCCTGCTGAAGTCCCTCCCGGGCGCCCTGTACGAGATGGGCGTCGCGGTCGTCGTGGCCCTGACCTTCGCGCCCAGCCTCATCGCCGACGTCCAGCGCCTGCGCGCCGCCCGCCGCCTGCGCGGCCGCCCCGACAAGGGCGTCCGGGGCCTGCTGCACGTGGGCCTGCCGGTCCTGGAGGGCGCGCTGGAGCGCTCGGTGTCGCTCGCCGCCGCGATGGACGCCCGCGGCTACGGCCGTACCGCCCAGGTCCCCGCCGCGGTCCGCCGCACCACCGCCGCCCTCACCCTCGGCGGGCTGCTCGGCGTGTGCGCCGGAACGTACGGTCTGCTCACCGCCGAAGGCGCCACCTACGGCATCCCCGTACTCCTCACCGGCCTCGCCGCCGCCCTCGCGGGCCTCCGGCTCGGCGGGCGGCGGTCGCTGCGCACCCGGTACCGCCCCGACCGCTGGGACGTGCGCGCCTGGCTGGTCGTCGCCTCCGGCATGGCGGTCGCCGCGTTCCTCACGCTCGCCGCCGTCCGGGACCCCGCGGCCCTGCACCCCGGCGTGGTGCCGCTCGTGGCCCCCACGCTCCCCCTCTGGCCCGCGGCGGCGATCCTCCTGGGCCTGCTGCCCGCGTTCGTCGCCCCCGACCCCAAGGAGCCGTCGTGATCCGCTTCGAGGATGTGTCCGTGACGTACGACGATGCCGGTGAACCCACCGTCCAGGGCATCGACTTCGAGGTCCCGGAGGGCGAACTGGTCCTCCTCGCCGGCCCGTCCGGTGTCGGCAAGTCCACCGTCCTGGGCGCGGTCAGCGGGCTCGTCCCGCACTTCACCGGCGGCACCCTGCGCGGTAGGGTCACGGTCGCCGGCCGCGACACCCGCACCCACAAGCCGCGCGAACTCGCCGACGTCGTCGGCACGGTGGGCCAGGACCCCCTCTCCCACTTCGTCACCGACACCGTCGAGGACGAACTCGCCTACGGCATGGAGTCGCTGGGCCTCGCCCCGGACGTGATGCGGCGCCGCGTCGAGGAGACGCTCGACCTGCTCGGCCTGGCCGGCCTGCGCCACCGTCCGATCGCCACGCTCTCCGGCGGCCAGCAGCAGCGCGTCGCGATCGGCTCGGTCCTCACCCCGCACCCGAGCGTCCTCGTCCTGGATGAGCCGACCTCCGCGCTCGACCCGGCCGCCGCCGAGGAGGTCCTGGCGGTCCTCCAGCGGCTCGTGCACGACCTCGGCACGACGGTCCTCATGGCCGAACACCGCCTGGAACGCGTCATCCAGTACGCCGACCAGGTCGTCCTGCTGCCGGGCCCGGGCGCCGCCCCCGTGCTGGGCCCTCCGGCAGAGGTGATGGCCGTCTCCCCGGTGTACCCGCCGGTGGTGGCCTTGGGCCGGCTGGCGGGTTGGAACCCCCTGCCGCTGACGGTCCGTGACGCGCGGCGACGGGCAGCGCCTCTACGCCAAGAGCTCGACAACGCCCCCAAGGGGCGCGGGGCTGTAATCGATGTGCGGCTACCGCCGCGTGGGCGCGATCAACCACGAACAACCCGCACCCGCAAACGCTCCGAGCCCCCCACCCCAGTAGGCGCACTCCGCTCCCTCTCGGTCACCCGAGCCCGCATCCAAGCCCTCCGCGGCATCGACCTCACCATCACCCCCGGCGAGACCATCGCCCTCATGGGCCGCAACGGCGCAGGAAAGTCCACCCTGCTCAACTCCCTGGTCGGCCTGGTCGCCCCCAGCGGCGGATCTGTCCGGGTCGGAGACGCAGTCCCCCACCGCACACCACCGAAGGTTCTCGTCCGCAAAGTCGGTCTCGTCCCGCAGGAACCCCGCGACCTGCTCTACGCCGACACCGTCGCCGCCGAGTGCGCCGCGGCCGACCAGGACGCGGGCGCGGAACCCGGCACCTGCCGTGCCCTGGTCACCGGACTGCTCCCCGGCGTCACCGACGACACCCACCCCCGGGACCTCTCGGAGGGCCAGCGGCTCGCCCTCGCCCTGGCCGTCGTACTGACCGCCCGGCCCCCGCTGCTCCTGCTGGACGAGCCGACCCGCGGCCTGGACTACGCGGCGAAGGCCCGCCTGGTCGCGGTGCTCCGAACCCTCGCCGCCGAGGGGCACGCCATCGTGCTGGCCACGCACGACGTGGAGCTGGCCGCCGAGATCGCCCACCGGGTGGTGCTGCTCGCGGACGGCGAGGTGATCGCCGACGGCCCGACGGCGGACGTCGTGGTCTCCTCGCCCTCCTTCGCCCCGCAGGTCACCAAGATCCTTGCCCCGCAGCACTGGCTCACGGTCTCCCAGGTCCGCGCGGCCCTCCAGCCCGGGACCGACGCGTGAACGCCCAGCGCCAGGCCCGGGCCGTCCGCCTCGGCCCCCGCTCGCTCGCCGCGCTGGCCCTCGTCAGCGCCGTGGGCGTCGTCGCCTTCGGCTGGCCGTTCCTGACCCCGCCCGCCTCGCGGCTCAGCGCCCACGCGCAGGACGCGCCCTGGCTCTTCGCGGGCCTGCTGGTGCTGCTCGTGGCGGTGGTGGCCGCGGCGATCTCGGAGACCGGTCTCGGCCCGAAGGCGGTCGCGATGCTCGGTGTGCTGGCCGCCACGGGTGCGGCCCTGCGGCCGATCGGCGCCGGTACCGCCGGGATCGAGCCGATGTTCTTCCTGATGGTGCTGAGCGGGCGGGTCCTCGGCCCGGGGTTCGGGTTCGTCCTCGGCTCGGTGACGATGTTCGCGTCCGCGCTGCTCACGGGCGGGGTGGGCCCGTGGCTGCCGTTCCAGATGCTGGCGATGGGCTGGTTCGCGATGGGCGCGGGCCTGCTGCCGGGCCCGGACCGGCTGCGCGGCCGTGCGGAGCTCGTGCTGCTCGCGGCCTACGGCTTCCTCGCCGCCTTCGCCTACGGCACGGTCATGAACCTGGCCGGCTGGCCCTTCATGAGCGCCCTCGCCTCCAACGTCGCCTTCGACCCGCACGCGGCGGTCGCCGGCAACCTGGCCCGTTTCCTCGCGTACTGCCTGGCCACCTCGCTGGGCTGGGACCTGGGCCGGGCCGTCGTCACGGTCGTCCTGACACTCACGCTCGGCCCCGCGGTCCTCCGGGCGCTGCGCCGCGCCACTCGCCGGGCGGCCTTCGAGACGCCGGTCACGTTCGACGCGCCCCGGACGTGAAGCCCCCCACATGACCCACGTCACGTACGAAGCGGGGCCGTAGCGCCGAGCCCCGGTCAGGGGACCGAGCCTCCCCGCAGATGCGGCCCCGCCTAGTAAAAGGGTTCATTGCGGGCATCTGGCGCGCCTGCTTCTCTGGACGACCGCCCCGCTCCCCACGAAAGGTCGCCTGTGCCCGCCGCATCCACCCTCCGCCGCATCGCCACCCCGAGGAAGGCTCTCGCCGGCGCCGCCCTGGCCGCGGCAGCCTGCGGCACCCTGATCGCCGCCGGGCCCGCCCAGGCCGCCCCGGCGGAAGGCTCCTCGGCGCAGGCGGCCGCGAAGAAGATCATCGGCGACGACGCGCAGTACGAGTGCTTCTCCAGGATCGTCGAGCAGGAGAGCGACTGGGACGTGAACGCGACGAACTCCTCCAGCGGCGCCTACGGCCTGGTCCAGGCCCTGCCGGGCTCCAAGATGGCCTCGGCCGGATCCGACTGGAAGACCAACGCGGCCACCCAGATCGAGTGGGGCCTCGACTACATGGAGGACCGCTACGGCAGCGCCTGCGGCGCCTGGGACTTCTGGCAGACGAACCACTGGTACTGAGCCCAGCGCTCACCACCCCGAGAACCGAAGGCGGCGGCCCCCTGATCCC
This sequence comes from Streptomyces coeruleofuscus, assembly GCF_039532725.1. Taxonomy (NCBI): domain Bacteria; kingdom Bacillati; phylum Actinomycetota; class Actinomycetes; order Kitasatosporales; family Streptomycetaceae; genus Streptomyces; species Streptomyces coeruleofuscus. Next base: position 249,514 of record NZ_BAAASE010000003.1, read on the forward strand.
CGGGGCCGTCGCCTTCGCCCACTTGTTCCGGAGCTTCTACTTGCTCTCGATCTTCCCCAACGGGTCGGGGTCCTCCTCCAGCGCGATGACCGCCGCCTTCCAACTGGTGTCCCCGGGGTGGAGGGCGCCGCGCAGGTAGGCGGTGGTGAGGTGCTGGAGCAGGGCGACGCGTGCGGGGCTCTCGTCGGTCGTCTCCGCCACCTCGTAGCCGGGGATGCCCCCGAGCGAGTGCTCCGCCCCGAACAGCGTGAGGAGGCTCTTGTGTCCCGGGCTGTGGGTGTAGGGGTCGGTGAACCAGTCAGGTCCGCGCGTGGACAGCGCGGAGTCGTCGCGGTCCCCGGCGACGATGAGCGCCGGCGTGGTCATGGTGTCGAAGGACGGCCTCATGAAGGGGAGGTGCTCGACGGCGAACGGGGTCAGGTCGTCGCCCAGGCCGGCCATGGCGAGCAGCACACCCGCCTTCACCCGGGGGTCGGACATGTCCTCGCCGGGAACACCGTCGGAGTCGAGGACGCGCGCGCCCAGGAGCGTGCTCGCCGTCTGGGCTCCCCAGGAGTGGCCGGCCACGGCGACGCGGTCGCGGTCGACGCGCCCGGCGAGGCCCGGCACGGAGGCTTCCAGAACGTCGAGTCCGTCCAGCACGCGCTTGAGGTCCTCTATACGGAAGCGCCAGATCCGCGGGGTTCGGGGGTCGTCGGCGGGCAGGCCCAGCGTCCTGGAGTCCAGGTGGGTGGGCTGGAGGACCAGGAAGCCCTGAGCGGCCCAGAAGTCGGCCAGCGGGGCGTAGCCGTTCATCGACCAGCCGAAGCCGTGCGAGAAGACGACCACGGGCAGGTCGCCGCCGGTGGCGGGGGCGGACACGCGGAGCTGGAGGTCCTCACCGCGGCCCGGGGCGGACAGCACCACCGGCTTAGCGGAGATCACCATGGTCGAGTCGGGCAGGGGAGTGCCGGGCATGGGTGTGCCTTCCGGTCAGGTCTGTCATCATGAATGAAACGGAACGCCGTTCCGATTACGCCACTCACGATACGGAACACGGTTCCGCTTTACAACCGCACGGAAGGACGTCACGGTGAACGACAGCGGCCAGAGCGCCGGAAGCTCAGCCCGGTCCAAGCGCAAGGACGCCCGGCGCAACCAACAGGCCCTGCTGGACGCGGCCGCCGAGGTCTTCGTCAGCTCCGGCGTGGACGCGCCGGTACGGGACATCGCGGCCAAGGCCGGCGTCGGGACGGGCACGATCTACCGCCACTTCCCCACCCGGGCGGACCTCGTCATCGCCGTCTACCGCCACCAGGTCGACGCCTGCGCCGAAGCCGGCCCGGCCCTGCTGGCGGCCGGCCCGACGCCCCATGCCGCCCTGGTGCGGTGGGTCGATCTCTTCGTCGACTTCCTGGTCACCAAGCACGGCCTGGCCACCGCGATGCAGGGGGACAGCACCTGCTTCGGGCCGCTGCACACCTACTTCCTCGACCGCCTCCTGCCGGTGTGCGCCCAACTGCTCGAAGCCGCCGCCGAGTCCGGCGAGATCCGCTCCGACCTCGACGCCTACCAGTTCATGCGCGGCATCGGAAACCTCTGCGTCGGCGCCGACACCGACCCCCGCTACGACGCACGCCGACTGGTCGCGCTCCTCGTCGCGGGACTACGCCAGCCGCACTGACGGTCACTGGGACCGAACCCGCAGTTCCTTCACCCCGTTGATCCACGCCGACCTCAACCGGCGTGGATCGTCGACCAGTCGGAGGCCCGGCATGGCGTCGGCGATCGCGTTGAAGATGAGGTCGATCTCCAGCACGGCGAGGGACTTGCCCAGGCAGTAGTGCGGGCCGCCGCCTCCGAAACCGAGGTGGGGATTGGGATCGCGGGTGATGTCGAAGTCGTCCGGCTCGTCGAAGACCTCGGGGTCATGGTTGGCGGAGGCGTAGAACAGCCCCACCCGGTCGCCCTTGCGGATCAGCTTGCCGCCCAACTCGGTGTCCTGGGTGGCGGTGCGCTGGAAGGCGGCGACCGGGGTCGCCCAGCGCACGATCTCCTCCGCCGTCGTCGACGGCCGCTCCCTCTTGTAGAGCTCCCACTGCTCGGGGTGGGTGAGGAAGGCGTGCATGCCGTGGGTGATGGCGTTGCGAGTGGTCTCGTTGCCCGCGACGGCCAGCATGAGCACGAAGAACCCGAACTCATCTGAATTGAGGTTGCCCTGATCCTCCGCCGCCACCAACTGCGTGACGATGTCGTGGGCGGGGCACTGCTTGCGGTCGGCGGCCATGTTCATCGCGTAGGCGATGATCTCCGTGGCCGACTCGGCGCCGACCTCCTCGGTGATGGCGTACTCGGGATCGTCGTACGCGATCATCTTGTTGGACCAGTCGAAGATCTTGTCCCGGTCCTCCTGCGGCACGCCCATCAGCTCGGCTATCGCCTGGAGGGGCAGTTCGCAGGCGACCTGGGTGACGAAGTCGAAGGGGCCGGTGTGCGCGCGGGCGTTCGCCACGATCGCGTGGGCACGCGCCCGCAGCCGCTCCTCCAGCGCGCGGATCGCCCGGGGCGTGAACCCGCGCTGCACGATCTGCCGCACCCGCGTGTGCTCGGGCGGGTCCATGTTCAGCAGGATGAACCGCTGCGCGTCGATGGAATCGCGCTCGATGTGCTCGTTGAAGCGGATGATCGCCGTGTTGAGGTACGACGAGAACAACTCCGGATGCGTGGAGACGTACTTGACGTCGGCGTGCCGGGTGACCGCCCAGTACCCCTCGTCCTGGAAACCGGCGAGACCCGCCGGCTGCGGCACCCAGCAGACCGGCTCCACCCGGCGCAGCTCGGCGAACTCCGGCAGCGGCACACGGCTGTGCAGCAGGTCCGGGTCGGTGAAGTCGAACCCCTCGGGCAGCGCGGGACAGGACATGGCGGCTCCCACCACTCGTACCGACTCTGACTGACGGCCCATCAGCTGTGCGGAGTTGCGGTGACGGTAGTAACGGGTTCTACAAGTAGCAAGGGGCACGGACACCCCAATTACCCGCACGACTCTTGCGGTCGGCGAGCAGCCCTCAGCACACTGCTGACAGAACTAGAACGCGTACTAGTTCCGCGTAGCCTCCCGGAGAGGACCCGCACCCATGGCTGCCGAACCAGTGATCGTCGAAGCCGTACGCACCCCCATCGGCAAGCGCGGAGGCGCGCTCGCCAACCTGCACCCCGCCTACCTCCTGGGCGAGACCTACCGCGAACTCCTCGGCCGCACCGGCATCCCGGCCGACTGCGTCGAGCAGGTCGTCGGCGGTACGGTCACCCACGCCGGCGAGCAGTCCATGAACCCCGCGCGCACGGCCTGGCTCACGATGGGGCTCCCCTACGAGACGGCAGCGACGACCGTCGACGCGCAGTGCGGGTCCTCCCAGCAGGCCTCCCACATGCTGGCCAACATGGTCGCCACCGGCGTGATCGACGTCGGCATCTCCTGCGGCGTGGAGTCGATGTCCCGGGTGCCGCTCGGGTCGGGCTCGAAGCACGGGCCGGGCAAGCCGTTCCCCGACGAGTGGAACGTCGACCTGCCGAACCAGTTCGAGGCCGCCGAGCGCATCGCCCGCCACCGCGGCCTGACCCGCGAGAACGTCGACGCCCTGGGCCTCGCCTCCCAGGAGCGGGCCGCCCACGCCTGGGCGGAGGAGCGCTTCAAACGAGAGACGTTCGCGGTCCAGGTCCCCACGACGGAGGAGGAGCAGCACGCCGGGCAGGGCATGTGGCGCCTGGTGGACAAGGACGAGGGCCTGCGCGACACGACGGCGGAGGCGCTGGCGGCCTTGAAGCCGATCATGCCGACGGCGGTCCATACGGCCGGCAACTCTTCGCAGATCTCCGACGGGGCGGCGGCGATCATGTGGGCGTCGAAGAGGATGGCTCGCGCCCTGAAGCTGCGGCCCCGGGCCCGGATCGTGGCCCAGGCCCTGGTGGGCGCCGACCCCCACTTCCACCTCGACGGTCCGATCGACGCGACCAAGGCCGTGCTGGGCAAGGCCGGGATGTCCCTCAAGGACATCGACCTCGTGGAGATCAACGAGGCGTTCGCATCGGTCGTACTGAGCTGGGCGCGGGTCTTCGAGCAGGACCTGGAGAAGGTGAACGTGAACGGCGGCGCGATCGCGCTCGGACACCCGGTGGGAGCCACCGGGGCCCGGCTCATCACGACGGCGCTTCATGAACTGGAGCGCGCGGACAAGGAGTTCGCGCTGATCACCATGTGCGCGGGCGGCGGTTTGGCCACCGGCACGATCATTCAGCGGTTGTAGTCGTCCAGTTGACGAAGGTGGTGAACGCGGCGGGGTCGAGGGTGAGGATCGGTCCCGCCGGGGTCTTGGAGTCGCGTATTGCGATGGTGGGAGAGGCTTCCGCGACCTCTACACAATCACCGCCCTGGTCACCGCTGTAGCTGGACTTACGCCACAGGATCCCCGTCGGAATCGCGTTGCTCGCCATAGCGTTCCTCCATCACTCGCCGGATCAGCTCCGCCGAATCCCTGAGGGAGAGCGCGGCGGCACGAAGATGATCGTAACGGAGCGAGCAGTCACTGACGGTGTCCGGATTCGCGGTCGGATGCCCGCTGCCGTACCCCTCGGTATAGACAATGTCCGGGTCCTGTCGGAACCGGTAGAGGTTGAATGCGCCTTGGAGTCCAGCGTGCGCTCCGGCAGAGAACGGGAGCACCTGGATGTTGATCCGGGGGTTGCGCTCGAACGACAACAGGTGCGCCAGTTGACCTCGCATGGTCTCTGCACCGCCGATTCCCTGGTACAGCGCAGCCTCGCTGATGACCATCCACAGGACTGGCGGCTCCTCCTTCTCGAAGATGCGCTGCCGAGCGAGCCGTACGGCTGTGCGGTCGTCCAGATCGACCTGATCCAGCACACCGAGCACAGCGCGCGCGTACCCCCGCGTCTGGAGGAGCCCGTGCACCACGTGAGTCTGGAACGTACAGATCTCCGTCGCCCGCGCCTCCAGCTCCGCCACCTGCTGAAACCAGGCCGGAAGCCGACTCCGCAGTACCAACTCGACGAGGCGGGAGAACATACCGTCCGTCCCCAGCGCCGCATCCGCCCGTTCACTGAACTCCGGCGTCGGGAGCTTCCTGGCCGTCTCGATCTGGCCGACGAGCGAGCCCGTGTAGTTGAGGATCTCCCCGAGCTGCTTCTGTGTCAGCCCGGCGGCCTCCCGGCATCTCCTCAGCTCGAAGCCGTAGTAGTCGAGCGGGGACGCACCCGGGTCAAGGGCGTTGATGTGGGTCACGGCAGAAGCCCCTCTCACGCAACTCGGCCCACAATGGGACCGGTTGTATCCGTTCCGTAGCCCAGAGTAGTCACGGCACGTCAGCCTCGTCCCGTGAACGAATACATTCCCGCCCAGTACTCGATGCGCCTCACCGTCGGTGAACACGCCCCCCGCCACGTCCGCCGTATCGTCCGCTCCTTCCTCGAAGAGTGGCGCATGCCCGAGCTGTCGGACGCCGTCGAGCTGGGCGTGACCGAGCTCCTGGCGAACGTCGTACAGCACGTCCCCGACCGCCGCTGCGCGCTGCTGTTGCTGCGGCAGCCGGCCGGGGTGCGGGTCGAGGTGACGGACGGCAGTGATCAACTGCCGGTCTCCCCGGCCCGGCCGGAGCCGGATGCCGAGGGCGGCCGGGGGCTGCTCCTGCTCGACGCGATGGCCGACAAGTGGGGCGTGTCGCTGTGGCGCGGGGGCGGGAAGACCGTGTGGTTCGAATGCGGGGCCGAGACAGTCGCCCTAGAGTGAACAGTCCTGCTGACTCGGGGGACGGGTGCGATGGCGCGGATTGTCGGTGTGCACGGGGTGGGCAAGCAGCGGCTGGGGAGCAACACGCTGCTGAAGGACTGGGAGCCGGCGCTAGCCGACGGCCTCGACAGGGCGGGCGGCCCGGAACTCGCCCCGGGTGACCTGCGGATGGCGTTCTACGGGGACCTGTTCCGGCCCCCCGGGCACACGCTGGCCGTCGGCGACCCGGTGTTCACGGCGGACGACGTGGACGAGGGGTTCGAGACGGAACTGCTGCTGGAGTGGTGGGCGGCGGCTGCCCGGGTCGACCGGTCCGTGCCGCCGCCCGGCGGGGACACGCTGGCCCGCTCGCCGCGTGCCGCGCAGACGGCCCTGCGGGTCCTCCAGCACTCGCGTTTCTTCGCCGAAGTGTCGCTGCGAGCACTGGTGTTCGACCTGAAGCAGGTCCACCGCTACCTGACGGACGACGAGCTGCGGGCGGCGGCCAGAAGCCGGGTGGAGGAGGCGATCGGCCCGGACACGCGGGTGGTGGTAGCGCACTCGCTCGGCTCGGTCGTCGCCTTCGAGGCGTTGTGCGCCCGCCCCGGGCACGGGGTGCGCGCACTGGTGACGCTGGGTTCGCCGCTGGGGATGCGGATGGTGGTGGACCGGCTGCGGCCCGGGCCGGAGACGTGGCCCGGAACGTCGTCGTGGACGAACGTCGTCGACGAGGGCGATGTCGTGGCCGCGGTGAAGGACCTGTCGCTGTTCTTCCGAACGGACGTCGTCGGCAAGGTCGTCCACAACGGCTCACACGCGCACGATGCCGCCCTCTACCTGACCGCGAAGGAAACGGGCGAGGCGGTGGCGGAGGGCCTGGCGTGAGCGGGACCGAGCCGCGGCGCTTCCTCATCGCGACCGCCATCAGCCACTACCCCAACGCGCCCGCGGAGCTGGAGTGGGACCGGCCGGGCCTGGTGGAGGCCCGTCGCAAGATGGTGGAGCTGTTCACCGGTGAGCTCGGCTACACGCACGTGTCCGACCTCGGCCTCAACCCGAGCAAGCAGCAACTGCTGCGCGAGTTACGCGAGTTCTGCCGTGCTCCGGACCGCCGTCCGGACGACGTCGTCGCCGTGTACGTCGCGGGGCACGGGGAGGTCCTCGACAACGGCGACTACGTCCTGCTCACCGCGGACACCGAGCCGGACGACCTGTACGACGCGCTGCTGCCCGCCACGCTGGCGCGCAAGATCCTCGCCGGGACGAAGGTGCGCCGGCTGCTGCTGATGCTCGACACGTGCTTCTCCGGGCAGGGCGGCAACGAACTGCTCGCGGCCATGGCCCGGTTGAAGAACGACTGGCGGGAGGGCGAGTCCGGGCTGGCGGTGATCACGTCGGCGCAGCCGCGGGAACTCGCGCAGACGGGCGCCTTCCCGGAGCTGCTGACGGAGGCGGTGACCAGTCTGGCCACGGCCGGGTACAGTCCGCCGCTGCTGGCCCTGGACGCGGTCGTGAACGCCACGCGCACCAATCCGAAACGCCCCGACTTCCAGCACATCGGCTTGGAGATCATCGGTCTGACGGGCGAGGTCCCGCCGTTCCTGCCCAACACCAAGCACAGCAGCGGCCTCTCCCATACGGACATGGCGCTGCAACAGGCCGCCGAGTGGGATCAGCAGGCGAAGCGGCGGGACGTGGAGTTCCGTACGCGGCTGCTGCGCAGGGCGATGGGGCACAGCGACCCCCACCGGGACGGGTGGTGGTTCTCGGGCCGCCACCAGGCTCTGAAGGACATCAGCGAGTGGCTCCACGACCTGCCCGACACCCGTACGGCGCTGGTCGTCACCGGTGATCCCGGGTCGGGCAAGACAGCCGTACTCGGGTTGCTGGCGGCGGTGAGCGACCCGGAGTACCGCAAGACGGTGCCGCTGGCGAGCCTGGGCCTGCGGGCCGATCAGCTGCCGCGTCCCAGGGCGATCGGCACGGCGGTGTACGCGCAGGGCCTCACCGACCAGCAGGTACTGCGGGCGGTCGCGGCGGCACTGCGGCTGTCCCCGGCGGACTCGGTGGCGGACCTGCTGAACGACCTCAGCGCGCGCCCGGTGCCCGAACGCCCGCACGTCGTGCTGATCGACGGCCTCGACGAGGCGGCGACACCGTCGACGCTGTGCGGCCAGGTGCTGCGCCCCCTGGGGGAACTGGCCGCGCCCCACCTGCGCCTGCTCCTGGGCACCCGCCCCCACCTCTGCCCGGCGCTCGGCGTCGACCGGCACGAGCACGTCGACCTCGACGCGCCGTACTACGCCGACCCACGGGCCGTGCTCGTCTACACCGTCCGCAACCTCCTGGACGCCCACCCGGACTCCCCCTACCTCGACTGCCCGAACGACGTACGGATCGGTGTGGCACAGGCGGTCGCCGCGGCGGCCGGCCACTGCTTCCTCGTCGCCCGCATCACGGCGGGCACCCTCGCCGCGACACCGGACCTCCCCGATCCCGACGACCCCGTCTGGCGCCGCTCCCTGCCCAGCGCGGCGGCCGACGCCATGCACCGCGACCTCCACCAGCGCTTCGGCGAGGACGCCGCCCGCGTCCTCGACCTCCTCCGCCCCCTCGCCTACGCCGAGGGCCAGGGCCTCCCCTGGGAGGACATCTGGGCCCCACTCGCCTCCGAACTCTCCGGTCGGCGCTACAACAACGAGGACATTTACCGACTGCGGCGCGACGCCGGAGCCTACGTCGTGGAAGCGGTGGAGGACGGGCGGTCGGTGTACCGGCTGTACCACGAGTCGATGGCGGAGTACCTGCGCAAGGGGCAAGACGCGGGGTGCGTGCACCGGGGCTTCACGGAGGTGCTGCGCAGGGCGGTGCCGTATCACCTGGACGGGTCGCGCGACTGGGGACGAGCGCATCCCTACGCCCTGCGGCACCTGGTCACCCACGCGGTCGCCGCGGGCCTGCTCGACGCGCTGCTGGCGGACGCCGAGTACCTGGTCCACGCGGACTGCGACCCCCTCGCCCCGCACCTGCTGCGGGCCGAGAGCGACCTCGCCCGCCTGCACGCGGCGATCTACCTCATTTCCCTCAACGTCCATCGCGGACTCGACGTGGCGAGCCGACGCCAGGTCCTGGCGGTGAACGCGGCCCGTTTCAACGTGCCGGCGGTTCTGGAGGCGTTCAACAGCCGGTTGGCCAGGCGGGCGTGGAAACCCGTCGCCGCATCCGGCTGGCAGGTGTCGGCCAGCATGCGCGGCACCTTGATCGGTCACAGGGCCCCGGTGCGCGGGGTGGCCTGCACGGTGCTCAACGGCCGACCGGTCGCCGTTTCAGGTGCCCGGGACGAAACCGTGCGGATCTGGGATCTGACCACCGGCCGGCCGCTCGGAGACGTGATGTCCGGCCATGCAGGCGCGGTCAACACGGTGGCGTGCACCGAACTGGGCGGCCGCCCGGTCGGGGTCACCGGCTCGGCGGACGGCACGGCCCGGATCTGGGACCTGGCCACCGGCCTCCCCGTGGGGGAGCCCTTGACCGGTCACATCGATTCGGTGGAGAAGCTGGCGTGCACGGAGCTGGAGGGGCGTCCGGTCGCCGTCACCGGCTCGGACGACAGGACGGTGCGGGTCTGGGATCTGATCACCTGCCGGCCTGTGGGCGAGCCCCTGTCCATCGGCAGCCATGTGACCGCGCTGGCGTGTGCGGTGGTGGGTGGCCGACCGATCGCCGTCATCAGCACGACCGGCTCACGTCTGTCCGTGTGGGACTTGGCCTCCCAGCGCGAGTTGCGTCGGCTGTCGGGCGACAGAGAGCTCTGGCTCCTGACCGTCGGATGTACGCGGCTGGACGGCCGCCCGGTCGCCGTCGGTCACGCACGGGACGGCACGATGCACCTCTGGGACCTGGACACGGGTCTGCATCTTGCCGAGTGGCAAGGCCACAACGACTGGGCGTTCTCGCTGGTGTGCGCGGAACTCGACGGCCGGCAGGCGGCAGTCATCAGCTACAACGACGCCACCATGCGGATCTGGGACCTGACCGCGCGGCAGCAGGTAGGGCCACCGCTGAAGGGCCACAACACCGGTGTGCTGTCCGTGACGTGCTCGTCCTTGTCCGGGCAGCCGGTCGCTGTCACAGGGGCGTTCGACGGCACAGTCCGGGTGTGGGACCTGTCTCCTCGCCAGGTCGTCGGCCGGCCCGTGATCGGTCACACCAATGGGGTCACAGACCTCATCCTGGCTTCCGTCGAGGAGCGGCCAGTTTTCGTCACCGCCTCCGAGGACAGCACCGTGCGCATGTGGGATCTTGCCACGGCGCGGCCGCTGGGCGAGCTCATGCACGGTCACACGGAAGGTGTGGGTTCGGTGGCCTGCACGGTGCTCGCGGGTCGCCCGGTGGCCGTCAGCAGTGGAAGCGAGGATTACACGGTACGAACGTGGGATCTTTCGTCGGGCCGGCCCACGGGTCCGACCATCCGGCTCAGCTACGAGTCCGTGGAGCAGGTGGCGTGCACCGTCCTCGCGGGGCGCCCGATCGTGGTCGGGGCGACGTTGGGTGCGAACGTGCGGGTGTGGGATCTCGCCACGGGCGAAGACGTGTATCCGCCGCTCAAGGGACATGACAGATGGGTGTCGGCCGTGGCATGCGCGGCCCTGGACGGTCACCCGGTCGCCGTCACCGCGTCCTCGGCCGACAAGACCATTCGGGTCTGGGATCTGACCGAGGGCCGCGCCCTCGCGGGCCCCGGGCCAGGCTACGTGGAAGGTCCGATCGCATGTACGACGCTGGGCGACCGCCCAGTGGTCATCTTCGCCTCGGAGGACCATGCGATACGGGTGAGGGACCTGCGCACGCACCAGGAAGTCGGTCCCGCGATGACCGGTCACAGCCATTTCGTGACCGCTTTGATGTGCGCCGAGCTGGACGGACGCCCGGTCGCCGTCACCGGCTCGGCCGACAACACGGTCCGCATCTGGGACCTCCGCACCTTCAGCGTCATCGACGTCGTCCATGTCCCCGGCGAGTGCTGGGCCGTGGCCCTGCACGAGAGCGGCGTCCTGGCCTGCGCCTTCGGCAGTGACGTCGCCGTTTTCAGCAGGGAATGACGCCCCGGCGAATCGAGACGACCTGCCGTGGGCCGGCGGGGGACGACCGGGGCCCCGACAGAACATACGTCAGTGCGAAACCCGCGCCGACCACCACTGCTCCCCCGGCCGCGTCCAGCACCCAGTGGTTCGCCGTCGTGACGATCGCGGACGCGGTGAACAGCGGATGCACCAGCCCCAGCACCTTGATCCACCACCGGCGCGCCAGCACGGCGATCACGACGCCGCACCACAGCGACCAGCCGAAGTGCAGGGACGGCATCGCCGCGTACTGGTTGGTCAGGGCGGTGAGCGTGCCGTAGTCGGGCTGGGAGAAGTCCTGGACGCCGTGGACGGTGTCGATGAAGCCGAGTGTCGGCATCAGCCGGGGCGGGGCCAGCGGGTAGAGCCAGAAGCCGACCAGGGCGAGCAGGGTGGCGATGCCCAGGGCGGAGCGGGCCCAGCGGTAGTCGGCGGGGCGGCGCCAGTAGAGGAGGGCGAGGACGGTCAGCGGGGCGGCGAAGTGGAGCGACTCGTAGTAGAAGTCGAGGAAGTCCCGCAGCCAGTCGATCGTGACGACGGTGTGGTTGGCCCAGTGCTCGATGTCGATGTGCAGGGCGCGTTCCAGGCCGAGGATCTGCCGGCCGTTCTCCTCTGCCTCGGCCCGGCCGGCCGAGATGCTGCCCCCGGTGGCGGCGAGCCGTACCTGGGAGTAGGCGGCGTAGGTGACCCGGAGGAGGAGCAGTTCCAGGAGGAGGTTCGGCCGGGTGAGGACCCGGCGCAGGAAGGGCGCGAGCGGGATGTGCCGGAAGCGGGCCGGGGCGGCGGGGGCGTACTCGGCGGGTGTCGGCGACTGGTAGTGCGGGGCGGTGCGGGAGAGGAACGGCACGGCCGTGGCGGCGGCGAGGGCGGCGACCAGGACGAGGTTCGTGCGCAGCGGGTCCAGCGACGGCATGTCCGGCAGCATCATCCTGGCCGGCAGGGTCATGACCAGGACGACGGCGACCGGCCAGACGTAGCGGTCGGAGGCGCGTCTGCCGGCCCGGCCGACGACCGCGAGCAGCACCCACAGGAGCTGGTGCTGCCAGGCCGCGGGTGAGACGACGATCGCGGCGCAGCCGGTGATCGCGACGGCGAGGAGGAGCTGGCCGTCGTCGAAGTAGCGCACGGCGCGGCGCAGGGCCAGGACGGCGACGGCCGCGCCGAGCATCAGGAGGAGTGCGATCTCCAGGGGGCCGTTCAGGCCGAGACGCAGCAGGGCGCCGTGCAGGGACTGGTTGCCGAGGTCGTCGGCCCGGCCGCCGAGGCCGACGCCTGCCATGTGGTGGACCCAGTAGGTGTGGGAGTCGTGCGGCATCGCCGCCCAGGCGAGCCCGCAGCAGACGGCGAAGGCGACGCCGGTGGAGAGGGCGGCGCGTCTGCGGCCGGTGAACCACAACAGGGGCGTGAAGAGCAGCAGGGTGGGCTGGAGCGCGGCCGCGACGCCGATGAGCAGGCCGCTGGTGCGCTGGCCGTGGGCGACGAAGCAGCCCAGCAGGACGAGCAGGACCGGGACGATGCTGGTCTGGCCGAGCCACAGGGTGTTGCGGACCGGCAGGGACAGCATCAGCAGGCCGATGGCGACGGGGGCGGCCAGCAGGGCCGTGCGGCGGCCGATGGGCTGGGGCAGGGCACGGGCGGCGATCAGTCCGAGCGCGACGACCAGCAGCAGCGTGCCGAAGGTCCAGCCCCAGCCGAGGGCCTGTTCGGCCGCACGGGTGAGGGGCTTGAGGACGAGCCCGCCGAAGGGGGTGCCGGTGAAGCGGGTGGAGTCGTAGAGCGAGCCGGTCACGTGCAGGACGCCGTTCGGCCCGACCCAGGTCTCCAGGTCCGTCAGCCGCTCGCCCCTCGGAGTGCCGAGCACGACGGTGACCTGCCGTGCGGCGAGGGCGGCGACGATCAGCCACAGCGCGAGACAGGCCATGCGCAGGGGCGTGCGGGAGGGTGTGCGGGTACTGCCGACGGCTGTCGCTCCGAAGGCTTCCGCCGGTCGTCCGCTGCGCTCCGCATTCGCCACGCTTCGTCGACCTTCTACCCGGTATGCCCCCCTTCGTCCGGTTGACGATAGTGCGCGAGGCGCGCGGTTGCCTCTCGTGACGCGAGAAGGATCACATCAAGATCGCGTGGGAACCGCTCCCAGCCGGGCAGACGTGCCTGCGCAGCCGGGATTTAGATGCCCCCTGCAACGAAAGGCGTACGGCCCGTGATCGGCCTTTATCCGCCTATCGTCGCTTTTCGGCCCGTACGACAGCGCCGCCGCGCGGACCGCGTCCCTGTCCCCGTCGAAAGGTAGGCGAGCGAGTCTTGTCGACTGTCTCAGTCGTCGCTCCCGCGTCCGGCCTGAAGAGCCGCGCAGCGAAATCCCCCGGCACCACCGTCACCGACCCCGCGCTCGTCAAGCGCGCCGTGAAGGCGGCCGCGCTGGGCAACGCGATGGAATGGTTCGACTTCGGTGTCTACAGCTACATCGCGGTCACGCTGGGCAAGGTCTTCTTCCCCTCGGGCAACCCCACCGCGCAGCTCCTCTCCACGTTCGGCGCCTTCGCCGCGGCCTTCCTGGTGCGTCCCCTCGGCGGCATGGTCTTCGGCCCGCTCGGCGACCGCGTCGGCCGCCAGAAGGTCCTCGCGCTCACCATGATCATGATGGCGGCGGGCACCTTCGCGATCGGCCTGATCCCGTCGTACGCGACGATCGGCGTCGGCGCGCCGGTCCTGCTCCTCGTGGCCCGCCTCGTGCAGGGCTTCTCCACCGGCGGCGAGTATGCGGGTGCCTCCACCTTCATCGCCGAGTACGCCCCCGACAAGCGGCGCGGCTTCCTCGGCAGCTGGCTGGAGTTCGGCACCCTCGCCGGTTACATCGGCGGCGCGGGCCTGGTCACACTCATGACCGCCCTGCTCTCCGCCGACGACCTGACCTCCTGGGGCTGGCGCATCCCGTTCCTGATCGCGGGCCCGATGGGCATCATCGGCCTCTACCTGCGGCTGCGCCTGGAGGAGACCCCGGCGTTCGCGGCCGAGGTCGAGAAGGCCGAGAGCGACCGCCCCAAGGTGCCGCTGCGCGAGATGATCACCGGCCAGTGGCGCGCGCTGCTGCTCTGCGTCGGCCTGGTGCTGGTCTTCAACGTCACCGACTACATGCTGCTGTCGTACATGCCGAGCTACCTGACCGGTCAGCTCCACTACGACGAGACGCACGGCCTGCTCGTGGTCCTCGGCGTGATGGCCCTGATGATGATCGTCCAGCCGTTCGCCGGCGCGCTGACCGACCGGATCGGCCGCCGCCCGGTGATCGCCACCGGCTGCGCGGGCTTCCTGCTGCTGTCGGTCCCGGCCCTGCTGCTGATCCGCGAGGGCAGCCTGCCGGCCGTCGCGCTCGGCATGGGCGCCCTCGGCCTGCTGCTGGTCTGCTTCACGGCGGCCATGCCCTCGGCGCTCCCGGCACTGTTCCCGACGAAGGTCCGCTACGGCTCCCTGTCCATCGGCTTCAACGTCTCCGTGTCCCTGTTCGGCGGCACGACGCCGCTGGTGGTCACGGCCCTGATCGGCGCGACCGGGAACATGATGATGCCCGCGTACTACATGATGGCCGCGGCCGTCGTGGGTGGTTTCGCGGTGTGGCGCATGGCCGAGTCGGCGGGGCGTCCGCTGCCGGGTTCGGCGCCCTCGGTGGCCGGCTGAGACACGCGGCGAAATCCCACTGACAGCGAACCGGTGCACCACGTATCTTCATCACCGCCACTAGTTAGGAATGCTAACTATGCGTACGAAAGGTAGAGGTGCATGAGCGAGTCGCACGTCTGGGACGAGGTCGACGCCTACTTCACCGACCGCCTCGCCCCGGACGACGAAGCCCTGGCGGCCGCCCTGCGCGACAGCGACGCCGCCGGGCTGCCGCACATCAACGTCGCGGGCAACCAGGGCAAGCTCCTCCAGCTCCTGGCCCAGATCCAGGGCGCCCGCCACATCCTGGAGATCGGCACGCTCGGCGGCTACAGCACCATCTGGCTGGGCCGCGCCCTGCCCGCCGACGGGCGGCTGGTCTCCCTGGAGTACGACCCCAGGCACGCCGAGGTCGCCGTCCGCAACATCGCCCGCGCCGGCCTGGACAAGCTCGTCGAGGTCCGGGTCGGCCCGGCCCTGGAGTCGCTGCCCCAGCTGGCCGACGAGAACCCGCCCCCCTTCGACCTGGTCTTCATCGACGCCGACAAGGTCAACAACCCGCACTACGTGGAGTGGGCCCTGAAGCTCACCAGCACGGGCAGCCTGATCGTCCTCGACAACGTCGTCCGCGGCGGCCGCGTGACCGACGCGGAGAGCACGGCCCCGGACGTGACGGGCACCCGCGCCGCGATCGAACTGATCGGCAGCCACCCGAGGTTGAGCGGTACGGCGATCCAGACGGTCGGCATGAAGGGGTACGACGGGTTCGCGCTGGCGCGGGTGCTGGCGTAGCGCCGGCGGTCGTCGGGCGCTCAGACCTCGTGGAAGAAGCCCACGTTGACGCTGCGCGGGGCGGTGCGGTCCTGGACGATGACCTCGCCGCTGCCGCCCCTGGGCAGCGGGACGGTGCCGCCGTAGGCGAGGGGCTGGACGTACTCCCCCACCGTGAGCCGGACTTCGGAGGACGGGTCGGGCTGGGAGCCGCGCAGCCACGTCAGGTGCCAGGTCCCGTCGGCCCCGCACAGGAACTCCAGGTGGACGCGGGAGACGAACAGCCAGTCGTCCGGCGTCGACAGCCGGCACACCGACTTGTCGCGGCCCACCCGCAGCACGGCACCCGGCTCGCTGGGCGCGTCGGCCATGAGCATGCCGGCCGTGGCACCCTCCTCCGCCGCGGACACGGCGGCCATGGTGAGTTCGAGCACGTGCGCTCCTTCTGGGACGTCCTGGTGGGTCTTCAAGCCCGCCGCATGATAGAACGCCAGGCCGCACGGTGTCCGGCACAATGGGTTCATGACCGAGCGAAAGCCACCCGGCGTCGACTTCGAGTCCTGGGTCGACAAGCAGATCCGTGAGGCGGAGACACGCGGCGAGTTCGAGCGGCTGCCGGGGGCGGGCAAACCGCTGCCGGCCGATGTGGACTCCACCTACGACGAACTGTGGTGGGTCAAGCGGAAGATGGCCCGTGAGGGCCTCTCGGTCCTGCCACCGGCGCTGGCGCTGCGCAAGGAGGCGGAGGACGCGCTCCTGGCCGCGTACGCGGCTCCTTCGGAGCAGGCCGTCAGGAAGATCATCGGCGAGATCAACGACAAGATCCGCGACATGATGTTCAAGCCGCCGCCCGGGCCCCCGCTGGGAAAGAAGCCGTACGACGTCGAGGACGTCGTACGGCAGTGGCGGGAGCGCCGGGCGGACCGGTGACCGGGACTCGGGAGCACCCGGCTCAGACGTGCAGGAGCCGTTCCGCCAGCTCCCGGTAGTCCTTCAGGGCCAGACGGAGTTGCTCGGTGTCACCGCTCGACACGGGCTTGCCCTCGCCGCCCTCCACGGACTGCCAGGAGTGCCGCAGGGTGCGGCGGCGCTGCGTGACGGCCTCGGTGAACCGGGCCGCGATCTCCTCCAGCACGTGGTCGGCCTCCTCGACGGCGGCCCGGGGGGCGTCGACGAACTCGGCGACGGCGTGGTGCAACTGGGAGACGAGTTTGTCGGACTCGTCGTGCGGGAGCAGGTGCGTGCCGTGTGCTGCGGAGGCTCCCGGGGTGCCAGGAGTTCCTGCGGTCTCGGAGGTCCCGGCGGTACCGGTGGTCCCAGGCGTCCCGGTGGTCCGGGAAGTCCCGGGCGTCGCGGGAGTCCCGAAGGTCCGGGAGGTTTCCGCGGTTCCCTCTCCGGTGGCACGATCCGTCGGGCCGTCGATGCCGTGCGGCGCCGTGCCGTGGCCGGTGCCCAGGGCGGTCTCACCTCGGGCGTCGGGACCGGCGGAGCTACGGGCGTCCGGACCGGCGGAGCCGCGGGTGTCGTCGCCGGGCGGTGGGGTCATGTTGGACATCGATCTCAACTCTCCTTCGCCTGACGTCGGTGGAGCGCCCACGGCATGTGTCCGTCGCGGGTGGCCGGGGCCTTGCGGCCGCCGTTCAGCCCGGCCTTGTGCCGTCCGCCCTCATGGCGTCCGCCCAGGTGCGGGCCGGCGGCGTGGCCTCCGCCGTCGTGGCGGGCCGGCCGCACCAGCTCCTCGAACAGGGCGCGGGCCGCCACCATGGCCTCACGCATGTCTTCCGTACCGGTGCCGCCGTCCCGGGCGTCGTCCGCGCGCAGGTGCGCCGCGCGGTGCACGCGCCGGTAGCCGTCCACGTGGTGGGCGTGGTGCACGGACAGCGCGGCGAGCTGTTCCTCGTACTGCCCGCCGTCCGGGAAGCCCCGGGCACCGGCGAGCTCCGCGAGGAGCCGGTCCGCCTCGGCGACCGCCTCCCGCGGCGAGTCGACGAACCGCTCCTGGGCGGCCGTCCAGCGCGCCTCGTACTGCTCGCGCTGCGTCGGCTCCAGCGCTCGTTCGCGCAGGTCGCCGTGGCGCTCCACGCGCTCGGCGAGCTCGCGCTCGGCGGCCTTGGCGTCGCCGTCGTGCCGGGCGACGGCCAGGTCGTACTCGGGTCCGAAGCGCCGCTTCAGGCTCGGGCCGCGCCGAGCCCCTCGGGCGCGCAGGGTCATGACGG
The DNA here is from genome assembly GCF_039532725.1 of Streptomyces coeruleofuscus. NCBI lineage: Bacteria > Bacillati > Actinomycetota > Actinomycetes > Kitasatosporales > Streptomycetaceae > Streptomyces > Streptomyces coeruleofuscus. Next base: position 267,045 of record NZ_BAAASE010000003.1, read on the forward strand.
CCGCGATGATGACGACGGCCGCCGCGATCACGATCAGAGCAATGATCAGGCCAGTGGACATGAATGCCTTCCGGGTTCTCGGCCCAACCGGCTCTCCTCGCGAGCCGGTTCGCCGACCGGGTAGCCCGGAAGCAGGCCCCCAAACGGCGTCCGGGCCGCCCCCGGGGCGCGCACACCCCCGGGATATCGGGTTGCGGCCCTGGCAGGGCACCCGCCGAGAATGCCGGTCATGACCTGGACCGTGGCCCCGGAACCGTACGACTCCCCCGTCGCCGCCGCCCTGTGGCGGGCGTACTACACCGAGGTCAGCGACCGCTGGTACCTGCTGCACGAGGGGCACCGGACCGACCCGGACGAGCTGGAGCGGGAGATCGCCGCCCAGCCGGGCGCCGAACTCGCGCCTCCGCGAGGTCGGTTGCTGGTCGCCCGGTACGGCGGTGAGCCGGGCGGCACGGCGGGCGTACGGCTGCTGGACGGCACGACCGCCGAGCTCAAGCGGGTGTTCCTGCGCGAGCCGATGCGCGGCAAGGGTGGCGCCGCGCTCCTGGTCGGGGCCGCCGAGGACGCCGCCCGTGCGCTCGGCGCCGGCCGGATCGTGCTCGACACCCGCGGCGACCTCGTCGAGGCCCGCGCCCTCTACGCGCGGCTCGGCTACACGGAGACCGAGCCGCACAACGACGAACCGTACGCCGAGCACTGGTTCACCAAGCGCCTCACCTGACCGTCCGCCGACGGCGCCTCAGCCGGAGCACGTCACTTGACCACCCGCCTTCGGCGCCTCAGCCGAGGTGCTCCACCGGACGGACCTCGGAGGGACGCTCCCGCCTGGATCCGCACAGTTCGCCGTTCAGCTCCCGCACGAGCTGCACCAGATCCGTCGGCCGGTCCGGCCCCCACCAGTCGCCGAGCAGCACGGCTAGGGACTCCTCACGGGCCTGGGCCAGCCGCTCGGCGACCTCGCGTCCCCGGTCGGTCAGGACCATGTCGAGGCCCGTGCGCACGGCGAGCCCACGCTCCTCGACCTGGCGTACGGCCTCCATGATCACCGGCAGCGCCACGGGCGTCCGCTCGGCCAGCACGGCCGGTTCCACCGAGCCGTACCGCCTGATCCGCAGCAGCACCCAGCTCGCCGCGGGCAGCAGGTCGTAGCCCGCCCGGGCGGTGATCTCCCGGTAGATCTCGCGCCGCCCCGCGCGGGTGCCGAGCACCGACAGCGCGCGGCACACCTCGTCGTACGAGGACCGCTGGACGGGGTTGCTGGCCAGGGTCTCCGTGACGTCGGGCGCGGTGACCGAGCCGCGCAGCCGGTCCTCCTTCAGGAACCAGGCCAGCACGAAGCCGAGGAGCGCGACGGGGGCGGCGTACAGGAAGACGTCCGTGATGGAGACGGCGTACGCGTGCAGGGCCGGCGGGCGCAGACCGGGCGGCAGGGCGGCGATGCCGCGCGGGTCGGCCTCCAGCGCGGCCACGGAGACGCCGGGCGGTAGCCGTGCTCCCCGGAAGGCGTCCGTGAGCTGGTCGCCGAGCCGGTTCGCGAAGACCGTGCCGAAGACGGCCACGCCGAACGAGGCGCCGATGGAGCGGAAGAAGGTGGCGCCGGAGGTGGCGACGCCCAGATCCTCGTACGGGACGGCGTTCTGCACGATGAGCACGAGGACCTGCATCACCAGGCCGAGTCCGAGGCCGAAGACGAAGAAGAAACCGCTCAGCTCGGCGGTGGAGCTGTGCTCGTCGAGCTGGTGGAGCAGGAGCAGCCCGAGGGTGGTGACGCCGGTGCCGGCGATCGGGAACACCTTCCAGCGGCCGGTCCGGCTGACGAACTGCCCGGAGGCCGTCGAGGCCAGCAGCAGCCCCAGCACCATCGGCAGCATGTGCACACCGGACATGGTCGGGCTGATGCCCTGCACGACCTGGAGGAAGGTCGGCAGGTAGACCATCGCGCCGAACATGGCGAAGCCGACGACGAAACTGATCACGGCGGCGAGCGTGAAGGTGCGGACGCGGAAGAGCTTCAGGGGCAGGACGGGTTCGGCGGCCCGCCGCTCGACGGCCACGAAGACGACGGCGAGGACGACGCCGAGCACCGCGAGCCCGACGGTCTGTGCGGACCCCCAGCCCCAGGTCGTGCCCCCGAGGGAGGCGACGAGCACCAGGCAGGTGGCGACGGCCGCGATGAGGAAGGTGCCGAGGTAGTCGATGACGTGCCGCTGCGTCCGGCGCGGGATGTGCAGCACGGCCGCGATCACGGCGAGCGCCACGATGCCGACGGGCAGGTTGACGTAGAACACCCAGCGCCAGCTCGCATGCTGCGTGAGCAGACCGCCCAGCAGCGGCCCGAGCACACTGGTCGCCCCGAACACGGCCCCGAACAGCCCCTGGTAGCGCCCGCGTTCACGGGGCGGGACGAGATCGCCGACGATCGCCATCGACAACACGATCAGCCCGCCGCCGCCGAGCCCCTGCACGGCCCGGAACGCGATGAGCTGGGTCATGTCCTGCGCCGTGCCGCACAGCGCGGAGCCGACGACAAAGATCACGATCGCCGTCTGGAACAGCCGCTTGCGGCCGTACTGGTCGCCGAGTTTGCCCCACAGCGGGGTCGCGGCGGTCGCGGCCAGCAGGTAGGCGGTGACCACCCAGGACAGGTGATCCATGCCGCCGAGCTCGCTGACGATGGTGGGCAGCGCGGTCGACACGATGGTCTGGTCGAGGGCGGCGAGCAGCATTCCTAGGAGCAGGGCGCCGATGGAGACCAGTACGTTCCCGGACACCTGCTCCCGGTCGGCGGCGCCCCGGTCCGGCACCTTCGTGACGTGCGCATGCCCGGCCATGAGACCTCCCGAGGGTCCTGTGACATTTTCCATCGTGACCGGTGTGACGGGGTATGGCCCGCCGAGTCCTTTTGGAAGCTTTCATTCCGGGGGCTCGTCATCCGCACTGTGGAGAAGATCTGGATAATCTCTGGAGTTCGCGAGGGGAGGGAGGAACGCGTGGAACAGCCGATCGGCCACCCGTGCCCGGAGTGCGGCACGCCCAGAAAGCCGGACAACACCCCGTCCTGCACCTGCACCCAGCGAGCCGCAGAGGCCCTGCGCAACGCCCGCACGACCGATGCGGCGGCAGCGGAGGACTTCGACCCGCTGCGGATCCGCCCCTACGTCGAACTCACGCCCGACACGCCCACACGGTCCCCAGAGAACGAGGGCACGCCGGGCCGGCCCATGTCGCCCTCGCATACGGACGCACCCACGCGGGCAGGCGGCAACACTGCGCGACGCACCCGCGCGGACGGTCCGACCACGCCCTCACCCTCGACGGGCCCCGAGCAGCCCACCCGGGCGGCCGACGGCACCCCACGGCAACCACACGCGGACGACAGGCCCACGCGTACGGGGGCTTCCCACGCCCGGACGCAGACCCCCGAAGGCGCCCCGCACCGGACGCCCGGGCGACCGGCCGACCACGCCCCGCGACCGTCCCAGACCCACCCGTCGGGGCCCCGGCGCGAGGACGGCCCCGCACAGCCGTCCCCGGCGGACCATTCCGCCTCGGCCCCCCATGCCCAGGCCTCCCCTGCCGACACTCCCGCCCGGGCGGGCGAAGGCGCCCCCCGAGGGAGCCGCGCGGATGGTCCGACCACGCCTATGGAGGCCTTGGGCGCCGAGACCCCGGCGCGGGCACCCGAAGGCGCTCCACGACGGGTCCCTGGGCGGGCTGCCGACGACAGCCCGCGACCGCCCCGGACCCACCCGGCGGGGCGCCCGCGCACCCACGACCCCGCACAGCCGTCCCCGGCGAACCGATCCGCCTCGGCCCGCCATGACCGGACGTCGCCTGCCGACACGCCCGCCCGGGCGGGCGGAGGCACTCCGCACCGGACCCGCGCGGACGGTCCGACCGCCTCCCCGCACACGGAGGCCGCGCACGCCCAAGCCCCCGCACGGGCCACCGACGACGCCCCGCGACGGTCCATGACGAACCCCGGTCCGGCAGCCGGCAATGCTCCCCGACCGCCTCAGGCCCACCCGGCGCAGCCCCCGCACACCGACGGCCCCGCATGGGCGCCCGACGACGCCCCGCGACGGTCCGTGACGAACCCCGGGCAAGCCCCGCGCGCCGAAGGTGCCGCACCACCGCCCTCCCCCGCCGACACCACCATGCCCCTGCGCCCGGTCGACCCGGACGCGACCACCGTGCTGCCGGCCTCGCCCGACACTTCCGTACTGCCGGCCTCGCCGGACACCTCCGTCCTGCCCACGCCGCTGGCCCCCGCGGCGACCGAGCCCAGCGTCACCGATCTGCGGCTCTTCGACAGCACGGGACGACCGGACCGGGGCAGGCCGGAAGCGGACGAGTCCGGCCGGAGGCCCCGGCGTCGGCGGCGCAACGCGCTGCTCGCCACGGCCGCCGGGGCCTGTGTCGCCGTGGTGGCCGCGGCCGGGTACGCGAGCGGGATGTTCTCCTACGAGGCGCCGTCCCGGAACAGCGCGCTGCCGGACGACCTCCGGGCGAGTGTGCCGGACGCCCCGTCGAGCAGCGCGGCGTCCAAGCCGCCGGCGGAGAGCACCCAGGCCGCGCCACCCGCCCCCGCCTTACCGCCGCCGTCGGCCACCCGGAGCCCCTCGGCCTCCCCGTCGCCGTCCACGCCGAGCGCCTCGCCGAGCCCGTCGCAGTCGGCCACCCCGTCGGCATCCCGGACGTCCGCCCCGGCCAGCCCGGAAGACGCGCCCCCGGACCGATCCCGCCAGAACAGCGGCCCCACCGTCCTGCGCCCGGGCGACCGCGGCCCGGAGGTCACCGAACTCCAGCTCCGGCTGCGCCAGTTGTCCCTGTACGACGAGGACACCGACGGCGACTACGACAGCCGGCTCGAGGAGGCCGTCCGCACCTACCAGTGGTCACGCGGCATCCAGACCGACGATCTCGGCGTCTACGACCGGGAGACGCGGGCCAAGCTGGAGTCGGAAACCAAGGAGCCGTGACCGGCTGGAGCGCCCTACTGTGACGCCGTGACTACTCAGGTGATCGTTCTCAACGGCGGTTCGAGCTCCGGCAAGTCCGGGATCGTACGGTGCCTGCAAGAGGTGCTGCCGGACCCGTGGCTGGCCTTCGGCGTCGACTCGTTCGTCGATGCGCTGCCCGCGAAGATGCAGGGCTCGGAGGGAGGGATCAGCTTCGCCGCGGACGGCGGGGTGAGCGTGGGCGCGGAGTTCCGCGCCCTGGACGCGGCCTGGACCGAGGGCATCGCCGCGATGGCCCGTGCCGGCGCCAGGATCGTCGTCGACGACGTCTTCCTCGGTGGACCGCACTCCCAACAGCGCTGGCAGAAGGCCCTGGACGGACTCGACGTGCTGTGGGTCGGCGTCAGGTGCGACAGCGCGGTCGCCGCGGGGCGTGAGACCGCCCGGGGCGACCGGGTCCGGGGCATGGCCGCCTCACAGGCACACGTGGTGCACGAGGGCGTGAGCTACGACCTGGAGGTGGACACCACACACACCGAGTCCCTGGTGTGTGCGCGCACCATCGCCGCCCACGTCTGACCGACCCGACCCCTGATGACCGTAGCGTCCGTCACCCGATATACATCCGTCATCCGATATGCAGGCGGATCGTCCCGTCCCCCGCGGCCTCCACGCGCACCTGCGTGAGGTCGTCCACCACCACGTCCGGCGCGTGGGACGCGGCCCGGGGCCCGACCCCGACCACCGTCATCCCGGCGGAGCGCCCGGCCGCTATCCCGGCCCCGGAGTCCTCGAACACCACACAGTCCGCGGGCGCCACACCCAGCTCGGCGGCGCCCTTCAGGAAGCCCTCGGGGTCGGGCTTGCTCGCCCCGACGGACTCCGCGGTCACCCGCACCTCGGGCAGCTCCAGCCCGGCCGCGGCCATCCGCGCCGTCGAGAGCGGAACGTCGGCGGAGGTAACGAGCGCGTGCGGCAGCCCCCGCAGCGAGGCGAGGAACTCCGGCGCTCCGGGGATCGGGACGACACCCTCGGTGTCGGCCGTCTCCTCGGCGAGCATCCGGGCGTTGTCCGCGTAGTTCTGCTCCATCGGCCGGCCGGGCAGCAGCAGCGCCATCGACGCGTATCCCTGCCGTCCGTGGACGACCTTCATGACCTCGTCCCCGTCGAGCCCGTGCCGCTCGGACCAGCGCCGCCAGACGCGTTCGACCGAGGCGTCGGAGTTGACGAGAGTGCCGTCCATGTCCAGCAGGAGGGCGCGGGCGGTGAGCACGGCGGTGGCCGTCATCGGCAGCTCCAAGGCTCAGGGCTCGGACGAGGGCACACGGCAGCCCCCGGAGGAACAAGGCGGCCCCGCCCGCCGGTCAGGGAAAACGGGCGAGAGCCACTTTGTTTCTCCACGGTACAAAACATCCCCGGATAGCGCCAGGGCCCACCGCAGACGTTCACCCACCGTTCAGCTCACCCCGGCTCACCCGGTCGCCCCGGCTCACCCGGTCACGGCCTCCCACAGGCTCCACACCCCGAGAGCGAGCATCACCAGCGCCGCGATCTGCGTGATCAGCCGCAGCGGCACCTTCTTCATCAGCGCCTTTCCGCCGACGATGCCGATCCCGGCCACCGCCCACAGCGCGAGCACCGCGCCCAGGCCGACGGAGAGCGGGTCGTCGTAGCGGGCGGCCAGGTTCGCGGTCATGATCTGCGTGAGATCGCCGAACTCGGCGACCAGGATGAGCATGAACCCCGCGCCCGAGACCTTCCAGAAGGACTGGTTCTCCGGCTTGCGGACCTCTTCCTCGTCCTCGCCCTTCTTCAGCAGCAGGACCGCGGCCCCGCCCAGGAAGAGCACGCCCGTCAGCGCCTGCACGATCTGCTGCGGCAGCAGCGTGAGCACGCTGCCCGCCGCGACGGCGAGCGCGACATGCAGCGCGAACGCGGCGGCGACACCGGCGAAGACGTAGGAGGCGCGATAGCGGGTGCCGAGGACGAGGCCGGCCAGGGCGGTCTTGTCCGGCAGCTCGGCGAGAAAGACGACGCCGAAGACGACGGCCGTCACGGTCAGGCTGATCAAGGGTTCCTCAATCGGTCGGGGCTGCCCCACCGAGAGTGCTGGATCTTCACACACGACACCTCGGCACGGCAGCACACTCGGCACCCGTGCGTGGGGCACGGGCGTGCACTGCTTGCCGAAGGTCTCGCTGGCGGGGCCCCTGGACGGACCAGTAGGACCTGCCTCCGGGCGCCGGCTCAGGCGGGCTGAGCAGTGTGTCGACGGTCCGGCGAAGAGCTACTCCCCTTCTGCGCCGTCCATCGTACGCGACACCCCTGGAGCGAAAAGTTCCGCCTTAAAGCTTGTCATGTCATGCACGCGTCACTAACTTCTCACCGGGCGCACACCTCCCCGCAACACGGCGCGACGAGCATTCCCTCGCTCGCAGCCCAACGCCCCCACCCCTCAAGGGAGTTCGCATGCCGAAGTTCTACGCGCGTCGACGGCTCAGCATACTCGCGGGCCTCACCGGTCTCATAGCCTCGGCCGGCCTTCTCAACGGCCCGGCCGCCTCCGCCGCCCTGCCCACCCCCGTCAGCGGGGCCACCGCCCGCTCCTACCTCGCCTCGCTCACCGTGGCCCCCGAGGACCGCACCGGCTACAACCGCGACCTCTTCCCGCACTGGATCACCCAGTCCGGCTCCTGCAACACCCGCGAGGTCGTCCTCAAGCGCGACGGCTCGAACGTCCAGCAGGACTCCTCCTGCGCCGCCACCAGCGGCAGCTGGTACTCCGTCTACGACGGCGCCACCTGGTCCGCCGCCTCCGACGTCGACATCGACCACCTCGTCCCGCTGGCCGAGGCCTGGGACTCCGGCGCCGACTCCTGGACGACCTCCCGCCGTCAGTCCTTCGCCAACGACCTGACCCGCCCGCAGCTCATCGCGGTCACCGACAACGTCAACCAGGCCAAGGGCGACCAGGACCCGGCCACCTGGATGCCCTCCCGGACGACGTACCGCTGCACCTACGTCCGCGCCTGGGTCCAGGTGAAGTACTACTACGACCTCGCGGTCGACTCGGCCGAGAAGTCCGCGCTCCAGAACTACCTCGCGAACTGCTGACACGCGCGATTTCCGTGTCGGAACCTCCCCGCTGACCTCCGTCGTTCCGTACCGTACGGGGCGACGGAGAGGGGGCCACGATGGCCGGACTGCGGCTCGGACCGCTGCTGAGGTACACCGACGGCTCGTCCGCGACCGTATGGGTCGAGACGAGCCGTCCGTGCACGGCCGCGGTGCGCTGCGCCGACGGCGCCGGCGGCACGGCCCCGACCTTCCAGGTGGCGGGTCACCACTACGCGCTGATCCCGGTGACCGGCCTCACGGCCGGTACGTCCACGACGTACGAGGTCCTCCTCGACGACACCCCCGTGTGGCCCCTGCCCGACTCCCCCTTTCCGCCGTCGGCGATCCACGCGCCGGACAGCGAGGGCGGCCTCCGCGTCGCCTTCGGCTCCTGCCGCTGGGCCGCCCCGCCGGCCGGCGGGCACGACCCCGTGGGCCCGGACGCCCTGGACGCGCTGGCCACCCGCCTCGTGGCCGACCCGGAGGGCGAGCGTCCCGACGTCCTGCTGCTGCTCGGCGACCAGGTGTACGCCGACGAGACCTCCGAGACGACGCAGCGCTGGCTGTCGGCCCGCCGCGATCTGAACGACCCGCCGGGCAACGGGGTCGCGGACTACGAGGAATACACGCACCTCTACTACGAGTCGTGGCTCGACTCCCGCATCCGCTGGCTGCTGTCCACCGTGCCCAGTTTCATGATCTTCGACGACCACGACGTCATCGACGACTGGAACACCTCCGCCGCCTGGCTCGACGACATGCGGGCCACCGGCTGGTGGCAGGAGCGGCTGCTGAGCGGCCTGATGTCGTACTGGGTCCACCAGCACCTGGGGAACCTCTCACCTGAGGAACTGGCGGCCGACCCGGTGTACGAGGGCGTCCACAAGGTCCCCGACGGCACCGACGTGCTGCGCACCTTCGCCGCCCGGGCCGACGCCGACGCGGCCACGGCCCGCTGGAGCTACCGGCGCGACTTCGGGCGCGTACGCCTGCTGATGATCGACAGCCGGGCGGCCAGGGTCCTCGCCGAGGACCGCCGCGCGATGCTCGACCCGGGCGAGGAGGCCTGGCTGCGCGAGCAGGTCCTGGACAGCCCCGGGTCGTACGACCACCTCCTCCTCGGCACCTCGCTGCCCTGGCTGCTGCCGCACCTGGTGCACGACGCCGAGGGCTGGAACGCGGCGCTGTGCCGGGGCGAACGGGGCGAGCGCTGGGCGCGGGTCGGGGAGAAGGTGCGGCGGGCCGCCGACCTGGAGCACTGGTCGGCGTTCCCCGAGTCGTTCGCCGGGCTGGCGGATCTGATCGCCGAGGCAGGCTCGGGGCGGGACGCCCCGGCGACGGTGTGCGTGCTGTCCGGGGACGTGCACCACGCCTACATCGCCGAGCCCTCGTGGTCCGGGCCGGGTCCCGACTCCCGGGTGGTGCAGCTCGTCTGCTCACCCGTCCACAACTCCGTCCCCCTGTCGATCCGGATGGCCTTCCGCGTCGGCTGGAGCGCGGTGGCGCGCGCGTTCGGCCGTGGCCTGGCCCGGCACGGGCGCCTCCCCCGGCCGCCGGTCGGCTGGCGCAAGACGGGCGGCCCCTGGTTCGGCAACCAGCTGATGACGCTGACCCTGCGCGGCCGTTCGGCACGGCTGCGCCTGGAGCAGGCACGGACACGGGAGGGACAGGGCCCCCGCCTGACGACGCTCCTGGACTCCGAGCTTGCCCCGTAACGGACCTATTACGACCCTTTCTTGCCCCGGTGACCGTGATGCTCGTGAGGCATCCCACACCGACCGTCAATCCTTGGCCACGAAACTCGGTTCCGGTCTCCGGCGACGGCATGATGAGGCGGACCGTCCGCTTCCCCACCGGCGGACCTCCGAACGCGCCCCACACGCCCGGGAGCCCCACCCTTGTCTGCGTCGACCGAGGAATCCGTACCGGAGGAGTCCCTGCCGGAGGGATCCGTACCACGGGAATGGCCGGAGGAACCCGCACCGCAGGAATGGCCGGAGGGATCCCTGCCGGCCGAGGAACCCGCACCGTTCTCCGTCGCCCTGGTCGGCGCCGGGCCGCGCGGGACCAGCGTCCTGGAACGCCTCTGCGCCTCCGCCCCGGAACTCCTCCCGCCCGGAGCCCGGCTGACGGTCCACGTGATCGACCCGGACCCGCCGGGCCCGGGCCGCGTCTGGCGTACCGACCAGTCGCCCGAGCTGCTGATGAACACCGTGGCCTGCCAGGTGACCCTGTTCACCGACGAGAGCGTGGACTGCTCGGGCCCGATCCGCCCGGGCCCGAGCCTGTACGAGTGGGCGCGCGGCACGCTCGGCCCGGACGAGTACCCGACCCGGGCGGACTACGGCCGTTACCTGGAGTGGGTGTTCGCACAGGTCGTACGGGAGGCGCCGGCGACCGTCCGCGTCGAGACGCACCGGGCCCGCGCGGTACGGCTCGACGACACCCCTGGCGGCCACCAGGCCCTCACCCTCTCCGACGGCCGCACCCTGACCGGCCTGTCCTCCGTGGTCCTGGCCCAGGGGCACCTGCCGACGACCGCCGACCCGGGCCGGCGGCGCCTGGCGGACCACGCGGCGCGGCACGGCCTGCGCCACGTCCCGCCCGCCAACCCGGCCGACCTCGACCTGTCCTCCGTTCCGCCCGGCGAACCCGTCCTGCTGCGCGGCCTCGGCCTCAACTTCTTCGACCACACGGCCCTGTTGACGACCGGCCGCGGCGGCCGTTTCGTACGGGACGCCCAGGGCCTGCGCTATGTCCGCTCCGGCCGTGAGCCGCGGCTGTACGCCGGTTCGCGGCGCGGCATCCCGTACCAGGCCCGCGGTGACAACGCGAAGGGGGCGTTCGGCCGCCACGACCCGCTGGTCCTCACACCGGACGTGATCGCGGGCTTCCGCAAGCGCGCCGACTCCGGGGAGGCGCCCGACTTCCTTGCGGAGATATGGCCGTTGGTCGCGAAGGAGGTGGAGACGGTGTACTGCGCGGCGCTGCTCCGGCGGGCGGGAGCCTCCGCGCGACGGTGCCGGGAGTTCACCGATCGCTTCCTGGCCGTACCGCACGGCGATCCCGGAGAGGCGGTGCTCCTGGGCGAGTTCGGCGTGGCGGACGCCGACCGCTGGTCCTGGGAGCGGATCTCCCGGCCGTATGCCGGGCGGGACTTCGCGCATCCCGGCGAGTGGCGTGACTGGCTGCTGTCACATCTGCGCGAGGACGCCGCGCAGGCCGCCCTGGGCAATGTGCGCGGCCCGCTGAAGGCGGCCCTGGACGTGTTGCGCGACCTGCGCAACGAGCTCCGGCTGATCGTCGACCACGGCGGCCTCCCCGGCGGCTCCCGCCGGGACCACCTGGACCGCTGGTACACCCCGCTCAACGCCTTCCTGTCCATCGGCCCGCCCCGGCGCCGCATCGAGGAGTTGGTGGCCCTGGTGGAGGCGGGGGTGGTGCGCGTGCTCGGGCCACGCCTGAAGGTGACGGAAGCGGACGGGGCCTGGGCGGCGCACTCGCCCGACGTGCCGGGTTCTGTCGTCCGTGTGAGAACCCTCATAGAGGCACGGCTGCCGGAAACCGACCTGCGGAAAACAGCCGACGGCCTCCTCGCGGGGCTGCTGCGGACCGGGCAGTGCCGTCCGCACACCGTCGACGGTTATGAGACAGGGGGGTTGGACGTGACGCCACGCCCTTATCATCTGATAGACCGTCAAGGAGCCCCGCATCCAAGGCGGTTCGCCTTCGGGGTTCCCACGGAGGGCGTGCACTGGGTGACGGCCGCGGGAGCTCGCCCAGGTGTGGATTCGGTCATGCTTTCGGACGCGGATGCGGTGGCGAGAGCGGCTCTACGTGCGGTTGTGGCGGAAAGTGCGGCCCAACTGGAGGTAAACCAGTGGCCAAATGTTGAACTTGCAAGCATCTATTAGGCACACCTAACGTGGGTTACTCATCGGTTCTGTCCCCCGACCGGCCCTCCCCTGGCCGGCCGACCGAAGGAGACCCCCACATGACCGCACGCCTCAATGGCGCGCAGCCGTACGCTCTCGGACTGTTCCGGATCGTCATCGGCCTGCTCTTCGCCTGCCACGGCGCCGTCGCACTCTTCGGAGTCCTCGGAGGGGTGGACGGCAAGGGCGGCACCGCTGCGACCGGCGCCTGGCCGAACTGGTACGCGGCCGTCATCGAACTCGTCGGCGGCATCCTGGTGCTGCTCGGCCTGGGCACCCGCGCCGCGGCGTTCATCGCCTCCGGCGCGATGGCGTACGCGTACTTCAAGGTCCACCAGCCGCAGGGCCTGTGGCCGATCGAGAACAGCGGCGAGGGCGCGGCCTTGTACTGCTGGTCCATGTTCCTGCTGATCTTCACGGGCTCCGGTGCGTTCGGCGTGGACCGGCTGCTGGCCAAGCGCACGTCGGCACAGGGACGGCAGTCCACGGACCACACCCCGGTGGCGGCCTGACCCGCCCGGACAGCGCCGGACGGAGCGGCGCCTCCCCTTGACCACGGGGAGGCGCCGCTCTGACGTGTACGCCGGGATACGGCAGCCGGTGACGACTCGGGACGAGGTGAACACTCGGTACCGAACGTACGAGCCCCCCGTGAACCGCCCGTCACACCCCAGGCGTACGCTGTATGGCTGTCATCGGCCACTCCTGCCGCTCCGCCGCGCCACCGCGGCACGGTCTGGCCCACGGGGGACCAACGGGGAGTTGCGGTGCTGGAGCACGTGGGGTGGCTGTTCGGCAGCCCATGGATCTACGCGGCGGTGGCCCTGTCGGTCCTGCTCGATGTGTTCCTGCCGGTGCTGCCCAGCGGCGTCCTGGTGATCACGGCGGCGACGGCGGCGGCCGCGGGTTCGGCGGCCGACGTGCCCGACATCCTGACGCTGATCCTCTGCGCGGCCACCGCCTCCGTCCTGGGCGACCTGGCCGCCTACCGCCTCGCCTGGCGCGGCGGCGACCGTCTGGACCGGGCGATCTCCCGCTCCCGGCGTCTGACCACCGCGCAGAAACGTCTTGGCGCGGCCCTCGCGCGGGGCGGCGGCGCCCTCGTCGTCCTGGCCCGCTTCGCACCCGCCGGCCGCTCGGTCGTCTCCCTCGGCGCGGGCGCCGCACACCACCGCGCCCGCGACTTCCTCCCCTGGTCGGCCCTGGCGGGCCTCACCTGGGCCATCTACAGCGTCGCCCTCGGCTACTTCGGCGCCCACTGGCTGGGCGCGAGCTGGCTGGGGACGGTGGTGTCGGTGGGGGCGCTGTTCGGAGCCGGGGCGGGGGCGGCGTACCTGATGCGCAGGGAGCCGCGGGCGTCGTAGGGCCTGGGCGCTCGGAGGCAACCTGAGTGTCTGTCAGGCGGTGCTAGCTTGCCCGCTGGGCACCGGCACCCCGGATCTCCAGCCCGTCCAGCAACTCGACCGTGGCCTGCGCGACGGCTTCCACGGCGCGGTCGAACACCTCCTGGTTGTGAGCGGCGGGGGCGCGGAAACCCGACACCTTCCGCACGTACTGCAACGCGGCAGCCCGAATGTCCGCCTCCGTGGCCTCTTCGGGCATCGCGGGCGGACGAAGAGTCTTGATACTCCGGCACATGCCCCCAGTCTGGCCCCTGCGCCCCTCCACAGGGAACGAACCAGGAACACTTGTTCGCATGAACTACGGGAGCGAACTCGCCCACCCAATTCGAACAGGCGTATCATTGGGCCGTGGCAACGACCTATGACTTTCCGAGTGACCTCCTCGCCGGTCAGGAGGAACTCCATCAGGTCCGGGCCGAACTGTCGGCCCTGCTGAAGCGCCTCCCCTGGTCGGTGGAACCACTGGACGGCTTCAGCGACGACAACGGCTGGCGCAAGGTGGAGCGCCCCGCCTCCCCCGGCTGGACAGCCGACGAACAGGCCGAGGTCGAGAAGCTCCGACGGCGTGAACACGAGCTCGCGGTGTTCGTCAGCACGCACCGCTACTGGTCCGAACTCACCGGTCCCGAGCGGGTGTGGGCCCGCTCGGCGCTGAAACACGCGCACGAGGCTCCGCCGGAGGGGACCGACGGGGACTGACGGAGATCGAGAAGCGCCCCGGGCCGATGCGGGCCCGGGGTGCTTCTGACGAGCCGGCACGTCGGACACACATGCGGCCCCTCGCCAGGCGTGCGACCAGCAGCGACCCGGTCGAGTGAACTCATTCAGCCTTCTACAACTGCACATCTCCTCCCCAGGTCATACACCCGCACGCCACGAATGACCTCGAGAGGAACCCATGACCCAGCAGCACCCACAGCAGCCGAACCAGCCGCACCCGCCCCAGCAGCCGGGGTACGGCGCGCCGGCGCCTCAGCCGCCGAAGAAGCGCAGCGTCGGCAAGATCGCAGGTCTGGGCTGTGCGGGCGTCATCGCCCTCTTCGTGATCGCCGGCGTCGCCACGAGCGGCGGAAGCGCCGACAGCGACGACGCTTCGAGCAAGGACAAGGCCGTCACCGCCGACAGCAAGCCCAAGAAGGCCGAGCCGGCCGACGACAAGCCCCAGGCTGAGCAGTTCCGAGCCTGCGTCGCCAAGAACGGCACGGACACCGAGAAGGCCGCGGTCGAACACGTCACCAAGGTGACCGGTGCGGACAAGCGCAACGACATCCTCGACTCCGCAGAGGTCTTCACCGACTTCACCGGCGGCCTGATGGGCCCGCACCAGGGCGAGGGCAAGCTCATCGCCTCCGCGTTCACGTCGTGCTACGAGTCCAGGAACGGCCTCGTGACCGTGTACGACAAGGACGGCGAACTGCTCGCCAACGCGAACTACTGATCTCCGCCCAGGATCCGGGAAGGCTACCGGTAGCGACACCTGTGGGCGTCGTTACCGGGGATTCAGGCTCTACCGCCTGGACGACGAGGACGCTGATCACAAAAGAGGCCCCCGGAGATGTCTCCGAAAGGCCTCTGACCCGCTGCTTGATACCGGTGGGCGCGGACGGTTTCGAACCGCCGACATCCTGCTTGTAAGGCAGGCGCTCTACCCCTGAGCTACGCACCCGGCTCCCGGGCCATGCGCCCAGGACGAGTCGACAGCCTACATTGCCTGGGGCACGGTCCCGCAAACCCGTATCCGTGGGTCGGTCCGGGGGCTAGCCCCACCTTCGATCCGGGAGCGGCCCGGATCCCCCGGCGGGCCCTGGATCCATACGGTCGTAGAGCGCCGCAGAGCGCTCGTCGTCCGTCCAGGGGGAGATCGTCATGGCCCGCAGCACTCGCACCACAGGCACCGCCGGCACCAGCAACAGGACCACCGGCAGCACCCGCCCAGTCCCCGCCCGCGCGGTCGCCGTCGCCGGTGCCGTCGTGGTGCTCGTCGCCGGTCTCGGCGCGTGCGGCGCGTCCGCCGGGGACGACAAGGAACCCGATCGCCGGTCCTTCGACCTCCGGAGCCGCACGCTCACCGTCGACTCCGACGACTCGGCCCTCGAAATCGTCGCCGCCGAGAAGAACCCGGCGGGCAGGATCGAGGTCACCCGGTGGTTCCAGGGCTCGGTCGTCGTCGGCGAGGAACCAAAGGTCACCTGGTCCATGCGGGACGACCGGCTGGTGCTGCGGCTGAAGTGCTCCGGCGTCGTCGCCGACTGCTCGGCCAAGCACCGCATCGAGGTGCCCCGGGGCGTCACCGTGAAGGTGCGGGACGGCGACGGCAGCGTGCGCGCCCGCGGCTTCCGGGACCCCCTGAGCATCCGCACGGGCGACGGCTCCGTCCGCGTCACCGACACCACCGGCCCCCTGGAGCTGCGCACCGGCGACGGATCCATTCGCGTCAGCGACACCACCGGCCCTCTGCGGATGCGCACCGGCGACGGCTCCATCCGGGCGAACGTCTCCTCCCGTGACGTGCGCACCCACACCGGCGACGGTTCGGTCCGCCTGGAGCTCGGCTCCTTACCGGACCGCGTGGAGTCCCGCAGCGGCGACGGTTCCGTGACCATCGCGGTGCCCAAGGCCGCCTACAACGTGACCACCGAGACCGGTGACGGCGGCGTGGATGTGTCCGTCCCCCGCGACGAGAGCAGCTCCCATGTGGTGTCCGCCCACACCGGCGACGGCAAAGTGACGGTCCGAACAGCGAACTAACCGGCCCGTGTGTTCGTCCTTAACCGGTGGGAGAATGACACCGGGCAGGGTGGACCACAGCACGGGAGAGGGATGTGACGGCGACTCCAGCGCAGCCGTACTCGCCGTCGGTGCCGCGCGCTCACCGCCCGCGCCGCCGCCTTCCCCGTACCCCCGGCCCGCTCGGGGACGCGCTCACCCTGATGGCACTGCCCCTGCTGGCCGCTCTGGCGCTGCCCGCCGCCTTCGCGGGAGGGGGCACCCGGCGCTGGTTCGGCGGTCGGGCCGAGAGCCAGCGGGCCGAGGCACAGGCCGCGAAGGACGCCGCCGCGGCCGCCTTCTACGAACTCGACACCGCGCAGCGCGACCTGCGCATCTCGATCGAGACGATCACCGCCGTCGACGACTCCCCGGCCGCCCGGCGGGCCGTCGCCGACTTCGACGCGCTCGGCCGGCGCATCGACGAGGCCAGCCACCAGTACATCAGCGCCGTCGACGCCCATGACCTCGACCGCGACGACCTGGAGGCCTCGGCCGCCGCGCGCGCCCGCACCGAGCTGACCGCCGCCAAGGAGGAACTCGGCCGGGTCAAGCAGGAGCTGGACCGGTTCACCGACGGCCTCGGCCCGCTGCTCGGCAAGGCCGAGACCCAGCTGGCCCGCCTCGCCCCCGCGGTCGAGCGCGCGCGCCAGGCCCTGCTCGCCGCCTCCAACGCCCTCGACTCCGTACGGGCGACCGGGCTGAAGGCCGACGACCTCGCCGCCCGTCTCGCCGCCCTCTCCCCCGAGCTCACCAAGCTGAACCAGGGCGCCGGGCAGCACGGCGTGCCGCAGACCCTGGAGCGGGCCGAGCGGGTCACGCGCGGGGCCGAGGCGGTCCGCGTGGAGGCCGAGCGGCTGCCGGAGCGCGCCGCCGAGATCGATCACCGGCTCGTCTCCCTGCGCACCCGCGCCCAGGCCCTCACCACCCGCTCCGAGCAGGTCGATCCGATCCTGAGCGAACTGCGCCGCCGCTTCACCGTGGCCTGCTGGCAGGACCTGCAACGCGTCCCCGACGTCGCCGCCGAGAACGTACGCCGGGCCGAGACGAAACTGGCCGAGGCCCACACCGCCCGCGACGAACAGCGCTGGGCCGACGCCACGGCCCTGCTGTCGACCGTACGAGCCCTCCTGAACAGCACCGACGAGGCCGTCTCGGCCGCCGGTGACCGCCTGCACCGCCTGAACGCCGTGCAGAAGGACCCCCAGCAGGAGATCGACCGCACCCGCTTCGCCATCCGCGACGCCCAGCGCCTCGCCATGGCCGGCCGCAACACCCCCGACCCGCGCCACGCCCGCCCTCTGGACGACGCGGTGTCCCGCCTGGAACGCGCCATCGCCACCCTCGACGGCCGCCACCCCGACTACTGGCACTTCCTCACGGAAACGGAAGCCGTACGCCGGGCCGTGTCCCGCGTGGTGTCCCTGATCCGCGACGAGCGCGGGGCCGCCGGCCATTGACCGTCCCGGTTAACCTGTGCGCATGCCTCGCTACGAGTACCGCTGCCGGACCTGCGGCGACACCTTCGAACTCAGCCGTCCCATGGCGGAGTCCTCCGCTCCCGCGGCCTGCCCCTCCGGTCACGACGACACGGTGAAGCTCCTCTCCGCCGTCGCGGTGGGCGGCTCGGCCGCCGCCCCGGCACCCGGCGCGGGTGGCGGAGGCGGTGGCGGTGGGGGCGGCTGCTGCGGTGGCGGCTGCTGCGGCTGACGCTTTCCTCAGCAGTCCTTCAGCTTGGGTTTCCTAGCGTGGCGGCATGACAGCCATCGCAGCGGACACGGGACCGCAGTGGGTCAACGACCTGATGGACGCCCTGGGCGCGCCTGGCGCCGGTCTCGCCATCGCCTTGGAGAACCTGTTCCCGCCGCTGCCCAGCGAGGTGATCCTGCCGCTGGCCGGGTTCGCCGCGAGCAGCGGGCGGATGGGCCTGCTCGAGGTCCTGCTGTGGACGACGGCCGGCTCGGTGATCGGCGCCCTCGCGTTGTACGGCATCGGCGCGCTGCTCGGCCGTGACCGGACGGTGGCGATGGCGGCCCGGCTGCCGTTGGTGAAGGTCTCCGACATCGAGCGGACGGAGGCGTGGTTCCTGCGGCACGGCACCAAGGCGGTGTTCTTCGGCCGGATGATCCCGATCTTCCGCAGCCTGATCTCCGTGCCGGCGGGTGTGGAGCGCATGCGCCTGCCGGTGTTCCTGGGGCTGACGACGCTGGGCAGCGCGATCTGGAACACGGCGTTCGTGCTGGCGGGCTACTTCCTCGGCGCGAACTGGCACCAGGTGTCGGACATCGTCTCGACCTACTCCAGGGTGGTCCTCGCCGTGGCGGCCCTGGCGGTGGTTGTCTTCGCCGGAGTCCGGCTCCTACGACGCTCCAAGGTGAAGCGCCCCGCAGGGGCGCGGGGCCCTGTCGATCAGCGGCTCCGCCGCGGGGCGCGATCGGCCACGACGAAGCCGCACCCGCACGACGACCAGGACACCCGAGTTCTCAGGCGCCCCGTACTGCCTCCAGAAACTCCCGCAGGATCCGCTCCCCGGCGAGGACACCCCGGTCGGGAAGCACCCTGATCGAGGGAGCCGCGAAGCCGGCGTCGGCCAGCTCCCCGTGGCCGGGCCGCCAGCCCTGGTCCGCCGCGAGGAGCAGGTCGGTGTCGAGCAGGGAGTCACCCGCGGCGAGCGTGAGATCGGCCCCGGTCCGGCGGGCGACCTCGCGCATCGCCGCGCTCTTGGTGAGCGGCTTGGGCACGGCGTAGATCTTGCGGCCCTGGAGGGACACGGTCCAGCCGCGGTTCTCCGCCCAGACCGCCAGTTCCTTCACCCAGTCCTCGTCGAGCAGTTCACGCTCGACGACGAGGTAGGCGAAGAGGTCGTCGGCGACGCGGTGCTTGCGCACCCAGACCGGGTCGGCGGCCCTCAGCAGGTGTTCCTGCACCTCGGCCAGGGGCGCGCACTGGTCGGCCAGCCGCGCGGTCACCTGTGCGTGCCAGTCGGGGTCGGACACGCCGTCCACCAGGATGTGGCCGCCGTTCGCGCAGATCGCGTAGGTGGGCGCGGGGCCCGGCAGGTTGATGCGCAGGTACTGCTTGCGCGTACGGGTCGTCGTCGGCACGAACACGGCCGTGTCACCCAGGTCCGTGAGGAGCTGGGCCGCCGTCTCCGTCATGTACGACAGCGGTCTGCTCTCGTGCACCTCCACGCACAGCAGCCGGGGCGCCCGGGCGTCCGGCATGGTCAGCGCGAGAGCCGCGGCGGAGTAGATCAGGGTGCGATCGAGGTCGCTCGCGACGAGTGCGGGCATCAGACCGTCACCGCCTTGCCGTCGGCGCCGGTCGCGCCCCGGGTGTACTTGGGGTGGATGAGCCCGACACAGGTGTAGGGCAGGTCGGCCACCTCCTCGACGGGGACGCCGCGTTGCCCGGCCAGCAGGCGTACGTGGTCGAGGTCGCTGCCCGCCCCGGCGCGTGCCAGGACCTTCCAGGGCACGCGGCGCAGCATCACGCGGGTGGTCTCGCCGACGCCGGGCTTGACGAGGTTCACGTCGTGGATGCCGTACTCCTCACTGATGCGCTCGACGGCGGCCCAGCCCTCCCAGGTGGGCGAGCGGTCGGCGGCGAGCAGTTCCTTGGCCTGGGCGCAGGCCGCGTCGGCGACCTCGGCAAAGCGGGCGGAGACGGCGTCCAGGAAGGTCACCGAGACGTCGGTGGCGGCGAGTTCGCGGTAGAACTTGGCGCCGTGGAAGTCGTGCGGTCCGACCAGGTCCGCCCGCAGGACGGTCCGCGAGATCAGGCCGGACACGGTCGAGTTGAGGCAGGCGGAGGGGATGAGGAAGTCCTCGCGGGTGCCGTAGGTCCGTACGCAGGAGCCGGGGTCGGCCAGGACCGCGATCTCGGGGTCGAAGCCGGTGATGCCGTCGGACTTCTCGAACTCCTCCAGGGCCTGGGCGAGTTCGCGGGTGATGGCGCCCTTGCCGGTCCAGCCGTCGACGAAGACGACGTCCCGGGGGTCGTAGTGCTCGGCGAGCCAGCGCAGCGCGTTGGCGTCGATGCCGCGGCCGCGGACGATCGACACGGCGTAGTGCGGCAGGTCGAGCCCGTGCCGGTGCTGGGCCCAGCGGCGCATCAGGATGCCGACGGGGGTGCCGGCGCGGGCCAGGGAGACCAGGACGGGGCGCGGGGACCGCTCCGCGAGGACCGTCTCGGTGACGACGCCGACCGCCTGGGCGATGCGGGCCGCCGAGTCCGCCAGCGCGGCGTGGAACAGCTCCTGGTACTGCTCGGTCGGCTGGTACTCCACGGGCAGCGACTCGGCGTAGTGCGCGCCGCCGCTCTGGATGGCCTCCTCACGCTCCTCGGTCGGCGCCTCCAGCGTCACGTCCGAGAGGTCCTGGAGCAGCCAGCCGACCTCCTCGGGCGCGTACGAGGAGAAGGCGGGGCCGCGGAGGGGCTCGGGCAGCATCGAGGGCCTTTCGGGGGCGTGCGGGGTCTCGGGGGCGTAGGACGGTACGACGGCGAGGAGGACCTGCGGCGTGTGCGCGGCGAGCTGGGCCAGCAGGCCGTCGGACGCGTGCAGCGAGGGCGTGTCCGCGGCCGAGTCGACGACGGCGATCACCGCGTCGAAGCCGGCGCCGGCGACGTTGTAGGCGTACCGCTCACCGGGGCCGTCGGCGGGGTCGTCGTGGGCGGGGAAGACCAGGCGGGTGCGTATCGCGTAGCCGGGGTCGTCGACGGCCAGGACGGGCGAGCGGGTGGTGGTGGAGTAGCGCACCTCGGCGTCCGTCACCCGCTCCAGCTCTCGGCCCAGCCTCAGCGGCGCGTACATCAGCTCTTCGAAGCCGAGGACGAGGACGCGGCGTGCGTCGGCCGGGAGGGCTTCTGCGAGGCGGGCGGCCATGCCGGGCAGGGCGGCCTCCAGGCGCTCCCGGTGCGCGGGAGTGAACCCGTGCCGGCCACCGTCGGGCAGGCCATCGGGCCAGCGCAGGTCTATGCGGCTGATGTGGGGCTGGGCGCGGTTGTCGTCCGGCTGCGGGCCGGCGGGGGCTGTTCGCGCAGTTCCCCGCGCCCCTGAGGGGGTGGTCCGACCGTCGCCTTCGAGGCCCGCGGCGCCTGCCTCGCCCTCAAGGGGCGCGGGGAACTGCGCGACCGGCCACGACGCTGCCGCTGACGGCCGATCACCCGTCACGGCACTCTCCGCCTCGTACCGCGCCACCAGCTCCTGCCCCTTCTCCAGCACCCCCTCGGGCAGCCGCACGGTCCCCGAAGCCGCTGCCACGAGATCCACCCGCGCGCCGATCTCCCCGGCGAAATCCGCGAGGCGGCCCGCATCGGACGGCGACCGCATGTCCACCAGCGCCACCACGACGTACCGCCGCCGCGGATACCGCCCATGAAGATCCCGGACGGTGTTGAGCACCGTGTTCCCCGTGGAGAACTCGTCGTCGACCAGGACCAGCGGCCCGTCACCGGTGAGCAGCGCGGGATCCTCCGGCAGCAGCAGGTGCGAGGTCGCGTGCGAGTGGGCCTCCTCGAAGCCGCCGGCCGGGGCGAGACCGGCGACGGGGCGGCGGGTGGAGTGCAGGTAGGGGGCGAGGCCCAGACCGTCGGCGACGGAGTGGCCGAGGCCGGTCGCGGTCTCCGCGTAGCCGAGGACGACCGCGCGGCGCGCCTCGTCGGCGCCCAGCAGGTCACGAACGCGGCGGCCCAGCTCGAAGCCGTAGCCGTAGACCACGGACGGGGACTGCGGGACGTGCTTGCCCAGCACGTTCGACACGAGCAGGTGGGCCCGCTTGGGGTTGCGGCGCAGCGCCAGCCCCAGCAGGTCGGTCAGCCGGTCGCCGCCGACGAGCTCGACGCCGAGCCGCTCGGCGACCCAGCTGCCCGACCAGATGCCTTCGGCGCCTCCGGCCGTCCCGGACCGCCGCACTTCATCGCCGTCGCCGTCGCCGTCGCGCACCTGGTGGCGCACCCCCTCGTTCACTGCCTTCTCCATGAATTCCCTGCGTCGAAGCCGCCGGTCTCCCCGGCGGGTCTGCGTTCCTCGGAAGCCGTGCGCTCAGTCGCCCAGGCCGGCCGCGAGCAGTTCCACGAAGCCGATGTCCTCGTTCGCCACGCCGAAAACCTCGGCACGCAGCAGCGTCCGCTCGGCCCAGGCCCGATGCGGCTTCACCTCGTTCATCTTGTTCGTGTACGCCGACCTCAGCACACCCCCGCCGCCGCGCTCGGGGCGCAGGATGTCCTGGGCGTCCGAGAACTCCTCGTGGCTGACGACCGACAGGGCGTGCACGGGCAGCACGTGCGAGGGGTGGATACAGGTCTTGCCCAGCAGTCCGTTGGCCTGGTCCAGGGAGATCTCCCTGAGCAGGCCGTCCATGGCGTGCTCAATCAGCTTCTCGCGCAGCTCCGCGGCCTGCACCTCCAGGAAGGGGCTCTGCCGCAGCTGCGGCTTGAACATGCGCTCCTGGACCCGGAAGTACTCCCACACCGGCCCGGTCACGGTGAAGCCGGTCCCGTCGGCGCGGCCCAGCATGTTCACCACGTCGGCGATCACGGAGGCGACGATCTGCACGTCGTAGGCCGTCATGTCGGGGCCTCTGCGCAGTCCGTACGAGGAGCAGAAGTCCGTCACGCCGAGGCGCAGGGCGAGCACCCGGTCGCGGTACTTGTCGACCGCCCGGGAGATGCCCTCCAGGGTCGGCACGCGCGACTCGCGGTAGAGCAGCTCGGGCGACTCCAGCACCGGCATGGCGAAAAGGCGACGGCCGCTCTCGGCCTCGGCGGTCGCCAGCGCCTCGAGGAACGGGATGCCGCGTTCCTCGGTGAACTTCGGCAGTACGAATCCGGACAGCAGCCGGACGGCGGGCCCGAGGCGTCGCACCAGGTCGGGGATCTGCTCGGGGGCGCGAACCCGGATGAAGAGCAGCGGCAGGTCCGCGCCCGGGAGGCCGGCGAGGGTCGTGAGCTGGCGGACGAGGTTCTCCTCGCCCGGGCCGACGTCCGCGTCGTCGATCGAGTCCTCCAGGCACAGGACCATCGAGACCACACCGCGACCGGCCTGCTTGAGGATGTCGTCGGCGAGGCGTTCCCGGGTGGCCGGGCTGTAGAGCGTGGCGCCCAGGGCGGCCGAGAGCAGCCAGGCCGGCGAATCCGCGGTGAACGTGCACGGCTCTCGGTGGAAGAGACGCTTCCGCACCTCAGGGGCGATGTGCCCGAAATGACGCATGGAACTCCCCCGTGATGGTTGTGCGACCTGCGAATCGTCGAAAGCTGGCCGGTAATAGTACGTAGATGTCCATGGCAGAGGTTCCCGTCGGGCATGAATTTCAGGTAACGCGGGCAAGCACAGCCGGGCCCGACCATGTCGACGGTAGTCGGCGAGGGCCGTCGGCGCCGCTCGTGGCGCCACGGGCCCCCGCGTTGTCGTGAGCAGGACCGAGAAGGCAGGATGACCGCATGACGCACGCGATGCTGAAGGGGTCGAACGTCCCGCTGGAAGTCACCACGGTACGCGCCGTGCTGCGCTGGACATCCGGGCAGGGGGTTCCGGACGTCGACGCCTCCGCGCTGCTCCTCGGCCCCGACGGTCGTGTGCGCTCCGACGAGGACTTCGTCTTCTACAACCAGCCCCGGCACCCTTCCGGGAAGGTGTGGCGGCTCGGCAAGAAGCGGGTCGCCGAGGGCCTGACCGACACGATCCAGACAGATCTCGCCGGTGTCGAGTCGGGAGTCAGCCGGATCCTGCTGGTCGCTTCGGCGGACGGCGTCACGTTCGACCACGTACGGGCCCTGCGCATTCTGCTGTACGACGCGGCGGGCTCCGGCGCTGAGGCGCTGGCGTACTTCGACGTCAAGCCGGAGACGGGCGAGGAGACGGCGCTGATCTGCGGCGAGCTGTACCGGCGCGGGGAGGGCTGGAAGTTCCGGGCGCTGGGCGAGGGCTACTCGAACGGGCTTCAGGGGCTCGCGACCGACTACGGCATCTCGGTGGACGAGTCGGAGGCGATGGAGGAGACGTCGGGGCAGCCGGCCGCGGTCGGCGCGGACCGGCCCGCGACCGCCGACCCGGCCCAGCCCACGACCTCGGCCCCCGCCCAGCCCGCCCCCGAGGTGTCCCGGCCGCTGCCGCCGGAGCAGCCGACCGCGGTGCCCACGCAGCCGGGGTACGGATACCCGCCCCAGCAGCCCCCGGCGACCCAGCCGGCGTACGGCTACCCGCATCCCACCAGCCAGCCCGCCTACGGCTACCCGCAGGCGCCGGCGACGGCGGGCGTCACGGGGGCGCAGTCCGGCTACGGCTACCCGGAGCCGGTCGCCGCCGCGGCCCCCGACCCGGACTTCCGCCTGCCCCCGCAGGGCCCGCAGTTCATCGGACGTTAGACGGAGCCAGGGAGGGCCGGCACCCGCGAGGGCCCGGCCCTCAGCCCGGCCCTCAGCCCGGCCGTCAGCGCTCGACCTTCGTCTTGTAGCCGCGGCCCCACTGGAGCCCCCACCCGTACAACCGGTCCAGCTCGGCCTGGAAGCCGTAGACGAATTTCGCCTCGCGGCGCACGATGATCTCGTCCTTGACCTTTTCGATCATCACGACGGCGCAGGAGCGGGCCTGCGGCTGGCGTTCGTCGAGGTGGATCTCGATGCGGGGGCCGTTGCTCGGGTAGAGCGTGACGATGGCGTGGGCGCGGTCGAAGGCGGGTGTCGCGTCGTAGATGTAGACGAAGACCAGGAGCCGCTTGATGCTGTCGCGGTGGTCGAGGTTGATGTACATCGTCTCGCCGGACGCGGAGCCGAAGCGGTCGTCGCCGCTGAGCTTGACGAACGGCGCGGCGTTGACGTCGCCGAAGTAGCCGCCGAGGGGCTGGACGACCCCCTTGCTGCCGTCCTGGAGTTCGTACAGACAGCCCAGGTCGAGGTCGACGTTGACCACGCTCTGGCTGTGGCCGATGACCTCCGGCGGTTTGAGGGCCCTGAAGGGGTGCCGCAGCAGACTCTCGCGCTGCGGGCCGCCGATGTCGGAGGTGCGCATCCGCCAGCTCAGGTTGACTCGGAGATGGCCGGTGGCCGCACTCTGTTTGGTGAGTGATATCTGCGCGCGCCGCTTGGTCAGTTCGATCGCGTTGGTTGCCGCGTGCCCCGAGTCGAACTGCACATCGCGCCCGCGCCGGAGTCCGTCGAACAGGCCCATTCCGCCCCCACCTTGACTTGGGGGCCGCGGGTTCTCGCCGTACCCGCGGCCCTTGACGACCGACGGGGCGGCCGCCGAGGACTCGCCTCGGTGGCCGCCCCGCACAGAGCGTTCCTCACCCGGAGGGTTGTCACACCCCGGACGAGACCTCGGTCTTGTCGTCCGAGCCCGCGTTGCCCTCTGCCGCCGCCAGGGCACGGTTGCGGCGGACGGAGGACCAGAAGGACCAGGCGATCAGGATGACGCCGACCGAGCCGGTGATGAACTCGTTGATCTCGTACCGGATGGTGACGAGCAGAATCATGGCGAGCGCGCCGATCGCGTAGTGCGCGCCGTGCTCCAGGTAGACGTAGTCGTCGAGGGTGCCCTCGCGAACGAGGTAGACCGTGAGCGACCGGACGTACATGGCACCGATGCCGAGGCCGAGGGCCATCAGGACGATGTCGTTGGTGATGGCGAAGGCGCCGATGACGCCGTCGAAGGAGAAGGACGCGTCCAGGACCTCCAGGTAGAGGAACATGAAGAACGCGGCTTTACCGGCCACGACGACCGCGGAGCGCGGCTTGCCGGAGCGGACGGCCTCTTCCTCCTGCTCGTGTTCGCGTTCCTCCTCCTCTTCGAGCTTGTCCTCGAAGTAGCCGGAGAGACCGCCGACGATCATGTAGGTGATCAGGCCGCCGATACCGGAGAGCAGAACCGTCTCCGCCTTGTCGACGTGCGTGCCGCCGTGCTGGTGGGCGTGGGTCGCGAAGGTCATCGCCGAGATCAGCAGGACGATCAGCGCGATGCAGACCGACAGCATGTCGACTTTGCCGAGCTTGGCCAGCGGGCGCTCCAGCCACCCGAGCCACTTGATGTCCCGGTCCTCGAAGATGAAGTCGAGGAAGATCATCAGCAGGAACATACCGCCGAAGGCGGCGATCGCCGGGTGGGCGTCCGTCACGAGCTGCTGGTACTGGTCCTTGTCGGTGAGCGCGAGGTCGACGGCCTCGATCGGCCCGAGCTGCGCGCTGAGAGCAACGATCACGACGGGGAAGACCAGCCGCATGCCGAACACGGCGATCAGGATGCCGATCGTGAGGAAGATTTTCTGCCAGAAGGCACTCATCTTCTTCAGGATTCCGGCGTTGACCACCGCGTTGTCGAAGGACAGCGAGATCTCGAGGACGGACAGGATCGCTACGAGCCCGAGGGCGGCCCACCCTCCGTAGAGGACCGCTGCGACCAGGCCGAGCGCGGTGACCGCGAACGACCACCCGAAGGTTTTCAGAAGCACTGGCTACCCAATCGTGTGTGTACGGGTCTCTCCCGTGCCGTACCCGGCTTTACGAACTTTTGAAGCCGAAGTCTAGTCGGCCACCCTTCGCACCCCACGGGGCCCCGGGTTTTGCTCATATCGCGTTACGTGACGTTGACCCCGAAGTCCAGTGCGATGCCCCGCAGCCCCGACGCGTACCCCTGCCCGACGGCCCTGAACTTCCACTCGCTCTGGTAGCGATAGACCTCGCCGAAGATCATCGCGGTCTCCGTGGAGGCGTCCTCGCTGAGGTCGTAGCGGGCGAGTTCCTGGCCGTCCGCCTGGTTCACCACACGGATGAAGGCATTGCTGACCTGTCCGAAGGTCTGGCCGCGTTCGTCGGCCATGTGGATGGAGACGGGAAAGACGATCTTGTCGCAGTGGGGCGGCACCTTGGAGAGGTCGATCAGGAGCGACTCGTCGTCGCCGTCGCCCTCGCCGGTGAGGTTGTCACCGGTGTGCTCCACGGAACCGTCCGGGCTCTTGAGCTGGTTGTAGAACACGAACCACTCGTCCCCGAGCACCCGCCCGCCGCTGCACATCAGCGCGCTGGCGTCGAGGTCGAACGGGGCTCCGGTGGTCGAGCGTGCGTCCCAGCCGAGCCCGATCACCACCTGAGTGAGGTTCGGTGCGGCCTTGGACAGGGAGACGTTGCCTCCCTTGGCGAGCGTGACGCCCATGGTTCCCTCCCCGGGTGTGTTTCTCAGGTGGGTCCTGCACGTCCGGCGCCGCACGTAAACCGTGCGGCGCCGGACAGAGGGACCTTTGAGTGGCTCAGACGTTCACGCCGAAGTCCTGCGCGATGCCGCGCAGACCCGAGGCGTAGCCCTGGCCGATGGCGCGGAACTTCCACTCGGCGCCGTGCCGGTAGAGCTCACCGAAGACCATGGCGGTCTCGGTGGAGGCGTCCTCGCTCAGGTCGTAGCGGGCGATCTCGGCGCCGCCGGCCTGGTTCACGACGCGGATGAACGCGTTGCGCACCTGGCCGAAGGACTGCTGGCGGGTCTCGGCGTCGTAGATCGAGACCGGGAAGACGATCTTCTCGACGTCGGCCGGGACACCGGCGAGGTCGATCTTGATCTGCTCGTCGTCGCCCTCGCCCTCACCGGTGAGGTTGTCACCGGTGTGCTCGACCGAGCCCTCGGGGCTCTTGAGGTTGTTGAAGAAGATGAAGTGCGCGTCACTGGCGACCTTGCCGGACGAGTTCAGCAGCAGCGCGCTGGCGTCCAGGTCGAAGTCGGTGCCGGTCGTGGTGCGGATGTCCCACCCCAGACCCACGATGACCGCGGTCAGGCCCGGGGCCTCCTTGGTCAGCGATACGTTGCCGCCCTTGCTGAGGCTGACTCCCACGAGTCCTCCATAGGTGTTCAGGGGCGGGATGCCCCGTGGTGCTCGGATGTCGGATCAACGAGTCGATCCTAGTAACGGGTTCCCGCCCCTCGCAGGCCCTGGAGCCGACAAATCGGCGGGTGTCGAGCGCATGACGCCCGACCGGCGTCACAGGGTGTCGAGCGCCTTCACGTAGTCGTTGAGGTCGCGCGCGTCCGGCAGGCCGTTGACGACGGTCCAGCGCACGACGCCCTCCTTGTCGATGACGAAGGTGCCGCGCACGGCGCAGCCCTTGTCCTCGTCGAAGACGCCGTAGGCGCGCGAGACGTTGCCGTGCGGCCAGAAGTCCGACAGCAGCGGGTACTCCAGGCCCTCCTGCTCGGCGAAGACGCGCAGCGTGTGGATGGAGTCGTTGGAGACGGCGAGCAGCTGGGTGTCGCGGTCCGAGAACTGCGGCAGGTTGTCCCGCAGCTCGCACAGCTCACCGGTGCACACGCCGGTGAAGGCGAAGGGGTAGAAGAGCAGCACCACGTTCTTCCGACCGCGGAAGTCGGACAGCTTCACGCTCGCGCCGTGGTTGTCCTTGAGCTCGAAGTCGGGGGCCTTCTCGCCGACCTGGATCGCCATCGTTGTGGGTGTCCCTTCATGGGGCTTCTCGAACGGGACACACCCTACGCAGGGACCGGCACAGACCGGTGGGCGGGCCGACGATGCCGGCCCGCCCCTTCCGTACGACCGACGCGTGAACGCGCCGTACGGCTAACGCTTCGACTTGGCGGCTTTGGGTGTCGCCAGCCGGCTGCCGCTCCAGTCCTTGCCGACGCTGACGCTCTTCGACGCCGTCAGGCCCGCCGTGGTGGCGGCTTCCGAGATGTCGCTCGGCTCGACGTAGCCCGAACGGCCCGTCTTCGGCGTGAGGAGCAGGATCGCGCCGCCCTCTTCGATGTACGTGGTGGCATCGACCAGCGCATCCGTCAGGTCGCCGTCGTCGTCACGGAACCACAGCACAACGGCGTCGGCCACGTCGTCGTAGTCCTCGTCCACCAGGTCGCCCTCGACGATGCCCTCAATGGCCTCGCGGAGTTCCTGGTCCACGTCGTCGTCGTAGCCGATCTCCTGGACCACCTGCCCGGGCTGGAACCCCAGCCTGGCGGCAGGGTTCGTCCGCTCCTCCGCGTGGTCCGCGGTCGCGCTCACGGGGTGCCTCCTGATCATGTCTTGGGAAATATCTCAGCCACGCGCGTGCGCGAAGCATTGGCCGTAGTCCACACGGGCGGGACGGATCGCGCAAGTACCCGGCCGTTCAGACCGCCGAAACGGTGACGATCCTGGCGGTGTCACCGCAACACCAGGCACACCATCATGGTCCAAGGTGACGCACACCACACCTTTCTGCCCTGTTTGGGCGTTTGGGAATCGTCTGTGGGTACGAGACTCGAAGGTATTCGCCCCATACGTCACGGAGCCGTTCCCACGCCCGGGTTACCGCTGGGTAGAGATGACGTTTACGGCCCCGAGGTGGACCATGGGGAGCGGCGCGGCCAGAGCGACGACCGACGACCGGCGACCCCAGCGAAACAGCGGCCCTCGCAGGCCCTCTGACAGGTAAGGAACAGCGTGGCTTCCGCATCCGATCGCAACCCGATCATCATTGGCGGCCTTCCGAGTCAGGTTCCTGACTTCGATCCCGAAGAGACGCAGGAGTGGCTCGACAGCCTCGACGCCGCCGTCGACGAGCGTGGCCGGGAACGCGCCCGCTACCTGATGCTGCGGCTGATCGAGCGGGCCCGCGAGAAGCGCGTGGCCGTGCCGGAGATGCGCAGCACGGACTACGTCAACACCATCCCCACCAAGAGCGAGCCGTTCTTCCCGGGCAACGAGGAGATCGAGCGGAAGATCCTCAACGCGACCCGGTGGAACGCGGCGGTGATGGTGTCCCGCGCCCAGCGCCCCGGCATCGGCGTCGGCGGCCACATCGCCACGTTCGCGTCCTCCGCCTCCCTCTACGACGTCGGCTTCAACCACTTCTTCCGCGGCAAGGACGAGGGCGACGGCGGCGACCAGGTCTTCTTCCAGGGGCACGCCTCGCCGGGCATCTACGCCCGCGCCTTCCTGCTGGACCGGCTCAGCGAGCAGCACCTCGACGGCTTCCGCCAGGAGAAGTCGAAGGCGCCGCACGCGCTGTCGTCGTACCCGCACCCGCGGTCGATGCCGGACTTCTGGGAATTCCCGACGGTGTCGATGGGGCTCGGCCCGATCGGCGCGATCTACCAGGCGCGCATGAACCGCTACATGGAGGCGCGCGGGATCGCCGACACCTCCAAGTCGCACGTCTGGGCGTTCCTCGGTGACGGCGAGATGGACGAGCCGGAGTCGCTGGGCCAGCTGTCCATCGCCGCCCGCGAGGGCCTGGACAACCTCACGTTCGTGGTCAACTGCAACCTCCAGCGCCTCGACGGGCCGGTACGCGGCAACGGCAAGATCATCCAGGAGCTGGAGTCCATCTTCCGCGGCGCCGGCTGGAACGTGATCAAGCTGGTCTGGGACCGCACCTGGGACCCGCTGCTGGCCCAGGACCGCGACGGCGTGCTGGTCAACAAGATGAACACCACGCCGGACGGGCAGTTCCAGACCTACGCCACGGAGACCGGCGCGTACATCCGCGACCACTTCTTCGGTGACGACCACCGCCTGCGCGCGATGGTCGAGGGCATGACCGACGACCAGATCCTGCACCTGGGCCGCGGCGGTCACGACCACCGGAAGATCTTCGCGGCGTACAAGGCGGCCGTGGAGCACAAGGGCCAGCCGACGGTGATCCTCGCCAAGACGATCAAGGGGTGGACGCTGGGCCCGAACTTCGAGGGCCGCAACGCCACGCACCAGATGAAGAAGCTGACGGTCGACGACCTGAAGCGCTTCCGCGACCGGCTGCACCTGCCGATCCCGGACAAGGAGCTGGAGTCCGGCGTGCCGCCGTACTACCACCCGGGCCCGGAGTCGGAGGAGCTCCAGTACATGCATGACCGCCGCAGGTCGCTCGGCGGTTACGTCCCCACGCGCGTCGTCCGGTCCAAGCCGCTGCCGCTGCCCGAGGACAAGACGTACGCGACGGTGAAGAAGGGCTCGGGCCAGCAGTCCATCGCGACGACGATGGCGTTCGTCCGTCTCCTCAAGGACCTCATGCGGGACAAGGAGATCGGCAAGCGGTTCGTGCTGATCGCGCCGGACGAGTACCGCACGTTCGGCATGGACTCGTTCTTCCCGAGCGCGAAGATCTACAACCCGCTCGGCCAGCAGTACGAGTCGGTCGACCGTGACCTGCTGCTCGCCTACAAGGAGGCGCCGAACGGCCAGATGCTGCACGACGGCATCTCGGAGGCGGGCTGCACGGCGTCCCTGATCGCCGCCGGCTCGGCCTACGCGACCCACGGCGAGCCGCTGATCCCGGTCTACGTCTTCTACTCGATGTTCGGCTTCCAGCGCACCGGCGACCAGTTCTGGCAGATGGCCGACCAGCTGGCCCGCGGCTTCGTCCTGGGCGCGACCGCCGGCCGTACGACCCTGACCGGTGAGGGCCTCCAGCACGCCGACGGCCACTCGCAGCTGCTGGCCTCCACGAACCCCGGCTGCGTGTCGTACGACCCGGCGTTCGGCTTCGAGATCGCGCACATCGTCAGGGACGGCCTGCGCCGGATGTACGGCAGCTCCGAGGAGCACCCGCACGGCGAGGACGTCTTCTACTACCTGACCGTCTACAACGAGCCGATCCAGCACCCGGCCGAGCCGGAGAACGTGGACGTCGACGGCATCCTCAAGGGCGTGTACCGCTTCAGCGAGGGCACCGGCGGCTCGATCCCGGCGCAGATCATGGCGTCGGGTGTCGCGGTGCCGTGGGCGGTCGAGGCGCAGAGGATCCTCGCGGAGGACTGGAACGTCAAGGCCGACGTCTGGTCGGCGACCTCCTGGAACGAGCTGCGGCGCGAGGCCGTGGCCTGTGAGGAGCACAACCTGCTGCACCCCGAGGAGGAGCAGCGGGTGCCGTACGTGACGCGGAAGCTGGCCGACGCGCAGGGTCCGGTCGTGGCCGTGTCCGACTGGATGCGAGCGGTTCCGGACCAGATCGCGCGCTGGGTGCCGCAGACGTACCAGTCGCTCGGCGCGGACGGCTTCGGCTTCGCCGACACGCGGGGCGCGGCCCGGCGCTTCTTCCACATCGACGCGCAGTCGATCGTGGTGGCGGTGCTGACGGAGCTGGCCCGTGAGGGCAAGGTCGACCGGTCGGTGCTCAAGCAGGCCATCGACCGGTACCAGCTGCTCGACGTGTCGGCGGCCGACCCTGGGGCCGCGGGCGGCGACGCGTAAGACGCCAGGCCCTGTCAAGGGGTGGTGAGCCTCACGGGTACACCGTGGGCACACCACCCCTTCACCTTTCCTACGATTCGGCCATGCAGCAGCAGTCGGCCCAACTCCGTTGGGAACAACAAACGCAGCGGCCCCTCTTCGGCCTGGCCCTGGCGTTCGCCGTCGCCTACGCCGTGCCGATCGTCCGGCCCGACGCGAGCCGGGACGTGGTGGAGGTCTGCACGGCCGTCGAGTGGGTGGTGTGGGGTGCGTTCGCACTCGACTACGTCGTACGGCTCGCGCTCGCCGAGCAGCGCAGGGTGTTCGTACGGACGCACTGGCTCGACCTGGGCGCGGTGTTGCTGCCGATGATTCAGCCGATGCGGTTGCTGCGGCTGGTGTCGACGCTGTTGCTGGTCGGGCAGCGGGCCCGGATGGCCTCGCAGATAAGGCTGACGACCTATGTCGGCGGTGCGGTGGTCGGGCTGCTGATGTTCGGGTCGCTGGCGGTGCTGTCGGTGGAGCGGGACTCGCCGGACGGGAACATCCGGACGCTGGGTGACGCGGTGTGGTGGTCGTTCACGACGATGACGACCGTGGGGTACGGGGATCATTCACCGACCACCGGGCTGGGGCGGATGCTCGCGGTGGGGTTGATGCTGTCCGGGATCGCCCTGCTGGGTGTGGTGACGGCGAACATCGCGGCGTGGTTCATCGCGCGGTTCGAGAAGGACGACGTGGAGGAGCGGCGGCAGACGGAGGCGATACGGGAGTTGACGGAGGAGGTGCGGCGGCTGCGGGGGGAGGTGGCGGCGTTGAAGGGGACGTCCGTCGAGTAGTGCTCGGCGCACAGAGGTGGGCCCCCGGCCTGTGGCCAGGGGCCCTTCCCTCACGTCCCCGGGTCAGAACAGCATGCCGTTGCCCGGGGTTGTCGCTCCGGCCAGCCAGATGATGGCCAGGAGCGTGTCGATGGCGCCCAGTACGAGGGCGACCACGGCCGTGGCCGGGCGGGAACCCGACCAGGTGCGGCCCATGGCGAGCCAGCCGCAGACGATCGCCGCGGGGCCGAGGATGATCCCCAGCACGAAGAATCCGGCAACCGCGCAGATGACACCGATGATTCCGAGCGTCGCGCGATCCGGCCCGGTCCGTGACCACGTCCGGCCACGTGAGCGGGGGTGCCTGCGCGTTCCGTGTCCGAAGCTCGCCATCATCAACTCCCGTAAACCCTCGGTCGGTTGGGGTTCGGTCTTCGGGTACGACATGGCGAGTACCCCCAAAACGGGCCTCAATCCCGCTGCTTGCGCGCTGCCCCCCTCCAGCAGCGCGCCGCAGCGTCCGTCCTCCATGCCCTGCGGAGGACTTGACCCACTGTGACCTGCGATGCCCGCCGGAGGGGAGTGGTCGGCGGTCTTGTTCACCCTGATAGGCGAACACCCGGGAGAGACCGTCAGATGTGCGCGGCGCCCGCTCCGGCGCCGGCGTTCTCACCGCGCTTGGTGAGGAACGCCACCAGCACCGCCACCACGGCGACACCGGCGGCGACGAGGGACGCCGCGCTCATGCCGGAGATGAACGTGTCGTGCGCGACGCCCGTGATCTTCGCGGCGATCGCGTCCGGCGTCCCCGGCGCCACCGGCGGCACACCGACCTGGACGGCCTCGGACGCCTGGTGCTCCTGCTCCGGCGTCAGCGGCGGAAGCCCCGCCTTCGTCCAGTTGCCCGCGAGGTCGCTGTCGACCTTGGAGGCCATCACGGCGCCCAGCACGGCCGTGCCGAGGCTGCCGCCGATCTGCATGGCGGCCTGCTGGAGACCGCCCGCCACGCCCGACAGCTCCATCGGGGCGTTGCCGACGATGACTTCGGTCGCGCCGACCATGACCGGCGCGAGGCCGAGGCCGAGCAGGGCGAACCAGACCGACATGATGCCGCTGCCGGTGTCGGTCTCCAGCGTCGACATCCCGTACATGGCGATCGCGGTGAGCGCCATACCGCCCGCGAGCGGGATCCGCGGGCCGACCTTGGTGATCATCGCGCCGGCGAGCGGCGAGCCGACGATCATCATGCCGGTGAGCGGGAGCAGGTGCAGTCCGGCGTCGATCGGGCTCATGCCGTGCACGTTCTGGAGGTAGAACGTCACGAAGAACAGCCCGCCCATGAAGGCGATGGCCATCAGGATCATCAGCACGACACCCGCGGACAGCGGGACGGAACGGAACAGCGCCAGCGGGATCAGCGGCTCCCTGACCTTCGTCTCCCACAAGGCGAACAGCGCGAAGCCCACGACCGACGCGACGATGAACGCCCACGTCCTGCCGTCGCCCCAGCCCCACTCCGGAGCCTTGATCAAGGCCCAGACCAGGCAGAACATCGCGGCGGACAGCAGGGCGATGCCGAGGATGTCGAAGGAGCGCGGGGCGTTCTCGGCGCGGTGGTCGAGGAGGATCCAGACGCCGAGGACGACGGCGAGGACACCGACCGGCACGTTGATGAAGAACACCGACTGCCAGTTGACGTGCTCGACGAGCACGCCGCCGAGGATCGGACCGCCCGCGGTGGACGCGCCGATGACCATGCCCCAGATGCCGATCGCCATGTTGAGCTTCTCGGCCGGGAAGGTGGCGCGCAGCAGGCCGAGCGCGGCCGGCATCAGCAGCGCGCCGAAGAGACCCTGGAGGACGCGGAAGGTGACGACCAGCGCGATGCTGTCGGACAGACCGATGGCCCCCGAGGCGGCGGCGAAGCCGACGACGCCGATGAGGAAGGTCTGCCGGTGACCGAAGCGGTCGCCGAGCTTGCCCGCGGTGATCAGGGAGACCGCGAGGGCGAGGAAGTATCCGTTGGTGATCCACTGGACCTGGGCGAAGGTGGCGCCGAGGTCCTTCTGTATGGCGGGGTTGGCTATCGCCACGATGGTGCCGTCGAGGGCCACCATCATGACCCCCACAGCGACGGTGATGAGGGTGAGCCAGGGGTGCCCTCGCAGCCCCTTGCCCGGCGTCGCGCCCGACGGCGTCGCCGGTGCCTTGCCCCCCGACCCCGTCGTGTCGATGGTGGTCTGACTAGTCATGCTTCGAGGCTAATGACAGTCACTGACAATTGACAAACCAATTCACAAGTCGGTAACTGACACGACACCCTCCATATAGCCTGAACTGGGCAGACCCTTCAGAGAAAGGCACCTCTTGAACCTGCGCGAACGCAAGAAACAGCGCACCCGGGACGCGCTGCTGCGGGCCGCCCTGGAACTGTTCGCCACGCGCGGGTACGAGGAGACGACCGTCGACGACATCGCCGCCGCCGTCGACGTCTCGCAGCGCACCTTCTTCCGCTACTTCGCCGGCAAGGAGGAGACGGCGTTCTACGTGACGCGGCTCGCGGAGACGCAGGTCGTCGAGGCCGTACGGGCCCGCCCGCCGGGAGAGGCCCCGCTGGAGGCGCTGCGCCGGGCCCTGCTGGAGAGCTGGGACACGATCAACGAGACGATCGAGGAGATCGTGCCGGTCGACGTCCATATGCGCGTCTACCGGGTGATCGAGTCGACGCCCGCACTGCTCGCCGCCCATCTGCGGAGGGCGACGGAACTGGAGGAGGAGCTCGCGCGCATCATCGCCGAGCGCGAGGGGCTCGACGTGGACGCGGATCCGCGGCCCAGGATCGTCGTGGCCCTCTTCGGCGGAGTGATTCGTGTCACCGAGCGACTGTGGTCCGCGGGGGACGACCTCACCCTCGAAGGAATGCGTCAACTGACCGCCACCTACCTCGATCAGGTGGGTCCAGCCCTGGCCGGGAACTGGCGTACGGGACACTCCCCTTAGCACATTCACCGAAACGTGATCCCGGTCACTTGGTTAACGCGAGACCCCTTCGTTCTCCTAGTGTGTCCTTTCAGTGACTTCCTTCGACACCACCCCGCAGCTCAACGTCTGGCGCGCACTGCTCGCTCTGGCCGTCGTGTTCGTGATGCTGGCGACCACCGGCTGGACCGCCCTGCGCAACCAGCGGGGCGACACACCGCTCCAAGCCTCGCTCTCCGCCTGGGAGGACGGCCGCATCGGCGGCTACCGGCTGCCGGACCCGCAGTCCCAGCCGGCGAAGCTGGCCCGCTTCTTCTCCTCGCTCACCGAGCGGGACCGCGGGAGCCTGGTCCGCAAGTACCCGCTCGCGGTCGGCAACATGAACGGCGCCCCGGTCGAACTGCGCTACCGCGCCAACCGCATCGCGCTCGGCCAAGCACGCGAGGTCGAGCGGGAGCGCATCCACGACAGCCGTCTCACCCCGTCCGGGAAACATGAGGCGAGCCGCCGGATGCACCGCTACGAAGACCTCATGGAGAAGGACCGCCGCATCCTCGCCTTCGACCCCGACGGTTCGGGGCGGGTGGCGGAGGTCTTCGGCGACCTGCGCGAGGCGGACCGGGTCTCGGTCGTCGTCCCCGGGGTGGACACCGACCTGCTCACCTTCCAGCGCACCCGCCGCAAGTACTCGGCGCCCGTCGGCATGGCCGAGTCCCTGTACGCGGCCGAGCGGGCGACGAGCCCCTCGACCCGTACGGCCGTGATCGCCTGGGCCGACTACACGGCACCCAGCGGACTCGGCATCGACTCGGCCACGGCGATGCGCGCCAAGGAAGGGGCCGTACGGCTGAACGCGTTGGTGCGGGCACTGCCGGGGGGCTCGCCGGTCTCGCTGTTCTGCCACAGCTACGGCTCGGTGGTGTGCGGGGTCGCCGCGCACTCGCTGCCGGGCCGGGTGTCCGACATCGCGGTGGCCGGCAGCCCGGGCATGCGCGCGGAGAAGGCCGCCCAGTTGCAGACCACCGCCCGGGTGTGGGCGATGCGGGACGCCGACGACTGGATCCAGGACGTGCCGTACCTGGAGGTCGGCGGGCTGGGCCACGGGGCCGACCCGGTGTCCAGCGGGTTCGGTGCGCGGGTGCTGTCGGCTCAGGGCGCGAAGGGTCACGCCGGCTACTTCGAGCCGGGCACGGCAAGTCTGATGAATTTCGCAGAGATCGGCGTTGGCGCATACCGCTCGGTGCACTGCGCGCACGAAGACGGCGTCTGCCGGACCGGTTTGTCCGGCACGGCGGCGGCCTGACGCGCGTAGAGGCGAAGGAATTGCGGTCTGCTCGGGAGGGGGACGGAGGAGCGCGTGCCGCATACGATGAGCCGCATGGGTGACGTACTGGCCGGATTGCATGCCGCCTGGGAGTTCGAGTCCGACTCCGTGCTCATCCGTTACGAGCGGGGAATTCGAACACCCAAGCTCTTCCAGGCGCTGGGGGAACGTCGTGTGCCCCTGGAGGCGATCGCCGGGGTGACACTGACCCGCGGGAAGCGCGGCACGGTGGTGCTCCGCGTCGAGCCGCGGCCCGGTGCCGACCCGTTGATGGAGGCGGCCGCCGGGCAGCTCAAGGACGGCGGCGACCCCTACCGGCTGGTGCTGCCCGCCGAGCGGGAGGTCCTCGCGGAGTACTACGCCGAGGAACTGCAAGGGCTGCTGACGGAGTCAGGACCGGCGGAGCGGTTCCTCGTGGAGCCGCCCAAGGGGCCGTTGTCGTTCAAGGCGTACGACGGGAAGGCCTCGTTCGACGGGCGGACCGTGAACTTCCGGTGGTTCTGGACGGGAGCGTCGTCGGCGAAGTGGAAGGCCGGGGACCAGAGCTTCTCCGTCGGGGAACTGAACGGGGTGGAGTGGCGGTCGCCCGAAGTCTTCGAGGGGCATCTGCGGTTGCTGCGGCGTGATGAGGCGGGGGCGGGGGCCGGGGCTGCTGCGCAGGCCGACCAGGATCCTGCCGCGGTGGTGTTCGGGCTGGGGTACGGGCCCGTGCACGAGTCACTGCCGTTCGCTGCGGCGGTGTTGGCGGCGGTGCGGACGTCGAGTCCGGTGGCGGCTGTGTCCGCGGCTGGGCCGCGGCGTGATCCTGCGGATATCGCCGAGCGGATCCGGCATCTCGGGGAGTTGCATCAGGCCGGGTTGGTGACCGATGAGGAGTTCTCGGTCAAGAAGGCGGAGTTGTTGGCGGAGCTTTAGCGTCTGCGGGGTGCTGCGCGCCGGCGGGTGCGGGTGCTTCGTGGCCGGTCGCGCAGTTCCCCGCGCCCCTGAGAACCTTTACTCACGGCCTGCTGAAGTGAACGCCATGTCCGCGTAGCGGTTGCCCGCCACCTGGGCCGCGATGCCGTCCAGCAGATCCAGTTGCTCGTCCGTCAGGACGATCCTGGTCGCCGCCGTGTTCTCCTCCACCCTGGACGGCTTGCGCGTGCCGGGGATCGGGATGACCGGTAGGTCGCGGATCGTCGCCTGCTGCTGGACCCAGGCCAGGGCGATCTGGCCGAGGGACGCGTCGTGAGCCTTGGCCACCGAGCGGATGAGTTCCAGCAGGGTCGCGTTGGCCGTGGCGTTGTCGCCCGTGAAACGGGGCTGCTGGCGGCGGAAGTCGTCGGGGGTCAGGTCCTCGGCCTTGGCGAAGGAACCCGTGAGGAAGCCGCGGCCCAGCGGGGAGTAGGGGACCAGGGCCACGCCCAGGTCGCGGGCCGCGGGGACGACCTTCGGCTCGATGTCACGGCTGAAGAGCGACCACTCCGACTGCACGGCCGCGATCGGGTGCACCGCGTGGGCGGCGCGGAGTTCGTCCGCCGTCACCTCGCTCAGGCCCAGGTGCTTGACCTTGCCCTCGCGGACCAGGTCGGCCATGGTGCCGACGCTCTCCTCGATCGGCACGTTCACATCGCGCCGGTGCATGTAGTAGAGGTCGATGACGTCGACGTCGAGGCGCTTCAGGCTCGCTTCCACGGCCTGGCGGATGTAGGGCGGGTCGTTGCGGATGACGCGTCGCGTCGGGTCGTCCGGGGGGATCGACAGGGCGAACTTGGTCGCGATGACGACCTCGTCGCGGTGGGCCTTGAAGAACGGCGAGAGGAACCGCTCGTTCTCGCCGGCGCCGTACGCGTCGGCCGTGTCGTAGAAGGTGACGCCCAGTTCGAGCGCCCGTTCGAGGGTGGCCCGGGACGCGTCGGCGTCCACGGGGCCGTAGGCGAAGCTCATGCCCATGCAGCCGAGGCCCTGGACACCCACCTCGGGGCCGTGGTCGCCGAGCTTCGCCGTCGTGATCCTGCCGTCCGTCATCGGGACCTCTCCGACGCCAGGGCACGCCCGGCGTCCGCGTAGAAACTGATCTTCCTGTCGAGCACGGCGAGCGTGCCCCGGAGTTCGTCGATCCTGGCCAGCACGTCCTCGCGGGTCGTCTTCAGCAGCTCGAAGCGCTCGCCGTAGGTGTGGTCGCCCTCACGCACGAGTTCCGCGTACCGGACCATGTCCGCGACCGGCATGCCCGTCAGGCGGAGCTTGCCCACGAGGTCGAGCCAGTCGAGGTCGCGGTTGGTGTAGCGGCGCTGGCCGGTGTGGGACCGGTCGATGTGCGGCATCAGGCCGATGCGCTCGTACCAGCGCAGGGTGTGCGCCGTCAGGCCCGTCAGGGCGACGACCTCGCTGATCGTGTAGCGGTCCTGGCCGTCCGGACGCCGGTTCTGCTGCGGCGGGCCGGCGCAGGTGTCGGTCCTGGTACCCGTGGTCTCCATCACCGTCATGCCCCAACGCTAGAACCTTGGAGTGCACTCCAAGCAAGCGCCGACGGTAAGAAATCGGCAGGACACTTCTTGATCGGGCTGGTTAGCGTAGGGCGTCATGAGTGTCGTACGCCGCGCCCTGCCCGAGGACGCCGAGGAAGTCCTGCGTCTGCGCCAGATCATGATCGACTCGCTGTTCGGCGACCCCGCCACCGCCTGGCACGGGGAGTCGCTGCCCACGCTGAAGGCCAAACTGGGCGCCTCGGGCGGGGACTTCACGGCGTTCGTGGTGGACCACCCCGAACGGCCGGGCACGCTGGCCTCGCTGGTGGCCGGGACGATCGACTACCGCATCGGCAAGTCGGGCGATCCGCAGGGCATGGTGGGTTTCGTCTTCAGTGTCGCCACCGACCCGTCCGCCCGGCGCCGTGGGTACGCCCGCGCGTGCATGACCACGCTGCTGGAGTGGTTCCGCGAGCGCGGCGCCCGGCGCGTGCAGCTCACCGCCTCCCCGGAGGCCCAGCCGCTGTACGTCTCCCTCGGTTTCCGGCCCAAGCCCGACCCCTTGCTGGAGCTGACGCTCTGAGCGCATAGGCTCGAACGCATGTCGCTGAAGAGCCTCGCGTTGATCGAGAACTGGCCGGTTCCCACCGCCGCTGCGGGTGTCGTACGAGCGGACGGCACCGTCCTGGGCACCCACGGACCGGCCGGACAGCGGTTCCCGCTCGCGTCGGTGACCAAGCCGCTCGCCGCCTACGCGGTCCTCGTCGCGTACGAGGAGGGGGCCATCGAACTCGACGAGCCCGCCGGTCCGGCCGGCTCGACGGTCCGGCACCTGCTCGCCCACACCTCGGGCCTCGCCTTCGACGAGCACAAGGTCACGGCCGCGCCCGGGGAACGGCGGCTGTACTCGAACGCCGGCTTCGAGCAGCTCGGCGACCATGTCGCGAAGGCGACCGACATCCCGTTCGGGGAGTACCTGCGGCAGGCCGTGCTGGAGCCACTGGGGATGGCCTCGACGACCCTCGACGGCTCTCCGGCCAAGGACGGCGTGTCCACGGTCGAGGACCTGCTGCGGTTCGCGGCCGAGGTGCAGGCCCCGCGCCTGCTGGACCCGCGTACGGTCGCCGAGGCGATGACCGTGCACTACCCGGGCACGAAGGGCGTGCTGCCGGGGTACGGGCACCAGAACCCCAACGACTGGGGGCTCGGCTTCGAGATCCGCGACTCCAAGTCGCCGCACTGGACGGGCTCTTCGTCCTCGCCGCGCACGTTCGGTCACTTCGGGCAGTCCGGGACGTTCCTGTGGATCGACCCCGGCACGCGGGCCGCGTGCGTCGCGCTGACGGACCGGGCGTTCGGGCCGTGGGCGATCGAGGCGTGGCCGGCGTTCACGGACGCGGTGCTCGCGGAGCTCTAGGTCATCTCCCAGACCAGCAGCTCCGCTTCCGTCACGCCCTCGGCCTCCAGGCCCTTGCCGCCGGTGATCCGGGCCGCGTCGCCGGTGCCCAGCGTCTCGCCGTCCAGGCGTACCTCACCGCGTACGACGTGCACGTACGCGTACGCCGCGTCCGGTACCGCCGTCCGCTCCCCCGCCCCCAGGCGCCGTACGTGCAGCATCGCGCCGGCCTCCGGGACGGCGTAGGGCGTCGAGTCGGCGATGCCGTGGACGACCTCGTAGTACCCGTCGCCGCCGGGCCGGAGCGGGGCCAGCCACATCTGGACGAAGGTGAGGGGGCCGGGGCCGTCGTTGCGCTCCACGTGGCGCACCCCGCCCGCCGAGCTGAGCCGCTGCACGTCTCCGTGGCGCACCACCGACTCGTGGCCGGCGGAGTCCCGGTGCGTCAGCTCCCCCTCGACCACCCACGTCACGATCTCGGTGTGGCTGTGCGGATGCTCGTCGAAGCCGGCGCCGGGCGCCAGGTGCTCCTCGTTGCAGGCGATCACCGCGCCGAAACGGAGGTTGTCCGGGTCGTAGTGGGGGCCGAAGGAGAAGGCGTGCCGGCTCTCGATTCCGGCCGCCGGGTCGCCACCTCGGTAGCGCTCGTCAGCGCGCCGTACGTCCATCACGGAGTCCACCGTAGACCCGGCGACGCACCTTCCCGTCCGGATAAGGCAGTCTTGTCCCGTGCCCGAACCCGAAACCAGCAAGAACGAAGCCGCAGCACACGACGTCCACCCGCATGCCGCGACGCTGAAGCGGCTGGAGAAGTCGTCCGGATCGCTCGCCGCGCAGGCCATCGCGCGGATGGACGAGACGCTGCCCTGGTACCGGGCCATGCCCCCGGAGAACCGTTCCTGGATCGGTCTGGTCGCGCAGGCGGGTATCGCCGCCTTCACCGAGTGGTTCCGGCGTCCGGACGCCCCGCAGGCCATCTCCACCGACGTGTTCGGAACCGCGCCCCGCGAGCTGACCCGGGCGATCACGCTGCGGCAGACCGTGGAGATGGTGCGCACCACCATCGAGGTCATGGAGAGCGCGATCGACGAGGTCGCGGCCCCGGGCGACGAGAACGTGCTGCGCGAGGCCCTGCTCGTGTACGCCCGGGAGATCGCCTTCGCGACCGCCCAGGTGTACGCGCAGGCCGCCGAGGCGCGCGGCGCCTGGGACGCCCGGCTCGAGTCCCTGGTGGTGAACGCCGTGCTCAGCGGCGAGGCCGACGAGGGAGCCGTGTCGCGGGCCGCCGCCCTCGGGTGGAACTCGCCCGAGCACGTGTGTGTCGTGCTCGGGACGGCGCCCGACGGGGACAGCGAACTGACCGTCGAGGCCATACGACGCGCGGCCCGGCACGCCAAGCTCCAGGTGCTCACCGGGGTGCTCGGCGACCGGCTGGTCGTCATCGCGGGCGGCAGCGACAACCCGCTGGCCGTCGCCAAGTCGCTCATCGGCCCGTTCGCCGCCGGGCCGGTCGTGGCGGGCCCGGTGGTGCCGGATCTGCAGGCCGCGACCCGGTCCGCGCAGGCCGCGGCGGCGGGCCTCAAGGCGTGTTCCGCCTGGCAGGACGCCCCGCGCCCGGTGCTGGCCGACGACCTGCTGCCGGAGCGGGCGATGGCCGGTGACCCCTCGGCCCGTGAGCAACTGGTGGAGGAGATCTACAGACCGCTGGAGGAGGCCGGGGCCGCGCTCCTGGAGACCCTCAGCGTCTATCTCGAACAGGCGAGCAGTCTGGAGGGCGCCGCCCGGATGCTGTTCGTCCATCCCAACACCGTCCGCTACCGGCTTCGACGTGTGACTGACGTCACCGGCTGGTCACCCTCCGATGTACGCTCTGCGTTCACACTTCGGATCGCATTGATCCTGGGGCGTCTGGTCGATGGAGATCCGCAGCCCTAAGGTTTTGTCGGGGCTCGACAAAACCCCCTCGTGTTCTTCGTCCCTGTCCCCACGGGCGGCCGTGCCCGTCCTCAAGAGAGAGTGTGAGAGTGCTCGTACTCGTCGCTCCCGGCCAGGGCGCCCAGACGCCCGGCTTCCTGACTGCATGGCTCGACTTCCCCGGTGTCCGCGGTGCCCTCGAGGCCTGGTCGGACGCCGTGGGACTCGACCTGATCCGTTACGGCACCGAGGCCGACGCGGAGGAGATCCGCGACACCGCGGTGGCGCAGCCGCTGCTGGTCGCGGCCGGACTGGCGTCCGCGTACATGCTCTTCGACGACCCGGCCGAGCTGCCGGGCAAGGTCGGCGCCATCGCCGGGCACAGCGTCGGTGAGATCACCGCGGCCTCGCTCGCCGGAGTGCTCCCCCACGAGGAGGCGCTCCGCCTCGTCCGCACCCGTGGACTCGCCATGGCCGAGGCCGCCGCCGTCACCGAGACCGGCATGGCCGCTCTCCTCGGCGGCGACCCCGAAGTGACGGTTCCGCACCTGGAGAAGCTGGGCCTGACCCCGGCGAACATCAACGGCGCGGGCCAGATCGTCGCGGCCGGCACCAAGGAGCAGCTCGCCGCGCTGGAGGCGGACAAGCCCGAGGGCGTGCGCAAGGTCGTCGCGCTGAAGGTGGCCGGCGCGTTCCACACCCACCACATGGCCCCCGCGGTCGACACGCTGGCGAAGGCCGCCGAGGCCCTGACGCCCGGCGACCCGAAGGTCACCTACGTCTCCAACAAGGACGGGCAGGCGGTCGCCGCCGGCACCGAGGTGCTGGATCGTCTGGTCGGCCAGGTCGCCAACCCGGTCCGCTGGGACCTGTGCATGGAGACGTTCAAGGAGCTCGGAGTCACCGCCCTGATCGAGGTGTGCCCCGGCGGGACCCTCACCGGGCTGGCCAAGCGTGCCCTGCCCGGTGTGAAGACGCTGGCCCTGAAGTCCCCCGCCGACCTCGACGCGGCTCGCGAGCTCATCGCCGAGCACAGTGCCT
This sequence comes from Streptomyces coeruleofuscus, assembly GCF_039532725.1. NCBI lineage: Bacteria > Bacillati > Actinomycetota > Actinomycetes > Kitasatosporales > Streptomycetaceae > Streptomyces > Streptomyces coeruleofuscus. Next base: position 311,285 of record NZ_BAAASE010000003.1, read on the forward strand.
GACAAGGAGCCGGAGAGCATGGCGAAGATCAAGCCCAGCAAGGGCGCCCCGTACGCGCGCATCCTCGGCGTCGGCGGCTACCGTCCGACCCGGGTCGTGCCGAACGAGGTGATCCTGGAGACGATCGAGTCGTCCGACGAGTGGATCCGCTCGCGCTCCGGCATCGAGACGCGGCACTGGGCCTCGGACGAGGAGACCGTCGCCGCGATGTCGCTGGAGGCCTCCGGCAAGGCCATCGCGGACGCGGGCATCTCCGTCGAGCAGATCGGCGGCGTGATCGTCTCCACCGTCTCGCACTTCAAGCAGACCCCGGCCGTCGCCACCGAGATCGCCGACAAGCTGGGCACCGACAAGGCCGCCGCCTTCGACATCTCGGCGGGCTGCGCGGGCTTCGGCTACGGCCTCACGCTCGCCAAGGGAATGATCGTCGAGGGCTCGGCGGAGTACGTCCTGGTGATCGGCGTCGAGCGGCTGAGCGACCTCACCGACCTGGAGGACCGGGCGACGGCCTTCCTGTTCGGCGACGGTGCCGGCGCGGTCGTGGTCGGCCCGTCCCAGGAGCCCGAGATCGGCCCGACCGTGTGGGGCTCGGAGGGCGACAAGTCCGAGACCATCAAGCAGACCGTGCCGTGGACGGACTACCGGGACGGGACGGTCGAGAAGTTCCCCGCGATCACCCAGGAAGGCCAGGCGGTGTTCCGCTGGGCCGTGTTCGAGATGGCGAAGGTCGCCCAGCAGGCGCTGGACGCGGCCGGGATCACCGTGGACGACCTGGACGTCTTCATCCCGCACCAGGCCAACGTGCGGATCATCGACTCGATGGTGAAGACGCTGAAACTGCCGGAGCACGTCACGGTCGCCCGTGACATCCGCACCACCGGCAACACCTCGGCCGCCTCGATCCCGCTCGCGATGGAGCGGCTCCTGGCGACCGGCGAGGCGAAGAGCGGCGACACCGCGCTCGTCATCGGCTTCGGGGCGGGTCTCGTCTACGCCGCGACTGTCGTTACCCTCCCCTAGGCACTCCGTGCCGGATCATGCGGTCCGGCACCGGAGAAACACCTGCCACACCCTCTGGAATATCTACGAAGGAGCGCCGACATGGCCGCCACTCAGGAAGAGATCGTCGCCGGTCTCGCCGAGATCGTGAACGAGATCGCCGGCATCCCGGTTGAGGACGTCCAGCTGGACAAGTCCTTCACCGACGACCTGGACGTCGACTCGCTGTCCATGGTCGAGGTCGTCGTCGCCGCCGAAGAGCGCTTCGACGTCAAGATCCCGGACGAGGACGTCAAGAACCTCAAGACCGTCGGCGACGCGACCGACTACATCCTCAAGCACCAGGGCTGATCGACCGATCAGGCCCCTGGGCTGACTGCCCCGCCACCCGGCGGTGGCGCCGCTTAATCCTCGGATCCGTTGGAGAAAGAATTCCCGTGAGCTCGACCAATCGCACCGTGGTCGTCACCGGTATCGGCGCAACCACACCGCTGGGTGGCGACGTAGCCTCTACCTGGGAGGGCCTCGTCGCCGGACGTTCCGGTGTCAAGCCCCTGGAGCAGGATTGGGCCGCCGAGCAGGCGGTCAAGATCGCCGCCCCCGTCGCCGTGGAGCCGACCGAGGTCATCCCCCGGCCGCAGGCCCGCCGACTCGACCGCTCGGCCCAGTTCGCGCTGGTCGCGGCCAAGGAGGCATGGGCGGACGCCGGTTTCGAGGCGAAGGCCGGCGAGGACCCGGCCGTCGACCCGGACCGGCTCGGCGCTGTCATCGCCTCCGGCATCGGCGGCGTGACCACGCTGCTCGACCAGTACGACGTGCTCAAGGAGAAGGGCGTCCGCCGCGTCTCCCCGCACACCGTGCCCATGCTGATGCCCAACAGCCCGTCGGCCAACGTGGGGTTGGCCGTGGGTGCCCGGGCGGGCGTGCACACCCCGGTCTCCGCCTGCGCCTCGGGCGCCGAGGCCATCGGCTACGCCATCGAGATGATCCGCACCGGCCGTGCCGATGTCGTCGTCGCCGGTGGTACGGAGGCGGCGATCCACCCGCTGCCCATCGCCGCGTTCGGCAACATGATGGCGATGTCCAAGAACAACGACGACCCGCAGGGCGCGTCGCGTCCCTACGACGTGGCCCGTGACGGCTTCGTCCTCGGCGAGGGCGCCGGTGTCGTCGTCCTGGAGTCCGCCGAGCACGCCGCCAAGCGCGGTGCCCGCGTGTACGCCGAGGCCGTCGGGCAGGGCATCTCCGCCGACAGCCACGACATCGTGCAGCCGGAGCCGGAGGGGCGGGGCATCTCGCAGGCCCTCCAGAACCTGCTGGAGCGGACCGACCTGGACCCGGCGGAGATCGTGCACGTCAACGCGCACGCGACGTCGACGCCGGCCGGTGACATCGCCGAGTTGAAGGCGCTGCGGAAGGTGTTCGGTGACGACACCGACCACTTCGCGGTGTCCGCGACGAAGTCGATGACCGGGCACCTGCTGGGTGGTGCGGGTGGTGTCGAGACGGTGGCGACCGTGCTCGCGCTGTACCACCGGGTGGCTCCGCCCACGATCAACGTGGAGAACCTCGACCCGGAGGCCGAGGCGCACGCCGATGTCGTCCGGGGTGAGGCTCGGAAGCTGCCGGTCGACGGGCGTATCGCCGCGTTGAACGACTCGTTCGGGTTCGGTGGGCACAACGTGGTGCTGGCGTTCCGGACGATCTGAGAAGGCCTGCCTTCCCCCTGTACGACGTGAAGGGCCCCCACCGCTCGGTGGGGGCCCTTCACGCATGCCGAGAAGTGATCACACCACCTGGTGCAGCCAGCGGACCGGGGCGCCTTCGCCCGCGTAGCGGAAGGGTTCCAGCTCGTCGTCCCAGGGCTTGCCCAGGAGTTTGTTGAGCTCGGCCTCCAGGTCCGTTTCGCCGCGCTGGCTGCGTTGCAGGGCCGCGCGCAGGCGGTCCTCGGGGATGAGGATGTCGCCGTGCATGCCGGTGACGGCGTGGAAGATGCCCAGGTCGGGAGTGCAGCTGTAGCGCTCGCCCTCGGCGGTGGGGCAGGGTTCCGCGGTGACCTCGAAGCGGAGGAGGTTCCAGCCGCGCAGCGCCGACGCCAGCTTCGACGCCGTGCCCACCTGGCCCTGCCAGGAGAACTCCGAGCGCCAGGTGCCCGGGGCGGCGGGCTGACGGATCCAGTCCAGGCTGACGCGCGTACCGAGCACCCCGGCGACGGCCCACTCGACGTGCGGGCACAGCGCGCGCGGCGCCGAGTGCACGTACAGAACTCCACGTGTCGTCACCGGAACCTCCGGGCAGAGCGGGACATCTTGGAAACGGGCGGAACGGCTGTGACCGGGCGGGTCACGTTGATGGCGAGGCTACCGTGCGGTGACGCAAGGAGTGTGACGTACGGTCGGTCCCGGGGCCGGGAAACGCCCGCCATTCACCCAGGGGGACGCTTGTACGGGTGTGAGCCGTTGCACCTGATCGGTCGGGAACCCTCGTGCGTTGTTATTGGTTGGGAGACAGACACGGCGCGGCGAGGGAAGGACCAGGGATGCGGAAGCGGAGCCACCGCCCACGGGTCGTTCTCGCCCTGGCCGTGGCGGCCGCCCTGGGTGCCGCCGGATGTGATGCCGTCGGGGGCGACTCCCCCGCCCCGTCCGCTACCGCCAAGCCGTCCCCGAAGCCCACACCCCTGTGGGACCGCAGCCCGAGTTCCGTCGCGGCCGTGGGCGATTCCATCACGCGGGGTTTCGACGCCTGTGAGGTGCTGTCGGACTGCCCGCAGGCGTCCTGGGCGACGGGTGCGAGCCCCGAGGTGGACTCCCTCGCCGTACGGCTGCTGGGGCGGGCCGGGGCCGCGGAGCGGAGCTGGAACTACGCCGTGACCGGGGCGCGGATGGCGGACCTGCCCGGGCAGATCGCCCAGGCGGTGCGGCGGAAGCCGCAGCTGGTGACGGTGATGGTCGGGGCGAACGACGCGTGCCGGGCCACCCCCGCGGCGATGACTCCGGTCCCCGAGTTCCGCGCCGACTTCGAGGACTCCCTGCGCTCCCTGCGCAAGGCACTGCCCAAGGCGCAGGTGTTCGTGGCGAGCGTGCCGAACCTGAAGCGGCTGTGGTCCGAGGGCCGCACCAGCCCGATGGGCAAGCAGATCTGGCAACTGGGCATCTGCCCGTCGATGCTGGGTGACGCGGACGCCCTGGACTCGGCGGCGAACCTGCGGCGAAGCACGGTGCAGAAGCGGGTGGAGGACTACAACAAGGTCCTGAAGGAGGTCTGCGCGAAGGACGAGCGGTGCCGCCACGACGGGGGCGCGGTGTACGACTACCGCTTCGGCACCGCCCAGTTGAGCCGCTGGGACTACTTCCACCCGAGCGTGAACGGACAGGCCCGGCTGGCGGAGATCGCGTACCGGACCGTCACGGCGGAGCGGCCCTGACCCGTGCGGTCCGTCGCGGACGACGAGCCCCGGTCCAGGGGTCAGGTCCCGGACCGGGGCTGCTCGGTGGGGAACTCGTCCCGGATCAGACGTTAATCGTGGCGGTGATCCTGCGGTCCGTGATCGAGCGCCCCACCTGGATCTCGTACGAACCCTTCACAAACGACCACGACATGGTCGTCTCGTCCCAGACCTCGAAGGCCCGGCGCGGCAGTTCGACGGTCGCCTCGACGCTCTGGCCGGGTCCGGCGTCCACGCCCGCGAAGCCGGCCAGCCAGCGGGCCGGGCGGGTGGGGTCGGGCTCGCTCGGGGCGAGGTACACCTGGACGACCTCGTGGCCGGGGCGGTCGCCGGTGTTGCGGAGGCGGACCTTGGCGGTGGTCGCGTCGGCGGCGCCCTCGACCTCGACCGACTCGTAGGTCCAGTCGGTGTAGCCGAGGCCGTGGCCGAAGGGGTAGGCGGGGGTGCGGCCCTGCTTCTCCCAGGCGCGGTAGCCGATGAAGACGTCCTCGTCGTAGGGGAGTTCGCCGCCCACCGGGACGACCTGGGTGACCGGGGCGTCGGTGAGGGAGCCCCAGGTGGTGGGCAGGCGGCCGCCGGGCTCGTGGGCGCCGGTGAGCACGTCCGCGAGGGCCGCGCCGCCCTCCTGGCCGGGGAACCAGGTGAGGAGCACGGCGGCGACGTCGTCGCGCCACGGCATCTCCACCGGGGAGCCGGCGTTCACGACCACGACGGTGTCGGGGTTGGCGGCGGCGACGGCGCGGACCAGGTCGTCCTGGCGGCCGGGGAGGCGCAGGTCCGTGCGGTCGAAGCCCTCCGACTCGACGCGGTCGGTGGTGGCGACCACGACGACGGCCGTCTCGGCGGCCCGGGCGGCCGCGGCGGCCTCGGCGATCAGCTCGTCGGGGTCGCGCTGCGGGTCCTGGTGGGCGAGGGTGAAGCCGATGGTCCGCATGGGGTGGTCGCTGGCCGGCGGGACGGTGTAGGTCAGGGAGACCTCGACCGGTTCGCCCGTGGTCAGTTCGACCCGGGCGTGGGGCACCGGGGCGCCGAAGAACGCCGCGAAGGGGTCGCCGTCCTCGGCGGGGCGCTGGACGTCGTCGAAGTACGTGGTGCCCGCGACGGTCAGCCTGAAGGGGCCGAGGCCCTTGAAGCCGAAGGTGTGCGTGCCGGTCTCGCGCGGGGTGAAGGTGCCCGTCAGCTCGACGGTCGCCAGGGTGTCGTGGGTGACGCCGTCCGGGAGGTCGTCGCCCATCCACTGGATGTGGCCGTCGGCGGCCGAGCGGGTGCCGATGACGGTGCCCTCGCCGTCGCGGCAGACGGCGCGCAGGTCGAAGCCCTGGCCGGCGACGGGGAGTTCGGTGTTCGGGTCGGCGCCGAGCGCGTAGGTGACGCTGCCGTCGGGGAGGGCGGCGGTGAGGCCGTCGAGCGGGGAGACGGTCCGGGCGGGGAAGACGGTGGCGGAGCCGCCGCCGAGGACGCGGGCGTCGCGGGCGGCGGCGCCGATCAGCGCGATCCTGCCGGGCGTCAGCGGCAGCGCGCCGTTCTCGTTGCGGACGAGGACGAAGGAGCGGCGGGCGATCTCGCGGGCGAGCGCCTCGCCGTGGACGGGCTCGGGCAGGTCGGTGACGGCCGGTTCGGCGCCCTCCAGGATGCCGACCCGGGCGGCCAGGCGCAGGACCCGGCGGACCGCCTCGTCGACCTGGGCCTCGTCGGCCTCGCCGTCCCGTACGGCCTGCGCGAGGGCCTCGCCGTAGACGGTCCCAGGCCCGGGCATGGCGATGTCGAGGCCGCCGGCGAGGGCGCCGGTGGTGGAGCGGGCGGCGGTCCAGTCGGAGACGTTGATGCCGTCGAAGCCCCACTCGCCGCGCAGGACCTCGTTGACCAGGTAGTGGTGCTCGGTCATCGTCGTGCCGTTGACCGTGTTGTAGGCGGTCATGATGCCCCAGGGGTGGGCGTTCTCCACGATCGTCTCGAAGGGGGCCAGGTAGAGCTCGCGCAGGGCGCGTTCGCCGACGAGGTTGTTCACGGTGAGGCGCTCGGTCTCGGCGTCGTTGGCGACGAAGTGCTTGACGGTGGTGCCGACGCCGCCGGACTGGACGCCCCGGACGTACTCGGTGCCGATCCGCCCCGTGAGGTACGGGTCCTCGCTGTAGGCCTCGAAGTGGCGGCCGCCGAGCGGGGAGCGGTGCAGGTTGACCGTGGGGGCGAGCAGGACGTGGACGCCCTTGCGGCGGGCCTCCTGGGCCAGCAGCACGCCGGCCCGGTGGGCGAGCCCCGGGTCCCAGGTGGCGGCGAGGGCGGTCGGTGAGGGCAGGGCGACGGACGGGTCGTCGGCGCTCCAGTGCACCCCGCGGACGCCGATCGGGCCGTCGGACATGACCAGTGAGGCCAGTCCGGCCTCCGGCACGGCGGGCAGGCTCCACATGTCCCGGCCGGCCAGCAGCCGTGTCTTCGCGTCCAGGTCGAGCTTGCCGAGGGCCGCCTCGACCGCCGCCTCACGTCGTGCCTCTGCTGTGTCCGTCACGTCGCCACCTCCGCGTCGAGAGTCGCTGGATGCCGACATCGTGCCCGTGTTACCTGTAATGCGGTAGGTTTCGTTATCTTCTCGCAACAATTTGCCGTTCGTCATGTCGTACGGTGACGCCATGACGGCCAGGACCAGAAGCGAGGAACGGCGCGCTGGGATCGTGCGGGCCGCTCTGGAGGTGATCGCCGAGCGCGGTTACCGGGGAGCGAGCCTTGCCGCGGTCGCCGAGCGGGTCGGGCTCACCCAGCAGGGGCTGCTGCACCACTTCCCGACCAAGGAGGCGCTGCTGGTCGCGGTGCTCCGGGACCGGGACCGCTGGGACGCGATGCCCGCCGGCCGGCTGCGGCTGGACCTGCTGGCCTCGCTCGTCGAGTACAACGCGATGCGGCCCGCCATCATCCAGACCTTCTCGGCACTGCTCGGCGAGAGCGTCACGGAGGGCCATCCGGCGCGCGCGTACTTCACGGAGCGCTACACCGGGGTCCGCGCCGCCCTGGCCGAGGTGCTGCGCGCCGAGTACGGCGACCGCCTGCCGAGCGGCCTCACCCCCGAGCGGGCCGCGCCCCTCCTCGTGGCGGTGCTGGACGGCCTCCAGTACCAGTGGCTGCTGGACCCGGAGTCGGTGGACATGGCCTCGGCCTTCCGGGACTTCCTGACGCTGCTGGGCGAGAACACCGGCTGACCACCACGCGGGCCCCGCCCCATGGCGCGGATCACTTCCGTCACGCGATACTGCCGCGGTCCGGCACGTGACATCGCCCCCCACCGCGACGGAAGGCCCAACCCCTTTGAACCTCATACGTGTTCGCCTTGGCCTCCTCGGTCTCGCCCTGCTGACCGGCTTCACCGTCCCGACGGCCGCGAGCGCCGCCGAGGCGGCCCCCTCCCCCACCGTCGAGGAGCAGCGGCTCGACAGAGCCGTCCCCCGGGAGATCCTGCGCCGTTCCGGATTCGACAGTGTGGCTCCGCGGCTGGCCCGGGCGCTCGACGAGGCCCGCTCCTACGCGCGGGCACGCCGGGTCGTCGCGCACGAGGGTGCGCAGTTGTGGCGGCGGGCCGTCGACCGGGCGCAGGGGCGTGGTCCGGCGGGCGGGGACCTGAGCCGGGACGACGACCGGCCGCTGTACTGGGCGCGGCTCGGCATGACGCGTGAAGTGCGCGCCTGGGAGCCGGAGTTCGGTCTGACGGACGGGCAGCGGGCCGCTCTGCTGGACGAACTGGAGCGCACCTCGCGCGGGCAGACAGCCCTGCGCTACCCACACGGCAAGGGACTGAAGCGGATCCTGGTCACCGGCTTCGACCCGTTCACCCTGGACCGGGACATCCGCATCTCCAACCCGTCCGGCGCCACGGCGCTCGCCCTCGACGGCACGGTGATCGAGACGGCGGACGGCCCGGCCCGGATCGAGACGGCCGTGTTCCCGGTGCGCTGGCGGGACTTCACGGAGGGGACGGTGGAGCGCACCCTGCGGCCGTACCTGCCGGAGGTCGACCTGTTCACGACCGTGAGCCAGGGCCGGGTCGGGCGGTTCGACGTGGAGCGGACCAACGGGGCCTGGCGGGGCGGCTTCGCGGACAACGACAACATCGGCCGCACGGAGACGGTCCCCGTCACCGAGCCGGCCTCGCAGCCGCAGTGGACGACGACCACGCTGCCGTACCGGGCGATCGTCGCCGCGGACACCGGCCGTTTCCCGGTGTACGACAACACCGGTGTCACCGAGATCCCGGCGGGCGGCACCGAGCCCGTCGTACGCCCGGATGGTCCGACTCCCGGCTCGACCGCTCGCGCGGGCGGCGGCGGTGACTACCTCTCCAACGAGATCGCCTACCGGGCGACGCTGCTGCGGGACCGGCTAGGGCTGCACGACGTGCTGCCGGGCGGGCATGTGCACACGCCCGTGCTCCAGTTCGGCGCCGAGAACACCACCGAGGTGACCGACCCGGAGTTCGTGCGGAACCGGCTGGACATCATCACGCAGGCGAGGACGATCCTGAGGGTGGCTGCGGAAGAGTCGTGACGGCCTCGTCGCCCCCCGCACCGTCCTCCTGGATCTCCTCGCCCAGCAGTTCCCGCGCCATGAGGGTGGCGCCGGCGACCGCGCCCGGCATCAGGAACACGGCGACGAACGGAACCAGGAAGGCCACGGCCAGCGGCGTGCCGAAACCCCAGACCAGGGTCTTGCGGGAGCGGAGCAGGCCGAGGCGGGTGCGCAGTTCGACGCTGCGGCGCTGGAGGGCGACGGCGGTCAGTTCCTCGGTGAGGAAGAACCCGGTGACGAAGAACCCGATCACCGGTACGGCCGTCTGGCCGACGACGGGGATGAACCCGCACGCGAACAGCAGCACGCCCCACAGGGCGGCCCGCAGGACGATCCGGAGGCTGTCCCGGGCGGAGATCCACAGCTCGCGCCAGAGGGGCAGGCCCGACTCGGGGGCGTGGCCGTCCGGGGACACGTCCCGGTCGACCTTCTCGGAGAGGTTCTCGTAGAAGGGCTGTCCGACCAGCAGCGTCACCGCGGTGAACGTCACGACGGAGAGGAGCAGGGCGAGGGCGAACAGCACGGCGGTCAGGAAGCCGCGGAAGAGCCCGAGCCACGGACTCGACCAGTCGTCGGCGAACGGAGTCGCCCAGGTGACGGCGTCCTCGCCCCACAGCGCCAGCGCGACGAGAGCCGCCGCGTACAGCACGAGGGTGATCAGGCCCGGGAGCAGCCCGAAGCCGTACTGCCTGCCGTGCCGGGCCACCCATCGCTGGCCCTTCAGCAGGTACCGGAAACCAACCCCGAGTTCGCGCATGGGAAAACCCTATCGGTGCTGGTGTCGCGCCCTTGACGCGCTCCGGTCACACCGATGTCACAGGTCGCCGGGAAGGGCCATCCGGGTCACCGGTGACACCAAGGCGGCCTTGTTGCCGTTGAGTCGAACCGGTACACCTCGCCGTACCGATCTCAGGAACCCCCGTTGGAGGTACGCGTGCGCACCACGAGAACCGTTCCTGCGAGACCTGTACTGATCGCCACCCTCACGCTCGCCACGGCGGGTTCGCTTCTGCTGGGTCCCGACACCGCCGGCGCGGACCCGAAGCCCGTCACGCGCGAGGGCGCCGCCGTGGACGACCACGCGGCACAGGCTCCCGCGAGCGCCGCCCGGCGCGCACTGGCCGCTCCCGAAGAGACCTCCACCGGCACGGCCACCCGTGGCTACCCCCGCCGCCAGGTCCTCTCCCCCGACCCGGAGAACCCCGGCGACAAGTCCCTGAAGCTGGGCCTGACTCCGTATCACGCGATCGCCCCGAAGCTGAACGCCCTGCAACGCCTGGGCGACCGGGTGAGCGTGGAGGTGACCGGCCGCTCGGCCGGCGGCCACCGCCTCTACCTCGTCACCGTCACCGCCCCGGAGACCACCCGCCAGGCCCGCGCCCAGGAGCGCATGCGCGAGCTGATCGAGAACGCGCCCGCGGCGGCCGCCAAGTCCCCTGAGATCAAGCGCGCCTACAAGACCCCGGTCTTCGTCAACAGCAACATCCACGGCAACGAGTGGGAGGGCACGGACGCCTCCCTGAAGATCGTCGAGCGGCTCGCGACGGCCAAGGACGCCAGGACCCGCGCCCTGCTCGCGCGCAGCCGCCTGTACTTCAACATCACGGCCAACCCGGACGGCCGTATCGCCGGCACCCGCGCCAACGCGGGCGGCTTCGACCTGAACCGCGACTTCGTCACCGCCTCGCAGCCCGAGACCCGCGCGATGCGGCAGACCGAGCTGGACAAGCAGCCGGCCGTCCTGCTCGACCTGCACGGCTACGTCAACGGCACCCTCATCGAGCCCACCACTCCCCCGCACGGTGAGAACTACGAGTACGACCTGTTCCTGAAGAACAGCTACGCCAACGCCCTCGGCATGGAGTCCGCCGTCAACGCCCTCGGCCACACACCGGCGAAGGACGGCGTCGAACCGGCCCAGATCCCGTTCCGCGACCAGGAGGAGGGCTGGGACGACTGGCCGCCGATCTTCACCCCGCAGTACGCGGCCTTCCACGGCACGGTCGCCGCGCACACGGTGGAGATCCCGCTCGCGGTGAACAACGAGGAGTACGACGAACTCCCCGTCGCGGAGCTGCGCCGCCGCTCGGCGGTCAACACGGCCGTGGCGGGCGCGGCGATCCGCGCGACCCTGGACCACGTCCGGGAGCACCGCACCTCGCTCATCGCCGACCAGATCGAGGTCTTCCGCCGCGGCGCGGCCGGCGCCCCGCAGGTACCGGTGTCACCGGAGACGGTCCCCGGCGTCCCCGGCATCGGCCCGGAGGACGTCTACACGACGGACTTCCCGCGCGCCTACGTCATCCCGCCCGGCGGCTCCCGCACCCAGCGCTCGGCCCCGGCGGCGGCCCGCCTCGTCGACCACCTCCTCGCCAACGACGTCCGCGTCACCCGGGCCGCACGCCCCTTCCGGCTCGCCGGGCGGACGTACCCCAGGGGCTCGTACGTCGTCGACATGCACCAGCCCAAGCGCGGCATGGCGAACGCGCTGCTGGCCGACGGCCGGGACATCAGCGGCGATGTGTCGGTGATGTACGACATCTCGGGCTGGAGCCTGGGCCGCCTGTGGGGTGCCACGGTGGAGCAGGTGCCGTCGGGCAGCCTTCGGGGCGCGCCCCTGCACCCGGTCACCGAGGCCACACCGGTCGCCCGTGTGCCCGCTCATGGCGACCTCCGCCTGCGTCTGACCGACCCGCGCGAGATCGCGGCACTCAACTCCCTCCTCCAGCAAGGTGTTCGGGTACGCCAGGCACCGGACGGCAGCGTGATCGTCCCGGCGTCGGCCCGCCGCGAGGCGGTCGCGGCCGCCCGCGCGCACGACGTCTCCTTCACGGCGACGCGGCTCACCGGCGGCACGCCCCTGCACCGCCTCCGGGTCGCCGCCGCCGTCACGCCCGGTGAGCTGTTCGCCCTGCGGGAGATGAACTTCGACGTCACGCCGGTCTCGACGGCCGTCCTGAACTCCGGTTTCGACTGGTCCGGCACGGACGTGCTGTTCGTGTCCGCCGGCCTGGACCACGCCGCCCTGACCGCACCCGCCCGCAGCGCCCTGGACACCTTCCTCGACGACCACGGACTGGTCGGCCGGGGAGCGAGGGGAGCGGCCCTGAACGCGGCGGCGGACCGGCTGGCCGTCGAGCCGGTCGAGGGCAACACGGACGCGAACGGCGTCGTACGAACGGAGAACACCGGCCGCGTCACGCACGACGCTCCCGCGCACGCCTTCGTCTACGCCCCGCTGTGGTTCACCGGCCTCGGCCCCGGCGTACGGGTGGAGCAGTCGTACGCGACCGGGAATCCGCTCGTCTCCGGGCACTGGCGCCCGCTCCGGGACGGCACCGGCGGCCCCGCGGCGGCAGCGGGACAGGCCTCGGTGGTCAGCGGCGCCCGGACGGTCCTGTTCGGCACCGAACCACTGTTCCGGGACCACCCCAAGGGGGAATTCCCGCAGGTGGCGAGGGCATTGTTCACAGTGGCACACAGCGGTTCAGTTGAGGAGAGCGGATGACGCAGGAGATCCACGGCACCGTAGCCGACGGCTTCGAGGGGGTGCGCGCGGAGTTCGCCGCGTTCGTGGCCGGGGAGCGCCCGGACTACGAGGGCCAGCTGTGCGCCTACGTTCACGGCCGCAAGGTGGTCGACCTGTGGGCGGGGACCGAAGCGGACGCCCTCTACGGCGTGTTCTCTTCGACCAAGGGAGCCGCCTACCTGGTCGTCGCCCTCCTCGTCCAGGACGGCACGCTCGAACTGGACCGCAAAGTGACGTACTACTGGCCGGAGTTCGGGGCGGAGGGCAAGGGCTCCCTGACTCTGCGCGATCTGCTCGCGCACCGGGCGGGCGTGGTCGGCACGGACAGCGGTTTCACCCTCGCGGAGCTGGCCGACGACCGCCAGCTCGCCGAACGCCTCGCCGACCAGCGGCCGTTCTGGCGTCCCGGCACGGCGTTCGGCTATCACGCGATGGTCAGCGGGGCGCTGGTCGGGGAGGTCGTACGCCGCGCCACGGGCCGCACGCTCCAGGAGGTCTACCAGGAGCGGATCCGCGCCCCGTACGCCCTGGACCTCCACCTGGGCCTGCCCGCGCCCCAGGAGCCCCGTTTCCGCACCACCCAGCCGATGGCACCGACGCCGGCCCAGCAGGCCTTCCTCGACGCCACGCCCACGGGTCCGCACACGCTCGCCTCGATCGCCTTCAACCGCAACGCCGCGGAGCCGACCGACCTCGCCTCGCTCCCCAACATGCCGCTGATCCGCGCCAAGGGCCCGGCCTCGGTGGGCGGGGTGGCGTCCGCGCGGGGCCTGGCGGGGATGTACGCGGCGGCGATCAGCGAGGTGGACGGGCAGGCGCCGCTGCTGAAGCCGGACACGGTGGCGGAGTTCGGCCAGTTCCACTCGGTCGGCTACGACCTGGTGTCACGCGCCCACCGGTCGTTCGGGCTCGGCTTCCAGATCACGGCCGACATGGCGCACCCGTTCCTCGGTGCCGGGACGATCGGGCACAGCGGCGCGAGCGGCTCACAGGCCTTCGCGGACCCGTGGAGCGGCCTGGCGTACGGCTACACGCGCCGCCGCTTCGCCTTCCCGGGCGGCGCGGCCCCGGAGAACGACCGCCTGGCGCAGGCGGTCCACAGGGCGGCGCTCGCCCTCTGACGCCCGGCACGGGCTGACGCCCGGCACGGGCGAAGGCCGCACCCCACGTCCAAGGGTGCGGCCTCCGCGTACGCAACGACGGCGGTCAGGCCAGCGTCACGGTGATGTTCCCGCGGGTCGCCTTCGAGTAGGGACAGACGTCATGGGCCTTCTCGACGAGGGACCGCGCGGTCCCCCGGTCCACCTTGGGAATGTCGGCGGAAATGTCGACGATGATCCCGAACCCGTCCCCGTTCTTCCCGAGGCCGACCTTCGCGGTGACGGTCGACCCGGTGAGGTCGGCCCCCTCCTGACGTGCGACGACGCCGAGAGCGCCCTGGAAGCAGGCGCTGTAGCCGGCGGCGAACAGCTGCTCCGGGTTGGTCCCGGCGCCGCTGCCGCCCATCTCCTTCGGCGGGTTGACGACGACGTCGAGCTTGCCGTCATCGGTGGCGACCCGCCCGTCGCGCCCGCCCTCGGCGGTGGCGACGGCGGTGTACAGGACGTCGGACTGCTGGATGGGCATGCGGTTGTGTTCCTTCTGTCGTCCGCCGCGGCTCGCGCCCGGGCCGAGCGGATTCGGAAAAAACTTACCGCATGCCGGAAAGCAGCAGAAGGCGTCAGAGCTTGACGATCATCTTCCCGGTGTTGTCACCGCGCAGCACGCCCAGGAACGCCTCGAGGTTGTTCTCGATGCCCTCGACGACGGTCTCCCGGTACTTCAGCTCGCCGGAGGCGACCCAGGGGGCGACCTCGCGCACGAACTCCGGCTGGAGGTCGTAGTGGTCCCCGACCAGGAAGCCCTCGATACGGCCGCGGGTCTGGATCAGGCGGGCGAGGTTCCTCGGGCCCGGGGCGGGCTCGGTGTTGTTGTAGACGGAGATCATCCCGCAGACGGCGATCCGGCCGCCCTCGTTGAGGGACCCGATGGCCGCCTCCAGGTGGTCGCCACCGACATTGTCGAAGTAGACGTCGATCCCGTCGGGAGCCGCGGCCCGCAGCTGCCGGCCCACGGGGCCGTCCTTGTAGTTGAACGCGGCGTCGAAGCCGTACTCGTCGACGAGCAGCTTCACCTTCTCGGCCGACCCGGCGGACCCGATGACCCGCGAGGCGCCCTTCAGCTTGGCGATCTGCCCGACCTGGCCGCCCACGGCGCCGGCGGCACCGGACACGAAGACGGTGTCGCCCTCCTTGAAGGCGGCGGTGCGCAGCAGCCCCGCGTAGGCGGTGAGGCCGGTCATGCCCAGCACACCGAGGTACGTCGACAGCGGCGCGGCGTCCGGGTCCACCTTGACGGCGTTCTTCGCGGCCACGGCGGCGTACTCGCGCCACCCGAGGAAGTGCAGTACGTGGTCGCCCACGGCCAGCCCCTCGGCGTTGGAGGCCACGACCTCGCCGACGGCACCGCCCTGCATGACCTTGCCGAGCTCGAACGGGGCGACGTAGGACTTCGCGTCGCTCATCCGGCCGCGCATGTACGGGTCCACGGAGAGGTACTTGTTCCGCACGAGGACCTGCCCCTCACCCGGCTGCGGAAGCTCCGCCTCGACGAAGGCGAAGTCCTCGGGCTTCGGCCAGCCGACGGGACGGCTGGCCAGGTGCCACTCGCGGCTGACGGCGGGGAGGGTGGGGGTGTCGGTCATGATGGCGCCTTTCCACTGACTCGATGGGCTCGGCTCGATGCAAATGTTTCAGTACCTGAAACAACCATGCGCCTGAAAATTTCAGGTTGTCAAATAACCGGGTACCCTCGATTGCATGGCCTCCACCACATCCACCCCCCAGAACAGCCACCGTCCCGACCCGCTGACCCTTGAGGTCATGGAGCTCATCGGGGAGGTCGTGGCGCGGTTCCACCAGGACTACGAGGAGGCGGCGGCGGATCATGCGCTGACCGGGGCGCAGGCGCGGCTGCTGAGTCTGTTGTGCCTCGAGCCGCTGCCGATGCGGAGACTTGCCCAGCGGTTGAAGTGCGAGCCGTCGAACGTCACGGGGATCGTGGACCGGCTGGAGGCGCGGGGGCTGGTGGAGCGGCGGCCGGATCCCACGGACCGGAGGGTGAAGGTGGCGGCGGCGACGAGTGAGGGGCGGCGGGTGGCCCGGAGCCTGCGGGAGTCACTGCGGTTCGCCCGGGAGCCGCTGGCCGGGCTCTCCGAGGGGGAGAGGGTGGCGCTGCGGGACGCATTGCGGGGGATGTTGGGGTGAGGGCGGGGCGTTGTGGGGTGCTCGGCATGATCGCTGAGGCCGCGTGGGTCCGCAGCCCGGCGGAGCGGGGTGCCGCTTCGGTGTGACGGGTGCCGCCCCAAGCGGCACGACTGCCCGCAGCTGACCCGCACGTGCTACGTGCACCACCACAGGAAGCGGTTGCAGGTCTCCGAGGGGGACGGTTCGGGTCTGGGGGGTGCGGTCGTCGGGGCCGCGGTCCGGGTCGGGGCCGGGGCCGGCTGGGCGGCCGTGGGGGCCGAGGTCGGGCGGCTGGTGGGCGGGGCCGCCGAGGCCGGGTCGGGGTCCTTCGGTGTCTCGTCGTCCTTCGCGTCCTCGGACTTGTCGGCCTTCGGGGACTTGGAAGGCGACGGGGAGGCGGATGCCCCGGATGAAGGGGTCGCTGACGCTCCCTCAGCCCGGGCCGCCTCGCCCGGGCCGCCCGTCTCGCCCGCTTCCACCGACGCGTCGCCGTCGGCCGACTCGCCCCCGGCCGCCGCCGGCTTCGGTGTCGGCTTGGTCGAGTCCATGCCGAGCTCCGCGAGACTCAGCCCGCCGGCCGCCAGCACGAACCCCGCCGCGACGAACAGGGTCCGGCGCCGCCGACGGCGGTGCGCCGCGGCCTTGCGGTCCCGCCGGCTCGTCCCGCCACCCGGGCCATCGGCGACCGGCCCGTGCCCGCGCCCACGCCGTCGGGCAGCCCGCCCCGACGGCTCGCCGTCATCCTCGTGTTCACCGTCCGGTCCGTCCGGCCCGTCGTCTGGCCCGTCCGACCCGTCCGAGTCGTCGTGCACACCCTCCGGGCCCTCGGGAACCGCCTCGTACCCGCCGTACTCCGGCTCACGCCAGCGCAGCGCATCGGCTGAGGTGCCACACCCGGGGCAGGCGAGCGCGCCGTTGAGGTGCCGTCGGCACGGGTCGCAATAGTCCATGACGCGGGAAGATTAAGTTCCGCGCCGGTCACGTTCCTAGATCCAGCTGTGAAGGTTCTGTAGGGACACGCCGCCCCCCATGGTTTCGAAACTGTCGAAACCGTTATGCGCGCGACCCATTGACACTCGCACCGCCCCGTCTTTACTGTCACGCCAGCATTTCGAACGTGTGCCGAAATCTCGAACACGTCGAACTGAATGACTGACGGAACTGAGCCGACGAAGCTGCGAGGGACAACCGCCGTGCGCATCACCGGAATCAGCACACACGTGGTCGGGACGCCGTGGCGCAACCTGACGTACGTCCAGGTGCACACCGACGAGGGCATCACCGGAGTCGGCGAGACCCGGATGCTGGGACACACCGACGCCCTTCTCGGTTACCTGAAGGAGGCCGAGGCCAATCACATTCTCGGCTCCGACCCCTTCGCTGTCGAGGACCTCGTCAAGCGGATGAAGTACGGCGACTACGGCCGCGCGGGCGAGATCG
The DNA here is from genome assembly GCF_039532725.1 of Streptomyces coeruleofuscus. Taxonomy (NCBI): domain Bacteria; kingdom Bacillati; phylum Actinomycetota; class Actinomycetes; order Kitasatosporales; family Streptomycetaceae; genus Streptomyces; species Streptomyces coeruleofuscus. Next base: position 328,536 of record NZ_BAAASE010000003.1, read on the forward strand.
TGATGTCCGGCATCGCCGTGATCGAGATGGCCTGCTGGGACATCAAGGGCAAGGCCCTCGGCGTCCCCGTCTGGCAGCTGCTGGGCGGCAAGGTCACCGACAAGGTCAAGGCGTACGCCAACGGCTGGTACACCACGGAACGCACCCCGGAGGCGTACCACAAGGCGGCCCAGGGGGTCATGGAGCGCGGTTACCGGGCGCTCAAGATCGACCCGTTCGGCACCGGCCACTTCGAGCTGGACCACAAGGACAGCCTGTACGCCGTCTCCCTGATCGAGGCGGTCCGGGACGCCATCGGTCCCGAGGCCGAGCTGATGCTGGAGATGCACGGCCGCTTCTCCCCCGCCACGGCCGTGCGCCTGGCCAAGGAGCTCGCGCCGTTCAAGCCGGCGTGGCTGGAGGAGCCGGTCCCGCCGGAGAACCTCAAGGCCCTGGAGAAGGTCGCCGCCAAGGTCGACATGCCGGTCGCCACCGGTGAGCGCATCCACGACCGGATCGAGTTCCGCGAGCTGTTCGAGAGCCAGGCCGTGGACATCATCCAGCCGGACGTCGGCCATATCGGTGGAATCTGGGAGACCCGGAAGCTCGCGGCGACGGCCGAGACCCACTACATGCTGGTGGCCCCGCACAACGTCGGCGGCCCGGTGCTGACCGCCGCCTCGCTCCAGGTCGGCTTCACCTCCCCGAACTTCAAGATCCTTGAGCACTTCAACGACTTCGCGGACGCGGAGATCAAGAAGGTCGTGAAGGGCGCGCCGCAGGTGAACCCGGAGGACGGCTGCTTCCACCTCTCCGACGCCCCGGGGCTCGGCGTGGAGCTGGACGTCGACGCCGCCGCCGAGTTCCCGCAGCAGCAGGCCCGCTTCGACCTGTGGGCGGACGGCTGGGAGCAGCGCAAGCCGAAGGGCGCCCAGTGACCGTCCGGCCCCCGGAAACCCGGAACCGGCAACCGAAAGCTTCGAAACTCCCAGGAGCGACGTGAGCACCGCCGTAGTGATCGACGCCCCGGGCGAGCACCGTCTCGTCCCGCACGAGCCCCGGCAGCCCGAGGCCGGCGAGGCACTCGTCCGCGTCCACGCCTCCGGCATCTGCGGCAGCGACCGCGAGGTCTACCAGGGCAACCGCCCCGAGGGCTACGTGCGCTACCCGCTCACCCCGGGCCACGAGTGGTCCGGGACGGTCGAGGCCGTCGGCGCCGGTGTCCCCGGGTCCCTCGTCGGCCGCAAGGTCGTCGGTGAGGGCTTCCGCAACTGCCAGGTCTGCGACCGCTGCCACGCGGGCGACACGACCCTGTGCACGGCCGGCTACGAGGAGACCGGGTTCACCCAGCCGGGTGCGATGGCGACCACGCTGACGCTCCCCGCCCGCCTCCTGCACGCCCTCCCGGACGACTGCGACCTCACGGCCGCGGCCCTCCTGGAGCCGGCCGCGTGCATCGCGGCGGCCGCGCTGAAGGGGAACGCGCAGCCCGGCGAGCGCGTCGCCGTGGTCGGCACCGGCACGCTCGGCATGTTCGCCGTGCAGTTCCTCGAGGCGAACTCGCCGGGCGAGCTGCTGGTCGTCGGCACCCGCCGGGACCGTGAGGCGCTGTCGCGACAGTACGGCGCGACGGACTTCCGCACGAAGGACCAGGAGCTCCCGGACGACTTCGACGTGGTGATCGAGACGGCCGGGTCCGCGGACGCCGCCCGGATCTCCGCCGCCCTGCTCCGACGCGGCGGCCGGCTGGTCCTGACCGGCATCCCGGCCCCGGGGGCCGACGGTCTCGACCCGACCGATCTCGTCGTACGGCAGCTGGAGGTGCACACCGTCTTCGGTGCTCCGCCGGACGCCTGGGCGCACACGGTGCGGGTGTTCGCCGCCGGTCTGCTCGACCCGCTGCCGCTGGTGACGCACGAGCTGCCGCTCGCCGAGTTCCCGCAGGCCATCGAGCTGGTGGGAGCCGGTGATCCGAAGGTGGGCAAGGTGTTGCTCCGCCCCTAGACGTACGCCGGTACGGGGGCAACCTGACGGCTCCCGTACCGGCGTACACCCAGCCTTGCCATACCCAGAGCCGCGAACCTCGTCCGAAATATCGAACCGAAGGACATTCCTGTGACCGACGCTTCCGCCACGGCAGCCCGCAGGCCCGGTGAGCAGGTGCTCACCACGCTGGGCCTGAACGCGCCCGCCCTCGACCCCGCCGACGCCTCACCGCACTCCTTCCCCGGCGGCGGCCGCTGGCGCACCGAGATCCCCTCGTGCGAGGGCCCCGAGGCGCTGGCGGTGGTCCTGAAGGAGGCCTCGCGGCTGGACGTCCCGATCCACCGGATCAGCCAGGGCAGCGGCGTGTGGATGCTGACCGACGCCGAGATCACCGAGATGGTCGAGTCGACGGCCGAACGCGACATCGAGCTCTGCCTGTTCACCGGCCCGCGCGGCACGTGGGACATCGGCGGCTCGACGCGCACCGACTCACGGGGGGCCGGACTGCGCGCCCGCGGCCACGACGCCGTCGCCGGTTGTGTCGAAGACGCCGTCCGCGCAACCGAGTTGGGCGTCAAGTGCCTGCTCGTCGCCGACGAGGGCGTGCTGTGGACGCTGCACCGGGCGAGAGCCGCCGGCATCATCCCGGCCGACACGACCCTCAAGGTGAGTGCGCTCATCGGGCCGGTCAACCCGGCGGCGTACGCCGTGTACGAGCGGCTCGGCGCCGACTCGGTCAACGTGCCGAGCGACCTGACGCTCGATCATCTCACCGAGATCCGCCGGGTGTCGGGCGCTCCGATGGACATGTACATCGAGGCCCCCGACGACCTCGGCGGCTACGTCCGGATGTACGAGGTCGCCGAGCTCATCCGGCGCGGCGCACCGCTCTACCTGAAGTTCGGCCTGTCCAAGGCGCCCGGGATCTATCCCTACGGGCACCACATGCGGGAGCTGACCCTGGCCACGGCCAAGGAACGCGTACGGCGCGGTCGGCTCGCCCTGGATCTTCTGGCCCGCCACGGAGCCGACGGCGACATGGCGCCGCTCGGGTCGCGGCTGCCGGGCGATCTGCAACGGTTCGAAATCTCGTCATAACGTTCCGGATACTCGCCTTCACAAAAGAAGACACAGCCGACCACAATCCGACACATCTCTTCTCGGTCTTTCCGGCCCGACCCTCCGGAGCGACTTCGCGCCTCCCAGACCGAGCCCTGCACACACATCAAGGATGATGATCATGCGTAACCGCAGAGCCGCCCTCGCCGCCATAGCCGGAGCCGCGTCCCTCGCCCTGACCCTGTCCGCCTGCGGGCAGAACAGCGAGGGCGGCAGCGAGGAGAGCGGGGACAGCGCCAAGGGCGGCACCATCGGCATCGCGATGCCGACCAAGTCCTCCGAGCGCTGGATCGCCGACGGCAACAACGTCAAGAAGGACCTGGAGTCCAAGGGCTACAAGACCCAGCTCGTCTACGGCGAGGACGACCCGGACCAGCAGGTCTCACAGGTCGAGAACCTGATCACGCAGGGTGTCAAGGCGCTGATCATCGCGGCCATCGACAACAAGTCGATGAACAACGTGCTCCAGCAGGCCAAGGACGCCAACATCCCGGTCATCTCCTACGACCGCCTGATCCTCGGCACGCAGAACGTCGACTACTACGCCTCCTTCGACAACGAGAAGGTCGGCGAGCTCCAGGGCACCTACATCGTCGAGAAGCTCGGCCTGAAGGACGGCTCCAAGAAGGGTCCCTTCAACATCGAGCTGTTCGCCGGCTCCAACGACGACAACAACACCCGCTACTTCTTCCAGGGCGCGATGAACGTCCTCCAGCCCTACATCGACAAGAAGCAGCTCGTCGTCCGCTCCGGCCAGACCAAGCTCAACCAGGTCACCACCCTGCGCTGGGACGGCGGCACCGCCCAGAAGCGCATGGACGACATCCTGACCTCGGCCTACAAGCGCGAGCGGGTCGACGCGGTCCTCTCCCCCTACGACGGCATCTCCATCGGCATCCTCTCGGCCCTGAAGTCGGACGACTACGGCTCCAAGAGCAAGCCGCTGCCGATCGTCACCGGCCAGGACGCCGAGCTCGCCTCGGTGAAGTCGATCATCGCCAATCAGCAGTCGATGACCGTCTACAAGGACACCCGTCAGCTCGCCAAGGTCGCCTCGAACATGGTCGACGCGCTGCTGAACGACAAGAAGCCCGAGGTCAACGACACCAAGACCTACGACAACGGCTCGAAGGTCGTCCCGGCCTACCTGCTGGAGCCGGTCGCCGTCGACAAGACCAACTACCAGAAGGAAGTCGTCGACTCCGGCTACATCAAGGCAAGCGACCTCTAAAAACCGCCGGCACACTCTGATTGGAAGGCACGACCATGGCGGGACCCGTCCTGGAAATGCGCTCGATCGTCAAGACCTTTCCCGGCGTCAAGGCGCTCTCGGACGTCACGCTGACCGTCCAGCAGGGCGAGGTCCACGCCATCTGCGGGGAGAACGGCGCCGGTAAGTCGACCTTGATGAAGGTCCTCTCCGGCGTCCACCCGCACGGCACCTACGAGGGGGACATCCTCTTCGAGGGCGAGGTCTGTGAGTTCAAGGACATCCGGGCGAGCGAGCAGCGCGGCATCGTCATCATCCACCAGGAACTGGCGCTGTCGCCGTACCTCTCCCTCGCGGAGAACATCTTCCTCGGCAACGAGCACGCCAAGGGCGGGTTCATCGACTGGAGGGAGACGCTGCGGCACGCCACCGAGCTGCTGCGGCGGGTCGGGCTCAGCGACCACCCCGACACCCGCGTCGCCGACATCGGCGTGGGCAAGCAGCAGCTCGTGGAGATCGCCAAGGCCCTGTCGAAGAAGGTGAAGCTGCTCATCCTGGATGAGCCGACCGCGGCCCTGAACGACGAGGACAGCGACAAACTCCTGGATCTCATCCTGGAGTTGAAGAAGCAGGGCATCACCTCGATCATCATCTCCCACAAGCTCAACGAGATCCGCAAGGTCGCCGACTCGGTGACGATCCTCCGCGACGGCCAGACCATCGAGACCCTCGATGTGAAGGCCCCGGAGACCACCGAGGACCGGATCATCAGCGGCATGGTCGGCCGCGACCTGGAGCACCGCTTCCCGGAGCGGTCGCCGCACCAGCCCGAGGAGGGCGTGGCGCCCGCCCTGGAGATCCGGGGCTGGACCGTGTTCCACCCGATCGACCAGCAGCGCAAGGTCGTCGACGACGTGTCCCTCCAGGTGCGGCGCGGCGAGATCGTCGGCATCGCGGGCCTGATGGGCGCCGGGCGCACCGAGCTCGCGATGAGCGTCTTCGGGCGGACGTACGGCCGGTACGCCGGCGGCTCGGTCCTCAAGGACGGCACGGAGATCCGTACGAAGTCCGTCCCCGAGGCGGTCAAGCACGGGATCGCGTACGTCACCGAGGACCGCAAGCACTACGGCCTCAACCTCATCGACACCATCAACCGGAACATCTCGCTGACCGCCCTGGGCAAGGTCGCCAAGCGCGGTGTGGTCGACGAGCACGAGGAGCGGCAGGTCGCCGAGGGCTTCCGCAAGTCCATGAACATCAAGGCGCCGACCGTCTTCGAACCGGTGGGCAAGCTGTCCGGCGGCAACCAGCAGAAGGTCGTCCTCAGCAAGTGGATCTTCTCGGGTCCGGACGTGCTGATCCTGGACGAGCCGACGCGCGGGATCGACGTCGGTGCCAAGTACGAGATCTACACGGTCATCGACCAGCTGGCCGCCCAGGGCAAGGCGGTCGTCTTCATCTCCTCCGAGCTGCCCGAACTGCTCGGAATGTGCGACCGCATCTACACGATGGCCGCGGGGCGGCTGACCGGTGAGTTCTCGCGGGCCGAGGCCTCACAGGAATCGCTGATGCGTCAGATGACGAAGGACAAAGAGGTAACCCGATGAGCACGGACGTGACCGCCAAGACGCCGGCCCCCGCGCCGCCCGGCAAGGGAGGGGCGGCCACCGGCGACGGACTCCTGCAACTGGTGCTGGACGGCATGCGCCGCAACATGCGGCAGTACGGCATGCTGATCGCGCTGGGTCTGATCGTGGTGCTGTTCGCCGTGTGGACCGACGGCGACCTGCTGCTGCCGCGCAACGTCTCCAACCTGGTCCTCCAGAACAGCTACATCCTGATCCTCGCGATCGGCATGATGCTGGTCATCATCGCGGGCCACATCGACCTGTCGGTCGGCTCGCTGACGGCGTTCGTCGGGTCGATGGCCGCCGTGTTCATGGTCAAACAGGACCTGCCGTGGCCGGTGGCCGTGGTGCTGTGCCTGGCGGTGGGCGCGGCCGCGGGTGCCGTCCAAGGGTTCTTCATCGCGTACGGCGGCATACCGTCGTTCATCGTGACCCTGGCGGGCATGCTGATCTTCCGCGGTCTGACCGAGATCTTCCTGGAGGGCCAGACCCTCGGCCCCTTCCCGGAGGGCCTCCAGAAGGCCGCCAACGGCTTCCTGCCCGAGGTCGGCCCGAACACCAACTACCACAACCTCACGCTGCTGCTGGGCTTCGCGATGATCGCTCTGGTGGTCTTCCAGGAGGTCCGTGACCGCAGGCGGCAGCAGGAGTTCAACCTGGACGTCCCGCCCGCCAAGCTGTTCCTGCTGAAGCTGGTCGCGATCTCCGCCGCCGTGCTGACGCTGACCATGCTGCTGGCCAGCTACAAGGGCGCCCCGATCGTGCTGCTCGTCCTGGGCGTGCTGCTCGTCGGCTTCGGCTACGTGATGCGCAACGCGATCGTCGGCCGCCACATCTACGCGATCGGCGGCAACCTCCCGGCGGCCAAGCTGTCGGGTGTGAAGGACAAGAAGGTCACCTTCCTGGTCTTCCTGAACATGGGCATGCTCGCGGCCCTGGCGGGTCTGGTCTTCGCCGCCCGCTTCAACGCGGCCTCTCCCAAGGCCGGCCTCAACTTCGAGCTGGAGGCCATCGCGGCCTCGTTCATCGGCGGCGCGTCGATGAGCGGCGGTGTCGGCACCGTCCTCGGCGCGATCATCGGTGGCCTGGTCCTGGGCGTGCTGAACAACGGTATGAACCTCGTCGGCATCGGCACCGACTGGCAGCAGGTCATCAAGGGCCTGGTGCTGCTGGCGGCGGTCGGGTTCGACGTGTGGAACAAGCGCAAGGTCGGTTCGTAAGTCGGACCGGGGCCCCGTCGGAAGGCGGGGCCCGGTTCTTTCCCACGCAGTTTCTCAATGAAGCGGAGCCGCACATGGAACTGAACAGACGCACGGTCATCGCGGGAGCGGCGGCTGCGGGATTAGGAGCCACCACGCTCGGCGGCACGGCACACGCCACGGGAGGAAGGAAGCCGGTGAAGACGCTCTTCGGCAAGCTCGCCGACGGCACCAAGATATACAGCTGGTCGCTGGAGAACGGCGGCACCCGCCTGAAGGTGCTCTCCTACGGCGGCATCGTCCAGTCGCTGGAGATCCCCGACCGCCGCGGCCGCTACGCCAACGTCTCCGCGGGCTTCGACAACATCGAGGACTACGTCGCCGAGAGCCCGTACTTCGGCGCGCTGATCGGCCGCTACGGCAACCGCATCGGCCAGGGCAAGTTCACCCTCGACGGCAAGGACTACCAGCTCTCCGTCAACGACGGCGAGCAGAGCCTGCACGGCGGCGCCAAGGGCTTCGACAAGCGCGTGTGGGACGTCGAGCCGTTCACCAAGGGCTCCGACGTCGGCCTGCACCTGTACTACACGAGCGTCGACGGCGAGATGGGCTACCCGGGCACGCTCAAGACGAAGGTGACGTACACGCTCACCAAGCACGGCGAGTGGCGCATCGACTACGCGGCCACCACGGACAAGGCCACCGTCGTCAACCTCACCAGCCACGTCTACTTCAACCTGGCCGGCGAGGGCAGCGGCACGATCGAGGACCACGAGCTCCAGATCGCGGCCTCCCGCTACACGCCCACCGACTCGGGACTGATCCCGACGGGCGAGCTGGCCAAGGTCGCGGGCACCCCCTTCGACTTCCGCAAGGCCAAGCCGATCGGCCGGGACATCCGCGTCTCCCACCCGCAGCTGGTGACCGCCAAGGGCTTCGACCACAACTGGGTCCTCGACAAGGGCATCACCTCCCGCCCCGAGCACGTCGCCACCCTGCGCGACCCGGCCTCCGGCCGCACGATGAAGATCGCCACGAACGAGCCGGGCCTGCAGTTCTACTCCGGCAACTTCCTCGACGGCACGCTGACCGGCCCGTCCGGCCGCACCTACCGGCAGGGCGACGCGCTCTGCCTGGAGACGCAGCACTTCCCGGACTCCCCGAACAAGCCGTCGTTCCCGTCGACCGTGCTGCGGCCCGGGCAGACGTACCGCACGACGACGGTCCACACGTTCGGCTGCTGACCGGCTGCCGACCGGTCGCCGACCGTCTTCACAGGTGGCGCACAATTTCCTGAGGGAAGCCTCAGTGGTTGAACAGCGCCACCGAAGCCTCCGTATGTAAGGGCGGCCCGCGCTCCCCCGCGCGGGCCGCCCTTAAACGTCGGGTCCGGCCGTCCCCAACGGGCCCGCCCTATACGGAGGTTCCATGGCCGACAACGTCACGTCGCTGTTCCGCAGCACCGCGGCGCACAGCCCGTCGATGGCGGCGTTGACACGTGAGGGCGGCGACGGCGCCGGGCCGGTGGACTTCTGTATCCCGTGCAACCCGTACTTCCCCACCCCGGCCATGTTCGACGACATGTCGGCCAGACTTCGCGACATCATCACGTACTACCCGAGCAGCGCCGACACCATCACGGCCGAACTGTGCAGCCTGCTCCAGCTGCCGCCGCAGTGCGTCGCCATGGGCAACGGCTCCACCGAGCTCATCACCTGGATCGACCACCTGCTCGTCCGCGAGTCCCTCGCCATCCCCGTCCCCACCTTCGGCCGCTGGACCGACCAGCCCATGGAGACCGGCAAGCGGGTCGACATGTTCCCGCTCCAGGAGTCCAGCGGATTCGCCCTCGACCTCGCGCAGTACGCCGAGTTCATCCGGGCCCGGGGCACGCGCGTCGCCGTCATCTGCAACCCCAACAACCCCGACGGCGGCTTCCTGCACAAGCACGCCATCGTCCAGTTCATGGACGCGATGGCCGACCTCGACCTGATCGTCATCGACGAGTCGTTCCTGGAGTTCGCGGACGCCGAGGCCGAACCGTCCGTCGTCCAGGAGGCGATGCTGCGGCCCAACGTCATCGTGCTGCGCAGCCTCGGCAAGAACTTCGGCCTGCACGGCATCCGCTTCGGCTACCTGGTCGCCAACCCGGCGCTCGCCGGGCGTGTGCGGTCGATGCTCCCGAAGTGGAACCTCAACTCCTTCGCCGAGCACGTCGTCTTCATGCTCAAGGAGCACGGCTCCGAGTACGCGCAGAGCCTCCAGCAGGTGCGGCGCGACCGCCTCGACATGGCCAGCCAGCTCTCCTCCCTGCCCGGGCTCACGGTCTACCCGTCGCAGGGCAACTTCCTCTTCGTGCGCCTCCCCGTGGGCGCCGAGGGCACCGTGGTCCGGGACCGCATGCTCACCGAGCACCGGATCCTGGTCCGCGAGTGCGGCAACAAGATCGGTTCGTCCAGCCGCTTCCTGCGTCTCGTCGTGCGCCCCCAGGTGGACGTGCGTCGCCTGGTGTCCGGCCTGGAACAGGTGCTCTACGGGACGTCCAGGAGGGGAGCCGCCGTACCCGAGCTGGGCAATGGGACCAGCTACAGCTCGGGTACGGCGGCAGTGGACCGTCTGGTGAGCGAGACGAACGGATCCGGCATGCGGGGCCTTGCCGCTCAGGCCGTCGGTGCGGGGGGCCCGGGGCCGTCGGCCCCGGGCACCGGTACCGGCATGCCGATGCCGGCGGCTGCGCAGATTGGGCAGGTCGGGCAGGTCGGTCACGTCGGACAGATGGGGCAGCAGCAGATGCCGCAGGCAGTGCCCCAGCCTGTCCCGCAGCCGGTGCCGCAGCCCATGGCCGTGCCGCAGCCGGTGCCCCAGCCCATGCCGCAGCCGACGCCGCCGCCCATGGCCGCGCCGCCGCTGGCGCCTGCGGCGCAGGCCCCGGTTCCTGCGCCGGCACCGGCGCCGGCTCCCATGCCCACGCCTGTGCCTGCCGCTACCGGGCCCACCCCGCCGGGGGTTCCGGCGCGGGGTGGGTTGACCGCCGCGCAGGTCAGGGGGACGAACGGGTTGTCGCCTGCGCCGGCCACGGGGTGGCCGGGGGCGCAGGCGTGGCCCAACGCGGCGGGGATGGGGCAGGCCGGGTAGTGCCTTCTCGCCGTAGGCGGATTCTGTAGGTGGGCGGGTGCGGGTTCGTTGTGGTTGATCGCGCAGTTCCCCGCGCCCCTGGCTACCTACACCGCTGTCAATTTCCACTGCTGGCAGTTGTTGTTGAGCCACGACCACTGGCGTACGTCTGCGCTGTCCGCCGTCGAGCAGTCGGCCACGTCGGCCACCTTGCCCGTGGCCTTGTTGACGATGCGGACGTGGCCGCCGTCCGTGGCGACGAACTGGAAGCGCTGGCAGGTGTTGTTCAGCCAGGACCACTGGCGCAGGTCGGCGCCGTCGGCGGTCGAGCAGTCGGCGGTGTCGAGGACTTTGCCGGTGGCGACGTTCACGAGCCTGTGAGTGTCGTCGCCGAGGTCCTCCAGGCGCCAGCGCTGGTTGGTTCCGCCGTTGCAGGTGTACTGCACGACGTCGGCGCCGTCGGCCGACGAGCCGCCGGTGACGTCCAGGCACTTGCCGCTGTTGCGGTTGGAAACGGTGTAGGTCGTGGCGGCGGACGCCGGTTCGCCGGACGGCCCGGGCATGCTCGCACCGAGCCGGACGGGTGTTCCGAAGTCCGGGGTGCCGTCGGAGTTCCAGGTGAACTTCTGGGCCCGGGTCGTACGGCCGTTGTCGCAGCCCTCGGAGGCGGAGTCGTTGGCGTGGTAGACGATCCAGTTCTCGCGGCCGTCCGGTGAGGTGAAGAAGCCGTTGTGACCGGGTCCGTACACCCCGCCCGCGTCACTGCGCTGGAAGACGGGCGTGGACTTCTTCGTCCAGGAGGACGCGGACAGCGGGTTGGAGCCGGTGAGCTCCAGTTGCCCGAGTTTGTAGTCGGGCGTCCAGCAGCCGCTCGCGGAGTAGATCAGGAAGGTCCGGCCACCGCGTTGCAGCACCTCCGCGCCCTCGTTGACGGTGCCGCCCTGCCGTTCCCAGGCGTGCGTCGGCGTCGAGATCGTCGAGTAGGAGCCGCTGACGGTGTACGGGTTGGACATCGGCGCGATGACGAGGTTCTGCGTCCCGCCCGTGATCGCGCTGCCCAGCATGTACAGCCGGCCGCCCACGTTCATCAGGCTCGGGTCCAGCATCCAGGCGGAGTTGAGCTGCCCCTTGTAGGTGTAGGGGCCCATGGGGTCGGACCCGGCGCTCTCCAGCACGTGGCTGCGCTGTGTGGGGTTGTAGTCGGACACGTTCTGCCCGGCGACGTAGTACAGGTACCAGCGGCCGCCCGCGAAGTGCAGCTCCGGTGCCCAGATGTTGCAGCACCGGGAGGCGGCGTCGCCCTTCCACACCTGCACGCTCGGCGCGGTGGCGAGCCCGGCGAGGGTGGCGGACTTGCGGATGGTGATGACGTCGGTCCAACTCGTTGTCACCAGGTAGTAGTTGCCGTCGTGGTACGAGATCCAGGGGTCGGCGCCCTTGACGGACTTGACCGGGTTGGCGAAGGAGGCGGCGCTCGCGGTGGGCTGGCCGAGGCTGAGGGCGAGCAGCAGTACGGCCAGCAGGGTCAGTAGGCGACGGGCCATCCGCTGCTCCAGTTCAGGAGGTTGACGCCGAGCTTGGGCGTGCCGTTGTCGTTGCCGTCGTAGTAGTGGTAGACGATCAGGTCGCCGTCGGTGTCCTTCAGGATCGACTGGCCGCCGGGGCCGATGACGCTGCCGTGCGACTCCAGGACGGGCGTGCCGCCGTTGTTCCGCATGTCGACGCCGTTCTTGTCGCGGTACGGCCCGGTGATGCCTGCCGCGCGGCCGACCTTGACCTTGTACGTCGAGCTGGTCCCGTTGCAGCAGGTGTCGTACGAGGCGAAGAGGTAGTAGTACCCGTTCCGCTTGACGATGAAGGGCGCTTCGACGGCCTTGGTCCCGGTGGGGCGGGAGGCGAGGGAGTAGCGGGTGGTGTCGGAGGAGAGCTGCTTCCCGGTGGACGGGTTGACCTGGATCATCTTGATCCCGGTCCACCAGCTGCCGAAGGACAGCCACCACTTGCCGTCGTCGTCCACGAAGAGGTTCGGGTCGATGGCGTTGAAGTCGCTGGAGGAGTTCGACGTGTACACCGTGCCCTGGTCGGTCCAGCTGCCCGGCCGGCCCGTGCTGGAGGTCGCCAGGCCGATGGCGGACGTGTTCGAGCCGAACTTCGAGACGGAGTAGTACATCAGGTACTTGCCGCCGTGGTACGAGATGTCCGGTGCCCAGGCCTCCGGCACGGAGGAGTAGTTCCGCCACCAGCCGGGCCTGCCGGCGAAGGCGTCGCCGCTGTTCCGGAAGGCCGTGCGGTCACCGGACGTCTTGCCGGCGATGCCGCCGCCGGTGGCGTAGAGCAGGTACTGACCGGACGAGGTGCGGATCATCGACGGGTCGTGGGTGACGATGTCGCCGGTGACCCGGCCGGGGTTGGGGTACGCGGACGCCGCGCTCGGCATCAGGGCCAGCAGGGCAGCGGTGGGAAGGGCGAGCAGGGCGGTTCTCTTGCGCAGGATGGAGCGGCTCATACGGTCCTCCTTGCGGTGGGGGTGACGACTGCTCGACATTTCGAACAGTGATCGCAAGTTCGAACGGACCGTAGAATCGAACCTCTTGCGCGTCAATGGTCCGCGCAACAACAACCGCGACGGGCAGACCGTGCGGTGCGGTCCGCCCCCTGGCCTCCGGCCCCGCTCGTCACCGCCGCCCCCCGAACTCCCACGCGTGTACCTCGACCTCGGCATACCGCCCCCGCGCCAGGACACCGCGCGCCGTCTCCCCGTCCGGGGCCCGGACCAGCGCTGCCGTGCCCAGCCAGGTGGAGCCGTCGTCGGACAGCAGGGGGCCGTAGGCGATCAGGTCGTTCGAGTCGGAGGGCGTGTCGAGGTCGGCCGCCGCCTGGGCCGCGCCCAGCCCGAGAACGAGGTAGCGGTTGCCGGTCGTCGGACCGCCGGGGAAGTCCCACATGGTGCGGCCCAGGACGTTTTGCCAGCGGCGCAGCAGGACGTCCCGGTACACGCCCGCCTGGTAGTTGGGCTCGTCGAAGGCGAAGGCACGGGCGCCGGCGGGGTCCGGCAGGTCGAGGATGTGGACGCTGCCGGTGGGCGTTTCGCCGTCATCGGCGAAGGTCGGGCCGCGGGCGATCATCTCGGACGCGTACTGGTCCATGTAGGACCAGTGCCGCTCCAGCAGCTCGTTGCGCAGCGGCAGTGAGCCGGGGCGATCGCGGTGGTAGCAGAAGAACTCCATGCACGCAGACCCTTCCCCACGGTCGGCGGCAGCTCAAGCGGCTTTCGGGATGAGCCTCGGCGTAAAGTCGGTCCGGCGGTGGCGCCGGTTCGATTCGGGGGGATCATGACGGCGGTTGACAGGACACCCATCGTCTTCGTGCACGGGACGCGGTTCAGCGCGGGGCAGTGGAGCCCGCAGCTCGCCGCGCTGCGGGGCGAGTTCCCCGTGACCGCGGTCGATCTGCCGGGGCACGGGTCCCGTTCCGCCGAGGCCTGGAGCCTCGAGGCGGCCGTGGAGGTCATCTCCGATGCCGTGGAGTCGCTCGGGTGCGGGCCGGCCCTGGTCGTGGGGCACTCGCTCGGGGGTTACGCCTCGCTGGAGTTCGCGCGGGTTCGCCCGGAGCGGTTGCGCGGGCTGGTGCTCGCGGGGGCCAGCGCCTCGACCCGTGGGGCATGGGCGGCGCCGTACCGGTGGGTCGCAGGGCTCGCGCCGCGGCTGCCCGCGGATCGGCTGGCCGGGTGGAACGACTGGTTGCTGCGCAGGATGTATCCGGCCGAGGTGGTCGAGCCCACGATCCGGTCCGGCTACGCCTTTCACGCCCTGCCCGCCGCCTGGGGCGAGGTGCTGGGGCGTTTCGACGCGGGTGCGATGCGCCATGTGGCGGCTCCGGTGCTCATCCTGAACGGCGAGAAGGACAGCGTCTTCCGGTCCGGCGAGGCGGAGTTCGCCCGTGCGCATCCACGGGCCCGCGTCGAGCTGATCCCGAGAGCCGGGCATCTCGCGAACTTCGACGATCCGGACGCCTTCAGCGACGCGGTTCGCCGATTCGCCCGACAGCTGAGCGACAGCACGTGAACGGGGCGGCCACCCGGCCCGACGACCGGTGGCCGCCCCTCGTCCCGTCAGGACTTCCCCGGGCACTCCTTCCACGCCATGTGGTACACCGTGCTGATGTCCCCGTCCGTCGAGTCCATCGTCATGAAGCTGACCTTGTCGGCCGACTGTGTACCGGCGTTGACCCGGATCTCGGTGTTGATGTTGAAGTTGCGCTGGACACCGCAGGGCGCGTAGACGAGCTGGGCCCAGTCCGTTTCGTCGGTGGCCTGCCAGTTGTCGTTGTACGGGCCGCTGAAGGGGTGGCTGCGGTGCGCCGTGCTCGGGGAGCCCTGGAAGTAGTACGAGGCTCGCTGGGTGGCGCTCGCTCCGCGCTGGAGTGAGGCGAAGCCCCGGTAGTCGGCGCTGGCGATGGCGTACGTGAAGCCCTGGGGCACGTGGACGATCAGGCTGAGCTGGCAGTTCTTGCGGAACGCGGTCGGGTCGGAGCCGCCGCCGGCCTGAGCGAGGTAGTCGCTGTAGGTGACCGTGAACGCCGTGTTGTCCTCGGAGACGGCGACCGCCGCCGTGCCCTGCGGACAGCCGGAGCCGTTCACCGTGGCGACCTTGATGACGATCTTGTCCGGGGGCGGGTCGACGAACCCGGTGGACGGGGATTGTGCGGGGAGTGCGCTGGTGAGGAGGGCGGCGATCGCGCCGCTCAGAAGCAGGCCACCGGCCATGGTTCTCCCATCCGTTCGTGGGGGGTGGAGCATGGAGTGGACATGGGCATGTCAAGGCGACAGCGCATGCGCGCCCGGCCTGTGACCATTCCATGGAGGAGCTGTGAAGGCCGGGAGCGGTCGCATCGTACGCACGGCGGGAGGGGTCGGCCAGGGCGCTCTCCGGCCATTCACAGTGGCGGGATCACACCAGGGGAAGGGGTGCGCGGCCCGTCCACGCGGGCCCCGTCCGCACCAGCGGTACCGGCGGGCGCATAAGGTGCGTTAGCAGTGCGTCGGACCAGAACACCCCGAGGACGCGATGAGGATCACCCACCGGCTCCCCCGTGGAGGCGGCCCGTCACGGGTTCTCCCAGGCCGCCGGTTCCGCCGCCAGCCGCTCCACCGGCTCGGGCAGCGCGCCGGCCGCGAGGTCGGCGATCGTCACGCCCTCCAGGATCCTGCGCACATTGGCCCGCAGGGCGATCCACAGCGGCAGCAGCGGCTCGGCGGTACCGGTGTAGGCGAGGCCGGTCGGGCGCTCGCCGCGCACCGAGACGATCGGTCCGTCCACGGCCCGGATCACGTCCGCGACCGTGATCTCCGCGGCCTCCCGGGCCAGCCGGTAGCCGCCGCCCCCGCCGCGCCGGCTGCCGACGACACCGCCGCGCCGCAGATCGCCGAGGATCCCTTCCAGGAATTTGTGGGGGATGTCCTGCGCGACGGCGACGGCCTCCGCCTTGACCGGCCCCTCATCCTGCCGGACGGCCAGCTCCACGACCGCTCGTACCGCGTAGTCCGCACGTGCCGAGATCCTCATACGGCCATTGTCGCGGTCGGCCTGTGGACAATGACGCACCAGCACCACGTAAGCACCACGTACGGCACGGCAGCACAACAGGAGGCGCTCCCTTGGAGCTCAGCAGGCGTACCTTCCACGCTCTCGCCGGCACGGCCGCGCTCGGCTTCGCGCTGACCGGCAGCGGGTCGCCGACCTCCGCCGGCACGGCACGGAGCGTACCCACGGGCCCGCCGCCACCGGTGCCGCGCGCGGACGGCCGGCGGCACGAGGTCGGCTTCGACCGGTACTCGCTGCTGGTCGACGGCCGCCGACTGGTGCTCTGGTCGGGCGAGATGCACCCCTTCCGGCTGCCGAGCCCGTCCCTGTGGCGGGACGTGCTGGAGAAGATGCGTGCCCACGGCTACAACGCGGTCAGTGTGTACGTCGCCTGGAACTACCACTCCCCCGCCCCCGGCCGGTACGACTTCACCGGTGTGCGCGACCTGGACCTGTTCCTGCGGATGGCCGCCGAGACCGGTCTGTACGTGATCCTGCGGCCCGGCCCGTACATCAACGCGGAGGTCGACGCCGGCGGCTTCCCCGGCTGGCTGACCGCGACCGAGGGCACGGCCCGGACCTCCGACCCGACGTATCTGCGGTACGTCGACGAGTGGCTGTCCGCCGTCAACGCCATCGTCGCCAAGCGCCTGTTCACCCGGGGCACGGGCACGGTCCTGCTGTACCAGATCGAGAACGAGTACGACGCCCACGTCGGAGAACCGACCGGCCGCGCCTACATGTCGTACCTGTACGAGAAGGTCCGCGCCGACGGCATCGACGTGCCGCTGTTCCACAACGACAAGGGGCGGAACGGGCATTGGGCCCCGGGGTCGTTCGCCACCGGCGGGGAGAAGGGACGCTGGCTGTACGGGTTCGACGGATACCCGGAGCCGGACGAGGTGCCGCCCGACTGGGGGCGCTTCGGGACCGGCGGGGCGAAGGGCGGGGCCACGGCCAGTCCGCGCACGCCCGGGTTCGTGCCCGAGTTCGGCGGGGGCTGGTTCGACCCGTGGGGCGGGTCCTGGTTCGACGGCAAGGGGTACGCAGAGTCGCGCCGGGCCCGGGACGCGGCGTACGAGCGGCGCTTCTACCTCACCAACCTCGCCAACGGCATCACCTTGCACAACGTCTACATGACGTACGGCGGCACCTCCTGGGGCTGGCTGCCCGCGCCCGTCGTCTACACGTCGTACGACTACGGCGCGGCCCTCGACGAGGCCCGCAACGCCACCCCGAAGCTCGCCACCATGCACCAGATCGGCCAGTTGCTGCGCCATGTGCCGGACCTCGCCAAGCTGAACCGGGGCAAGGCCGTGCAGGCCGCCGACGAGCGGATCAAGGTCTACCACCTGGCCAACCCCGACACCGGTGCCCACTTCTACCTCCTGCGCAACGACTCCGAGGAGACGGTCACCTCGACGCTGCCGGACGCCGGGATCGACGTGCCGGTCACGGTCCCGGCGCGGGACGCCAAGCTGATCGCCGCCGGGCTGAGACTCGGCAGGCGGACGCTGGTGCACGCCACCGTGCAGCCCATGCTGAGCCTGACCGCCGGGCGGCAGGACATCGCCGTGTTCGCGGGCCGGCGGGGCGATCTGGCCCAGGTCGTGCTGGACTGCCCGGACGAACCGACGCCCATGCGGCTGGACCCGGAACCCGCGTGGGCCTACAACCTCGGCAAGCTGTACGTCACCGCTCCGCTCGGCGTCGGCGAGCTGAGCCGGGTGCGGATCGAGAGCGACGGCGTGGACACGCCGATGCTGCTGCTGTTCGCCGACGACGCGACGTCCGTGCGGCTGTGGCCGTACGAGACGCCGTCCGGCCAGCTCCTCGTCTACGGGCCGGCACTGCTGCGGTCGGCCGTGCTGCGCGGCTCCACCGTCCACCTCACCGGTGACACCACCGCGCTGACCGGCCTGGAGGTGTGGGGACCGCGCGGGATCACCCACGTCACGTGGAACGGACGCCCGGTGCCCACCCGGATCAGCGGCTCCGGCAGTCTGCTGGCGCTGCGGCCGCTGCCCGGCGTGGCCCGGCCGGCGCTGCCCGCCCTCGACGGCTGGCGGCGGCGGACCGAGAACCCGGAGGCCGAGCCCGGCTTCGACGACTCCGGCTGGACGGTGGCCGACAAGAAGACGTCGTTCAGCACGACGCCGGTGCCCGACGGGCAGCCCGTCCTGTTCGCCGACGACTACGGCTTCCACTACGGCGACGTCTGGTACCGGGGCGAGTGGACCGGCGAGGGCGGCTTCGAGTCGGTCTCCCTCGCCTACAGCACGGGGACGCAGGGGCTGCTGATGGCCTGGCTGGACGGCGAGCCGCTGGGCACGCACCGGATGCCGGTGCCGGACAAGGACCGGGCACGGCAGGGCACATGGACCGCGAAGGCCGCCTTCGCCCTGCCGGAGGAGCTGCGGAAGCGGTTCCGTGAGGAGCGCGGCGAGAGCGGCGACCGGCACGTGCTGTCCGTGCTCGTCCGGCGGATGCAGCACGACATGGACGGCAAGGCGCTCGACACGCACAAGGCCGCGCGCGGGCTGACCGCCGTCACCTTCGAGGGCGCCTCTCCCGAGGTGACCTGGCGGATCCAGGGCACCGCCACGTCCGACCCCGTGCGCGGGCCGATGAACAACGGCGGGCTGTACGGGGAGCGCGCGGGCTGGCACCTGCCGGAGTACGACGACGGGGACTGGAAGGAGGCGGCACTGCCGCGGGCCGACCGGCGGCAGGGCGTCACCTGGTACCGGACGGACTTCCGGCTGGACGTCGACCCGGGCGTCGACGCCTCCGTCGGGCTCGTGCTCGACGACGACCCGGAGCGGGCCTACCGCGTCCAGATCTTCCTCAACGGCTGGAACATGGGCCAGTACATCAACGACGTAGGGCCGCAGCACACGTTCGTGCTGCCGAACGGGATCCTGCGCACACGTGGTGCCAACACACTGGCGCTTGCGGTGCTGTCGGACGGGACCACGCCGGCGGGGCCGGGAGCCGTGCGGCTGACGCTGCTGGGGGCCGCCGCCGGAGGGGTGCCGGTCACACCGGTGTGACCGGATCGAGCCGTCCCCGTGCATTGCCTTCTCCGGCAGGCTGGGCCACCGTTTGGCCTTTCAGGGCTGCCGACAGGGAGGGGAACTTCGTGCGAAGACGGCGTTTCATCGGTGGATTAGGCGGACTGGTCGGGGCCGGGCTCGGGCTCGCCTCGATGCGGGGCACGACGGCCTGGGCGGCTCCCGGTCTCCTGGGTGAGGCCCGCGAGTGGCAGGCCGTCGCCGCCCCGGAGGCCGGCCCGGCCGCGCAGTTGCTCGACGTGGCGGCCGCGGGTCCTGACCTCGCCTGGGCCGTGGGCGAGGAGGGCCGCAGCGGCAGCGCCCGGGGAACGGCGCTGGCGCTCGTGTGGGACGGCACGGCCTGGCAGCGCACCGACCCCGGCTTCAGCGGCTATCTGAGCTCCGTCGCCGCCGCGTCCGGCGGCCGCGCCTGGGCCGTCGGCACCGACACGTCCGGCACCGCCCGGCTGCTCGCCGGGGACGGACCGACGTGGCGGGAGGCCGACTTCCCCGGGCGCGGGGCGCCGGGCACGTCCCTCGCCGCCGTCACGACCGGCCCCCGGGGCCACGTCTGGGTCTCCGGCCGGAACAGCGACGGCTCGGTGCTGCTGCACGGCCACCGGGGCAAGTGGACCTGGCTGGAGGGACCCCCGGCCACGACCACCATCCCGCCCTACGGCATCCACCGCGCGCCCTGCGGCGACGTCTGGGTCTACGGCAGCGAGCTCGTCGCCCGCTGGGACGGAACGGCCTGGACCACGCTGCCGGCGCCCGGCGGGATCCGTGCCGGCTTCACCGGGCTGCTCCCGGTCGCCCGCGACGACATCTGGATGACCGGCTACGACTACGGCATCGGCGGCCCGCCCGGCAAGCCCCCCGGCGTCCGGCTGCTGCACGGGGACGGCACCGGCTGGGAGTACGCCACGGCACCGTTCGGCGTGGGGGTGCTGACCGGCATCGTGGGCGACGCGCAGGGGCGGCCGGACCGTATCTCCGGCTGGGACTTCTGGGACCAGACCCGGGCCCACTACCTGCGCTGGGACGGCACGGCGTGGGTGAGCGAGCGGGGGCCGGTGGCCACGACCCCCGTCGTCATGAACGCCCTTGCGACCGTGCCGGGTTCGGACGGCTACTGGGCTGTCGGCACCACCTCGCCCCCGCCGTCCCCGACCGCCCAGCCGCGCATCGAACGCTGACGCGTCGGACCGGCTGTCACGCCAGCCGGATCACGTTCCAGGACAGCGGCTCCAGGACGGCGCTCAGCGTGCCGTCCTGGAGGGCCGTGCCGCCGACCGCGTGCGGGGCCACCCGCTCGGGGTCGTCGAGGGTGTTGCGGGCGTCCGGGTCGGCGTCGGCGAGGGCGCTGTGCTCGACGACCGACGACAGGTCGAGCCCGTTCAGCGCGACCTCCAGCGGCAGCGACTCGGTGCGGCTGCGGTTCACCGCGAAGACCGTGACCGTGCCGTCCCCGGCGCGTACGGCGGTGGCGTGCAGCAGGTCCGTCTCGCCGAACTTCTTCGTCTCGTACCTCGGCGAGTCCACGCGGACGTCGAGGACCTGGCCGCGGCCGTACCGGGCGGCCTGGGCGAAGGGGAAGAACGTCGTCTGCCGCCAGGCCGGGCCGCCCGGCTCGGTCATGATCGGCGCGATGACGTTGACGAGCTGGGCGAGGCAGGCGACCGTGACGCGGTCGGCGTGCCGGAGCAGGGCGATGAGGAGCGAGCCGAAGACGACGGCGTCGGTGACGCTGTAGTTGTCCTCCAGGAGGCGGGGGGCCTCGGGCCAGTCGTCCTGCTCGAAGGTCTTCGCGCGGGCCTCCCACTCGGGCAGGTACCAGACGTTCCACTCGTCGAAGGAGAGGTTGATCCGCTTCTTCGACTTGAGCTTCGCGCCCACGTGGTCGGCGGTCGCGACGACGTTGTCGATGAAGGACTCCATGTCGACGGCGGAGGCCAGGAAGGAGTCGATGTCGCCGTTCTCGGGCCAGTAGTAGGCGTGCAGCGAGATGTAGTCGACGAGGTCGTACGTCTCCTCCAGGACGGTTGCCTCCCACTCGGCGAACGTCGGCATGGACTGGCTGGAGGAGCCGCAGGCGACGAGTTCGACGCCGGGGTCCATCTGGCGCATGGCCCGGGCCGTCTCGGCGGCGACCCGGCCGTACTCCTCGGCGGTCTTGTGGCCGGTCTGCCAAGGGCCGTCCATCTCGTTGCCGAGGCACCACAGCTTGATGCCGAAGGGGTCCTTGTCGCCGTGGGCGGCGCGGAGGTCGGACAGGGCGGTGCCCTCGGTGTGGTTGGCGTACTCCTGGAGTTCGAGGGCTTCGGCGACGCCTCGGGTGCCGAGGTTGACGGCCATCATGGGTTCGGCCTGGGGGCCGATCTTGCGGAGGAAGTCGATGTACTCGGAGAGGCCGAAGCGGTTGGACTCCGTCGAGTGCCAGGCCAGGTCGAGGCGGCGGGGGCGGTCTTCGGCCGGGCCGACCGAGTCTTCCCACTTGTAGCCGGAGACGAAGTTGCCGCCGGGGTAGCGGATGGTTGTTGCGCCGAGTTCGCGAACCAGGTCGAGGACGTCTGTGCGGAGGCCCTTGTCGTCGGCTGTGGGGTGGTCGGGTTCGAAGATGCCGGTGTAGACGCAGCGGCCGAGGTGTTCCACGAAGCTGCCGAAGAGGCGAGGGTTGACCTCGCCGACTACGAAGGCTGGGTCGAGGGTGAAGCGGGCGGTGTGCATGTTCGCCTTTCGGGGTGGGTGGTTCTGTTCAGTGGCGGCTGCGGGTCGTGGGGGTTGTTCGCGCCCACGCGGCGGAGCCGCATATTGAGCACAGCCCCGCGCCCCTATCGGGGCGACTTTCTACTGCCCGGCCAAGCCCGTATGGGCCACGCCCGCCACGATCTGCCTCTGGAAGAAGACGAAGACGATGATCAGGGGCAGGCCCGCCATCAGGCCGCCGGCCATGAGCTGGGCCCATTGGATGCCGTAGGAGTTCATGACGGTCGCGATGCCGTTCGGCATGGTCATCAGGTCGGGGTTGTTGGTCACCATGTACGGCCAGAGGAAGTTGTTCCACGAGGCGATGAACGTGAAGATGCCGACCGCGGCGAGGGAGGGGCGGGAGAGCGGGAGGACGATGGTGAAGAAGACGCGCCAGCGGCCCGCGCCGTCGATGAACGCGGCCTCTTCCAGTTCGCGCGGGATGCCCTGGAAGAACTTGTAGAGGATGTAGACCATCGCGGCGGGTGCGCACTGCGGCAGGATCATGCCCCAGTAGGTGTCGACCATGCCCATCTGCTGGACGGTGGTGAACAGCGGCACGCCGAGGACGGCGGGCGAGATCATCAGACCGGCCATGACCAGGCCCATCAGGGGCTTCTTGCCGCGGAACTCGGTGCGGGCGAAGCCGTATCCGGCCAGTGCGCTCACGAGCAGCACCACGGACGTCACGCAGACGGAGACGACCACGGAGTTGACGAACCAGTTGGTGATGTTGCCGGTCTCGAAGAGGGCCTTCCAGGCCTGGCCCGTCCAGTCCTGCGGGAGCCAGTGCGGCGGGACCTCGACGGCTTCGGTCTCCGACTTGAGGGACGTGAACAGACCCCACGCGAACGGGGCGAGGAAGACGATCGAGACGGCCGCACCGAGCAGCGTCAGCACGATCTGGCTGGGCGTCCAGGCCTTGGTGGTCATCTGGCGGTCTCCTCACGGGTGCGCAGCAGCCACATCCGGGCGAGGGCGACGGCCGCGATGATCACGAAGAAGATGACGGAGATGGCGGAGGCGTAGCCCACGCGGTAGCTGGTGAAGCCCTCTTCGAGGGTGTACTGCACGAAGGTGCGGGTCGATCCCTCGGGCCCGGGGAGGAAGTCCATCATCACGACGGCCTGGTCGAAGACCTGGAGCGAGGCGAGGATCTGGAGGGCGACGACGAGGCCGGTGATGTTGCGCAGCATCGGCAGGGTGATGTGGACCGTGCGGTGCCAGGCGTTCGCGCCGTCCAGTCTGGCGGCCTCGTAGAGGTGGCCGGGGATGCCCTGGAGCGCGGCCAGGTAGAGCAGGAAGCTGAAGCCGACCGTCCACCACAGGGTCTGGATGACGATGGCGAGCATCGCGTACGACTTGTCGATCAGCCACGGCGTCTCGATGCCGAAGACGTGGTTGATCATTCCTGTGCCGGGGTTGAAGAGCCACTGCCACAGGTTGGCCGCGACGGTGGACGGCAACAGGAACGGGGCGAAGAAGCACAGCCGCCACAGCCACTTGCCGCGCTCGATGTGGTGGGCGAGCATCGCGAGGAGGAAGGCGAGGACCGTGATGCAGGGGACGACCAGGAGCGTGAAGTACGCACTGTGGCCGAGGGAGTCCCACACCAGCGGGTCGTCGAGGGCCTCGCGGTAGTTGTCGAGCCCGACGAAGCTCGCGCCCTCGCCCGAGATGTTGGCGTCCGTGAAGCTGAGGTAGACGCCGCGCAGCAGCGGCCAGATCACGAAGAGCGTGAACAGGACGAGGAACGGGGCCACGAACCAGCCGCCGTGCTGGAAGCCCTGCCGCCGGCGGAGGGTGGCGCTGCCGGCGGCGGTCCTGGCGCGGGCGGGTGCGGCGAGGGTCTGGGCGCTGGTCGCCATCACGCGGCCGCACCTCCTTCCGCGGCTGTGTGGCCGTCCATGGGGTTCTTCATGTCGAGGAGTTGGGTGAGGGCGCCCTTCATCCGGCCGGCGGCGGTCTCCGGCTTGGCGGAGCCCATCGTCGAGGCGGCGACGATCGGGCCGACGCGCTGGGCGAGGATGCCGGTGGAGCCCGCGAACCACACCTTCGGCTCGGTGGCCTGGTGGTCCATGGCCGACACGTACTCGCTCTGCGGGTTCAGCTCCTTGTACGCGGCGGTGGAGAGGGTCGGCGTGTACGCGGGGATGTGGCCGCCGGCGGCCCACTGCCGGGCGTGCCGGACGACGTACGCGGCGAGTCGGTGGGCGGCCTCGTCGGCGGCGCCGCCGCGGTCGGACTGGTGCGGCAGGACGAAGGCGTGCGACTCGGCATGGGTGGCCGGCTTGCCGAAGACGGGCGGCAGCGGGGTGGCGCCGTAGTCGAGCTTCGCTCCGGTGTAGACCGGCACCGACCAGTTGCCCTCCCAGACGAAGGGGGAGCCGTTGAGGAACTGCTCGGCGCCCGCGGCACCCCCGAAGGCCGGGTCGGCGTATCCGTCGGTGATGTGCCGGCGCAGGAACTGGAGGACCTGGACGGCCTTGTCGGTGTCGAAGGTGACCTCGGTGGCGGCGGCGTTGAACCAGGTGCCGCCGAGCTGGGTGTAGAAGGCGACGAAGAACCACCACTGGAAGTTCTGGTCGTTGTGCCACAGACCGATGGTCTGGAGCCCCTTCTTCGTGGCCTTCTTCGCCTCCTTCAGTACGTCGAACCATTCGTCGGCGGAGGTGACGGGCACGATGCGGCCGTCGTCGCCGAGCAGCCCCGCCTTCTTCAGCACGTCCTTGCGGTAGAAGCAGAGCTGGACGTGGATGTCGAGCGGGAGGGCGTAGAGCTTGCCGTCGATGACGGCGCGCTTCCACAGCGCGGGGTTGAAGTCGGCTTCGCGCACGCCGTACTCGGCCAGCAGGTCCACGTCCCAGGGGTCGAGGAAGCGGCCGGGTGAGAAGCCGGTGACCCGGCCCAGGTGCATGACGCCGAGGTCGGGTGCGCGGTTGCCCGCGGCGGCCATGGCGAGCTTGGTGTAGAAGGGGCTGCCCCACTGGAGGGTGGAGTCCTTCACCGCGATGTCCGGGTTGGCCTTGCGGAAGGCGTCCAGCATCGCGATCATGTTGGACCCGTCGCCGCCGCTGAAGAGGTTCCAGTAGCGCACGCGGGTGTCGGCGTCGGCGGCGAGTGCGTCGGCGCCCGTGCCGAGCGCGGCGAAGCCGAAACTGCTCGCGACGAAGAGTCCTCCGAGCCCGCCGAGAAGCTGCCTGCGATTCAGGTCAGGTCGTCCCATGCCCTGCCCTTGCTGTCGTGTTCGATATATCGGTAGGTGCTCGTGACTTCGAACGGGACCGTAAGTTCGAAGCGCTTGCGCGTCAATGGCCGGTCCGGAACTTCGGGCACGACTTTCGGGCAGGAACGGTCGTTCCCTGCTGAACTATCGACGCCGGATCTCATGACGCGAAAGCTTTCGGGCGCGTAGTCTCGGAGGCGCGGCCAAGCCGTCGGCCGGCGGTGAGAAGGGGGAGCGATGGGCATCGCGGGCGCTGGAGCGGCCCGGGTCACCGCCGCGCTCAGGTGGTCGCGGCGCGGGTCCGCCATGCGCGGCCTGGCCGCCGGGCTCGCCGCCGCGGTCCGGGCGCGAGAGCAAGCCCCGGCCGACGTACGGTCGTTGTGCCGGGCGCTGTGCGAGGAGATGAGCGCGCTGCGGGGCGGACGTCCCGTCGAGCTGCGTTTCGAGCGGTTCCCCGACGAGATCGAAGTGACAGGTCTGTGGGTGGAGTTCCAGGACTTCGACCTGGTCATCGTCGAGGAGCGGGCCGAGGCGGTGCAGCAACTGGTCATCCTCGGGCATGAGTTGTGGCATCTGCACGCGGGGCACGGCCACCACCATGCCGCCGGTACGGCGGCGGCCCGGGCCCTGGACCGCGAGCCCGGCTGGACGTCCGTGGCGCTGACCGTGGCGGCCCGGGACGGCTCGCGCGAGCGGGACGAGGCCGAGGCAGACGAGTTCGGGCACCGGCTGGCGGCCGTGTTCCGCACCTTCGCGGACGGCACCGTCCCGGACGAGCCGGACGCCGCCCTCGATCCGGTGCGGCGGTCGATGGGCTACCGCGGACGCGGAGGCGGCGCGCGATGACCCACGCACGGGACGTTTTCGACTCCTTCTCCGTCTCCTTCTGGCTGCCGATCGGGGCGCTGACCATCGCCCTGGTGATGAAGCTGCCCAGCCTGGTGAGGATGTGGCGTGACCCGATGCTGCGGGCCGTCGGCGGGCTGCTGCTGTTCGCCTGTGCCGTGTTCGTCTTCGCGTCCCCTTCGGTCATCGGCTGGACCAACCGCGTCACCGGCGTGCCGAACATCGCGGCACCGCTGGTCTACTCGCTGCTCACCGCGCTGTGCGCGTCCTGGCTGCTGCTGATCGTCGCCTGGCGCAACGGCCTGTCCGACCGCTCGGGCTCGACGCGCCGCGCCGCCCGGTGGGTCGTCTTCGCCTACGCGGCCGTGGTCGTCGCCCTGTGGGTGCTGTTCTGGCTCGCGGACGTCCCCGTGGAACGCCGCCGGGACCTGGACACGTACTACGCCAACACGCCCTTCATGCGCGAGGAGATCCTGCTCTACCTGCTCGCGCACACCGTGGCCTGCTCGGTCACGGCCCGACTGATCTGGAACTGGGTCCGCACCGACGGCCTGGACGCCTGGCTGCGCTGGGGGCTGCGGTTCCTGGGTGTCGGCTACGCGACGAACCTGCTCTTCGACGTCGCCAAACTCACCGCCGTCGTCGCCCGGATGACGGGCCACGACCTGGACTGGCTGAGCACCTACGTGGCACCCTCGGCCGCCTGCCTGTCGGCCACGATGGTCGCGATCGGCTTCATCATCCCGCACGGCGGTCAGTACCTGCACGAGCGCTGGCGCATCCGGCTCGCCCACTGGCAGTTGCGCCCCCTCTACCTGCTGCTGCGCACCGTGAACGGCGGCGGTGCCCCCTTCACCCCGCGCGCCACCGGCGAACTGCGCCTGATCCGCCGCGAGACGTACATCCGCGACGTGCTCCTCCAGCTCTCCCGGCACCTCGACGAGAACCTGCGGGAGCGTTCCTACGACGCCGCCCTGGGCCTCGGCTTCGAGCCCGGCCGGGCGAAGGCCCTGGCCGCCGCCGTCACCATCCTGGACGCCGTCGCCGCGCGGGAGCGGGCCCCGCAGACCGACAGCGCCGCCGCCCCGTCCGGCCCCGACACCGCCTACCTGCTCCAGGAGATCCAGGCCGTGTCCCTGGCCCTGCGTCACCGCGACCACATCGAGGCGGTACGCTCACGCGCGGCCGCCCCCGGGAGAGAGAACGCCCGCGCATGACTGACCGTCCCACCCCCGCCAGAACCGCCGTCGTCCTGGGGGGATCCCACTCCGGCATGCTCGCGGCCCGCGCCCTGGCCGACGTCGCCGACCGCGTCGTCGTCGTGGAGCGCGACGCGCTGCCCGCCTTCCCCGGCCCCCGCAAGGGACTGCCGCAGGCCCGGCACGCCCACATGCTGTGGTCGGGCGGGGTGCTGGCCATGGAGGAGCTGCTGCCGGGGATCACCGGGGCGCTCCGGGAGGCCGGGGCGAACCGGCTGCCGGTCACGACGGACATCGTGGCCCTGGGAACGCGGGGCTGGTTCCGGCGCTGGGCCGAGTCCCACCACGTGATCCTCGCCGGCCGGGACCTGCTCGACGCCACGGTCCGCGCCCGGGTCCTCGCCGACCGGCGGATCGAGGTCGTCGAACGGGCAGAGGCTGTGGGCCTGACCGGCACGGAGGCGGCCGTCACGGGCATGCGGATCAGGCCCCACGACGGCCCCGAGCGGACCCTCGACGCGGACCTGGTGGTCGACGCCTCGGGCCGCGGCTCTCAGGCCGCCCGGTGGCTGACCGCCCTCGGCCTGCCGCCGGCGGAGCGGCGCGAGGTCGACGCGGGCCTGGCGTACGCCAGCCGCCTCTACCTCGCCCCCGCCGCGGCCCGCGACGGCTTCCCCGTCGTCAACGTGCAGCCCGACCGGCGCGAGGGCGGTCCCGGCCGGGCGGGGTTCCTGCTGCCCATCGAGGAGGGTCGGTGGATCGTCACCCTGTGCGGCACCCGCGGCGGCCGGCCGTCCCCGGAGAACGACGACTTCGTCCGCTTCGCCCGCGAGGAACTGCGGCACCCGGTCATCGGCGAGCTGATCGAACGGGCCGAGCCGCTGTCCGACGTGGCCTTCACCCGCACCACCGTCAACCGCCGGCACTTCTACGAGCGGATGCCGGTGTGGCCCGCGAACTTCGCCGTCCTCGGTGACGCCCTCGCCGCGTTCAACCCGGTCTACGGGCACGGCCTGGCCGTCGCCGCGCAGAGCGCCCTGCTCCTGCGGGACACGGTACGGCGCCATGGCTGGGCGGCTCCCGGACTGTCCCGGCTGATCCAGAAGGCGGTGTCCCGCCCGGTCGGCGCGGCCTGGGACCTGGCGATCGGGCAGGACGTCTTCTACCCGGGCGCGACGGAGCAGGGCCCCACGCTCCGGGACCGGCTCGTGACGGCGTACGTCGACCGCCTGATGTACACGGCGACGGGCAGCGGCCGCATCGCCCGCCGCGTGACGGACGTGACGTCACTGGAGCGGGGGGCGGGGGTGCTGCTGACGCCCTCGGTGATGGTGGCGGCGGCGGTGGGGCCGCTGAAGCCGGCGCTGACGGCTCCGCCGCTGACGTCGGAGGAGCGGAAGGCCGCCGGGCTGGCCTAGCTGCGGGCAGTCGTGCCGCTGGGGCGGCACGGGTGGGCGCAGCGGCACCCCGCAGCGTCGGGTTGCGCGCCTTCCCCCACCAGCGGACCTCAGCCTTGGAAGGCGGGCTGGGCAACCCCCTTGCCCACCCCCGGCACCACGAACACCGACCCCGCCAGCGCCGGCGGCTCCGTCAGCCCGGTCCGAGCCGTCGTGATGTACAGATCACTCAGCCCGGCCCCACCGAACGCACACGCGGTAACCAACGGCACGGGCAACTCGATCACCCGGTCCAGCCGCCCCTCCGGCGTGTACCTGCGCACCGCCGCCCCCTGCCACAGCGCCACCCACACACACCCGTCGGCATCCACGGTCAGGCCGTCGGGAAATCCCGCGCCGTCCTCGACCACGGCGAGGGTCCGCCGCCCGGACAGCCGCCCGTCCGCGTGGTCGAACACCTCGACCCGCCGGGTCGGGGAGTCGATGTAGTACATGAGCCGGCCATCGGGACTCCACCCCGTGCCGTTGCTCACCGCCACGTCGTCAAGGATCACCTCGACCGAGCCGTCACCGGTGACGCGGGACAGCGTCCCGCCCCCGGGCGCCTCGTCGTACCGCATCGTGCCGGCCCACAACGAGCCGTCCGGCGCGACGGCGGCGTCGTTGGCGCGGCGGCCGGGGACGGGCTCGCGGTGCAGCCAGCGGAAGCCGCCGTGGGAGTCGCCGTCGGGGTCGAGGAGACCGATGCCGTCGCGCAGGTTCAGCACCAGCCCGCCCCCGGCCCGCGGCTTGACGGCGCCCACGTGCTGTTCCGTCCGGCGGACCGTGCGGCGCCCGGTGACCGGGTCGTACGTGTGCACCCGGCAGCCGAGGATGTCGATCCAGAGGAGCCGGCCGGCCGCCGCGTCCCAGGTCGGCCCCTCGCCGAGCTCGGCCTCGGCCCGTACGGCGACCTCGTACGGCGTCGTCGTCATGCCACGCTCCGGTGACCGAGGTGCTCGGACAGCTCGGCGGCGCCCTTCGCGGCGAGCTGCTCCAGCTCGGCGCGGCGGTCCTCGCTCCAGCGGATCATGGGCACGGAGATCGACAGGGCGGCGACGACCTGGCCGGCGCGGTCGCGGACCGGTGCGGCCACGCAGCTCACGTCCGGGTTGGACTCGCGGTTCTCGACAGCGATGCCCCGCTCACGGATCTCGGCCAGGGTCTCGCGCAGGGCGGCCGGGTCGGTGATGCTGTTGGGGGTCATCGCGACCAGCTCGGCGCCGTCGGGGAACCGCGCGGCGAGCTCGTGCTCGGGAAGGGAGGCCAGCAGCATCTTGCCGACGGAGGTGCAGTGGGCGGGCAGCCTGCGCCCGGCCGCCGACACCATCCGCACGGCGTGCGTGGAGTCGACCTTGGCGATGTAGATGACGTCCGTGTCCTCCAGGATCGCCACGTGCACCGTCTCGTCGCAGGTCTCGGCGACGGACCGGGCGACCTGCTGCCCCTCGGCGGCGAGGTCGAGCTGCTCGGCGTAGCGGGCACCGAGCTGGTACGGGCGCACACCGAGCCGGTAGCGTCCGGGCTGGCCGGGCATGGGGACGATGTACTTCCGGGCGGCGAGCGTGGTCACCAGCTCGTGCACGGTCGTGCGCGGCAGCTGGAGCTTGCGCACGATGTCGGGGGCGGAGAGCGTTCCGTCCCCGTCGAGAAAGAGCTCGAGAATGTCGAGAGCCCGGGTCACGGCTGGTACGAGGCGTCCCACGACCGGCCCCCTCCCTATATGTCTCAGGCGCCTGTGTTCGCGATATCAGCGTTCGAGATATCAACAGGCGATCGGCATGACGAACACAGGCTAGCCATAGAGGTTTGCCCGGGCAATGGGCAGAGGACCGGCGGGCAGAAACCGACGAGCACGCCACAAGCACGTTCAGTGCACATTTAAGTGCCCTGTGTGTGACACGTCACAGATGGACGCTCCGGCATCCGGGCGGGCCACGGCGAAGGAGCGGGCCGCGGTGTGACCCAGGGCGGCGGTGATCATCGCCGGGTGCGCAGCCCGGCTCACCGCCGCGGGGGCACCGCCCCCAACTCCCCCCGCAACCGCTGCGCCCGCAGCACCAGCTCCAGTTCGAAACGCCGGTCGGGGTCGTCGATCTCGTCGCCCCACAGTTCGCGGATCTGGCGGAGCCGGTAGCGGACGGTCTGGGGGTGGACGCCGAGGCGGGTCGCGACCTCCGGTGCTCCTCCCCGGGTTTCCAGCCAGGCCAGGAGGGTCTCCGCGAGGCGGCGGCCGTGGGTGGGGCCGCAGTGGGTGAGGGGGGCCAGGCATCTGAGGGCCAGGTCGTCGATCAGTTCCTCGGGCTGGAGGAGGACCAGCGCCTCGGTGTGCTCGGTGCAGTAGAGGACCTCGCCGGAGGGGAGGAGGTCCCGTTCCATCAGGCGGACCGCCGCCTCCGCCCAGCGCAGTGACTTCGCCGCGTCGGCGAGCGGGACGGGCGGGCCGATCGCGCCGGACCAGCCGGCCAGGGCCCGGTGCAGGAGTTCGGGGCGTCCTGCCGCGTCCGGCTCGGGCACGACCATGCGGGGCTGCTCGTACTCCATGTCGAGCAGCACCCCCTGGCCGACCGCGGGCGCCATGGCCTCCCGGGCGGGGCGCAACAGGACGCCGACCGCGACCTTCTCCGGCAGGGGCCAGCCGATCCGGGCGGCGCGTTCGGTGAAGGCCTCGGTGGGGTCGCCGCGGTGGTGCTCGGCCAGCAGGAGTTCCATCAAGCGGCGTTGCAGGCGCAGGCGTTCGCCGGCCTGGCGGGCCGCGGCCTCGGCGTAGCCGCGTACGGACTGGTCGACCAGGCCGTCGAGGTACTCGTAGCCCGCGTCGACGAGTTCGTACATCGCCGGGGGCGGGATCTCCACGCGCTGACCGATGTCGGCGAAGCGGCGCCAGGCCAGGCGTACGCCCATGCGGTAGATGGCCTGGAGGGAGTCGAGCGAGCGGCCGTTGAGGCCCTCGCCGCGGCCGAAGTCCTGGAAGACACCGGGCGGGACGGTGGGCCGGCCCTCCGAGTGCTCCAGGTGCTGCACGAAGACCTCGATGGCGCGGCGGATGCCGACCAGGGCCATGGGCTCGCCGGAGTCGTCGAGGACGACGGGCAGATGCGGGTACTCGCGCTGGATCTCGCAGAGGATCTCCTCGGCGAGCGCGGGCGCCTCGGCCATGGCGATCGCCGCGAACCTGCGCACCTGGAAGCGCGGTACGTCGTGCCAGGCCGAGCGCGTGGTGACGGTTCCGGTGCGGGCGGCCGTCACCGTCAACTCCCCTGCCCGGTCTGCTCGTAGGTGATCAGGGGGGTGTTCGGCTGGTCGGGTGTGGCTTCGAGCAGCGCGACGACGCCCAGCGCGGCGCCCACGGCCAGGGCGGCGGCGAGCGCGACGGTCAGCGTGGCAGCGAGCAGTCTCGACATCGCAGGGTCAGCCTCTCTGTCCGGATTCGTCCGGAGATCGTCCGGAGGTTGCCCCACCCCGGCACCCCGTCCCTGCTTGTCCCGCCCAGTTTCAACAAGCATTGACACCCCGTCAAGAGCCGCCTACGGTTCCCGGCCCAGCCGCACGCGCGCATTCCGCCGCCGTGCCGGCCCTCTCGTACGTCGAGCCGTCCCAAGCCACTGGAGTGCCCGGATGCGCCGTACAACCTCTCCTTTTTCCCTGATCCTGCTGGGTCTCGGCACGTTCCTGCTGGTGCTGGCGCCACTGCTCGCCTGGTACGTGCAGCCGCGTGCCGCGGTGAACCCGATCGACATCGACACGACCGCCGTCTACACCGGCCGGGGCAGCGTCTTCGACACTGACCGGATCGAGACGGTGCCCGACCGGAAGATCACGGTGACCCAGCGGGTGCGGGGCAACGTCGAGGACAGCGAACGCAGCGGCAACGCCGTCTGGGATGTGATCACCACGGTCGACACCGACAAGTCGCTGCCGGCCGCCGACCCGCACGACGCCCTCGACTTCACACCGCACCGCTGGGTGATGGACCGGAAGACCAACCGCCCCGTGCACTGCTGCGGGGAGAAGCCCTACATCGAGGGCGAGGCCTATCTGAAGTTCCCCTTCGACGTGCAGAAACGCTCGTACCAGTGGTGGGACAACACCCTCGGCGACACGGTCGTGCTGCGCTACCGGGGCACCGAGAAGGTCCAGGGCTACACGGGCTACAAGTTCACCGGCTCCGTGCCGCCGACGAGGACCGGCACGCGGATGGTGCCCGGCAGCCTCGTCGACCAGCCCGGGCGGCCGCAGGTGCTGGCCGAGGAGTGGTACTCCAACCACGGCTTCGAGCTGGTCGTCGACCAGGCCACCGGCCGGGTGATCTACGCGCAGACCGGACCCAAGCGGACCCTGCGGGCGCCGGGCGGGAAGAAGGACGCGGCGGTGCTGCTGGACAGCCGGAAGGTCTCGTTCACGACCGAGACGCAGAAGGAGGCCGTGCGGCAGGCGAAGCGGGACAGCGGTCAACTGCGCCTGGTGGGCACGACGTTGCCGATCGGGGCCGGTGTGGCGGGTGTGCTGCTCGCGGTGGCGGGTGGCGTTCTGGTGGCGCGTGGGCGGAAGGAGCCGGAGCAGCCCACTCCGTCCGATACGTCCAGTACGCCCCAGCCCACCCTCACGATGTGATGTGACGTCAGCTCTAACAAAGCCCGAAATTGTCACGCCGGTGAGTAGCCGTGGAGAACGTCCGGGCGAAAACTGTCCAACCCCACCCCAGCACAAGCCGTCCACACTCCCCTCCCAGGAAGGGCTCAGGCCCCCCACAGCAAGACCCCCCAGAGCCAGACCTGCCCCCACGCTGAGTTCCGCACCCCGAGACGAGTTGGAGCACCCATGCCCCAGCACGTGCCCTCCCCGCTGCATGCCGCGTCCCCCAGCGCGCCGCAGCACCTTCCGGCGCTTCCCCCACATCCGCGCCGGATCGTCTTCCTCGCCCATCGCGATCTGGACAACCCGTCCGCCGGCGGCTCCGAGCTGCTGGTCGACAAGCTCGCCGACGGCCTGACCCGGCTCGGCCACCAGGTGACCCTGCTGTGCGGGGGCCCCGCGGCCTTCCGGGACTACCGGGTCGTGTCGGCGGGCGGCCCCTACGGGCACTACCTGCGCGCCCGGTCGGCCTTCGCCCGCCAGGTCGGTGACTGCGATCTGCTGGTCGAGGTGTGCAACGGCATGCCGTACCTGGCGCCGTTGTGGCACTCCGGGCCCACGCTGTGCCTGGTCAACCACGTCCACACCGACCTGTGGAAGATGCGCTTCGGCGGGCCGCTGGCACCGGCCGCGCGGATCGGCCGAAGACTCGAACACTGGGCCCTGACCGGGGCGCAGCAGCGCAGTCTGCTGGTCGCGGTCTCCTCCTCCACCGCCCACGCGCTGCGCGCGATCGGTGTCGAGCGGGACCGTATCCGGGTCGTGCACAACGGTGTCGAGGAGCCGGCGCCGCGGGCCGAGCGCTCCCCCGAGCCGTTGTTCGTCGCCGTCGGGCGGCTCGTCGAGTACAAGCGGATCGATCTGCTGCTGCGGTTGTGGGAGCGGGTGCGGCCGGTCACCGGCGGGCGGCTCGTCATCGTCGGGGACGGCCCCGAGCGCGGCAGACTGGAACAACTCGCCGGTCCCGGTGTGGAGTTCACCGGCTACGTCTCGGAGGCCGAGAAGCACCGGCTGCTGTGCGCGGCCTGGTTGCTGCTGCATCCCTCCGCCGTGGAGGGATGGGGTCTGGTCGTGACGGAGGCCGCGGCGCGGGAGACGCCGACCGTGGCCTTCGACGTGCCGGGCCTCAAGGACTCCGTGGTGGACGGTGAGACCGGAGTCCTCGCGCGCGGTGAGTCCTCGTTCGCCGCCGCGTGGTGCGCGCTCGGCCTGTCCGGGTCGCGGCGGGAGCTGATGGGCAAGGCGGCCCGGGAGCGGGCGGCGCAGTTCCGCTGGGACCGGACCGTGCGGCAGTTCCGGGCGGTGGCCGCGGAGGCGGTGAGGGGCTGGGCCCCGTGATACCGCCCAAGCGCCCACGCGGCGGAACCGCACATGTCACGGCCCCGCGCCCCCATGGGAGCGACCCCTCCCTGCGACGGTCTCTCGCCCTGTTCCGTGCCTTCCTCCACGAACAGGACGATCCCGAGAGCTGCTACTCACTGCTCGCCCGGGACGCCGCCGACCAGGTCGAGGCCTACGACGGTCCCGTCGCCGGACGTACCGTCATCGACGTCGGCGGCGGCAGCGGCTACTTCACCGAGGAGTTCCGGCGACGCGGAGCGCACGCGTTCCTCTTCGAGCCGGACATGGCCGAACTCGGCGAGAAGCCCCCCGACTCGGCCGTCGTCGCCGACGGATACCTGCTGCCCCTGCGGGACGGCGTCGCGGACGTCACGTTCTCCTCCAACGTGCTGGAGCACGTGGCCGACCCGGAGACGTTCCTGAGCGAGCTGGCCCGGGTGACACGGCCGGGCGGGCTGATCTACGTGTCGTTCACCAACTGGCTGTCGCCGTGGGGCGGGCACGAGTGGGCCCCGTGGCACTACTTCGGTGCCGAGCGGGCCCGGGCCCGCTACCTGCGGCGGACCGGCAGGCCCGCCAAGCACACGCTCGGCGAGAACCTCTTCGCGGTGCACATCGGATCCACCCTGCGGCAGGTGCGTGCCCGGGACGACGTCACGGTCGTCTCGGCGCGCTCCCGCTACTGGCCGTTCCTCGCGGAGGCCGTCGTCAAGGCGCCCGGCATCCGTGAATTCGCCACCTGGAACCTCCTCCTCATCCTGCGGCGGTGTCCTACATGACAACCACGGTCCAGGCTCCTCCACCGGCAGCCGTCCCCACCACCGCGACCGCGGCGGGCCCGCCCGAGGGCCCGCGGTCGCTGCGCTGGCTGCTGGGTTTCTGGGCCGTGGTGTTCGTGCTGTTCCTGGCGGTGCAGCCGGGACGGCAGACGTTCGACACCAAACTCGGGGTGACGGTCGACCCGGGCCAGTTCCTCGCCGACCTGGGGCAGTTGTGGCACGACCGGGCCGGGTTCGGCGGGATCCAGGACCAGTACGTCGGCTATCTGTGGCCGATGCTGCCGTTCTACTGGCTGTGCGACCTCGTACAACTGCCGGTGTGGCTGGCGGAGCGGCTGTGGATGTCGCTGATCGTGTCCGTCGCCTTCTGGGGTGCGCTGCGGCTGGCCGAGCGGCTGCGGGTGGGCAGTGGTGGCTCCAGGCTGCTGGGTGCCGCGGCGTACGCGCTGTGGCCGGTGTTCACCACCGTCATCGGCTCCACGTCGGCCGCCGCACTGCCCGGCGCGTTCCTGCCGTGGGTGCTGCTGCCGCTGACGAACGAGCGGTACGCCGCCCGGGTCGCGGCGCTGCGGTCGGCGCTGCTGGTGCCGTTCATGGGCGGCGTGAACGCCTCGGCGACGCTGGCGTCCCTGCTGCCGGTCGGGCTGTACCTGCTGTCCCGGCCGCCCGGGCCACGGCAGCGCAAGCTGATCGCCTGGTGGGCTCCGGCCGTGATCGTCGTGACGGCCTGGTGGTGGGTGCCGCTGCTGCTGCTCGGGGTCTACGGCGAGAACTTCCTCCCCTATATAGAGACTTCGCAGACGACGACGGACACGATGTCGGCGACCGAGGCGCTGCGCGGTGCCGGGAACTGGGTCGCCTACCTGCACTTCGGTGAGGCGTGGCTGCCCGCGGG
Organism: Streptomyces coeruleofuscus; assembly: GCF_039532725.1. Taxonomy (NCBI): domain Bacteria; kingdom Bacillati; phylum Actinomycetota; class Actinomycetes; order Kitasatosporales; family Streptomycetaceae; genus Streptomyces; species Streptomyces coeruleofuscus. The sequence continues at coordinate 364,511 of NZ_BAAASE010000003.1, forward strand.
GTGGGCCGTGGCCTCGTCGGTCGTCGTGATCGTGTGCTCGGCGTTCGCGGCCGGGCTCGGGCTTGCCGGGCTCGCCCGGCGGGACATGCCCGAGCGGCGGTGGCTCGTGCTGACGGTGCTCGTGGCGGCGCTGGTACTGCTCGCCGGGTACGGCGGCGCGTTCGGGGCGCCGTTCCACGGGGTCGTGCAGGGCTGGCTGGACGGCTGGCTGTCGCCGTTCCGGAACATCTACAAGTTCCAGACGGGCCTGGCGCTGGCGTTCGTGCTGGGCCTGGCCCATCTGGTGGGTGTGGCCGCCGAGCCGCGCGGGGCCCGCCCGGTGCGCGGCCGGCGCTTCGCCCCGCTGATCGCGGCGGTGCTGATCCTGCCGGGGCTGCTGTGGCCGTACCTCAACGGCTCGATCCTCAACCCGGGTTCCTTCCAGAAGCTCCCCGCCTACTGGCAGGCCACGGCCGACTGGCTGGAGAAGTACTCGCCCGACTCGCGCGCCCTGGTCGTCCCGGCGACCGCGCACGGCGTCTACACCTGGGGCTCGCCCATCGACCAGCCGCTCGACGTGCTCGCCGAGTCGCGGTGGGCGCAGCGCGACTACGTCCCCTTCGGCACGCCCGGCAACCGTCGCGCGATGGACGCGGTCGAGCAGGCGCTGCTGTCCGGTGCCGAAGTCCCGGGTCTCGCCGACTACTTGAGCCGGGCGGGGCTGTACTACGTCGTCGTACGCAACGATCTCGACCCCGACCAGATCGGCCATGTGCCGACCTCGACCGTCAAGCGCACCCTCGAACAGTCGGGGTACGAGCGGGTGACGGGGCTGGGGCCGGTGATGACCGGCGGCCGGATCGCGCAGGACGCCCCGCTCCAGGTCGAGGGGCTGTACGCGCGGCAGCGGGCGGTGGAGATCTACCGGCCGACCGGCCAGGACGTGGTCCGGCCCGGGCAGGCGGGACTCATGCCGGTCTCCGACACGGCCGTGGTGTCCGGCGGCCCGGAGGCGCTGCTGCCGCTGGCGTCCCGGCTGCGCGGGCGGGCGACCGTCCTGACCGGCGACAACCACCCGGGGCTCGGCACCCCGGCGGTGCAGGTGGTGGGCGACGGCATGCGGCGCGCCGACACCCGGTTCGGTGTGGTCAACGCCGGTACGTCGTACACGTACACGCGCGACGAGCGCAACGCGCCCGACGCCCAGCAGGACCCGGGCGAGAAGCCGCGCCAGATCCTGCCGACCGAGGGAGCGGAGCACCAGACGGTGGCCGAACTGCGCGGCGCCCGCTCGGTGACGGCCTCCTCGTACGGCAACTGGCTCTTCCACCTGCCGCAGTTCGACCCGGTGAACGCCTTCGACGGCAACCCGGACACCGCGTGGACGGAGGGCTCGCCGGACACGCCGGACGGGCAGTGGCTGCGCATCGGCTTCACCGGCTCATACGACATGCCGTCCTCCTTCAAGGTCACGCCGCTGCCGCAGGACAGCGTGCGGGCGGCCCCGACGAAGGTGCGGGTGGAGACGGAGAAGGGCGAGCGGACGAGCTTCCTCCGGCCGAACGGCACGGCGCAGAGCGTCAAGGCGCCCGAGGGCGGCACCCGGTGGATGAAGCTGACGATCGTGGACTCGGTGGAGCGCCGGGCCGGGCTCACCGGCGCGGGCTTCTCCGAGATCGACCTGCCGGACGTGCAGGTGACTCGGCTGCTGCGGCTCCCTGCGGACGCGGCCGACGCGACCGCTGCCGCCACGGTCGTCTCCCTGCACCGGGCCTCCGACCCGACCGGCCTCTCCGCGACCGGCACCGAGGCCGGCCTGCACCGCCGCTTCACGACTCCGGCCGCCGGGACGTACGAGGTGAAGGCGAGCGCGGTGCCGGTACCGGGCGAGGAACTCGACCGGCTGCTGTACGAGGTCGCGCCCGAGCAGCAGTCCCGGATCGTCGCAACCGCCGACTCCACAGCGCGCCTCGGCGCGGGCCTCGCGGCACGCAACCTCACCGACGGCGACCTGACGACCGCGTGGATCGCGGGCGACCGGCCGACGATCCACCTGAGCTGGGAGGGCAAGCAGCCGGTCGGCGAACTCGTCCTGGCCCCCGCGGGCGGTCTGTCCGCCCGTGCCTCCCAGGTGCACATCAGCTCCCCGGACGGTGCGACGATCGCCGGCGTCGACGAGAACGGCTGGGTACGCTTCCCGCCGATCACCACCGACCGGCTCGACATCACGATCACCGAGACGGCCCCGCTGACCCTGCACAACCCGGTCGCCGACGAGAAGCTGCGCCTCCCGGTGGGCCTCACGGAGGCGTACATCCCCTCCCTCGACCAGTACCGCACCCCGCAGCCGGACGGCGCCCGGAAGTTCTCCCTGCCGTGCGGCAAGGGCCCCGACGTGGCGCTGGACGGCGAGCTGTACCAGACGGGCGCGAAGGGCACCGTGCGTGACCTGGTGGAACGGCGGTCCGTCGAGGTGACGCTCTGCCAGGAGGGCCGCAGCGACGGCGAGGTGCAGTTGTCCTCGGGCGACCACCGGCTGGAGGGCGGCGACGCCGGCCCCCTCGTGCTGACGGACGTCACCCTGACCCGCGGGACGGTCCCGGAGGCCGCCGCGGCCGGGCGTGAGCTGCGGGTCCGGGACTGGCTGGGCGACCGGCGCGAGGTGTCGGTCGGCTCGGGCGCGGCCTCGTACCTGACGACGTACGAGAACTTCAACGACGGCTGGAAGGCCACCCTGAACGGCAAGGAGCTCACCCCGCTGCGGCTGGACGGCTGGCAGCAGGGCTGGCGGGTCCCGGCCGGGGCGGGCGGCGCGGTCAAGCTGTCCTACGAACCGGCCACCACGTACGACGCCGGGCTGATCGGCAGCGGCGCCGGCATCGCGGTGCTGCTGGGCCTGGCGCTCTGGCGCCGCCGCGCCCCCAGCCCCGACGCGCCGCAACCGGCCCCGCCGCTGCCCGGCCTGTGGCTCGGCACGGTGGCGCTGACGCTGGTCGGGGCGGTGATCGCGGGCTGGCTCGCGCTGCTGGTCCCGGCGCTGGCGTTGCTCGCGGCCAGGCGGCACGCGCTGCTGGTGCCGATCGCGTTCGCAGCGCTGGCGGGGGCGGGCATCGCTGCCGCGTCCGGGGCCGGGGAGCCGGTGGGCGCGGGCGGGGGAGCGTTCGGCCGTACGGCCCAACTGCTGGCGTTGATCGGCCTGTTCGCGGGACTGGTGAGTCTGCGGGAGGGGCCCTCCTCCGAGGCGCCGACGCAGCAGCTGCCCAGGACGACGGACACGGGGAAGGGCGAGCCCGCATGACGGCACCGGTACGCATCCCGTTCCCGGTGGTGGACGAGGTGTCCCGGCACTGCCTCCAGGAGGAGGAACCGGAGACGGTCCACATCGAGGTCCATCTCCCCGGTCCCGTCGACCAGATGCGTCTGCGCAAGGCGTTCACGGAGGCCCTGCACCGGCATCCGCGGATCCTGATGCGGGAGGCGCGGGGGCCGTGGTACCGGCGGCGGTACGAGTGGGAGCTGACGCCGGAGCCCGATGTGGAGGTGGTGACCTTCGCCCCGCCCGGGCCGCGGGCGCTCCAGGACGCCAGGACCCGGGCCCTGACGGAGGCGCCACCGCTGTCGGTGTCCCCGCCCATACGGCTCGAAGTGGTGGACTCGGTCCTCTTCCTCACCATCAACCACACCGCCCTCGACGGCCCGGCCTGCCTCCGCGTCCTGGCCACGGCCGCCGAACTCTACGGAGGCAGGGACAACGCCCCCGCGGCACCCCCGGTCCGACCCGCCGAGCCCCGCCAGGAATCCTCGGACACCCCGACCACCTGGTCACCCCCCGCACGGGTGGCGCCCGGCACTCCGGACCCCTCCCCCGGCAACGGCATGCTGGTGACGGAACTCCCCCTCCCCCACCGCCCCAAGGGCTCCCCCTACACCGTCAACGACCAGCTCATGGTCACCACGGCCCTGACCATCGCCCACTGGAACAGGGAGCACGGCGCCCGGCCCCGCCCCCTGCGCATCACCATGCCCGTGGACGACCGCCCCCGCGACACCACGATGCCCATCGGCAACGGCACCCGCCTGGTGGAAGTCCCCTTCACCCCATCCGAGTTGAACCACCCGGACATGACCGCCCTCCTCCGGCGCACCGCGGAGCGGACCCGGGCGCTGAAGGCCCTCCCCCGCCCCCAACTGGGCCACGGCGCCGCCCTCCTCACCGCCCCCTGGGCCCCGGTCGCCGCCCGCGCCGCCCTCACCCGCACCCTGCGCCGGGCCGCCGCGCCCTGGACGTCGACCACCCTGCTCAGCAACATCGGCCGTATCCCGTACCCCCTCGACTTCGGGGAGGAGACGGGCCGCGCGCACGCGGTCTGGTTCTCGGCGCCGGCCCGGATGCCGCGCGGCCTCACCGTGACCACCGCTTCCACCGCCGGCCGCCTCCACCTGGCCCTGCGCTGGTCCCGTGCCCTGCTCAGCCACGGCGACGGCGCCCACCTCCGCGACCTGTTCGAGCACTATCTGCACACCACGGAGGTGACCCCGTGACGAGCGCCCCCGCCCGGCCCCCCGAGTTGCGTGACTTCTACGAGAACCCGGCCGTCCCCGTCGCCTCCGGCACTCCGCGCAGCATCCGCCAGGCCCGCATGCTGGCCGCCGCCCTCGGACCGGCCACGACCGGTCACACACGGACAGTCCTCGACATCGGCTGCGGGGACGGCACCGCCGCGGCCGTCGCCGCGCCCTTCCTCCCCGGCCACCGCGTCATCGGCGTCGACTGGTCGCAGGACGCCCTGAGGCGCGCCCGCACCCGCATCCCGTACGCGGTCCGCGGTGAACTCACCGGCGGCGGGCTGCCGTTCGCGCCGGAGTCGGCCGACGCCGTGCTGTTCAGCGAGGTGATCGAGCACCTCGTCGACCCGGACGCGGCGCTCGACGAAATCCGCAGGATCCTGCGGCCCGGCGGGCACCTGATGCTGTCCACGCCGAACCTGGCCGCCTGGTACAACCGCGCGTTGCTGCTCGCCGGCGTCCAGCCGGTCTTCTCTGAGGTCAGCCTGCGCGGCATCCACGGCCGCCCGGGCCGGGAGGTCGTAGGACACCTGCGCCTCTACACCGCCCGGGCGCTGCGGGAGTTCGTCGCCGCGTCCGGGTTCACGGTCGTACGGCTGGAAGGTGCTCCCTTCCACGGCGTACCGCGTCCGCTGCGGCCGCTGGACCGGCTGGCCTGTGCCCGGCCGCAGCTAGCGTCGATCCTGCTGCTGCACGCCAGGAGGACGTAGCCCATGTGGTGGGGAGTGGCCGCGGCCCTGCTGGCGAACACCCTGTACAGCCTGGGCTTCGTGCTGGAGAAGCGGGCGCTCACCTCGCTCCCCGAGGTGAGCATCCGGAAGCCGGCCCGGCTGTTGCGCCTCGTCCTCGGCAGCCCCCTGTGGATCGGCGGTTCCCTCGCCCTGGCCGCCGGTTTCGCCGCGCAGCTCGTCGTCTACCGCACCCTCCCGATCGCCGCCGCGCAGGGCATCTTCGTCTCCGGCCTGGTGCTGCTCGTGCTGCTGTCCGCCCGGCTGCTCGGGGAGGAGACGAGCGGCCGGGAGCGGTACGCGCTGGGTGCGATCCTGCTCGCGCTGCTGATGGTGGTGCTGTCGCTGCGCGAGGGCTCGGACACCGTCAGCCAGGACGCGCCGTACCAGTTGATCCTGCTGGTGTGCGTGCCGTCGCTGGCGGCCGGGCTGTGGCTGTACGGCTCGGCCGAGCGGCGGGCCCGCAACCGGCACCGGCGGCCGACGACCGGCGTCGAGTACGGGGTGGCCGTGGGGCTGCTGTACGGCGTCAGTTCGCTGGCCATCAAAGGTGTGTCGAGCCATCTGACGACCAGCGGGATCGGCGGTGCGGTGCTGGACCTGCTGAGCTCCCCGTATCCGTATCTGCTGCTGTTCACCGGTGTGTTCGGCCTGGTGATGTCGCAGGCGGCGCTCCAGCGCTGCCGGGCCTCGCTGATCGTGCCGGTGTGCACGACCGTGACGTCCCTGTTCACGGCGGTGCTCGGCACGCTGTCGTTCGGCGAGGCTCTGCCGGACGATCCGCTGCGGCTCGCGCTGCGGTTGGCGGGCACGGCCCTGGCGGTCGCCGTGCTGCTGACCATGCCGAAGCACGACCCCACTCCCCAACCCACCGCACCAGCCAAGGAGTTGGCCTCCCCATGAAGCCCGACGACCCGCTGCTGAAGATCCTTGCCTGCCCGCTCGACAAGGGCCCGCTGCATCTGCTGGCCGAGGAGACCGGGCAGGAGGAGGCGCTGTACAACCCGCGGTTGCGCCGCCGCTATCCGATCCTCGACGGCATTCCGCAGCTCCTGCCGTCCTCGGGCGAGCAGGTCTCGGACGACGAGCACGAGGAACTTCTCCAGAGGATGGCCCCATGACCAGCCTGGCAGCCCGCCTCGCGCCCTTCCTGCCCACCCGTCTGGTGGCCGCGACGGCCCGGGCGCTCTACCCCCGGTTCGAACCGGAGCTGGCCCGGCTCGCCGAGCTGTGCCCGCCGGACTGCGGTACGGCGGTGGACGTCGGCGGCTGGTACGGGCCCTGGACGCACCGGCTGTCCGGCCTGGCCGAGCACGTCGTGACGATCGAACCGGTGCCCCACCTGGCCCGGCTGCTGGCCGCCGACGTCCCGCCGAACGTACGGGTGATCCGTGCCGCGGCCTCGGACCGCCCGGGCATCGCCCGCCTGTGGCTGCCGTCGGACGACTCCGGTGACCGGGGCGTGTCGTCGCTGGTGCGGCGCGACATCCACGGCCGGGCGCTGGACGTCCCCTGCGTCACGCTGGACGAACTGGGGCTGCGGAACGTCGGCTTCATCAAGATCGACGTGGACGGCAACGAGCCGGCGGTCCTGCGGGGCGCGACGGGCCTGCTGGCCCGCGACCGCCCGGCCCTGTTCGTGGAGCTGGAGTCCCGCATCCAGCCGATCAGCCCGGTGGTGACGTACCTGTCGCTGCTCGGCTACGACGGCTGGGTCCTGCCCGGCGACCGGTGGGTGCCGCTGGCGAAGTTCCCCCTGGAGGCGCACCAGGAGGACGCCTCCTACGTGGTCTCGCACGGCCTGCTGCGCCGCGTCCTGCCGTCCGGCGTCCTGCGCGGCCCGCGCTACGTCAACTCGGTGCTCTTCCTCCCGGACGGCCGCCGCCCGGGCACCGCGCCGGTGGGCGACGATGGTTCCCATGCCCTCCGGAAAGCGCCCCGCTAGCCCCTTCACACCGCTCGGCTTCCAGCTGGTGCTGCTGCGCCGCATGGCCGACCACAACCCCGATCTGGTGGAGGAAGCCCGGCACGAGCTGGGGGTCTCCCTCGCGGACATGCGCGAGGCCAACAAACGCTGGCAGGCGATGGTCCGCTCCCCGCGGTCCCGCTCGTCCCTCTCCCGCTACCGCTCGGTGCTGGGCGAACCCGAGTCCCGCACCGCCCGCCGGATCGGCGACCTGGACTGCGAGGCCTGGCTCTGGCCCGTCCCCCTCTGGCCCGACCTGCGCTTCGAGGTCCTGACCGCCCCGAACGGCGCGGTGTGGAACGAGTGGCTGGTCCGCGCCCCGGGCGCCGAGGGGCCCGGGTTGCGCACGCTCGACGACCTCACCCCCTGGTCCTGCACGGTCGACGAGGCGGCCCGCGCCTTCGCCCCGGCCCGTCCCCTGGAGGGCACGGCCCCGACCCGCTGGGGACTGGCGTTCACCGCGCCGGACGCGCAGGGCGTGCGGTGGGAGGTCGTCGCGGAGTTCACGTGGGGGCTGGTGCAGCGGGTGGCCGTGACCGGCCGTCAGGGCTGAGGGACTCCTAGGGGGTGTCCTCGTCGGACCGCCGGGCCTTCGCGGGCACGCGGCGCCATGCCAGGCCCGCGGCCGCCAGGTAGGCGAGCGCGCCGATGAGCATGCTGGTGCGGATCCCGGTGCCGTAGTCGCCGGCGGAGGCGAGCAGGCTGCCGCCGAGGGCGACGCCGGTGGCGCTGCCGATCTGGCGGGTGGTGTTGAACAGGGCGGAGGCGGCCCCCGAGTACGCCTCGGGGGCGGCGCCCATCACGGTGGCGGTCGAGCCGGTGAGGGCGAAGGACGTACCGAATCCCGCGGCCATCATCGGGACCACCAGCAGCGCGTAGGCGGCGTCGGCGCCGGCCGCGGCCCAGCCGGCCAGCCCCAGGGCGGCCAGCAGCATCCCGGAGACCACCAGGGGACGGTCGCCGGTGCGGCGGGTGAGCCGCCCGGACAGGACGGAGGCGAACGTGGTCATCGCCACGGCCGGGAACAGCGCGAGACCGGTGCCGAGGGCGCTGTAGCCGCGCTGGTGCTGGAACTCCAGGCTGGCGGTGAACACCATGCCGTAGAAGCCGAAGTTGAACAGCAGGCCGATGCCGGCTCCGCCGCTCAGGGCGGGGGAACGCAGCAGGCCGAGCGGGAGGACCGGGGACCGGGCGAGCCGCTCACGCACCACGAACGCCACGGCGGCCAGTACGGCCAGGCCCGCACCGGCGAGCACGGCCGGATCGGTCCAGCCCCGCCGCCCGGCCTCGTTGAGCGCCGCGGTCAGCAGCGCCACCGCCGCCACGACCGCGCACTGCGCCGGCCAGTCCAGGGCCCGGCCGGCGCGCCGGGGCGAGCGGGCCACGTGCCGCAGCGTCAGCACCAGGCAGGCCACGCCGACGGGCAGGTTGACGAGGAACACCCAGCGCCAGCCCACCGTGGAGACGAGCAGCCCGCCCAGCAGCGGCCCGGCGGAGGCCGCGATGCCCGCCATGGAGCCCCACAGCCCGAAGGCCCGGGAGCGTGCGGTCCGCTCGGGATAGGCCTGCTGGAGCAGGGCCAGGGAGCCGGGCACGATCAGCGCCGCGCCGAGCCCCTCCACCAGCCGGGCCGCCACCAGGAAGGGCGCGGTGGGCGCGAGCGCGCACGCGGCGGAGGACACGGTGAAGACCGCCACGCCCGAGCAGAAGACCCGGCGGTTGCCCAGCCGGTCCCCGAGCGCACCGCCGGTCAGCAGGAACCCGGCGAGGACCAGGGTGTACCCGTCGGTGATCCACTGGATGCCGGTGAGCGAGGCCGACAGCTCCCGCCCGATCACCGGCACGGCGACGTTGATGACCGTCACGTCGAGGATCACCATGAAGTACCCGGCGCACACCGCGAGCAGCGGTGCCCAGGACCGTCGCGCGGAGGGCATGGCCCTACCACTACACCAAAAGCCTCACCAAGGGACGTATGTCCGCGGGTGATCAGCCGGCGGCGGCCAGGACCGCCTCGACCACCCCCGGCACGGACTCCGGGTGCAGCCACAGGAACAGGTTCGGCTCGACCAGCTCCAGTTCCATCACGCACGGCTCCCCGTCCGGCCCGGTGACGACGTCCACGCGCGCGTACAGCAGCTCCGGCTGCCCGGGTACGGCGGCCAGCGCCCGCTCGGCGACGTCGAGTTCGGCGGCGGTCGGCTCCCAGGGTTCGAGGTCGGGGTGGGCGACCTTGTCGGCGTCGTACGGCGTGCCCGGCGCGAGGACCGCGCCCTTGCGACTGGCGTGCAGCAGGCGTCCGCCGAAGAACTGGAGGGCCCGCTCGCCGGCGGAGTCGATGCTGCGCATGTACGGCTGCACCATCGCCGTGAAGCCCTCGGCGTGCATCCGCTCCAGGTGCCGTACGGCCGTTTCGTGCTCGTCGTGGGTGTAGCGGGCGGCGAAACGGGCGCCGGCGCCGGAGGTGGGCTTGACGACGTACTCCTGGTGGTCAGGGAGGTCGGCGGGCTCGCCGGGCGCTATGTACCGGGTGGGGACGACGGGCACACCGGCAGCCGCCAGATCCCCGAGGTACCGCTTGTCCGTGTTCCACCGCACGACCCCGGGCGGGTTGGCGAGCCGCGTCAGCGTTCCGCACCGCTCCACCCACGCCGCGAACTCCTCCGTCCGCCAGCTGTAGTCCCAGGTCGACCGGATCACGGCGAGGTCGAAGCCGCCCCAGTCGGCGCCGGGGGCGTCCCAGGGCACAGCGACGGCCTCGGCACCGGCGTCCCGCAGCGCCCCTACCAGCAGGGGAAGGTCCTGGTCCTTGCCGGGCTCAGGACCGGGGTCGTAGGTGACGAGTGCGATACGGGGCACAGAGGGCTCTCTCTTCGTGCGATCGGATGATCGACCGGCAGGCTAACAACCTCCGAGGGAACCGGAACAGCCCGCTTGACCTTCACCTTCGGTGAGACCCCAGCATCGGTGGCGGAACCGGAAGGAGGTGGCGAGGTGCACCGGGACATGCTGACGATCGGCGCGTTCGCGAAGGCGTGCCGGCTCTCGCCGAAGGCACTGCGCCTGTACGACGAGCTGGACCTGCTGCGGCCCGCCCGGGTGGACCCGGACACCGGATACCGGTACTACGCGGTCGGGCAGCTGGAGCAGGCCCGGCTGGTGGCGTGGCTGCGGCGGCTGGGCATGCCGCTGGCCGAGATCCGCCGGGTGTGCCGGCTCCACGACCGCGACTCCACGGCCGCCGCCCGCGAGATCCGCGCCTACTGGGCGCGTGTCGAGGCGGAGACGGCGGTACGGCGGGACCTCGCCGCGTTCCTGGTCGATCACCTGACAGCGGACTCGCCCGAGTCCCGAAAGGACACCGCCATGCTGGAACTGCGTTACTCCGCCCACTCGGACACCGGTCGCGTCCGGCCCGCCAACCAGGACACGGCGTACGCGGGCACCCGGCTGCTCGCCGTCGCCGACGGCTTCGGGCCGGCGGGCGCCCCCGCGAGCAGCGCCGCCGTGGAGGCACTGCGCTTCCTGGACACGGACGAGATCCCGGCCGGCGGGGTCCTCAACCTCCTGGAGGACGCCGTGCGGGGCGCGGCCCAGGCCGTCCGGGACGTGGCCGAGGGCGCCGACGACATCGGCACGACCCTGACCGCGCTGCTGTGGACCGGCTCGCGGCTGGCCCTGGTACACATCGGCGACTCCCGCGCCTACCTGCTGCGCGACGGCGACCTGTTCCTCATCACCCACGACCACACGGTCGTCCAGTCGATGATCGACGAGGGGCGTCTGACACCCGAGGAGGCCGTCTCCCACCCTCAACGGGCCTTGCTCCTCAAGGCCCTGACGGGCGACGGCACCCCCACGATCCCGGACCTCCGGCTGCACGACGCCCGCCCGGGCGACCGCTATCTGCTGTGCTCCGACGGCCTGTCGAGCGTGGTCCCCGAGGACCGGATCCGGAAGCTCCTCGCCCCGCCCACCGCCCCCGACGAGACGGTCCGGGCCCTGGTCACGGCGGCGAACGAGGCCGGCGGGCCGGACAACGTCAGCTGTGTGGTGGCGGACGTGGTGCGGAGGGGAGAGCACGCGGACGACAAGGGTTAGGGCTGCTCCTAGGACTCCTCCTAGGACTCCTCCGGCTCCCAGTCGAGCAACCGCACCTTCGCCACCGTGCGGACGTGGCGTCGCATGGCCGTGGCCGCCTGGCGCGGCTGCTGTGCGGCGATCGCGTCGAGGATGGCCTGGTGCTGGGAGAGGGAGCGGGACGGGCGGCCCGGCTGGCGGAGTGACTCGGTGCGGCTCTCGGCGATCTGCTCGGTGATGGAGCGCATGAACTCCGCGAGCAGACCGCTGTGGGCCGCCGCCGTCACGGCCGCGTGGAACAGCCGGTCGCCCTCGACGCCGTGACCGCCCGCCTCGATCTCCTCCGCCATGTGCGCGAGCGCCGAGCGCATCGCGTCCAGGTCCTCCTCCGAGCGCCGCTCCGCGGCCAGTTCGGCGAGCTTCGTCTCCAGCGCCTCCCGGGCCTCCAGGACGTCGGGCAGGCGCCGGCGGCGTTCCACCATCCGCTCGACCGGCTCGGTGTCGAGACTGTCGCGCACGAGGTACGTGCCACCCCCGTGCCGGGCCTCCACCAGGCCCTGGACCTCCAGCACCACGATCGCCTGCTTCACCGAGGCGCGGCTCACCCCGAGCCGCTGGGCCAGATCCCGCTCGGGCGGCAGCCGGTCGCCGGCGCGCAGGCCGCCCTCGGCGACGTACTGCCGCAGCCGCTCCAGCACCTGTTCGTAGAGGCGCTGTTTGGCCATGGGGCGCAGGGCGTCGGTCATGGAGTCCCCCTCTCGCGGGGAGCGTAACACCGGGGCCTCTCAGTGGCGGAGTGGCTGAACCAATTATCGCGCAACCCCTTGACGGGCGCCCGGGCCGGACCCACGCTGTTCAGCCAACGCACCTCAAGTGGTTCAGCCACTCGGCCACTCTGCTGGGTGCTCCCAGCCGCTCCGGGGCCCAAAGACGGGAGCCCGTATGTCCCCCGAACTCATCTCGATCCTCGTCCTCGTCGTGGTGTTCGTCATCGCCACCACCCGTTCCGTCAACATGGGCGCGCTCGCCTTCGCCGCCGCCTTCGGGGTCGGCGGGCTCGTCGCCGATCTCGACGCGGACGGCATCTTCGCCGGTTTCCCCGGCGACCTGTTCGTCGTCCTGGTCGGCGTCACGTACCTCTTCGCCATCGCCCGCGCCAACGGCACCACCGACTGGCTGGTGCACGCCGCAGTCCGGCTCGTGCGGGGCCGGGTGGCGCTCATCCCCTGGGTGATGTTCGCGCTGACCGGCGCCCTCACGGCGATCGGCGCGGTCAGCCCGGCCGCGGTGGCGATCGTCGCGCCGATCGCGCTGAGTTTCGCCGCCCGGTACGGGATCAGCCCGCTGCTGATGGGCGCGATGGTGGTCCACGGCGCCCAGGCCGGCGGCTTCTCCCCCATCAGCATCTACGGCTCGATCGTCAACGGCATCGTCGAACGCGAGAAGCTCCCCGGCAACGAGCTGATCCTTTTCCTGTCGTCCCTCGCCGCGAATCTGGTGATCGCGGGGGTGGTGTTCGTGGTGTGCGGCGGCTTGAAACTACGGGGGGACACAGCTGCGGGCAGTCGTGCCGCTGGGGCGGCACCCGTCCCACAGAAAGCGGCACCTCGTACCGCCGAGCTGCGGACCGACCCGGCCCCGGCACCCACGCCGAGCACGGAAACAACGAACCTCACCCCCTCCCGCACAGCCACCCTCACCTCCCTCCTGGCCCTGGTGGTCGCCGTCCTCGTCTTCGACCTGGACGCCGGCCTCACCGCCATCACCCTCGCCGTCGTCCTCAGCACGCTGTGGCCGGACGACAGCCGCAAGGCCGTGGGCGAGATCGCCTGGCCGACAGTGCTCCTCATCTGCGGCGTCCTCACCTACGTAGGCGTCCTCGACGAGATGGGCACCATCACCTGGGCAGGCGAGGGCGTGGGCAACATCGGCGTCCCCCTGCTGGCAGCCGTCCTGCTCTGCTACATCGGCGCACTCGTCTCCGCGTTCGCCTCCTCCGTGGGGATCATGGGCGCCCTGATCCCCCTGGCCGTGCCGTTCCTGGAACGGGGCGAGATCGGCGCGATCGGCATGGTGGCCGCACTCGCCGTGTCGGCGACGGTCGTGGACGTGAGTCCGTTCTCCACGAACGGCGCACTGGTCCTGGCCGCCGCCCCGGACGTCGACCGCGAGCGTTTCTTCCGGCAGCTGATGGTGTACGGAGGGATCGTGGTGGCGGTCGTACCGGCGGCGGCGTGGCTGGTCATGGTCGTCCCCGGCTGGGGATAGCCGGCCGCTGACCGGTCCGACAGAAAACAGCTAAGGAGATGTGACGCGTGACCCCTCTCTTCCCGGCCCTGACCGAAGCCCCGGCCGACTCGGCCGACCGCCCCGCCCTCCGCTTCGGCGAGCGCTCCCTGACCTACGCGCAGCTCGCCGCCGCGGCCGGTGCGACGGCCGGACGCGTCCAGGGGGCCCGCCGGGTCGCCGTCTGGGCGACACCCACGATGGAGACCGCCGTCGCCGTCGTCGCCGCGCTGCTGGCCGGCGTGCCCGCCGTGCCGCTCAACCCGAAGTCGGGCGAGAAGGAGCTCGGGCACATCCTGTCCGACAGCGCCCCCGACCTGGTGCTCACGGCACCGGACGACCAACTCCCCGCCCCCGTACGGGACCTGCCCCGCCTCGACGTCGACGTGCACGGCACCGGGCCGGTCCCCGAGGAGCACGCCGACGAGTCCGACCCGGCGCTGATCGTCTACACCTCGGGCACCACCGGCCCGCCCAAGGGCGCCGTCATCCCGCGCCGGGCGATCGCCTCGACCCTGGACGCGCTGGCCGACGCGTGGCAGTGGACCGGCGACGACGTACTCGTGCACGGACTGCCGCTGTTCCACGTGCACGGCCTGGTCCTGGGCACCCTCGGCCCGCTGCGGCGCGGCGGCTCGCTGCGGCACCTGGGCCGCTTCAGCACGCAGGGCGTCGCCCGGGAACTGAACGCCGGGGCGACCATGCTGTTCGGCGTGCCGACGATGTACCACCGGATCGCGGAGTCGGTGACCGGCGACCCGGAGCTGGTGAAGGCGCTGACCGGGGCGCGGCTGCTGGTGTCCGGTTCCGCCGCGCTGCCCGTGCACGACCACGGGCGGATCGCGACCGCGACCGGGCGGCGGGTGATCGAGCGGTACGGCATGACGGAGACGCTGATGAACACCAGCGTCCGTGCCGACGGCGAGGCCCGCCCGGGCACGGTCGGCGTGCCGCTGCCGGGCGTGGAGCTGCGGCTGGTCGAGGAGGACGGCTCGGAGGTCACCGCGTACGACGGGGAGACGGTGGGCGAGATCCAGGTGCGCGGGCCGAACCTGTTCACCGAGTACCTGAACCGGCCCGACGCCACCGCCGCCGCCTTCACCGCCGACGGCTGGTTCCGCACCGGCGACATGGCGGTGCGCGACCCCGACGGCTATGTCCGGATCGTCGGCCGCAAGGCCACCGACCTGATCAAGAGCGGCGGTTACAAGATCGGGGCGGGTGAGATCGAGAACGCGCTCCTGGAACACCCGGGGGTGCGGGAGGCCGCCGTCACCGGGGAGCCGGACGCCGACCTGGGCGAGCGGATCGTGGCGTGGATCGTACCGGCGGAACCCCAGTCCCCGCCGTCGCTGGACGAGTTGGCGGATCACGTGGCCGGGCGCCTCGCCCCGCACAAGCGCCCACGGGTCGTCCACCACCTCGACGCCCTGCCCCGCAACGACATGGGGAAGATCATGAAGCGGGCGCTGCCCCATGACTGAGCGCCTCCCCACGACCGAGCGCGTCTCAGCGACCGAGCGCCTCTCCGCCCGTGCGGTCGTCGACGCCCTCGCCGACGACTCCACCTTCACCGAGCTGCCCGGCGTCATACGGGAGTCCAGGCCGGACGGCCCGCTCGCCTGGCCCGGCTACGACGCCTCCCGCGCCCGTGCCGCCGAACGCACCGGCGAGCAGGAGTCCGTGGTCTGCGGCACCGCCCGGGTCGGCGGCACCCGGGCCGCGCTGATCGCGTTCGAGTTCGGCTTCCTCGGCGGCTCCCTGGGCGAGCGCACCGGCGACCGGCTGGAGGCGGCGTACACCTACGCCCGTGAGCACCGCCTCCCGGTCGTGCCGCTGGTCGCCACCGGCGGCAGCCGGATGCAGGAGGGCATGCTCGCCCTCACCCAACTCCAGCGGGTCGCCGGTCAGTCGGCGCTCACCAGGGAGGCGGGTCTCGCGCAGATCGCCGTGCTGCGCGACCCGACCACGGGGGGCGGCTGGGCCACCCTGGGCGCGGGCGCCGACGTGGTCCTCGCGCTGCCCGGGGCCCAGGTCGGCTTCGCCGGCTCCCGGGTGCGCCCGGCGGACGCGGACCCGGCGGCGTACACGGCCGAGGCGCAGGTCGCGGCGGGGGCGGCGGACGCGGTCGTACGGCCGGAGGAACTGCGGGAGACGCTGGGCCGGTGGCTGCGGCTGCTGACGTGCCCGTCCGGCACGCCGGCCCCGCCGCCCGAACCGCTCGGTGACGACGCGGGCCTGCCCGCCACCGGCTGGGACGCCGTCCGGCGCGCCCGCTCGCCCCGGCGCCCGCGCGCCGCCGCCTACCTGGACGCCTACTTCTCCGAACGGGCCGCGATCAGCGGCGACCGCTGCGGCGGCACGGACCCGGACGGCATGCTGTGCGGCTTCGGCACGCACGAGGGGCGCACGGTCGCGTACGCCGCGCAGACCGGGACCGCGACCCGCCCCGCCGGCTACCGCACGGCGGCCCGTCTGATCCGCCTCGCGGACCGGCTGGGCGTCCCGGTGCTGACCCTCGTGGACACCCCGGGCGCCGCCAACGACGCGGAGGCGGAGCGGCAGGGCGCGGGCGCCGCGATCGCGGACCTGTTCGGCGCGGTGGCGGGCGCCCGCACCCCGGTGACGACGCTGGTGATCGGCGAGGGCGGCTCCGGAGGTGCGCTGGCGCTGGCCGCGCCCGGCAACACCTGGGCCACCCCGGACAGTTACTTCTCGGTGATCGCGCCGGAACTCGCGGCGGCCATCCTCAAGCGGCCGCCGCGCGAGGTGGAGGCGACGGCGGACCAGCTGCGCATCCGGCCGCAGGACCTGGTGGGGCTGGGGGTGATCCGGGGGACCGTCGGACCGTGAGTTCCCGGTGGCTGCCCCTCACATCATCAAGTACCGTCCGTCACAATGGGAATGCCGGGCGCAAGGACGACGGGGGTGCCGTGGACGGGTTGGTCGAGTTCAGAACCGGTGACGGTGCGGTGGTCACGGTCGAGGCGGCGGAGGAGCGGTCCGGCTCCCGCCTGGTCTCCAGAGGCGACGGTACGGTCCAGGCGACCCGCACGTTCGAGGGCGCCCTGGACGGGGTCCGGGCCGCCGCCGAATCCGCGCTGCGGGTGTTCCGCGACGGGTCCCTGAAGCCGGACGGCGTGGAGATCGAGTTCGGGGTCAAACTGTCCGCCGAGACGGGCGCGTTCATCGCCAAGGGCACCGCCGAGGGCCACCTGGTGGTCAGACTGACCTGGTCTCCGGCCGGCCCGGAGGCAAGCCCCGTCTCATGAACAGCGCCGAGTGGCACGCCCGGATCGAGTTACGGGGCCGGGTGGCCGGAGCGGGCTTCCTGGTCGCGCCCGGCACGGTGCTGACGTGCGCCCACGTCGTCGGGGACGGCGAGGGCCTGACGGTGACCTTCACGGAGCGGCCCGGCTCCGCGCCCGTGCCCGCCCGGGTGGTCGCCCACGGCGGCTGGACCGGCTCCAGCACCGACCTCGGCGACCTGGCCGTGCTGGAACTCGACCGGGAGACGGCCATCGCCCCGGCCGCGCTGGCCCCGGTCGACGCCGCGCACGGCCGGGCGCCGCGCAAGCTCGTCGTCTACGGCTTCCCGGCCGGCTTCGACGAGGGCACCCTCGCCGAGTACCGCGTCACCGCACCCCAGTTGATCAAACGGGAGTGGATCCAGCTGGAGGCCTGGCACCCGGGCGGCCAGCCCCTGGCCCCCGGCTTCAGCGGGGCCGCCGTCACCCTGGCCGACACCGGTGAGGTCGTCGGCATGGTCACGGCGGCGGCGGGCACGCGGGACGTGCGCAACGGCCGGATGATGCCCACCCAGGTGATGGCCCGCTACTGGCCCGCGCTCCAGAGCCTGGTCCCCACCTCGGACCACACCACCGCCGACCGGGCCCGGCTGCGTGCCCTGGTCGAGAAGGCGGAGCGCGCCGGCGTGGACTGCGACCCGGTCCGGCTCTACACCGCGGCGGCCGACCCGTTCGATCCGCCGCCGCCCGAGGAGGGGTTCGACTCGCTGTGGTCGGCGGCCCTGTTCGTGCTGTGCGAACTGGACGGCCCGGGCGCGGCGCGGACGGTGTCCCGGTTCGCCGACCGGCTTCAGGCCCTGCTGCACACCCCGGCCGTGGAGCCGTCGAGCCCCGACTGGTCGCCCATCCTCGTCGAGCTCGGGCACAGCGGCGCGGGCGACGGTCTGGTCCGCGTCGAGGTGTCCGCGTACAGCGAGGGGCGGCGGCACCCGGTGGACTCGGGCACGGTCGAGCAGCACCGGCTGCCCGCGTACGTGCGGGACCGTATCGAGGCGGCCTTCCGGTATCTGACGCCCGGCGCCGACGAGTTGGTCGCGTTCGCGCTGCCCCGGGACTGGCTGGACTGGCCCGTCGACCGCTGGGAGAGCGCCCCCGACGACGCCACCCCGCTCGGCTGCGTCTACCCGCTGGTCGTCACCGACCACGCCCGGCGCAAGGCCAGCACCCGGCATGTCCTGACCCGGGCCTGGAAGCGCCTGGACTCCTTGCCGGGCGCGCGGATGCACCGTGTGGAGTGCGGCGGGCCGGAGGAACCCGGGCGGCTGCGGATGCGGCTGCGACGGCCCGACGCCTGCCTCGCCGGGTTCGGCACCGCCCCGGCGGCCTCCCGCACCCGGCCGCACTTCGACACCTCGCTCACGGCGCCGGCCCCGGTGATGGTGTGGTCGCGCGACGGCTGCGGCTCGGGGCAGGAGGACTGCTCCGGAGCGGACGGCTGCACCGGCAAGGCCTTCCTCGACGCGCTCGACGTCTGCCTCACGGCCGTACCGCCCGCCGAACTGCCCCGGCGGATCCTGGCCCTGCGCGAGGAGGCCGACGCCGAGGAGGAGCACTGGGCCCACGGCATCCAGCTGCTGTGGGACGACCCGCGCGTCTTCACCGACCCGCACGCCGTCGCCGCGGCCCACGCCCGGACCCCGGTGGCCTGACCCACCGCGGACCGGCCCGGCGCACTCAAGAACCACCAGCTCGAAAACGGAGAGCGGAGACCATCCCCATGCCGCACTGGTCCGTCTACACCGGCAGGAACGAGCCGCACGACGGCATCGACGACCTCCCCGCCCCACCGCCCTGGCGTGCCTTCGACGGCGGGCCCGCCCTGCCGCCGCCCGGGGACGGCGAGGACGCGACGGCCGTCTCCCCCGACCGCGTGCACCGGGCGAAGTCGTACGTGGCCACCCCGGAGAGCGTCCGGCTCGTCAACGCCGCGCTCTGCCTGCGCCGCCCCCTGCTCGTCACCGGCCCGCCCGGCACCGGCAAGTCCTCGCTCGCGTACGCGGTGGCGCGCGAGCTGCGCCTCGGCCCGGTCCTGCGCTGGAACATCACCAGCCGCAGCACCCTCGCCGACGGCCTCTACCAGTACGACCCGCTGTCCCGCCTGTACGCGGCCCGGGAGCGGCAGGACGGGCCCGGCCCGGCCGCCGGTGGCGTCGAGGACCACCTCCGCCTCGGCCCGCTCGGCACGGCCCTGCTCCCCTACGGCCGGCCCCGCGCCCTGCTCGTCGACGAGATCGACAAGAGCGACCTCGACCTGCCGAACGACCTGCTGAACGTCCTGGAGGAGGGCCAGTACGACATCCCGGAACTGGTCCGTGCCGCCCGCCGCTCCGGAGACGGCACGGCCGAGGTCCTCGCGGACGGCACGGACACCCCGGTCACCGTCCACCGCGGCCGGGTCCGCTGCCGGGCCTTCCCCTTCGTCGTGATGACCAGCAACGGGGAACGCGAGTTCCCGCCCGCCTTCCTGCGCCGCTGCGTCCGGCTCAAGCTGCGCCGCCCCGACCGGGACCAGCTCACCCACATCGTCCGCGCCCACCTGGACACCCCGGACGGTCACGCGGACCGTCTGATCACCCGCTTCCTGGAGCGGGCGGGCGGCGGCGAACTCGCCACCGACCAGCTGCTGAACGCCCTCTACCTCACGGGAGTGGCGGGCCTCGACGCCGAGTCCCTGGACGACCTCGCCGAGCAGCTGATGCCGTACCTCAGCGCGACGGCCGACGGCGATGGCTTCTGACCACGGCACCGGGCCGTCCCCGGTCGCCCGGCTGGCCGCGGCCCTGTCCGCGGCCGGTGCGTCGCCGACGCCGCGGGAGCTGGCAGAGCTGCTGTGGATGGCCGCCCAGTTGGACCCGGACCGGCAGGAGGAGGGGCCTTCGGGGGAGCCCGGCGACGGCGACACTCCGTCCGCGCCCGAGGGAAACACCCCTGCGGAGGCGGTAACCCCCGCCCCCGTGCCTCCGCAACCGGAGCCGGAGCCGGTCCGCCCCACCCCCGACCGCGTCCCGCTGGCCCTGCCCGCCCCACGCTCCCCCCACCACCGGCACGACTCCCCGGGCGGCGGCGGATCCCCCCTCCTCGCCCCCGCGCCCCCGATGCTGCCCCACCCCCTCGCGCTCCAGCGCGCCCTGCGCCCGCTGAAGCGCAAGGTGCCCTCCCCGCACGCATGGGTGCTGGACGAGCGGGCGACGGCCGACCGCATCGCCCGGCTCGGCGCCCACCCCGACGTGTGGCTCCCGGTGCTGCGCCCGGCCCCCGACCGCTGGCTGCGCCTGAACCTCGTGCACGACACCGGCCCCACCATGCCGGTCTGGCGCCCCCTGGTGAGCGAACTGCACACCGCCCTCGCCCAGTCGGGCATCTTCCGTACGGTCACCCTGCACCCGGCGACCCCGGACGGCCGGGCCCGCCACGTCCCCGTCCTCGACGACGGCCGCACCGTCACCCTCGTGATCAGCGACTGCATGGGCCCGCAGTGGCGTCCGGGCGAGGCGGGCGACCGCTGGTACCGCACCCTGCGCCACTGGGCGCACCGCATGCCCCTCGCCGTGGTGCAGCCCCTGCCGGAACACCTGTGGTCCTCCACCGCGCTGCCCGCCGAGCCGGGCCTGCTGACGTCCCCGGCCACGGCGGCGCCCTCGGCGGCCCTGGCCTTCACCCCCTACGAAGCCGCACCACCCCCGGACCGGGCCCTCCCCGTCCCGGTCCTGGAACCGGGCGCCCCCTGGCTCGCCCACTGGGCGGCCCTGGTCGCCGGCCCGGGCGGCGCCCGCACCCAGGGCGCGGCGGCCTGGCTGCCACCCGCACCCGCACCACCCGCGGAACCGGCCCAGGACATCGCCGGATCCACCCCCGAGGACCTCGTGCTGCGCTTCCGCGCGACCGCGTCCCCGGAGGCCTTCCGGCTCGCCGGGCACCTCGCGCTCGCGGTCCCCTCGGTGCCGGTGATGCGCCTCGTGCAGCGCGCCGTGGACCGCGACCCGCGCCCCCAGCACCTCGCCGAGGTGATCCTCAGCGGCATGCTCACCGCCGTCCCGGGCCCGCCCGGCTCCTACGCGTTCCGGCCCGGCGTACGGGAGTTGCTCCTGCGCTCCCTGCCCCGCTCGGCCCGCGGCCGGACCAGGGAGTTCCTCGCGCGGATCGGCAGCCTGATCGACGAGCGGGCGGGGCTCGCGGCCGGGGAGTTCCGCGCCGAGACGACGGGCGAACGCGACGGCTCCGGCACGACGTTCGCGACGGTGAGCGAGGATACGGTACGACGGCTGGGCCACCACAGCCGCCCGACGATCCTCTTCGAGGCCGACGACCTGAACCGGCCGGAGGCCCGGATCACCCTCGAGTACGCGGTGCACGAGATGCTCGCGCGCGGCGCCCTGGCCGCCCACCAGTTCGAGGTACGCGTCCGCCCCGACGGCTACGTCGTCCACACCGAACCCGGGACCTACGTCCTCCCCGTCCTGGTCGCCGTCCTGCGCGGCCTGCCCGAGGTCCTCACCGGGCTCGTGGACCCGCCGTCGCTGACGGTCACCTTCTGGGACCGGCCCGTCCCGCCGCCGGAGGTACCGCCGCTGCCCGGCGGCATCCAGGTGGTCGTCGCCCCGGCCGTGTACGAGGAGTTCGCCGCCAGCTCGGCCGCCCAGGGACCCCAGCGCTTCCAGCCCCTGTTCCAGGACGGCGCGACGGACACCCCGCCGGTCGCCTGGTCCTGCCCGCTGTCCCCGGCCGCCGCCCCGCAGCCCGAGACCCGCGACCTGGTGCAGGGCCCCTTCATCACGCACGACCTGCGCCGGCTCGGGATACCGGCCCCCGGCCGCACGGCCGTCGTCCACACCCGGCCCGACGGCCCGCTCACCCTGCTCGACCCCGCCCAGCCGCACGGCGACCGGCCGTCGCGGTTCGTGACGTACTACAAGGTGGACCTCACCACCCACCAGTCCCACCACCGGGTCTCCCTGCCGAGCTCCGGCAAGGGCGCGTTCACCGCCGCGGTCGAGCTGTCCTGGCACGTGGACGACCCGGTCGCCTTCGTGCGCGCCGAGGTCGGCCGGGTCTCCGAGCCGCTGCTCGGCCATCTGCTGGAGGAGGCGGCCCGGATCACCCGCCGCCATCCGCTGCGCCGGGCGGGCGCGGCCCAGCGCGCGGTCAACGCCGGGCTGCGCAGGTGGCCGGTGCCGGGGCTGTCGGTGGCGGCGTCGGTGCAGCTGGCACCGGAGGGGGCGGCTCTGCCCGGCATGCCGCAGGACCCGGCCCGGCCGGCCCGGCCGCTGTCCGCCCTCCTCGGCGAGGCCGAGACCGTCCTGCTCGGCTTCGAGGGCCCCATGGCCCGCCTGTTCTCTGCGGCCGCCGCCCGCGAGGCCGCGCTCGACCTGCTCGGCCTCGTCACCGAGCACCGCGACCCGCAGGACGCCCTGACGGGCCGGCCCCTGGCCGCCGCCGCGGCACGGGAGACGTTCGTCCATCCGCTCGACGTCCTGCGGGCCTTCGCCCAGGATCGGCTCGGCCCGCTGCTCCGCGACCGTCTCGGCGCCATCGAACTGCGCGCGGTCCCCGACGCGCCGACGACCCACAACTCCGTGCCGCTGGTCCGCGCCCTGCACGGCTCCGGCCGCCGCGTCAGCGTGGTCACGGACGTCAGCGCACCGGCCGTGCACCGCTACCTGGAGCCCTACCGCCTCCCCCTGGCCGGCATCCACGCCCGCGGCAAGGACCTCACCCTGCTGACCCCGCACCCCGACTGCCTCCTGCGCGCGATGCACTCCTCGGGCGGCGCCGCCGCGACCGGCGTGCTCATCGGCTCCACGGTCGCCGAACTCACCGCCGCCCAGCAGGCCGGAGTGCGCTTTGTCGGCCTCGCCCGCAACGCCACCGCCGCCCGGCAGCTCGACGAGGCGGGCTGCGAGACCACCGTCACCTCGCTGGCACCGCTCCTGGAGGCGGCGCGCTCCCTCCAGGCCCGGTGAGGGACAACCGCCCGTTCGGCGGCGCCCCGCCCGGCCCCCTCAAAAAGGCGCCCCGGCCCCCTCCCGCGCACGATGCGAGGGAGGCCCGCCGCCCGGCGGCCCCACGTCGCGAGGCCCGCCACCTGGCGGCCTCCCACGGTCTGTGCTCTCGGGAGGACCTGCCATGACCGCCAGTCTGGAGCAGTTGCGCCGCTGCCACTTCGCCGTCGACCTGGGGGCGGCCCGCACACGCGTCTACGTCAAGGGCGCAGGGCTCGTCGTCGACCAGCCGTCCGCCGCCGCCGTGAACACCCGCACCGGCGCGCTGATCGCGGTCGGCGAGCTCGCGGAGAAGATGACGGGCCGCACACCGGACTACATC
Source organism: Streptomyces coeruleofuscus (assembly GCF_039532725.1). Taxonomy (NCBI): domain Bacteria; kingdom Bacillati; phylum Actinomycetota; class Actinomycetes; order Kitasatosporales; family Streptomycetaceae; genus Streptomyces; species Streptomyces coeruleofuscus. The sequence continues at coordinate 387,745 of NZ_BAAASE010000003.1, forward strand.
CGGGTGGTACGGCCGGTCTCCGGCGGCACCGTCGTCGACATCGAGATGGCGCAGCGCATGCTGCGGCACCTGCTCGGCGACAAGATGCGCCGCAGCCTGCGCCGCAAGCCGATCCTGCGCGCCGCGGCCTGCACCCCGCACGACGCCGACCCGCTCGCCCAGCGGGCCGCCATCGAGACGCTGGTCGGTCTCGGGGCCCGCCGCGTGGAGCTGGTCGACACGCTGATCGCCGCCGCCGTGGGCTGCGGACTGCCCGTGGAGCAGCCCGAGGCCACGATGGTCATGGTGTGCGGTGCCGCTGCCACGCAGGTGGCGGTGCTGTCCCTCGGCTCGATCGTCACCGCCGAGCGCATCCCGGTGGGCGGCGAGGCCGTCGACAACGCGATCGTGCAGCACTTGCGGCACCAGCACGAGCTGATGCTGCCCAGCCAGTCGGTACGGCCGTTGCAGCTCGCCCTGTCCGGCAACGGCCTCACCCCGCAGGGCCCGGCCTCGACGGAGATCCACGGGCGGGACGTCGCCACCGGCCTGGCCCGCTCCGTCCAGGTCGACACCGCCGCCGTGCGGGACGCCATCCAGACGCCGCTCACCGCCATCCTGGACGGCATCGGCAAGGTGCTGCGCTCCTGCCCTCCTGACCTGGTCGCCGACCTCGCCGACCGGGGAATCATGATGGTCGGCGGCAGTGCGCTGCTGCCGGGCCTGGACCAGATGCTGCGTCAGGCGACCGGCATGCCCGTGCATATCGCCGAGCGGCCGGACGTGTGCGCCGTGCAGGGCCTCGGCGCGATGCTGGAGGGCAGGATCGAACCGCTGGCGCTGGATCCCCTGGGGTCCTGAGCGGCCGGCGGGGCGCAGCCCTCAGCGGGCGAACCAGCAGCGCACGGTCGTCCCGTCGTCTCCCCGGTGCACCCGCACCAGGTCGGCGATGAGGTTCACCAGCAGCAGTCCGCGCCCGCCGCGCTGGTCGCGGGGCACGGGCCGGCGTCCGGCCAGCGGGTCCGCGAGCCGCCCTTCGTCGCGCACCTCGCACACCACGTACCCGTCCTCGGTCCATACCCGCATGACCCCCGAACCGCCGCCGTGCACCACGCTGTTGGTGGTGAGCTCGGCCATGGCGAGGGCCAGGTCGTCCAGCTTGACGCCGGTGAGTCCGAGCCGCGAGCCCTCCCCGACGGCCACGTGCCGGGCCTGGGAGAGCGAGCCGGAGTCGAAGGCGAACGTCAGCGCGTCCGGCACGGGCGGCAGCGCCTCGTTGTACCGGGCGACGACGTCCCCGGGGGCGTACGCGTCACTGCCCTGCTCCAGCCGGGAGCCGGAGGGGATGACGGTCGGGTGGGTGGCGTGGGCGTCGGCGAGGACGTGCTCGGGGAGCCGCTCGACGTCGTACGGGCACAGGATGGTCGCCGTACGGCCCCGGAAGGCCGCGTTGATGAGCGCCTCGTGCTGGACGCACGCGGGGTACTCGGTGTCGGAGCGCCCGGCCCAGATGGGCTCGCCGATGATCCGCACCCGGCGTCCGGCCGGCTGGGCGTCGGCGAACGCGCGTAGCACACCGGGAATGATGCGCCCGGGATTGCGGCCGGCCTCGCACATGTCCAGCAGCCGTACCGCCTCGGCGGCCTCGCCCAGCGCGTCCCGGATCAGCGCGAGGTTCTTGCCGGGCACCGCGACCGCCACGGGGTCGCCGGCCGACAGGCCCTCGCGCACGAAGGGCACGGTGACGTCGAGGTACTCGTCCTCGTCACGGTAGAAGAGCGCGGGATGGACGAAGGGCTCCAGGGGGCCGAAGGGTTCGGCCACGGCAGCGGTCATGACACCGATACCTCGATCCCGGCGTGGCCGGGCCACAGCAGGTCCAGCGTCCGCCGCAGGGCCGCCGGCGGACGTCGCACCACGAATCGCCGGCCGTCCCCGAGCTGTCCGGCGGCGGCCGCGAGCGCGCCCGCGCCCGCGACGTCGACGAACGTCACGTCGGACAACTCCAGGTAGTACACGTCCTCATCCTCGCGAACAGCCTGCTCAAGTACGCCTTCCCAGATCGCACGTGTCGTCAGGACGACCTCTCCCCTTGCCCGGACACCCTGCCGCCCGGGCAAGGGGAACACCGCCAGGCCCGGCACGGGATCACGTGCCCCGGCTGCCGGCACCCGATACTGAGTGTTCAAGCCCTCTCCCCACGCTTGTGGACCAAGGCGCTGGTACCCGCCCAGGGGAATCTCATTCCCCGTAGTGGTGTGTAGTACGCCGTACGGCGGGCAGGCGCATCTCACACCGACGTCGACGGGGGCGAGTGACGTCGTGCAGTTCCCGCGAGGAGGAACACGACCGACGAGGACGGAAAAGGCGGTGACATGACGTCAGCGGCATCACCACATCGCACAGGAGGGTCGAACACACTGGTCATCAGTGGCCGCGTGGGCGCGGACCGGGCCGAGTTCACCCCGTGCGGTGAGCTGGTTCACGGCTGCGCGGAAACTCTGACCAGGACCCTGGCCGAGCTGCCGCCCACGATCACGCGGGTGGACCTGGACATGGAGGGCGTGCACTTCATGGACACGGCGGGTCTGCAATTCCTCGACGTGCTGGGCGAGTTCGCCCGGCAGCGGTTCGTGACGGTCACGACCACCAACTGGAACGGCCAGCCGCGCCGGATCCTGGAACTGGCGGGCCTGGACACGACCGACCCTCTTCGTCCCGCGCCCCACGCCGACCCCGAGCCCGCCCAGCCGTCGGCCCCGGCCTCCTCCGCGGTCGCCCTGGAACGCTCGGAGCGCCTGCACGTCCTCCAGGAGGAGGTCGAGCAGCTCCGCCAGGCCATCGCCTCCCGGCCGGTCATCGACCAGGCCCGGGGCATCCTCATGGCCAGCCACGGCTGCACGTCCGACGAGGCCTGGCACATCCTGCGCGAGACCTCCCAGCTGTCCAACACCAAGCTCCGCGACGTGGCCGCCGCCGTGACGGCCGGCGCGAAGCCCGACGGCCCCCGGCCGTCCCCCGAACTCCGCGAGGCCTTGCGGCGAGCCATCGCCCGCCGCCGCCCGACCTGAGACCGAGCCGGAGGACCTCCCCCCGGGCCGCCCGGCCCACCCGTGGCGGCCCCGACGTCCTGCGCGAAACAACCCCACCGGTCGCGCCCACGCCCCTCCCCGCCCCAAACCGACCGGCCACCGGCCACGACCGACCGCGTCCCCCGGACCGCCCAGACACCACCCCGGACGAACCCAACGGCTGACGCCACACCGCACCACCTGTCCCTCTCGCACGCATCACCCCACCGGTCGCGCCCACGCCCCTCCCCGCCCCAAACCGACCGGCCACCGGCCACGACCCACCGCGTCCCCCGGACCGCCCCAGACACCACCCCGGACGAACCCAACGGCTGACGCCACACCGCACCACCGGTCCCTCTCGCACGCACCACCCCACCGACCCGGCCCGGGGCGGGAGGGGTGTAGCCGGACACCGGCCACGACCCACCGCGTCCCCCAGAACCGCCCAGACACCACCCCGGACGAACCCAACGGCTGACGCCACACCGCCCCCACCGGCCCCCCTCGCACCCGCACCCCGCGGGCCCCGGCCACATCCCTCCCGCCCCGGGCCGACCGGCCACCGGCCACGACCGACCGACCCCCGGACCGCCCAGACACCACCCCGGACGAAGTCAGCGGCTGACGCCACACCGCCCCACCGGTCCTTGTCGCACCCGCCACCCCCGGGCTTAGCGCACCCGAACCAGGCCCGACCGCCCTCCATCCCGCACCGACCGACCCGGCAGACCCACCGGCCGACGCCACCCCGCCCCACCGGCCCCTGGACGCCATCGAGTCCCGGCCACGGCCACCCGGCCGCTCCTCCCGGACCGACCGGCTGTCCTGGTTCGCGGCACCCCCGACGGCCTCTCCCCCGATCCGCGAGCCCTTCTCACCAACCGCCACCGCCCGGCCAACCGGCTACCTCCTCGGAGCCCACCCCGCAACCTCTCGCGGGCCGAGCGAGTGCCGCTCCGCGACGCGCCCGGCTGGCCTCCTCGGCCGGGCGGCCGTCGCACCGGGAACGACCGGTGCGCCCACCCGTCCCGTTTCCCCACCGCACCCGGCGGGTACCCGGCGGCGGCCTCTTCCGGTCCCCCTGCCGAGGAGAAATCCATGGGCTTCAACCCAGTCGAGCACCAAGGCATCCCCCTGGACCGCCAGCTTCGAAGCTGGCGGGAGCTGGACGTCGAGCCGATCGATCCGGATCACGCCGATCCGTACACCCGCTGCCGGATCATCACGATGAACGGCATCGAGGTCGAGGCGATCCTCTTCAGCCACCAGTTCGCCCGCCACTGCCCCGACCCGGAGGTCAAACGGCAGCTCGCGGAGGTCCGCTACATCGAGCACCAGCAGCAGAAGACCGTCAACTGGCTGCTGCCGGGCCTCGCCTCCGTCCTGGAGACGACCATCGCCTACGAACAGGTCGCGGTGGACCTCACCGGCTGGATCGCCCGCCACGAGCCCGACCCGTACCTGAAGCAGGCGTACGAGTTCGGCGTCCTGGAGGACTTCGACCACCTGTACCGGTACGCCAACCTCTACGAGATGATCGAGCACCGCAAGGCGGAGTCGATCGTCGACGGCCTCACCGAGGTGATGCCGGGCCGGCCGACGAAGTTCCACCACCGCCACCCGCACGACAACGTGCGCGAGCCGTACGACCGCTCGACCACCAACCCGCTCTCCAAGCTGCACGCCCTGACCATCATGTCGGCCGAGCAGCAGACCATGAACTTCTACATGAACGTCGGCCCCCAGTACATGGAGCCGATCGCACGGCAGCTCTACCAGGAGATCGGGCTGATCGAGGAGGAGCACGTCACCCACTACGAGTCCCTGGTCGACCCGGGCGAGACCTGGTGGGAGCAACTCGTCAACCACGAGTACAACGAGTGCTACCTCTACCACTCCTTCATGGAGCAGGAGCCGGACCCGAAGGTGAAAGCCATCTGGGAGCTGCACCTGAACATGGAGCTCGAACACCTACGGATAGCCTGCGATCTGATGCGCCGTCATGACGGCCGCGAACCGCAGGAGATCCTCGCTCCGGAGCTGCCGAACGTCCTGACGTTCGAGCAGAACAAGGTGTTCGTACGCGACCTCCTGGACACCCAGATCGACGTGACCACCCTGGGCACCGGCTACGTGCAGGACGCGCACGAGCGGTTCGAACGGATGCAGGAGCAGATCCACGGCGGCGAGGAGCCGCCCAGCGAGCGCGTGATGGCCCAGCACCGCGAGATGTTCGGCGGCGAGTACCGCATCGAGACCGAGGGCGGCCACCCCGACCTGGCCTCCCGGGAGAGGGACTGACATGGCCGGAATCGCCGATTCGGACGCCGATGTCGTAGCCCTGCTCATGCGCCAGCACGGCGACATCCGCAACCTGTTCGACGAGGTCGAGAAGACCACCGGGGACGAGCGCCGCGCGGCGTTCCGCCGGCTGGTCCAGCTGCTGGCCGTGCACGAGACGGCCGAGGAGGAGGTCGTCCGCCCGTTCACCCGGGCGAACGTGCCGGGCGGCGAGCAGGTGGTCGAGGACCGCCTGAACGAGGAGCGGGAGGCGAAGGAGCTCCTGTCCCGCCTGGACGGCACGGACCCGGACGACCCGAAGTTCCTGCCCGAGCTCCTCTCGCTCCGCCTGGACGTGATGGCACACGCCCGGGCCGAGGAACGCTACGAGTTCAACCACATCCGCCGCCACGCGGACCAGGCGCGTCTGGCGTCGATGGCCTCGGCCGTGAAGGCCGCCGAGGCCACGGCCCCGACCCACCCGCACCCCGGCACGGAGTCCGCGGCCAAGAACCTGACGCTCGGCCCGCTCGCGGCCGTCGTCGACCGCACCCGGGACGCCGTCCGCAAGGCCATGGGCAAGGACGGGTGAACTACCGCCGCTCACTGACCGGTGGGGCGCTGTCGGGACTCGGCATCGCCGCGTTCGTCGACGAGACCGTCTTCCACCAGCTCCTCCACTGGCATCACTTCTACGACAGATCCACCCCCGACGTGGGACTGGTCTCCGACGGCCTGTTCCACGCCGGCGGCTGGCTGGCCATGGTGGCGGGCCTGTTCCTCTACGCCGACCTGCGCCGCCGGGGCGGCCCGCTGCGCCCGGCGTGGTGGTCCGGCGTCTGCCTGGGCATCGGCGGCTTCCAGCTCTACGACGGCACCGTCCAGCACAAGCTGCTGCGCCTGCACCAGATCCGCTACGACGTCGATCCGCGCCCGTACGACTGGACCTGGAACGTCATCGCCGTCCTGTTCCTGCTGGCCGGCCTGCTCCTGTGGCACCGGGCGCGGCGCGCCGTGCGGGAGCGGTCGCGATGACGCCCACGCCGGCTCCCCTGCCCGTCCTGGTACTCCTGTGCTGCCTGCTCTACACGGCGGCCGCCGCCCGGCTGCGGCACCGCGGGGACCGCTGGCCGCTGTGGCGCGACGCGGGTCTCTGGCTGGGCGGCGGCCTGCTGGTGGCGGCGTTCGCCGTGCCGTGGGAGTCGTGGCTGCCGCCGTTCACCGCGCACATGGCCGCCCACCTGACGGCCGGCATGGCGGCACCGATCCCGGTCGTCCTCTCCCGCCCCGTCACCCTGGCCCTGCGCGTCCTCCCCCTCCCGGCCCGCCGCGCCCTGGTCTCCCTGACCCGCTCCCGCATCGTCACGACCCTGGTCTTCCCGCCGGTGGCCGCGGCCCTGGACATCGGCGGCCTGTGGCTCCTCTACCGGGCTCCCCTGCCGCCGTCCCTGCACCACAGCCCCCTGCTCCTGCTGCACCTCTTCCTCGCCGGAACGCTCTTCGCCTTCGCCCTGCTCGCCGTGGACCCGGTCCGCCACCGGCCGGGCTTGGCCGTACGCGCCGGCACCCTCCTGGCGGCCGCCGCGGCCCACGCCGTCCTGGCGAAGAGCCTGTGGGCGACGGGCCCGCCCGGCACGGCCTTCACCCCGGCCGACCTGCGCCTCGCCTCGCAGCTCATGTACTACGGCGGTGACGCGGTGGAGATCGCCCTGGCCCTGCTGCTGGCGTCCCAGTGGTACCGCGCGCAGGGCCGATCACTACGGCTCCACCGGGGTACCCGGCAGCCTGCACCGGCATGAGGAGACACACGATGAGCGACCAGACCCCGTCCCAGGCCGAAGGCGACCGCGAGGACGACCAGAACACGACCCCCACCCCGACCCCGTCCCAGGCGGAGGGCGACCGCGACGACACCGCCGCCGACGAGGAGGAGGACAGCGACTCCTAGTCCCAGGTCCGACGCGGCCCCGGCCCACATGCGCTGGCCACCGCGCAACCTGACGTACCGTCTCGGTGTGAGCGATGTACCTCCCGCGAACACCCGACGGGCAGTCAGGCGAGCCTCCGTGCGCGCGGTGATCGGCGACGATCCGGCGCTGCGGGCGGCCTACGGGCTGTGCCGACGCCGGACCAGGGAGCAGGATCCGGCGGAGTACGCGCTGATCGAGCTGGTGCCCGCGGCGCTGCGCCCGGCCTGCTGGGCCCTGTGGGCGGCGGCCAGCGCGCTCGACGACCTGGGCGACGACCGCACCGCGCCCGCCGCCCAACGGGCCGACCGGGTCGAGGAGTGGATCACCGCCCTGCACCGCGAACTGCCCACCGGCACGAGCCCGGACCCGATCCGCCACGCCCTCGTCGACACCGCGACGCGCTGGCGGCTGGACCTGTCCGAACTGCACGGCGCCATGGTCCAGGTCCGGGACGACACCCACGGCAGGCACTTCGCCGACTGGGCCGCGTGGCGCACCTGGGGCCGGGACAACCTGCTGCCCTGGTTCGGCCAGGTCCGTACCCTCTTCGACCGGGCCGGCGTCCCCGTGGCACTGCGTCTGGACACCCGGGAGACCTACGAGGAGTTCCTGGACGGCGTCCGGCTCACGGACATCCTCACCGACCTGTCCGCCGACCTCGCCCAGGGCGATCTCCTGCTGCCCGACGAGGCCCTGCGGCCTTACCCCGGTGCCGCGGAGGACCTGGCGCTCCGGCGCTGGAGCCCCGCCGTCGCCGCTCTGGTCACCGAGCTGACCGGACTGGCCCGCCAGTGGGTGAGCCAGGACGGTCTCAGCCGCGGGATGCACCCGGGGCCCGCCACCGTCCTGCACACCATGGCCGCCCTGCTGCGCGCCCAGCTCGACGCGATCGGCTCCGCCGGCCCGGCCCTCCTGCGGCGCCCGCCCCGGCCCGCGCTCGGCACCCGGGCCCGCATCCTCGTCCCCGCCCGGGCCCGCGCCGCCCTGGCCTGGAGCCTGACCGCGCTGACGGTGCCGCCCGCACCGCCCGCCGGGCACGGCAGCCCGCCCCCGGCCGACCGGACGGCCCGCACCCGGAGCTTCCGGCCCGCGCCACCCCACCCCGACGGCCACCGGCCCCCGGACATCCCGCCGGACCGGCTTCCCGCACACGTCGCCGTGATCATGGACGGCAACGGCCGCTGGGCCGAGCAGCGCGGCCTGCCCCGGCACGAGGGGCACCGGGCCGGCGCCGCCGCCGTGCGCGAGGTGGTGCACGGCGCCCTGGACATCGGCCTGCGGCACCTGACGCTCTACACCTTCTCCACCGAGAACTGGCACCGCGATCCCGAGGAGGTCGACGCGATCCTCGACCTCGTGCGCCGCGAGGTCGTCGACGACCCCTTCCGCGACCTCGACGTCCGGCTGCGCTGGCACGGCCGCACCGGCCGCCTGCCGCCCGACCTGTCCGACCTCCTCGACCTGCGGGAGCGCAGCACACGCACCCGCACCGGCCTGACGCTGACGATGTGCATCGACTACGGCGGCCGCGACGAGCTCACCCGCGCCGCCGCCGCCCTCGCCCGCCAAGCCCGTGCCGGTCACCTCGATCCCGACCTGATCGGCGAGAAGGACTTCGCCCGGCACCTGCCCCGCCCGGACATGCCGGACGTCGACCTGCTCTGGCGCACCGGCAACGAGCAGCGCATCTCCAACTTCCTGCCCTGGCACACCGCCTACGCCGAGCTGCACTTCACGCCGGACCTCTGGCCCGACACCGACCGCCGCCACCTGTGGCAGGCGATCACCACGTACACCCACCGCCAACGCCGCCACGGCACCGTCCCGGCGGGCGCATGAGGGAGTCCGGTCAGCCGGTGAAGCCCTGGTCGCTCAGCGCCTTCTCGACACGGGCACGGTGGTCGGCCTCCCAGACGTCGAGGGACTCCTCGGCCTCCTTGGCCAGTTTCGCCCGAGCCGCCGCGAGGATCTCCTCCCGGCGGGCGGCGGGGGTGACGACGACGCCTTCCTCGTCGGCGACCACGATGTCGCCGGGGTGCACGAGCACGCCGCCGACGCGGGCCGGCTCACCGAGCGCGCCGGCCTTCTCCTTGGTTCCGGGGATCGGTATGACACCGCGTGCGAAGACGGGAAAGCCCGCCTCGCGCACCTCGCCGAGATCGCGGACGACACCGTCGACCACGAAGGCGGCGACCCCCCGGCGCTGGGCGACGGCGCACACATTGCCGCCGGCCAGCGCGTAGTCCACGTCGCCCGACTCCACGACGATGACCGAGCCGGGCTCGGCACGGTAGATCGCGGCGTGCAGCATCAGGTTGTCGCCGGGCACGCACCGCACGGTGTACGCGGGACCCGCGACGCGGGGCGAGTGCCACAGCGGGCGGATGCCGGTGTCCATGACCTGGGCGCGGCCCAGCAGGTCGGCGAGGGTGGTGGGAGGGACGTCCTGGAAGGGAGAAGTCACACCGGGGATCCAAGCAACAAGGCACCAGCCGACGCCACTTGGTTTCAGCCAGTGATCACGGCAGTCCCGGCCGGAGGTGAACGCCTGCGGGTACGGTGGCGACGTCGTACCAAGGGGGGAGCGGAATGCGCTACGTCATCATCGGGTCCGGGGCAGTCGGCGGTTCGATCGGGGGACGGTTGCACGAAAGCGGCCGGTCCGTCGTCCTGATCGCCCGCGGCGCGCACTTCGAGGCGCTGCGCGACAACGGGCTGCGGCTGAAGGTCCCCACGGGCACGCTCACCCTCGACGTGCCCGTGGCGGCACGGCCCGAGGACGTCGAACTGCGCGAGGACGACGTGCTCGTCCTCGCCGTCAAGACCCAGGACACCGTGGCCGCTCTGGACGCCTGGGCCGCGCGGCCGGTGGCGGGCGGCGGCACGGCGGGCGAACGCCTGCCCCTGGTGTGCGCCCAGAACGGAGTGGAGAACGAGCGCCTGGCACTGCGCCGCTTCCGCGAGGTGTACGGCTTGTGCGTCGTCCTGCCCAGCACCTACCTGAACCCGGGCGAGGTCGTCGCGCCCTGCGGCCCGTACACCGGCGCCCTGGTCATCGGCCGGTACGGGACGGGTCCGGACGCGACCGCCCGGCGGATCGCGGACGACCTGGAGAAGTCCTGCTTCCTGGCTCCGGTGGTGGCGGACGTGATGCGCTGGAAGTACGGCAAGCTCCTCGGCAACCTCGCCAACGTGGTCGAGGCCGTGTGCGGCTCCGCCTCGGACGCCGCCGCGCGGGATCTGGTCGCCCGGGCGCAGGCCGAGGGCGCCGCGGTCCTCGACGCCGCGGGCATCGCCTACGTGAGCGAGGCCGAGATCACCGAGCTGCGCAGCGGGACGGTCGACCCGCAGCCGATCGCCGGCGAGCGCACGCGCGGCTCGTCCTGGCAGAGCCTGGCGCGGGGCGCGGGGTCGATCGAGACGGACTACCTCAACGGGGAGATCGTGCTGCTCGGCCGGGAGCACGGCGTGCCCACCCCGGTGAACGCGGCCCTGCAACACGCCGCCCGGGAGAGCGTGAGCCGGGAGCCGGGCAGTCTGACGGCCGAGGACCTGAGCAGGAACATCGAAGCCGTGTGAAACGGTTCTGCGCGTGTAGCGCCTGGTGGGGCGGGTGGGACTCGAACCCACGGCCGACGGATTATGAGTCCGCTGCTCTAACCGGCTGAGCTACCGCCCCATAGCGGCGTGTCGCGTACATGTGTGCGCGCCGTCTGCCGCAGCATAGCCGCTCATACGATCTCCTGCTTCGTGTGGTCGGCTCCGCACGGCCTTCGTGACCATGAGGACTGCGACGAGCGCCGCACGGTTCCCAGGAGATCGGAACGGACATGAAAAAGGACCCCTGTGGGGGCCCTCGTTCAGCGTGCTCCCCCGACTGGACTCGAACCAGTAACCTGCCGGTTAACAGCCGGCTGCTCTGCCAATTGAGCTACGGAGGACCGAGCTCCCCGGACTGGACTCGAACCAGTAACCTGCCGGTTAACAGCCGGCTGCTCTGCCAATTGAGCTACCGAGGAAGGTCTCGTTTTGCATCGAACGCACCTACCTGGGTATTCGCCAGGGGGCGCGCGCTCGCTGCGACACATACATTAGCGCAAGCAGGGGGGTGCTTCGCCAATCGGTACTCCCCGGCGCCCGCGCCGCACCGGAGACCCACGCAAGGGAAGGGTGACCGCCATGCGTTACCGGCTCACGTTCGTCGCCGGAGTCGTCCTGGGTTACGTGCTGGGCACGAGGGCCGGACGCGAGCGCTACGAACAGCTGAAGAAGTCGGCCCGCCAGTTCGCGCAGAACCCCGCCGTCCGCAACACCGCGGAGTCGGCGGCCCACCAGGGCCGCGAGTTCGCGGGCAAGGCGTACCACGTGGTGAGCGACAAGGTGGGCGACCGCGTCCCCGACTCGGTCGCCGACCGAGTCCGCCACCTCAAGGAGCGAGCCACCCACAACGGCGGCGAGGACGACTGGGGCACCAGCAATACGTAACAGTTCCTTCTCAGGCGCCGAGCACGCTCACGTCCCCAAGGGGCGCGGGGAACTGCGCGACCAGCCACGACGAGGCCCGCATCCAAAACCCGGCGACACCCCCCACGGCGCCCACGGCTCTAGCCGGCGCAGCGGTACGGCAGAATTTTGGCCATGGGGATAGTCGCCGGGTTGGACAGTTCACCCGATTTCACTCGCATCGTCGTCTGTGACTCGGACACCGGAGCCGTGCTCAGGCAGGGATATGCACCGCATCCGGTGGAGAGCCCCGACGGCGGCCGGCCGTCCGACGTCGACCCGCAGGCCTGGCTGCTGTCCCTGGGCGAGGCCGCGGGCGGCGGACTGCTGGAGGGTGTGCAGGCCATCGGCGTCTCGGCGCAGCAGAACGCCGTCGTGCCGCTGGACGCGCAGGGCAACACCGTCCGGCCGGCGATGGTCGGAGGCGACAAGCGCACGCAGGTCGCGGCGGCCGACCTGATCGACGCGCTCGGCGGGCGCGAGGCATGGGCGCAGGCGGTGGGGTGTGTGCCGCAGGCCGCGCAGCCGGTGACGAAGCTGCGCTGGCTGGCCCGGACCGAGCCGGAGCACGCGCAGCGCACGGCGGTCCTCCTCCAGGCGCACGACTGGCTGGTGTGGCAGCTGCTGGGCCGCCCGATCCGCAGGACCACCGACCGGGGCGGGGCGTCCAGCACGGGGTACTGGTCGGCGGCGACCGGCGCCTACCGGCCCGACCTCGTCGAGCTGGCGCTCGGGCACCAGGCCATGCTGCCGGAGGTGATCGGCCCGGCGGACGCGGCCGGCAGGACCCCGGAGGGGCTGCTGATCTCCGTGGGGACCGGCGAGACCATGGCGGCGGCGTTCGGGCTCGGCATCGGCCTCGGGGACGCGGTCGTGTCGCTGGGCGCGTCCGGGTCCGTGATGGCCGTGCACCCCGATGCGCTGGTCGACGGCTCCGGGATGATCACCGCCCTCGCCGACGCGACCGGCATGCACCTGCCCGTCGTCACCACGCTGAACGCCGTACGGACGCTGCGCGGGACCGCCGAGCTGCTGGGGCTGCCGGATCTGGAGAGCCTGTCCGAGCTGGCGATGAAGTCGACGCCGGGGGCGCACGGGCTGGTGCTGCTGCCCTATCTGGAGGGTGAGCGGACGCCGAACCTGCCGCACACCGCCGGGACCCTGGCGGGGCTGCGGCGCGAGTCGATGAAGGCGGAGCACCTGGCGCGGGCCGCGTTCGAGGGCATGCTGTGCGGGCTCGCGGACGCGCTGGACGTGCTGCGCGCCCGGGGCGTGGAGGTGCGGCGGGTGTTCCTGCTCGGTCCGGCCGCCGAACTGCCCGCCGTGCAGGCCGCCGCGCCCTCGCTGTTCGGAACGCAGGTCGTGGTGCCGCAGCCGGCGGACTACGCGGCGATCGGCGCCGCCCGGCAGGCGGCCTGGGCGCTCGGGACGTCCCAGGGCTCGCTCGACGCACGGACCCCGCCGGCCTGGCAGGGCGCGGTCGCGCAGGTACTGGAGCCCGGGGAGGAGCTGGCCGTGGGGCAGGCGGTGCGGCAGCAGTTCGTGGCGGTGCGGGAGCAGACGCACCCCGGGGCGTTTTGACCGCCTGTTGGGTTAATTCGGTTGAGGTAACGCGGGTGGAGTGTTCGACGATAGGGGCCAGGGGCAATCAACCGCCCCGTCGTCCACCTCGAGAGAAGCAGCGTGCTCATACGACTCCTGCGCACCCATCTCAGGCCGTACAAGAGGCCCATCACCCTGCTGGTGCTGCTGCAGTTCCTGCAGACCTGCGCCACGCTCTACCTGCCCACACTCAACGCGGACATCATCGACCAGGGTGTCGTGAACGGTGACACCGGCTACATCCTGGGCTACGGCGCCCTGATGATCGGCATCTCGCTGGTCCAGGTGGTGTGCAACATCGGTGCCGTGTACTACGGCGCCCGCACGGCGTCGGCGCTCGGGCGGGACGTGCGCGCGGCCGTGTTCGACCGCGTGCAGTCGTTCTCCGCGCGTGAGGTCGGTCACTTCGGGGCGCCGTCGCTGATCACCCGTACGACGAACGACGTCCAGCAGGTGCAGATGCTGGCGCTGATGACGTTCACGCTGGTGGTGTCGGCGCCGATCATGTGCGTGGGCGGCATCGTGCTGGCGCTGGGCCTGGACGTGCCGCTGTCCGGGGTGCTGGTGGCGGTCGTGCCGGTGCTGGGCATCTGCGTGACGCTGATCGTGCGGCGGCTGCGGCCGCTGTTCCGGTCGATGCAGGAGCGGCTGGACACCGTGAACCGGGTGCTGCGCGAGCAGATCACCGGCAACCGCGTCATCCGTGCCTTCGTCCGGGACGAGTACGAGCAGCAGCGCTTCCGGAAGGCCAATACCGATCTCACGGACTTCGCGCTGGGCACCGGCAATCTGCTCGCGCTGATGTTCCCGATCGTCATGACGGTGGTGAACCTGTCGTCGATCGCCGTGGTGTGGTTCGGCGCGCACCGCATCGACAGCGGCGGGATGCAGATCGGGGACCTGACCGCGTTCCTCGCCTATCTGATGCAGATCGTCATGTCCGTGATGATGGCCACCTTCATGTTCATGATGGTGCCGCGCGCGGAGGTGTGTGCCGAGCGCATCCAGGAGGTGCTGGACACCTCGTCGAGCGTCGTGCCGCCCTCGGCGCCCGTGCGGGAGCTGCGCCGGCACGGTCATCTGGAGCTGCGCGGGGCGGGCTTCCGCTATCCGGGTGCCGAGGAGCCGGTGCTGCGGGCGGTGGACCTGGTGGCCCGGCCGGGCGAGACGACCGCCGTCATCGGCTCGACCGGCAGCGGCAAGTCCACGCTGCTCGGGCTGGTCCCGCGGCTGTTCGACGCGACCGACGGGCAGGTGCTCGTGGACGGGGTCGAGGTGGCTCGGATCGACCCGGAGCTGCTCGCGAAGACCGTCGGGATGGTGCCGCAGAAGCCGTATCTGTTCGCGGGCACGGTGGCCACCAACCTGCGCTACGGCAACCCGGACGCCACCGACGAGGAGCTGTGGCACGCGTTGGAGGTGGCGCAGGCCAGGGACTTCGTGGAGCGGCTGGAGGGCGGGCTGGACGCGCCGGTCTCGCAGGGCGGGACGAACGTCTCCGGCGGTCAGCGGCAGCGGCTCGCGATCGCCCGGACGCTCGTGCAGCGGCCCGAGATCTACCTCTTCGACGACTCCTTCTCCGCGCTCGACTACGCCACGGACGCCGCCCTGCGGGCCGCGCTCGCGCAGGAGACCGCCGAGGCGACCGTCGTGATCGTCGCCCAGCGGGTGGCGACCATCCGGGACGCCGACCGGATCGTGGTCCTCGACGGGGGCCGGGTCGTCGGCACCGGCCGGCACCACGAGCTGATGGCGGACAACGAGACCTACCGGGAGATCGTGCTCTCCCAGCTCACGGAAGCGGAGGCTGCCTGATGGCGGGGCCCATGGGGCGGATGATGGCCGGGGGCGGCCCCGACCAGCGCTCGCTGGACCTGAAGGGGTCGGGCAAACGGCTCGTCGCGCAGTTCCGGCCGGAGCGGCTGACCATCTGCGTGCTGCTGCTGTGCGTGGTGCTCAGCGTCGGCCTCAACGTCGTCGGACCGAAGATCCTCGGCAAGGCGACCGACCTGGTCTTCGCGGGCATCGTCGGGCGGGACATGCCGGCGGGGGCGAGCAAGGAGCAGGTCCTCGACTCCATGCGGCAGCGCGGGGACGCCGACGTCGCCGACATGCTGCGCAGCACCGACTTCACGCCCGGCAAGGGCATCGACTTCACGGCCGTGGGGAACGTGCTGCTGCTCGCGCTGGGCGTGTTCACGGTGGCCGGGCTGCTGATGGCGGTGGCGACGCGGCTGGTGAACCGGGCCGTGAACCGCACCATGTTCCGGATCCGCGAGGACGTGCAGACGAAGCTGTCCCGGCTGCCGCTGTCGTACTTCGACAAGCGCCAGCGCGGCGAGGTGCTGTCCCGCGCGACGAACGACATCGACAACATCGGGCAGACGCTCCAGCAGTCGATGGGGCAGCTCATCAACTCGATGCTGACCATCATCGGCGTCCTCGCCATGATGTTCTACGTCTCCTGGATCCTCGCGCTGGTCGCGCTGGTGACCGTGCCGCTGTCGTTCGCCATCGCCCGGCGCGTGGGCAAGCGGTCGCAGCCGCACTTCGTGCAGCAGTGGCGCTCGACGGGCAAACTCAACGCGCACATCGAGGAGATGTACTCCGGGCACGCGCTGGTCAAGGTGTTCGGGCGGCAGGAGGAGTCGGCGCGGCAGTTCGCCGAGCAGAACGAGGCGCTGTACGAGGCAGGGTTCAGGGCGCAGTTCAACAGCGGGGTCATGCAGCCGCTGATGTTCTTCGTGTCGAACCTCAACTACGTGCTGGTCGCGGTCGTCGGCGGGCTGCGGGTCGCCTCGGGCTCGCTGTCGATCGGTGATGTGCAGGCCTTCATCCAGTACTCGCGGCAGTTCTCCATGCCGCTGACGCAGCTCGCGTCCATGGCGAACCTGGTGCAGTCGGGTGTCGCCTCGGCGGAGCGGGTCTTCGAGCTGCTGGACGCTCAGGAGCAGAGCGCCGATCCGGTGCCGGGCGTGCGGCCCGAGGAACTGCGCGGGCAGGTGGCGCTGGAGCACGTGACCTTCCGCTACGACCCCGACAAGCCGCTCATCGAGGATTTGTCGCTGAAGGTCGAGCCCGGGCAGACGGTGGCCATCGTCGGCCCGACGGGTGCCGGCAAGACGACGCTGGTGAACCTGCTGATGCGGTTCTACGACGTCACCGGCGGGCGCATCACCCTCGACGGCGTCGACATCGCGCGGATGTCCCGGGACGAACTACGCGCCGGTATCGGCATGGTGCTCCAGGACACCTGGCTGTTCGGCGGCACGATCGCGGAGAACATCGCGTACGGGGCGTCCCGGAAGGTGACCCGCGGGGAGGTCGAGGAGGCCGCCCGGGCCGCGCACGCGGACCGGTTCGTCCGTACGCTGCCGGACGGGTACGACACGGTGATCGACGACGGGGGGACGGGGGTCAGCGCGGGCGAGAAGCAGCTGATCACCATCGCACGGGCGTTCCTGTCCGATCCGGTGATCCTGGTGCTGGACGAGGCGACGAGTTCGGTCGACACGCGGACCGAGGTGCTGATCCAGAAAGCCATGGCGAAACTCGCCCACGGGCGGACGTCGTTCGTCATCGCGCACCGGCTGTCGACGATCCGGGACGCGGACACGATTCTGGTGATGGAGGACGGGGCGATCGTGGAGCAGGGCACGCACGGGGAGCTGCTGGCGGCGGACGGGGCGTATGCGCGGTTGTACAAGGCGCAGTTCGCGCAGGCGGTGGCCGAGGTCGACTGAGCCGCCTTCGGGGGTGCCATGTGGTGTCGTGGGGCGGCTGCGGGCCCGTTGCGGCTGGTCGCGCAGTTCCCCGCGCCCCTGGGTACGTGCAGCTGACGCCCTTCAGGGGCGCGGGGAACTGCGCGACCGACCCCCACCGGCCCGCAGGCGGCATCAGTCCAGATAACCCCTCAGCTGGTCCGCGAAGGCGTGGTCGCGGAGCTTGTTGAGGGTCTTGGACTCGATCTGCCTTATCCGCTCCCTGGTGACGCCGAAGATGCGGCCGATCTCCTCCAGCGTGCGGGGGCGGCCGTCGGCGAGGCCGTAACGGAGCTGGACGACCTTGCGCTCCCGCTCCCCCAGGGTCGACAGGACCGCTTCCAGGTGCTCCTTGAGGAGGAGGAACGCGGCGGATTCGACGGGGCTGGTGGCGTCGCCGTCCTCGATGAGGTCGCCGAGGGCGACGTCGTCCTCCTCGCCCACGGGCGCGTGCAACGACACCGGTTCCTGGGCGAGGCGCAGCACTTCGCTGACGCGCTCCGGGGGCAGGTCGAGGTGGGCGGCGACCTCTTCCGGCGACGGCTCGTAGCCCCGTTCCTGGAGCATGCGGCGCTGGACGCGGACGACCCGGTTGATGAGCTCCACGACGTGCACGGGCACCCGGATGGTGCGGGCCTGGTCGGCCAGGGCGCGGGACATGGCCTGGCGGATCCACCAGGTGGCGTAGGTGGAGAACTTGTAGCCGCGGGCGTAGTCGAACTTCTCGACGGCCCGGATGAGCCCGAGATTGCCCTCCTGGACGAGGTCGAGCATGGTCAGCCCGCGCCCGACGTAGCGCTTGGCGACGGAGACGACCAGGCGGAGGTTGGCCTCGATGAGCCGCCGCTTGGCCATCCGGCCCATGACGACGAGGCGGTCGAGATCCAGCGCCAACTGGCTGTCCAGGTCGGGGGCGAGCCGCAGCTTCTCCTCCGCGAACAGGCCGGCCTCGACGCGGCGGGCGAGCTCGACCTCCTCGGCGGCGGTCAGCAGGGGGATGCGGCCGATCTCCCGCAGGTACTGGCGGAACAGGTCCGAGGAGGGGCCGCTGGTGTCGGCGCGGGCCGGTGGCGGTTCGACGGCTTCGGGAGCCTCGGCCGTCTCGACGGCCTCGGCGGGCGGCTCCTCCGGTTCCGGCTCGGGGCGGAGCACGACGCGGCCCTGCGCCGGGACCGCGGGAAGGACGTCGTCCTCCGCGTCCGGTGCGGTGCCGTCGGCGCCGACGGCAGCGCTGACGTCGGTCTGGGTGAGGGTCTGGGTCTGCACGGGGGCGACCTCCAGGATGATCGCTGCCAAGGAGTACGGCAGCGGTACTTCGGGGGCGGAGTCGGCGGCCTCGCCGCTGTCCGTCCCGTACGCGATGAGCGGAACCGCGGGGGTCTGGGACCCGTCGGGGACGGATCGGCCGCGCTCCGAGGACTCAGGCACCGGAACCCAGTGTGGGGTAAGACACATCGTCGCCACGAGGGGCGTGCGATGACTTTTTGCTTCCGGTCCGTGACCGCGCGGTGACCTCAGAGCGCGGCGGCGCCGTGTTCCCGCAGGGCCTGGTCGTACTGCTGGAGGACCCAGAGTTCGTTCTGCACGGCGGCGAGCTGGGCCGGGTCGCCGTGGCTGCCGAGGCGGGTGAGCTGGCTCGTGATGTCGCGGATGCGGCGTTCGACGGCGCGGCGGCGGACGGTGACCAACTGGGCGCCCGCGTAGGTCTCGTCGACGCCCTTCACGCCCTTGTGCAGCAGGATCGCCTCGACGGCCAGTTCCGTCACCATCGCGCGGACCGCGTCGTCCGGGGCGGCCTCACGGACCTTGACCAGGTAGTCCTGGGGGTCCACGACGCCCAGTTCGGCGCCGCCGGCGTCCATGATCGCCTGGCGTACGGCGGCATACGGCGGGGCGGTGAACTCGTCGACGCCGTACGCGTCGAAGGCCGGGGAAACCAACTCGGGGCGCTGGAGGGCGAGTTTGAGGAGCTCGCGTTCGGTGGCGTAGACGGGGTTGCGGAGGTTGAGGGCCGGGCCGCGGGGGCCGGCGGACGGCTGGGCGGAGGCGTACTGCTGCGACCCGTGCTGCCGGCGGTCCGGGGCCGGGCCCTTGCCGCCGCGGTCGCGGGCCCAGCGGGCCAGCTGCGCCACGCGCTTGACCACGAACTGGGTGTCGAGGATGCCGAGCATGCCGGCGAGCTGGACGGCGACCTCGTGCTGGGCGCCGCTGTTCTTGATGCGGGCGACGATCGGGGCCGCCTCGTCCAGGGCGGCGGCGCGGCCCGCGGGTGTGTCGAGGTCGTAGCGGACGACGATCTGGCGGAGGGCGAACTCGAAGAGCGGGGTGCGGGGTTCGACCAGGTCCGCCACCGCCTCGTCGCCCTTGGCGAGCCGCAGGTCGCAGGGGTCCATGCCGTCGGGGGCGATGGCGATGTACGTCTCGGCGGCGAACTTCTGGTCGTCCTCGAACGCGCGCAGGGCCGCCTTCTGGCCGGCCGCGTCGCCGTCGAAGGTGAAGATGACGCGGGCCGAGCCGTTGTCCATCAGCAGCCGGCGGAGGATCTTGATGTGGTCGCCGCCGAAGGCCGTGCCACAGGTGGCGATGGCGGTCGTCACCCCGGCCAGGTGGCAGGCCATCACGTCCGTGTAGCCCTCGACGACCACCGCGCGGGACGCCTTGGCGATGTCCTTCTTCGCCAGGTCGATGCCGTACAGGACCTGGGACTTCCGGTAGATCGCCGTGTCGGGCGTGTTGAGGTACTTGGGGCCGTTGTCCGCCTCGTACAGCTTGCGGGCGCCGAAGCCGACGACCTCGCCGCCGATGTCGCGGATGGGCCACATCAGGCGGCCGCGGAAGCGGTCGATGGGGCCGCGGCGGCCCTCCTGGGCGAGGCCGGAGAGGATGAGCTCCTTGTCCGTGAAGCCCTTGCCGCGCAGATAGCGCGTGAGGTGGTCCCAGCCCTGGGGGCTGTAGCCGACGCCGAAGTGGACGGCGGCGGCCTGGTCGAAACCGCGCTCGGCGAGGAAGACCCGGCCGGTGTCGGCCTCGGGGGAGGTCGCGAGCTGTTCCGCGTACCACTCGGCCGCGATCTTGTGGGCCTCGACCAGGCGGATCCGTTCGCCGCGCTGGTGGGAGGGGTTGTACCCGCCCTCCTCGTAGCGCAGGGTGATGCCCGCCTGACCGGCCAGGCGCTCGACCGCCTCCGAGAAGGAGAGGTGGTCGATCTTCATCACGAACGTGATGGTGTCGCCGCCCTCCTGGCAGCCGAAGCAGTGGAACAGTCCCTTGCTGGGGCTGACCTGGAAGGACGGCGACTTCTCGTCGTGGAACGGGCAGAGACCCTTGAGGTTGCCGCCGCCCGCGTTGCGCAGCTGGAGGTACTCGGACACCACGGCGTCGATCGGGACCGCGTCCCGTACCGCCTTCACGTCCTCGTCGTTGATCCGTCCAGCCACGCAGCGATTCTACGGGGGCGGAGTGACAGTCCTGACGGCTACGAGGCGAGGCTGTCCAGCGGCGCGTGCGGGTCCGCCAGCGCCTCCGTGTTCACCCGGGCCCTGGAGCGGATCAGCTGCTGGATCTTGTCTGTGACGTCCCACACGTTCACGTTCATCCCGGCCAGCACCCGGCCCTCCTTCACCCAGAAGGCGACGAACTCGCGCCGGCTCGCGTCCCCCCGGATCACCACCTGGTCGTACGTCCCCGGCGGCGCCCAGCCCGAGTACTCCATGCCGAGGTCGTACTGGTCGGAGAAGAAGTAGGGCACACGGTCGTACGTCACGTCCCGGCCGAGCATGCAGCGGGCGGCCGCCGGGCCACCGTTCAGCGCGTTGGCCCAGTGCTCCACCCGCATGCTGGTCTCGAAGAGGGCGTGGTGGAAGGAGGCCACGTCGCCGGCCGCGTAGATGTCGGGGTCGGAGGTGCGCAGCCGCTCGTCGACCACGACGCCGCCGCCCCGCGCCCGGTCGGCGATCTCCAGCCCGGCCGCCTCCGCGAGGGCGACCCGGGGGGCCGCGCCGATCGCGGCCAGGACGTCGTGTGCCGGGTGTTCCTCGCCGTCGTCCGTGCGGGCCGCGAGGACCATGCCGTCCTGGCCGACGATCTCGGTGAGCCGGGTGCCGAACTGGAAGCGGACGCCGTGGTCGCGGTGCAGGTCGGCGAAGAGCTGGCCGAGCTCGGGGCCGAGGACCGAGTGCAGCGGGGTCGGACCGCGGTGGATCACGGTGACCTCCGCGCCGTACTCGCGGGCCGCCGCCGCGACCTCCAGGCCGATCCAGCCGGCGCCCGCGATCACGAGGTGGCCGTTGTCCCGCCCGAGGTTGGTCAGCACGTGTTTGAGCCGCTCGGCGTGGGCGAGGCGGCGCAGGTGGTGGACACCGGCCAGGCCCGTGCCCGGGATGTCGAGACGGCGGGGCTCCGCGCCGGTCGCCAGGAGCAGCTTGTCGTAGCGGACGACGGTGCCGTCCTCGCCGAAGCGGACCGTCTTCGCCGTGCGGTCGATCGCGTCGACGGTCTGGCCGAGGTGCAGCTCGATGTCGTTCGCCGCGTACCAGGCGGGCTCGTGTACGAAGACGCTGTCGCGTTCCTCCTTGCCGAGGAGGTAGCCCTTGGACAGCGGCGGGCGCTCGTAGGGGTGGTCACGTTCGTCGCAGATCAGTATCACGCGGCCGGTGAAGCCCTCCGTCCGGAGCGTTTCGGCCGCCTTGGCGCCGGCGAGTCCGCCTCCGACGATGACGAATGTCTGATCCGCGTCGACCACTTGGTGCCTCCTCGTAAGGGTGTCGCCACTTGCGAGCGTCCCGCACGGAGCGTGATGCGGGAAGAGGGAGTGACCCGATCAGGCCACGGAGGGTCACGATCGGGCGTGCCGTGTTCCCCTGCTTCCCGGGTGTTGTCCCCTGTTTCCCGTCGTTTTTCCCGTTGGTTTTCCCGCCAGTCTCATGCGTGCCCTGTCAGACGGGCGTGAAGCGAGCGGGCGGAGGTGTCGGTGAGGGAGGCGATCTGGTCGACGATCACCCGCTTGCGGGCGCGGTCGTCCGGCGCCCGGTCGAACAGGGCGCGGAACTGCGGGTCCAGGCCGTCCGGGGAGCGGGCGGTGAGCGCCTCGGCCAGTTCGGCGACGACGATGCGCTGGTCGGCGCGCAGGCGTTCCTGCTCGGCGCGCTGCATGACGTAGAGGTCGGCGACGGCCTTGAGGACGGCGCACTCCATCCGGGTCCCGCGCGGGACGACCAGCTCGGCGGCGTACCGGGTGAGCCGTCCGGCGCCGTACGCGGTGCGGGTCGCGCTCTCGGCGGCCAGGCAGAAGCGGCCGATGAGCTGGCTGGTGGCGTCCTTCAGCCGGGCCTGGGCGACGGCGGTGCCGTCGTAGCCGTGCGGCCACCACTCCTGGGCGAGGAGCCGGTCCAGGGCCTCGGCGAGTTCGGCGGGGTCGGTGTCCGCCGGTACGTAACGGTCGCGGGCGACCTGGAAGACGTCCCGCCGTTCGGGTTCCGCGTGCAGGCAGTTCGGGTCGATGTGGCCGGCGTGCAGGCCGTCCTCCACGTCGTGCACCGAGTAGGCGACGTCGTCGGACCAGTCCATGACCTGCGCCTCGAAGCAGATACGGGTGCCGGGGGCGTCCTTGCGGACCCAGTCGAAGACCGGGCGGTCGTCGTCGTAGACGCCGAACTTGCGGGACGCCGGGTCGGTGGGGTGGGCGCCGCGGGGCCAGGGGTACTTGGTGGCGGCGTCGAGGGCGGCACGGGTGAGGTTGAGGCCGACGGAGCCCTCGAGGGTGAACCGTTTGGGCTCGATGCGGGTGAGGAGTCTGAGGGACTGGGCGTTGCCCTCGAAGCCGCCGCAGTCCGCCGCGAACTCGTTGAGGGCCTGTTCGCCGTTGTGGCCGAAGGGCGGGTGGCCGAGGTCGTGGGAGAGGCAGGCGGCTTCCACGAGGTCCGGGTCACAGCCGAGGGCCGCGCCCAGCTCGCGGCCGACCTGGGCGCATTCGAGGGAGTGGGTGAGGCGGGTGCGGGGGCTGGCGTCCCAGGCCGGGCCCATGGTGCCGGGCGTCACCACTTGGGTTTTGCCGGCGAGTCTTCTCAGGGCGGCGCTGTGCAGGACTCGGGCCCGGTCGCGTTGGAAGGCGGTGCGGCCGGGGCGTTTGTCTGGTTCCGGGGCCCAGCGGTCGGCTGACGCCGGGCCGTAGGCCGGGGGGGTTTGCGAGGTGCCTGCCATGTGTCGACAGTACGGGCATGGGTGTGCTGTGTGCCTGAGCGTTTGCCGGGTTCGGGTGTGTGGCGGGTGCGGGTCGGGTGTGGCTGGTCGCGCCCACGCGGCGGAGCCGCAAATCGGCACAGCCCCGCGCCCCCTGGGTACCTGCACCAACCCGCGTTCAAGCCGAAGCCAGTTCGGGCACAGCCGGGGACGCCGCCGCCAGAGTCTCGTCGTAGCGGTGGAGGAGGAGGTGGGCCATGGAGGGGTGCGTGCCGAGGGGGGCCGCCGCTATCCAGGGGGCCGACTGGGCGCACTCCGTGGCGAAGCGGCCGGGGGCCGTGAAGTAGGAGGCCAGGGCTATGTGGCGGCGGCCCCGCGCGAGGAGGGTGCGGACGGCCGTCTCGACCGTCGGGGTCGCTGCCGAGGCGTAGGCCGGGAGGACCGGGACGCCCAGGCGGGCCGCGAGGAGGTGGGCCGTGCGGGTGGTGTCCGTCTTGGCGTCCGGGTCGCGGGAGCCGGCCGCGGCGAGTACCACCGCGCTGGTGCGGCGGGGCGTCCCGCCCCAGCCGGCCTCCGTCAGGCGGGCCTGGAGGGCGTCCACCAGCAGGGGGTGCGGGCCCAGGGGGCCCGCCACGTGGGTGCGGGCCGGGGAGGCCGCGGCCATCTCGGGGATGTCCTGCTTGACGTGGTAGCCGCGGCTGAGGAGCAGGGGGACCAGGACCGCCTCCGTGTCTCCCAGGGCGGCGAGCGTGTCGGGGAGCAGGGGGGCGTTCAGTTCGATGTGCCCGAGGTGCACCGGCACGTCGGGGCGCAGCGCGCGGACCCGGTCCAGGAGCGCGCGTACGGTGCTCAGCGCACGGGGGTCGCGGCTGCCGTGCGCCACGACCACGAGGGCGGGCGCGGCCGGGCGGCGCGTGGCGGGCTGCGGGACGAGGCTGAGCTGACTGGGCATGCAACCGATGGTCGCCGCCGCACGTTGCCTTCCCGTTGCGTGGGCGTCACGGGTGTTTTCCGGCGGTTCACCATGCGGGACAGGTGCGGTGTGAGGCCGTCTGAGCTGGAGTTTCCGTGTAACGAGTGAAGCTGGTCACGCGTACGCGGATGAACCGGGCGGCCCGTGCGGGCGTCCCTGACTGTCGAGGGGCCGACCCGGGGAGGGACCGCCGATGCGTCGTGTGACGTTCCGCAGACCACGGCTGCCGCGTACCCGGCGGGGGCAGCGGCGGCTCGTGCAGGCCGTGATGGCCGGGTGCGTGCTCGCGCTGCTTCCGGCGACCTGGATGTACGTGGCCGCGGGTGACCGGCTGCGGACGGCGGCGGACGTGCCGCGGACCGAGGTGGCCGTGGTGTTCGGTGCCGGGCTGTGGGACGGGGAGCCGTCGCCGTACCTCGCGCACCGGCTGGACGCGGCGGCCGGACTGTACCGGGAGGGGCGGGTCGAGGTGGTGCTCGTCACCGGGGACAACAGCCGCGAGGACTACGACGAGCCGGACGCGATGCGCGTGTACCTGACGCGGCACGGGGTGCCCGACGGGCGGATCGTCAGCGACTACGCGGGGTTCGACACCTGGGACTCCTGTGTGCGGGCGAAGAAGATCTTCGGGGTGGACGAGGCCGTGCTGATCAGTCAGGGGTTCCACATCCGGCGGGCGGTGGCTCTGTGTCAGGCGGCGGGCGTCGAGTCGTACGGGGTGGGGGTGGACGCCGTACACGACGCGACCTGGTACTACGGGGGTGCACGGGAGATCCTCGCCGCCGGGAAGGCGGCTCTGGACGCGGTGTTCCGGCCGGACCCCCGGTTCCTGGGGCCCCGGGAGCCGGGTGTGGAGCGGGCACTGTCCACGGCCGGGGAGACGCTCGGATGAATCCGGACTTTCTCCCCTTGCGGGTTTGACGCGCTCATTTCACCCCGGAGTGTGAAATACAGCTTGGACGCTCTCTGTAGTCGTGCGATCACGCTTAGCGTTTTCCCCGTGCGGCGGCGGATCGGGCCGTCCGCCGCGAACTGGGGGAAAGGACAGCTGATGACTCGACTTCGCTCCGCGCTGGTCACGGTCGCCGCGGTCGCGCTGCTGGCCGGGACGGCCGCCATGGGGACCGCCTCGGCGGAACCCGTGGCCGCCGCGCCGGTCGAGGCCATGGAGCCGGGCTGTGCCAAGCTCGGCGCCTACGGCCCCGGGTGGGCGGACATCCACAACGTGTGCGGGCACACCATCTCCGCCAGCGTGGAAGTCGACGGCTGGGACCCGTCGTGCATCCAGATCGGCCCGCACGGGACCGGCAGGATCGGTCTGGAGGCGGGCGACGACCCGTATTACGCGTACGAGTGCTGACCACGGCGTACGCGAGCTGACCGGGGCCGTGTCCTGACCAGACACAGCCCCTGAACGTGGCCGGGGGCGGGAGAGCGGCCGGCGCGCTCCGCGCGTCCCGCCCCCGGCTGTCAGAGCCCGCGGAAGGCCGGTGGGCGCTTCTCCAGGAACGCCGTCATCCCCTCCTTCTGGTCCTCGGTGGCGAACAGGGCGTGGAACAACCGCCGTTCGTAGCGGAGGCCGTCCCGCAGGCCCGTCTCCAGGGACCGGTCGACGCACTCGCGGGCCGCCCTGACCGCCGTACGGCCGTACGAGGCGATGGCCGCCGCCGCTTCCAGGGCCTCGGTGAGGACCCGGTCGTCGGGGACCACGCGGGAGACCAAGCCGCAGCGCTCGGCCTCCCGGGCGTCCATCGTGCGGCCGGTGAGCACCAGGTCCATGGCCTTGGCCCGGCCCACCAGACGGGTCAGCCGCTGGGTGCCGCCGATGCCGGGTATCACACCCAGCTTGATCTCCGGCTGGCCGAACAGGGCCGACTCGCCCGCGACGACCAGATCGCACATCATGGCCAGCTCACAGCCGCCGCCGAGCGCGTAGCCGGCCACGGCGGCGATCTTCGGGGTGCGCAGGTCCGCGAAGTCCTCCCAGGCCGCGAAGTAGTCCTCGGCCATCATGTCCACGGCCGACCTGCCCGCCATCTCCCTGATGTCCGCGCCGGCCGCGAAGACCTTCTCCGAGCCGGTGACGACGAAGCAGCCCACCTCCGGGTCCCGGTCCAGCGGGCCGAGGACGCCGAGGAGTTCGGCGAGCAGCTCGGAGCTGAGCGCGTTCAGGGCGTGCGGGCGGTGCAGGCGGACGGTCACCACGCGGCCGTCCCGTTCGACTTTCAGGTGGTTCATCTTTCCTCCCTGGAAGGTGGGTCACGAGTCCCAGATCGCGCCGTACGCCGGAATCCCCCGCCGTTCCAGGCCGTGCACCACCTGCCAGGTCAGCCGCTTGTTGGAGATGCAGATGACCGCCTCCGCACCGAATTCGCGGTACGCGGCGTGGGCGAGCCGCACCATGTCGGGCTTGCCGTGCCGTGAGGTGTCCCAGACCAAGGCGTGCGGCTGGACGGCGAGGATCTCGTCGACGAGGGCGTCGCCGTAGGTGGCGCGGGGGTCGCGGGTCGCCCAGACCAGGCGCGAGGGGACCTCGGCGGCGAGCAGGTGGGGCAGGCAGGGGCCGATGCCGCTGCCGGTCGCCACGTAGACCACCTTCCTGAACAGGACCTCGATGTTGGCGACTCCGGCCGTGGTGATGCCCTTCACCCACACGCGCGAGGGCTGGTCGTCGATGAAGGAGCCGGTCCAGTCTCCGGCGCGGGAGATGGTGAGCCGGAAGCCGGAGCGGCCGGGGGCCGGGACGTTGGCGAAGGAGTGCCACTCCTTCAGCGGGCTGCGGCTGATCGCGGTCGAGGAGCCGGCGAAGGGGGTCTCTCCGTAGTCGAAGTGGGCCAGCGTCACGTGCGGGGAGGGGCGTTCGGTGCGGACGTCCACCTTGCGAAGCCGCAGCCAGGGCAGCGCCACGCTGAACGTGACGACGGCGAGGACCGCGAGCGGCAGCGGTCCCTGGCCGGAGAGCGGGGTGTGGGTCCAGAAGAGCGCGAGGGCGCTCCAGCCGCCGAAGCGGTGGATCTTCTCGAAGTGGTCGTGGTGGCGGGAGCGGAAGGGCGGCAGGGCGGTGGCGACGATCAGGGCGAGGAGGGCCACCAGGGTCCAGCTCACCGTGATCAGCGGCAGGTCCGTTCCGGTGCGGGTCACCGCGACCGTCAGGGCCAGGAACCAGGCCGCCCCGGCCAGTGCCCCGCCCACGTGCAGCCCGCCGAAGTGGTACACCTTGCCGAGCGTCCAGCGGACCTTCAGCGGCCAGCTGACCGGGGCCGAGGTCGCCAGCCGGAACAGCAGGTTGATGACGTACTGCTGGCGCACGAGGACGGCGAGGGCGAGGTTGGCGAGGGCCGCGTGCCCGAGGGTCGGTGTGGCCGGGGGCCCGGCGGCCCACAGGAACGCCGCGTTGGCCAGGAGCACGAGGGCCGCGAGGCGGTTGTAGTGCATCAGGCGGGGGTGCTTGAGCAGGCGGCGGGGGGCGGGCAGGAGCGGCGGGAGCTCGCCCGTGTCCTGGTGGGTCCGGGCGGGTGACGTGGTCATCGGGCCACCGCCACGCGCTCGTCGAGCATGCCCAGCAGAGCCTGTTTGTCGACCTTGCCGCGGTCGGTCTCGGGGAGGAACGCGACGGGCAGGACCTGCTCGGGGACGCAGTAGTAGGGCAGGGCGTCCGCGACCGCGCGGCGGGCCGTGTCCGGGTCGACGTCGGCCGGGCAGACGAAGGACACCAGCGTGCGGGCGTCGCGTTTCAGGGTGACGGCGCGGGTGCAGCCGGCGGCCGTCTCCAGGACGGAGGAGACCGAGTCCAGCTCGACGCGGAAGCCGCGCACCTTGACCTGGTCGTCGGTGCGCCCGAGGTGCTCCAGCTCGCCGTCGGGGGTCCAGCGGCCGAGGTCCCGGGTGCGGAACATGCGCCGGCCGCCGCCGAGGAAGGGGTCGGGGGCGTAGCGCTCCGCGTTGAGGGCGTCGTCGCCGAGGTAGCCCGCGGAGACGCAGTCGCCGCCCGCCCACATCTCGCCGGCCTCGCCGATGGGCAGCGGCCGCCGGTCGGCGTCGAGGACGTAGACCGTGTTGTTGGGGGTGGGGCGGCCGATGGTGAGCAGCGGGACGGCCGGGTCGTGGCGGCCCATCGTGTTGACGATCGTGGTCTCCGTGGGGCCGCAGCAGTTGTGGAAGGCGGCCTGCCGGGCCCAGCGGTCGGCCAGCGGGCGCGGGCAGGGCTCCCCCGCGACGGCGACCGTGCGCACCCGCGGGCACGCGGCGGGGTCGAGGCCGGACAGCACGGTCGGCGTGGCGATGAGCACGTCGGCGGTGCGGGCCGCCGCTGCGATGTCCTTGCCGCGGATGACGAGGGTGCCGCCGTGGGCGAGGCAGCCGAGGATCTCCCAGGCGGCCATGTCGAAGGCGATGTTGAGGAGCTGGGCGACCCGGTCGCCGGGGCGGATGCCGAGGCCGCCCGGCTCGGTGAGCAGGATGTTGGCGACGTTGCGGTGGGTGACCTTCACGCCGTTGGGGCGGCCGGTGGTGCCGGAGGTGAAAAGGACGTAGCAGCCGTCGTTTCCGGTGACGCGCGGGCGCGGGGCCGGGGCGTACGGCTGCGGCTCGTCGAGCGTGAGCAGCAGGTGGCCGTCGGGCAGCGGCACGCGGTGGGCGTGTTCGGCGACCGTGAGGACGACCCGGGTCCGGGCGGTGCGGATGACGTGGGTGAGCTGGGCCGGGGGCGCGAGGCCGATGTCCTGCGGGACGTAGGCGGCGCCGGCCTTCAGAATGCCGAGCAGGCCGACGAGCATCGGGATCGAGCGGCGGACGAAGAGGCCGACGTGGTCGCCGGGGCGTACGCCCTCGCGGACGAGGCGGGCGGCGAGGGTGTCGGCGTACCGGTCGAGTTCGCCGTAGGTGAGGTACGCGCCCTGGTGTTCGGCGGCCACGGCGTGCGGGGCGGCAGCGGCGTGCCGGGCGACGGCGTGGTGCAGGAGCGGGTCGGGGACGGCGACGGCGGGGCCCCGGCCGAACTGCCGGAACAGTCGCTGGTCCTGGGAGGTCAGATGGCGCAGAGGCATGATCGGTTGGCCTCCTGGCTGTTTCGAGTGTGGGAGTCGAACGCCGTTCGGAGTCGTGCGAGCGCTGCGCGTAGCGAGAGCGTAGTGGCACTGATTCAACTCTCAACTAGGCCGGATCGGCCAAGAAAGGAGAGCAATGAGCCACATGTGGCGTTTTTCGTCACAAGGGCAACGTCCGTGCCGGTCGGCGGCGACGTGAAGGTGGGCAGGCGTGTGCCTCACGCGGGCGGGGCGGCGGCGGGGAGGTTGCCGTCCCTGCCGCGTAACAGGGAACCGTCCCGGGCGTAACACGGCCGAAGCACGCTGAACGGTATGCAGACCACCGCCACGCCCACGCACTGCCCGTACTGCGCCTTGCAGTGCGGGATGAACCTGACGCCCGCGCCGGACGGGACCGTCGAGGTGAGCGAGCGTACGGACTTCCCGGTGAACCGGGGCGCGCTGTGCGGCAAGGGCCGTACGGCGCCGGCGGTGCTGGCCTCCGCCGTGCGGCTGACGTCACCGCTGGTGCGCGACGGGGGCGAGCTGGTGCCGGCCTCCTGGGACGAGGCGCTGGACCGGATCGCCGAGGGGCTGCGCCGCACGCGCGCGGAGTACGGGCCGGACGGGGTCGGGGTGTTCGGCGGGGGCGGTCTGACGAACGAGAAGGCGTACACGCTCGGCAAGTTCGCGCGGGTCGTGCTGGGCACGTCGCAGATCGACTACAACGGCCGTTTCTGCATGTCGTCGGCCGCGGCGGCCGGGATCAAGGCGTTCGGCCTCGACCGGGGGCTGCCCTTCCCGCTGGAGGACATCCCGAAGACCGGCTGCGTGATCCTGGTCGGGTCGAACCTCGCGGAGACCATGCCGCCGTCCCTGCGTTTCCTCACCGAGCTGAAGGAGAACGGCGGCACGCTGATCGTCATCGATCCGCGCCGCACGAAGACCGCCGAGCAGGCGGACCTGCACCTGGCGCCCCGGCCGGGCACGGACCTGGCGCTCGCCCTGGGCCTGCTGCACCTGGTGATCGCCGAGGGGCGGGTGGACGAGGCGTACGTCCGGGAGCGGACCGCGGGCTGGGAGGACGCCCGGGCCGCCGCGATGGCGCACTGGCCGGAGTACGTGGAGCGGATCACGGGGGTGTCCGTCCCCGAACTGCGGGAGACGGTACGGATGTTCTGCGAGCCCGAGTCGGCGATGGTGCTCACGGCACGCGGGCCCGAGCAGCAGTCCAAGGGCACCGACACGGTGGGCGCGTGGATCAACCTGTGCCTGGCGACCGGCCGGGCGGGCCGCCCGCTGTCCGGGTACGGCTGCCTGACCGGGCAGGGCAACGGGCAGGGCGGCCGCGAACACGGCCAGAAGGCCGACCAGTTGCCGGGCTACCGCAAGCTCGACGACCCGGCGGCGCGGCGGCACGTCGCCGACGTGTGGGGCGTGGACCCGGACTCGCTGCCCGGCCCGGGCCGCAGTGCCTACGAGCTGCTGGACGCGCTGGGCACCGACATCAAATCCCTGCTGCTGATGGCGTCCAACCCGGTGGTGTCGGCCCCGCGGGCCGCGCACATCGAGGAGCGCATCAAGTCCCTGGACTTCCTCGCCGTGTGTGACGTGGTGCTGTCGGAGACGGCGGCGCTCGCGGACGTGGTCCTGCCGGTCACACAGTGGGCCGAGGAGACGGGCACGACGACCAATCTGGAGGGCAGGGTCCTGCTCCGCCGCCAGGCCGTCACCCCGCCCGACGGCGTCCGCAGCGACCTGGAGGTCATGCACGAACTGGCCGCCCGCCTGGGCGTGGAGAAGGGCTTCCCGACCGACCCGGAGGAGATCTTCGAGGAACTCCGCCGGGCGAGCGCGGGCGGCCCCGCGGACTACTCGGGGATCACGTACCGCAGGATCGTGGAGGAGAACGGGGTGTTCTGGCCTTGCCCGGCGGTGGAGCCGGAGGGTCTGACGGGGGACCAGGACGGGGCGGGTGGCCCGGGCGCGCAACGGGGCGCGGCGGGCCGCCCGGCCTCCACCGAGACGGAGGAAACGGTGGGCGTTGCCCACCCCGGCACCCCGCGCCTCTTCCTCGACCGTTTCGCCACCCCCGACGGACGCGCCCGCTTCGTCCCCGTCTCGCACCGGGCCATCGCCGAGGAGCCGGACGACGAGTACCCCGTGCTGCTCACCACCGGGCGGGTCGTGGCGCAGTACCAGTCCGGGGCGCAGACCCGGCGTGTGGCGGAGCTGAACGCAGCCGCGCCCGGGCCGTTCGTGGAGCTGCATCCGCGGCTGGCGGCCCGGCTCGGGGCGGCCGAGGGCGATCCGGTGGCCGTCGTGTCCCGGCGGGGCCGGGCCGTGGCGCCCGCCCGGATCACCGACACCATCCGGCCCGACACGGTCTTCATGCCGTTCCACTGGCCGGGCGAGGGCCGCGCCAACTCCCTCACCAACCCCGCGCTCGACCCGACCTCCCGGATGCCGGAGTTCAAGGCGTGCGCGGTGCGGCTGGAGGCGGTGCGGCCCTGAGTTCCGTACTGGTGCAGCTCATTTCACGTTGACCGCGCTCCAGGCCGCCGCCACGGCCTTCTGCTCCGTGCTGCCGCCGCCGTAGAGGTCCTTCGCCGCGTTCAGGGTCGCCGTACGGGCGCCCGCGTAGTCCGTCGAGGACGTCATGTAGACCGTCAGGGCGCGGTACCAGATCTTGCCCAGCTTGGCCCGGCCGATCCCGTTCACCGTGGAGCCGTCGCAGGTCGGGGAGGTGTGGCTGACGCCGTTGATCGTCTTCGCGCCGCTGCCCTCCGCGAGCAGGTACGCGAAGTGGTTGCCGACTCCCGAGGAGTAGTGCACGTCGAGGTCGGCGAGACCCTCGCTCCAGCAGTCGGCGGACTTGCCGTCCTTCGACGGCTCGTCCATGCGGCGCAGGGCCTCCCGGCCGAGCCCGGAGCGGACGACCTTCTCGCCGATGAGCCAGTCTCCTGGGTCCTTCGCGTTGTCCGCGTGGAACTCCACGAGCGTGCCGAAGATGTCCGACGTGGCCTCGTTCAGGCCGCCGGACTCGCCCGAGTACGTCAGCGCCGCCGTCTTCGACGTCACGCCGTGGGACATCTCGTGCCCGGCCACGTCCAGCGACACCAGCGGCCCGAGCTGCTTGCCGTCGCCGTCGCCGTACGTCATGCAGAAGCAGTTGTCGTCCCAGAAGGCGTTGTTGTAGTCCTTGCCGTAGTGGACGCGGTTGTACGAGCCCTTGCCGTCGCCGGCGATGCCGTTGCGGCCGTGCAGGTTCTTGAAGTAGTCCCAGGTGACGTCCGTGCCGTACTGGGCGTCCACCGCCACCGTCGCGCGGTCGGAGTCCGTTCCCGTGGCCCAGTGGTTGTCGGCGTCCGAGAAGACCGTCGCGGGGGCGCGGGTCAGGCAGACGGTCAGCAGGCACTGGTCCGTCTTGTTCGCCGCGTCGCCCGTGTACGTGCCGCCGCGCGTCGCGTCCTTGAGCCGGTACGACGACCCGGACTCCGTCGTCTCCAGCGGAACCGTGCCGCCGTAGAGGGACTGGCCGTCGCCCGACGCCGATTCCAGGGTGTCCCAGGCGTCGATCCGGTCGCCGGTCGTCGCGTCGGTCAGCACCGTGCGCCCGACCGGGTTGCCGAGCCCGTCGTGCGCCACCGCGTCGGTCTGCCAGGCCAGCTTCGGGGCGCCGTGCAGGGCGTCGACGACCAGCCGCGGCTTGGCGGTCAGCTTCTTCAGGGTCTCGCCTAGGTGCGCGGCGCGCAGCAGGCTCGCGGCGAGGTCGGCGGCCTTGGGGGCGGTCACCTTCGGGGTGACGCTCTCCAGGGAGAGCGCGGACTTCGTCGCCCGGCTCGCGCCGCGGTAGGTGCCGTCCGGGTTCAGGTGGAGTACGAAGTCGCCGCCCAGGACCGGGAGTCGGTGGTACGTGCGGTCGTAGCGGACGTGCCGGGTGCCGTCCTCGTCGACGACCACGTCCCGGACCTTCGTCTCCTGGGCTGTGGTGAGGCCCAGTTCCGCGGCCCGCTCGGAGAGGACCGTCCCGGCACTCTCGATCGCGTCGGACCGGGTCGGCCGGTCCTCCGCCAGGGCGGTGGGCGAGAGCGCGGCGGCCAGCAGGGCGGCTGTGCCGGTGACGGCCACCCCTGCGATGACGGGACGGGACCCTCGGACGTGACGTATCCGGCTCATCGGTCTCCTCATACGGGCGCACCCGGTCGCGTGGGGTCGACCGGGTGCGGTGTTGATGTTGACCGCGAGTCAAGTCGGGCCGGACATGTCATGTCCATAGGCCCGCTGTGCAGGAGTGTGAGGGTGGAGAATCGTTCCTGTGACCCTCCCCTTCTTCGTCTACGGCACCCTCCGCCCCGGTGAGGTCAACCACGACCTCTTCCTGCGCGGCCGCACCCGCTCCGAGGTACCGGGGCGGCTCTCGGGCGCGGTGCTGTACGAGGGGCCGGGCTATCCCTACGCGGTCGAGGAGCCGGACGGCGGGGTCGTGTGCGGGGAGCTGGTGACCGCGCATCCGGAGACCTACGCGGAGCTGCTCGCCGAGCTGGACCGGCTGGAGGACTACGTGCCGGGCGACCCGCGCAGCCTGTACGAACGCGTCGAGCGGAAGGTCGTACGCGAGGTGGACGGGGCGGCTGTCCGGGCCTGGGTGTACATCGCCGCACCCGCCGTCGCCGCACGGTTGCGGACCCGGGGGAGGCCGATCGCGGGCGGGGACTGGCGGGTGCGGGGGTGAGAGGGGTCGGGCAGGGTGCGGCCGGGGCTCAGCCCGCGTACGGCGTCTTCGCCCTCGCCTCGCGCAACGCCCGGCCCCACCAGACCAGTTGGTCCAGCATGGTCTTGGCCGCCGCGTCCGGGCCGGACGGGTCGTGCAGGGTGCCCGCGTCGTCGAAGGAGGCGCCGGCGTTGTGGAAGGAGACCGTGTCGCGGACCGTCACGGCGTGGAGCTCGGCGAAGACCTGACGCAGGTGCTCGACGGCGCGCAGGCCGCCGGCCAGTCCGCCGTAGGAGACGAGGGCGACGGGCTTGGCCCGCCACTCGCCGAAGTGCCAGTCGACGAGGTTCTTCAGGCCCGCCGGGAAGGAGTGGTTGTACTCGGGCGTGAGGACCACGAAGGCGTCCGCGCGGGCCAGTTTCGGGGTGACGCCGGACAGCGCGGCGGTCGCCTCGGGGGTCGCTTCGAAGGACGTCGGCAGATCGACGTCGGCGACGTCCACGACCTCGGCGACCAGGTCGTCCCGGTCCCGGAGGCGGTCGAGGAGCCAGTCGGCGACGACCGGGCCGAAGCGGCCGTGGCGGTTGCTGCCGACGACGAGGGTCACCCGGAGGGGCTCGGTCGCGGGCTGGGCAGGGGCGGGTGCGTTCGTAACGGCTGTGTTCATGCGGCACAGCCTCATACCTCAACCTTTCTTGAGGTCAAGCACCGAGGGGCGCGGCATCCGGGTCACCCGTTCACACGCGCGCCCCGGGCTTTTCCGCACCCCGTCCGCCGAACGCCCGTGACCTGCCCAAACGCCCACGAGGAGCAGCCCGTCCGCCTCCCCCTGACACCCATTCACCCCAATTCTGACGCTCCATCAGAAAGCGCGGTCGCCCCGCTGCCCGTTACCTCGGAAGGGCAGGTGCACGAACGAACAGCTCTAGGGAGCACCGATGCGACGTACCGCCCGGCCGCTGACCGGTATCGCGCTCGCCGTCGCCGCCGCGGCTCTCGCCGCCGCACCCGCGTACGGCGCGCCCACCGGTGACGTGGAGGTGTCCCCGTCCTCGGTCGTCCCGGGCGGACAGGTCACACTGCGCACGGCGGCCTGCGGCGACGGCGGCACGGCGACGGGCGACGCCAGCGCGGTCGGGGCCGGTTCCCTCAGCCTCGCGCCGGACCCGCACGAGCAGGACGCGACAGGGCGGTTCAGGGTGCCGCCGAGCGCGCAGCCGGGGACGTACGAGATCACGGCGACGTGCACCGGGAGCGGCCGGCGGATCACCGGTGACCTGGTGGTCACGCTGGCGTCCGAGGGCCGGCAGGTCCATCCCAGAGGGAGTGTGAAGACGGGGGTCGGCGGTGCCCTGGGCCCCGATCCCGTGCAGACCGCGGCCGGTGTGGCGGCTCTCGCCGTCGCCGCCGCGGGCGGTACCTGGCTCCTGCATCGCCGGGCGAGAGGCGACGGGATCTGACGGACACCCTCCGCTGTCCGTCGCCGGTACCGCATGTCCCCTCCCCCTCCGGGTCCGACGCCCCTCGCGGCCCGGAGGGGGGTACGGGGCGGCCTCCGGGACCGATGGGATCCGGGATCGGTGGTCAGGGGTCGGGAGCCGGAAACCGGACGGCTATCGGGGATCAGGAAAGGGTCGGGCATGCGCAGGTTCCCCAGGTACGGCGGGAGGTTCGGCAATCCGGCCGACGCCGCCATGGCGGCCGTCACGGTGTTCGCCCTGTGCTCCGGGACATGGCTGCTGCGCAACGGCGCCGAGACGCACGCCCCGCCGCAGCCCTCCGCCGCGCAGGCCCGCGCCGGGCAGGACGGCCGGGCGGGACAGGACGGCCGGGCCGGTGAGCGGCCCGGCGCACCCGCGCTGCCGCCCTCGCCGCCCGACCGCATCCGCATCCCGGCGATCCGGGTGGACGCGCCCCTGACCGGCCTCGGCCTGACGAGGACCGGCAGTCTCGACGTACCGCCCGCCGGGCGGAAGAACCTCGCCGGCTGGTACGAGGCCGGCACCACGCCCGGCGAGCGGGGCACCGCGATCGTCGCCGGCCACGTCGACAACGCCGACGGCCCGGCCGTCTTCTACCGCCTCGGCTCCCTGGCCAAGGGCCGCACGGTCGAGGTGGACCGGCGGGACGGCAGCGTCGCGGTGTTCACCGTGGACGCCGTCGAGGTGTACGCGGCGAAGGGCTTCCCCGACGAGAAGGTCTACGGCGCCGCCCACCGTCCCGAACTGCGGGTCATCACCTGCGGCGGCGGCTACTCACGCGGCTCCGGATACCAGGGGAACGTCGTGGTCTTCGCGCATCTGACCGGCCGCCGGTGATCCTCCCAGGACGTTGGCCCTCCCCCAGGCCCCCAGCGGTTCCAGTGCCTCGTTCAGGGAGACGCCCCGGGGTGTCAGCGAGTACTCCACGCGGGGCGGCACCTCGTCGTACGCCTCGCGGTGCACCAGCCCGTCGGCCTCCATCTCCCGCAGGTGCGAGGCGAGCACCTTCTCGGTGATCCCCGGCAGCTCTCGGCGCAGCTCGCCGAAACGGCACGGCCGTTCGTTCAGCGCCCAGAGGATCAGCACCTTCCACTTGCCGCCGATCACGTCCATCGCCGCGTCGATCCCGCAGACGTACGCCCCCGGCCGCCGCCCCGTCGTCCCCATGCCCGAGCCCTCCCCTTCTCCTGCCTGGACCCTTCCCCGGGGGTAACCACCCACTTCCAAGTACGTACTTGAGCGGGCGCTCCCCTCGGACGAGCCTAAACGCCATGACCGACAACGCAGTTGCCTCCCGCACCCCTCTCACCGTCCTCGGCACCGGCGACATGGGCACGGCCCTGGCCCGCGCCTGGCTCGCCGCAGGCCACCCGGTGACCGTCTGGAACCGCACCGCCTCCCGGGCCGAACCCCTCGCCGCCGAGGGCGCCACCGTCGCCCGGACCGCCGCGGAGGCGGTGGCCGCGAACCGGCTCGTGGTCGTCTGCCTGCTCGACGACGCCTCCGTGGGCGAGGCCCTCGACGGGGCCGCTCTCGCGGGGCGGGACCTGGTGAACCTCACCACGGGCACGCCCGGTGAGGGCCGCAGCCGCGCCGCCTGGGCCGAGGAGCGCGGCGCCCGCTTCCTGGACGGCGGGATCATGGCCGTCCCGCCGATGATCGGAGCCCCGGAGTCCGGCGGGTACGTCTTCTACAGCGGCTCCCCCGAGCTGTTCGAGGAGCACCGGGACACCCTCGCCGTCCCGGCCGGCACCCGGTACGTCGGGGCCGACCCGGGCTTCGCCGCGCTGCACGACGTGGCGCTGCTCAGCGCGATGAGCGGCATGTTCGCGGGTGTCACGCACGCCTTCGCGCTGATCCGCCCGGAGGACGTCGCCCCGAAGGACTTCGCCCCGCTGCTCGTGGACTGGCTGACCGCGATGGCCCCTGCCGTGCACCAGACCGCCGACCAGCTTCAGAGCGGCGACTACACCAGGAACGTCGTCTCCAACCTCGCCATGCAGGTCGCGGGCAACACCACGCTGCTGCGCACGGCCGGGGAGCAGCGGGTGAGCCCGGAGCTGCTGACGCCGTACATGGCGCTGATGGAGCGGCGCCTCGCCCAGGGGCACGGCGACGAGGACGGCACGGGGATCATCGAGCTGCTGGATCTGCGGGCGGGGGTGTCCTCCTAGTGCTGCGGCGCTAGGCCAGCCACTGCTCGTACGCCAGGTTCGCCACCAGCGCGAACACCACCGTCAGCAGCACGACGCGGACGAAGCCGCTGCCCTGCTTCAGGGCGGTGTGGGCGCCGAGGGTGCCGCCCGCCAGGTTGAACACGGCCATCAGGGCGGCCAGTTGCCACAGGACCGCGCCCTGCCAGGCGAAGGTCGCGAGGGCGCCCGCGTTGGTGCAGCAGTTGACGATCTTGGCGGTGGCGGAGGCCGTGACGAGGTCGAGGTGGAGCAGGGCGGTCAGGGCGAGGACCAGGAAGGTGCCGGTGCCGGGGCCGATGAGACCGTCGTAGAAGCCGATGCCGAGGCCCGCGAGGCCGATCGCCGCGAGGACCTGGCGCCGGGAGGCCGGTCCGGTCGCGGGGGCCGTGCCGAAGGCGGGCCGCAGGATCACGAACGCGGCGACCCCGAGCAGCACCACCATGATCACCGGCTTGAGGACGTCGGTGCTCATCCCGGCCGCGAAGAAGGCCCCGGCGGACGACCCGGCGAGCGCGGCCAGCCCGATGCGCACCGCCGTACGGACATCCACCGGGGCCTTGCGGGCGTATGTCACCGCCGCACCCGTCGTGCCGACGATGGCGACCGCCTTGTTGGTGCCGAGGGCGTGCGCGGCGGGCGTGTTCGCCGGCAGTCCGAGCAGCAGCACCGGCAGCAGCAGGAGCCCGCCGCCGCCGACCACGGCGTCGATCCACCCGGCGGCGAGAGCCGCGACGCAGAGCACGGCGATCATGGTCAGCGATATGTCGGGCATGATCGTGAGCTTATGCGACGGTCGTGCGAGGCCTGTGCGACGCTGTCCTCACAGCCCGCCGTCACCGCACCCCAGGAACCCTCACATCCGGCCCCGGCCCCCGCTGAGGGCAGCGTTCCCCGTGGGAAACAGTCGTGATGCTGCCGGGTAACACCGGCACCGCACGCTCGAGTACATGACCTCGAATGAGCGTGTGGTGGTGATCGGCACCGGCCTCGCGGGCGTACGGCTCGCCCGGCGGCTCGGTGAGCTCGGCACGCCCGCGTTGCTGATCGGCGAGGAGGAGCACCGGCCCTACAACCGCGTGCTGCTCGCCGAGGTGCTGGCCGGACGTTACAGCCCCGAGGTGATCGCACTGCCCGCGCCCGCGCAGGCCACGCGCGGGCGGGTCGTCGGTATCGACCGCGACGGGCGGACCGTCGAGTGCGCCGACGGCACGGTGATCGCATACGACCGGCTCGTCCTCGCCACCGGATCCAACCCCGTCCTGCCGCCGCTGCGCGGCCTGTTCACCCCCGACCACGTCCTGCCGGAGGGCGTCCACGCCTTCCGGACCATGGACGACTGCCTCGGCCTGTCCAAGGCGGTCCGGCCGGGGGCGAAGGCGGTCGTCATCGGCGGCGGGCTCCTCGGGGTCTCCGCGGCCCGTGCGCTCGCCCTGCGCGGCGCCCAGGTCGTCCTCGCCCAGCAGTCCGAGCGGCTGATGGAGCGCCAGCTCGACCCGGCCGCGTCCAAGCTGGTCAAGCGGCACCTGACCGACCTGGGCGTCGAGGTGCACACCGAGTGCCGTGTCCGGGACGTGCGCTGCGTCGGCGGCGCCGTCCGCTCCGTGGAGATGGCCGACGGGTTCGCGCTCGACGCCGACCTCGTCGTCGTGGCCTGCGGTGTCCGCCCCCGGGTGGGTCTCGCGCAGGCCGCCGGCCTCGACGTCCGCAAGGGCGTCGTCGTCGACGACGAGCTGCGCACCTCCGACCCGTACATCCACGCCATCGGGGACTGCGCCCAGCACGACGGCGTCCTCTACGGCCTCGCCGCTCCCGCACTCGAACAGGCCGACGCGCTCGCGGAGCTGCTCGCCGGCGACGCGGACGCCCGCTACACCGGCACCCGCTCCTTGACGCGACTCACCCTGAACGGGCACGACAGCCCCTTCGACCTCGCCGCTTTCGGCGAGACGGAGGCGCTCCCGGGCGACGACGTCGTCCAGCTCGCCGACGCCACCCGCGGCACGTACCGCAAGGTCGTCGTCCGCGACGACCGCCTGGTCGGCGGGGTCCTCGTCGGCGAACTCGGCACCGTCGGCGCGCTCGCCCGCGCCTGGGAGGGAGCAGAGCCGCTCCCGACCGACGGCGGCCCGCTGCTCCACCTGCTCACCAATGATGGAGGCTCCTGATGTCCACGGCCACCCCCACGATCGTGCTCGTCGGCCACGGCATGGTCGGCCAGCGCTTCCTCGAAGCGCTCGCCGAGCGCGGCCTGACCGCCACGCACCGCGTGGTCGTGCTCTGCGAGGAGCCGCGCCCGGCCTACGACCGCGTCCAGCTCACCTCGTACTTCTCGGGCAAGACGCCCGAGGACCTGTCCATGACGGACCTGGGGTTCATCGAGGACCACGGCATCGAGCTGCGCGTCGGTGACCCGGCGGAGACGATCGACCGTGAGGCGCGCAGGGTGACCGCCCGCTCCGGTCTCGTCGTCGACTACGACGTGCTCGTCCTGGCCACCGGCTCGTACCCCTTCGTGCCGCCGGTCCCGGGCAAGGACGCCGAGGGATGCTTCGTCTACCGCACGATCGAGGACCTCCTCGCCATCGAGGAGTACGCCAAGAAGGCGACGACGGGTGCCGTGGTCGGCGGCGGTCTGCTCGGTCTGGAGGCCGCGGGCGCGCTGAAGGGTCTCGGACTCACCTCCCACATCGTGGAGTTCGCGCCCCGCCTGATGCCCGTCCAGGTCGACGAGGGCGGCGGCGCCGCCCTGCTGCGCACCATCGAGGAGATGGGCCTGAGCGTCCACACGGGCGTCGGTACGCAGGAGATCGTCGTCGGCGAGGACGGCGCCGTGACCGGCATGAAGCTGTCCGACGGCTCCGAACTCTCCACCGACCTGGTGGTGTTCTCCGCCGGTGTCCGCCCCCGCGACCAGCTCGCCCGCGACTGCGGCCTGACGGTCGGCGAGCGCGGCGGCATCGCGGTCGACGAGCAGTGCCGCACGGTGAACGACCCGCACGTGTTCGCGATCGGCGAGTGCGCGCTGGCCGCCGACGGCCGGGTGTACGGCCTGGTGGCCCCCGGCTATGAGCAGGCGGAGACCGCGGCCGCGACGATCGCCGCCGACGAGGCCGCCTTCACCGGCGCCGACCTGTCCACCAAGCTGAAGCTGCTCGGCGTGGACGTGGCGTCCTTCGGTGACGCGCACGGCACCGCCGAGGACTGCCTCGACGTCGTCTACTCCGACTCCCGCGCGGGCCTGTACAAGAAGCTGGTCATCGGCCGCGACGGCACGCTGCTCGGCGGCATCCTGGTCGGCGACGCGGAGGCGTACGGCACGCTGAAGGCGTTCACCGGCTCGGTCCCGCCGGTCGCGCCCGAGGCCCTCGTCCTGCCCGCCGGTGCGGGCGCCCCGGCGCAGCTCGGCCCGTCCGCGCTGCCGGACGACGCGATCATCTGCTCCTGCCACAACGTCTCCAAGGGCACGATCCGCGGCGCGGTCACCGACCACCAGTGCACGACCGTGCCCGAGGTGAAGAAGTGCACCAAGGCCGGCACCGGCTGCGGCTCCTGCGTCAAGGTCCTCGGCCAGCTCGTCACCGCCGAGCTGGAGGCCAGCGGCGTCGAGGTCGACAAGGGCCTGTGCGGCTGCTTCTCGCAGACCCGCGAGGAGCTGTACGAGATCGTCCTCGCCCTGCGCATCAACACCTACCAGGACCTGCTGGACCGCCACGGCCGCGAGGAGGCCAGGGGCGGCAACGGCTGCGAGATCTGCAAGCCGGCCGTCGGCTCGATCATCGCCTCCCTCGCTCCGACGATCGGCGCGAGCGGCTACGTCCTGGACGGTGAGCAGGCCGCCCTCCAGGACACCAACGACCACTTCCTGGCCAACCTCCAGAAGAACGGCTCGTACTCGGTCGTCCCGCGTATCCCCGGCGGTGAGATCGCCCCGGAGAAGCTGATCGTGATCGGCGAGATCGCCCGCGACTTCGGCCTCTACACGAAGATCACCGGTGGCCAGCGGATCGACATGTTCGGCGCCCGCGTCGAGCAACTGCCCCTGATCTGGGCCCGCCTGGTCGACGCCGGCTTCGAGTCCGGCCACGCCTACGGCAAGTCGCTGCGCACGGTGAAGTCCTGCGTCGGCCAGACCTGGTGCCGCTACGGCGTCCAGGACTCCGTCCGCATGGCGATCGACCTGGAGCTGCGCTACCGGGGCCTGCGCTCCCCCCACAAGCTGAAGTCGGCCGTCTCCGGCTGCCAGCGCGAGTGCGCCGAGGCCCAGTCGAAGGACTTCGGCGTGATCGCCACCGCCAACGGCTG
This sequence comes from Streptomyces coeruleofuscus, assembly GCF_039532725.1. Taxonomy (NCBI): domain Bacteria; kingdom Bacillati; phylum Actinomycetota; class Actinomycetes; order Kitasatosporales; family Streptomycetaceae; genus Streptomyces; species Streptomyces coeruleofuscus. The sequence goes on from NZ_BAAASE010000003.1 coordinate 429,780, forward strand.
GAACCTGTACGTCGGCGGCAACGGCGGCGCCACCCCGCGCCACGCGGACCTGCTCGCGCAGGACCTGTCGGACGCCGAACTGGTCCGCCTGATCGACCGGTTCCTGATGTTCTACATCCGTACGGCCGACCGCCTGGAGCGCACCTCGACCTGGCTGGAGCGGATCCCCGGCGGCCTGGAGCACGTACGGGACGTCGTCGTCCACGACTCGCTCGGCATCTGCGACGAGCTGGAGAAGCTGATGCAGGCGCACGTCGCGCACTACCGCGACGAGTGGGCCGAGACCATCAACGACCCCGAGAAGCTGGCCCGGTTCGTGTCCTTCGTGAACGCGCCGGACACCCCCGACCCGGTCGTCGCGTTCGTGCCCGAGCGCGACCAGATGAAGCCCGACCTGCCGCTGCTGTCCATCGGTATGCGACCCGCCGAAGACGTACTGGAAGGAAGCGCCCAGCGATGACCCTGGCACCCGAGACCACCGATCTGAAGGTCGAACTCGCTGTTGACGGCGACTGGTTCGCGGTCTGCGACCTGAGCATGCTGCTCCCGGGCCGCGGGGTGGCGGCACTGCTGCCGGACGGCCGCCAGGCGGCGATCTTCCGGGACCGCTCCGGTGAGCTGTTCGCCGTCGACAACCGCGACCCGTTCACCGGCGCGGCGGTCCTCTCCCGCGGCCTGACCGGCACTCACCAGGGCCGCCCGTTCGTCGCCTCCCCGCTGCTGAAGCAGCGCTTCGACCTGGCGTCCGGGCAGTGCCTGGACGACGAGGAGGTACAGGTGGCGACGTACAAGGTGCGCACCGCGTAGGAACGCGCACGCCCGCCCGGAACACCCCTCCCCCGGAGGGGTGTTTCCGTTTGCCGCCCGGCAGACTGGGGCCATGGTTGCGCAGCCGAACGACAGGCCCGGCCTCTCCCGGCTCGGCCCTCCGATCGACGCCCGCCCGCTGTTCGAGCCGGAACTGGAGGCGCTGCTGGGGCTGCTGCGGGGCCTGCGGCCCGGTCAGTGGAACGAGACGGCCGTGCCGGGCTGGACCGTGCACGACGTCTCCGCTCACGTCCTCGGCGACTACCGCGCCCGCCTCGGCCGCCGGGAGTTCGGCGCCTTCGCGCCGGGCGAGACCCTGGAGGCGTTCATCCACCGCGCCAACCAGGAGTGGGTCGACCGCCACCGGGACATGGACCCGGCCTCGCTCGTCGACGCCCTGGAAGAGGCCGGTGGCGAACTGGCCCGCCGCTTCGCGCACGCCGACCTGGACGCGCCGTCCCTGGGCGTGTCCTGGGCCGGGGTGGACCCGGCGCCGATGTGGCTGGACTGCGCCCGGGAGTTCACGGAGTACTGGACGCACCGCCAGCAGATCCGGCACGCGGCCGGGCTGGGCACCGACCCCGAGCCGGGGGCCCTGTACATGGTCCTGGACACGTTCATGCGGGCCCTGCCCCACACACTGCGGGACACCACCGCGCCGGCCGGCACACGGGTGGCGCTGACGGTCACCGGCCCCGGAGGGGGCACCTGGACCGTGACCGCCGGGCCGGAGGGCTGGTCCCTGGCGCAGGGCCACGACGGCCGGCCATCGGCAGCCACCGTGGAGCTGGACACGGAGACCGCCTGGCGGCTGTGCACGCGAGGCGTCCAGCCGGCCGACGCTCTCGCCCGGGCCCGGGTCGACGGGGACCGGCGGCTCGCCCAGGCCGTGTGCCGGATCGTGTCGATCGTCCACTGATCAACTGACGGGCGGGGCTGTCGAGTTGCTGTCGAGTTCGCCGACTCGGCTGCCGTGCCGGGGGTACTTCGCGTTTCATCGAGTCACACCCCCACCTTCATTCCACGGAGGCCCCACCATGACTCGGAACCACCCCCAGCCGTCCCGGCGGACCGTGCTCGGCGGGGCGGTCGCGGCGCTCGCGGTGGCCGCCGGTGCCGGCACGGCGCAGGCCGCTCCCGGGACCGGCTGGCCGACCGAGTTCCCGCTGCCCGACGGCTGGCTCCCCGAAGGGATCACCACAGGCAGCAGGCCGTACGCGTACATGGGCTCGCGTGCCGACGGCGCGATCTACCGCACCGACCTGCGCACCGGCAGGGGCGGTGTCCTGCACGAGGGCGCCGCCGGTCTCGCGTCCATCGGCCTGAAGCTGGACCATGACGGCCTGCTGTACGTGGCCGGCGGCGCCGGAGGCACCGCGAGGATCGTCGACGCGCGCACCGGCGAGCTGCTGACCACCTATCAACTCACCAGGGATGCAGCCCCGTTCATCAACGACGTCGTCCTGCACGAGGACCGCGCCTGGTTCACCGACTCCCGTGCCGCGGTCCTCCACGGCGTTCCGCGCGGCCGGCGGGGCGAAGTCCGCGCCCTGCCTCTCACCGGCGAGTGGGTGCAGGCTCCCGCCGGGACCAACAGCGCCAACGGCCTGGTCGCCACCCCCGACGGCCGCGGTCTGATCGTCGTCAACGCGGGTCAGCTGTACACCGTGGACCTGCGGACCGGCCACGCCACCAAGGTCACGCTCAGCGGCGCGACGGACGTGGCGGGCGGCGACGGCCTGGTCCGTCTCGGCCGCAGCCTGTACGTCGTCCAGAACCGCCTCAACAAGATCACCGTCTGGGACCTCGACAGGCAGGCCACCACGGCCACCCTGACCAGGACGGTCACCGACCCCCGCTTCGACGTCCCCACCACCGCCGCCCGCTACGGCGACCGCCTCTACCTGGTCAACGCCCGCTTCACCAGCCCACAGACGCCTCAGACGACGTTCAGCGCGGTGGCCGTCTCCCTGTGAGCGTCATGCCTTCAGCGTGCCGTACGTCACCCCGGTCAGCTCCTCGGACGCGGCCCACAGCCGCTGCCCCGCCACGTCGTTGAGGGTCCAGGGCGCCCGCCAGGACGGTGCGGGCGCCCCGCGCCACATGGAGATGTGCGGGCCGGTGAAGGAGTCGGGCTGTACGCCGGGTTCTGTCGCGGCGTACAGGATCGGCAGCGCGCCCGCCTCGGCCGGCTGCGCGACGACCCGGTTGGCGATCCGCACGAGCCGCTCGGCGACCCGGCGCCCCTCGGCGAGCGGTCCGGTGGTCTGGAGGTTGGTGGCCGCGTACCCGGGGTGGGCCGCGGCCGCCACCAGGTCCGTGCCGTGCGCCGCCGCCCGGCGCGCCAGCTCGTGCGTGAACAGCAGGTTGGCCGTCTTGGAACGGGCGTAGGCGATCCAGCGCCGGTAGCGCCGCTCGCTGTTGAGATCGTTGATGTCGATGTTGGCGAGGGCGTGCATCCCGCTGGAGACGACCACGACCCGGGCCTCCGGCGCCGCCAGCAGCGCGGGCAGCAGCAGGCCGGTGAGCGCGAAGTGCCCCAGGTGGTTGACCCCGAACTGCGTCTCGAAGCCGTCCGCCGTCGTCCCGTACGGCAGCGCCATCACCCCTGCGTTGTCGACGAGCACGTCCAGCCGCTCGTACGGGAAACCGGCCGCGAACTCGCGTACGGAGGCGAGGTCGCCGAGGTCGAGCCGGCCCAGCTCGACCCGGGCGTCCGGCAGTTCCGCACGGAGCCGGTCCACGGCCGCATTGCCCCGGGCCTCGCTGCGGCACGCGAGCACCACCCGCGCGCCCTTGCGGGCCAGTTCCCGTGCCGTGACGAGCCCGATCCCGCTGTTGGCGCCGGTGACGACGGCGACGCGGCCGCTCTGGTCCGGGATGTCCTGTGTGTTCCAGCCTGGCATGGCAGGCTCCCTCCGTCGGTGGCCGCGATCCACCCTACGAGGGGCCGCGCGCCGCCTGATCGAACGGGGGGGCGTGCACGTACTCGGGCGTGCACGCCCCCCGGTCAGGTACGGCGAGGAGGTCCCGGCCCCTGGCCCCGGGCCGCCGTCAGCCCACCGGGCTCGACCGCTGGTCGTCCGGGAGGGGCCGGGTGTCGAGGTAGAACCACTCGGCGTCGGCCGGGGGCCAGGGCGAGGTTTCCCCCACCGCTTCGCTCCACGGTTCCTCGGCCATGGCCGTGACCGGCCGCTTGGGCAACGGTGTCTGGGCCCCGCCCACGGGCGCCTCGGCCCGCCCACCGGCCTGCTTCGGCTCCCCCGGCATCAGCAGCTCCACCCGCAGCCCCAGTCCCCGCTGCTGGGCGGTGAACTCCTCGACCTGGTTGCGGCAGGCGTGGTCCAGGTGGGTCACGCCGGTCAGGTCGAGCCGGATCCTCGGCTTCCCGGCCGCGGCGGCGGCCTCCAGCGCCTCGATCACCTTCGGCAGCCGCAGGAACGTCGCGTTGCCGGCCATGACGACCTTCGCCGTGTCGTCCTCGACGTGCTGGCGGATCGCGGTCTGGGACATCCGCAGCGCGGCCAGCACGATGCCCGCGGCGAGGCCGATCAGCACGCCCTCGAGCAGCGCGGTCACGACGATGACCAGCGTGGTCAGCGTCATCACCGCGAACTCGCCCTTGTCCTGCCGCCACATCTTCGGGAACTCGGCGGGCCCGAACAGCTTCCAGCCGCTGTGCACGAGGACACCGGCGAGCACCGAGATCGGGATCAGCGCGAGCACCTGCGGCAGCAGCAGCGCGAAGGCGAGCAGCCACAGGCCGTGCAGGGTGCGCGAGAGCCGGGTCTTGGCCCCGGCCTGGACGTTGGCGGAACTGCGTGCCACGACCGCGGTGATCGGGAGCGCGCCGAGGAGGCCGGCGACGGTGTTCCCGGCGCCCTGGGCGATCAGCTCGGTGTTGTAGCGGGTGCGCGGGCCGCTGTGCATACGGTCCACCGCGGCGGCCGTGAACAGGCTCTCGGCGGACGCGATGACCGTGAAGGTGAGGATGGCGGTGATGATCGCCCCGTCCGCGAGCCCGGCGAACTGCTCGGGCCCGGGCACCGACACGGAGGCGAGCAGATTGCCCACCTGGAGCGTCTTCACGTCCACGCCGGGCAGCGCGGCGACCACGATGCCGATGCCCACGGCGACCAGCGCGGCCGGGATCTTCCCGGCCGGGCCCGGCACCTTCTTCCACACGAAGCTGAGCACGATCGTGACGACGCCGAGCAGCGTGGCGATCATCGCCTGCGGGTCGGTCAGGATCCCGGCCAGCAGTCCGGGGATGCCGGCCATGTTCTCGAGCGCCGTGCCGGGAGCCTTGGCGTCGGCCATCGGATAGGCCTGGCTGAACATCAGCGGCACGCCGATGCCGGCCAGCATGCCCTGGACGACGGCGACCGAGATGGCCTGGAACATCCGCCCGAGCCGCACCAGCCCCAGGATGATCTGGAGGATCCCGGCGAACAGCACGATCACGCCGAGCATGGCCACACCGACCTCGGCGACGGTCTCCGCGACGAGCGCGGCGAGGCCGGCGGCCGGCCCGCTGACCTGGAGCGTGCTGCCGCGTGCCGCGCCGACGACCAGACCGCCGATCACCCCGGAGATGATCCCGAGCTCGGCGGGCACGCCGGAGGCGACGGCGACACCGATGCACAGCGGCAGGGCGACGAGGAAGACGACGAGCGAGGCGGTGATGTCGGTGACGAGGTCGGCCTTGGTCCGGGCCCCGGCTTTGCCACCCCCGCCCTTCGCACCACCGGACACACGGCTGATCAGCCCGCCCAGCGCACCGCCCACGGCACCTCCGGCCGAGCCGCCGGCCGGTTCACCGGACGATCCGCCCGACCACCGACTCGCAGCGCCCCCTTCCGGGTCCCCCGCCGGGCCGCCGCGCGGTCCACCCGACCGGCCACCCAGGAAACCGCCCACCGAACCGCCAGACCGCCGACTCGCAGCCCCTCCTGCCCGCTCCCCCGCCGAACCGCCGCCCGGGCCACCCGACCGGCCACCCAGGAAACCGCCCACCGAACCGCCAGACCGCCGACTCGCAGCCCCTCCTGCCCGGTCCCCCGCCGAACCGCCGCCCGGGCCACCCGACCGGCCACCCAGGAAACCGCCCACCGAACCGCCAGACCGCCGACTCGCAGCCCCTCCGGCCAGGCCCCCGCCGGGGCCACTCGACCCCGACCGGCCGCCCGTCAAACCGTCCGGCGGTCCGCCCGGCCCCCAGCCCGCGGCGCCTTCGGCCGCGCCACGCACCGGCCCACCCGACTGCCAGTCCCCCGAGCTCCGCGCGGAGCCGCCGGACTCCCAGTCCGCCGCACCCTCCGCCGAGCCGCCGGACCCCCAGTCCGCCGCCCCGTCCGCGGAACCGCCCGTCAGCCACTCCGCGGCACCCCCGTCGGAACCAGCGGCCCCCCAACCCGCCGCGCCCTCACCGCGACCACCCGGCCCCCAGCCCCCCGAGCCCCCTGGGAAGCCGCCCGACTCCCAGCTCCCCGAGCTCTCCGCGGAACCGCCCGCCGCCCAGTCCGAAGCACTCCCCTCGGAACCGGCCGCTCTCCAACCCGCGGCGCCCTCGCCGCGAGCGCCCGCTCCCCAGTCCCCCGATGCCACTGCGAAGCCACCCGCTCCCCAGTCCCCCGAGCCCTGTCCGGAACCTCCCGACTCCCAGTCAGAAGAACCGGAATCAGCCGCCCCCCGGTCCGCCGCCGTATCTCCCGCCGGACCGGCCGCCCGGCCCCCTGGCGCGGCGCCGCCGCGTCCCCGCCCCCGCGCATGCGCCCCGCTCACGCGGCATGCACCCGGAAGGCGCCGTCGTCACCGAGTTCGTAGACGAACGCCGTGTCCACCTCGTAGTACCAGCCGTGCAGGCGCAGCCGGCCCGTGTCGAGCCGCTGTCGCACCACCGGGTAACTCCGCAGCGCGGCGAGCTGGTTGACGACGTTGCCCTGGGACACCTCCGGCAGCGACGGGTCGTCCGGTGCGGATTCGAGGACGGGCGCCAGTTCCGGGCGGGCGATGTGGAGCCAGGCGTCCACGCCGGGCAGGGCGGACAGGTCGTCGCCGGACTTCAGCGCGCCCATCGCGCCGCAGTGTGAGTGACCGCACACCACGATGTCCTGAACCCCGAGCACTTCCAGTGCGTACTCGATGGTGGCCGCCTCTCCCGAGGCCCCGGGCCGTCCGTAGGGCGGCACGATATTGCCCGCGTTACGCAGCTCGAATATCTCACCGGGCCGGGCTCCGGTGATCAGTGCGGGTATGACCCGGGAGTCCGAGCAGGTGATGAACAGCGCCTCCGGATATTGCCCTTCGGCCAGTTTCCGGTATTCGCCGCTGTCGAAATCGACGCGCGTCCTGAATGTGCGGGCGCGATCCAGCAATGCCTTCAACTTAACCCTCCTGAGCTGCGGTTTCCTTCGATGCACCCCACCGTAGACGGACGACCTACAGCGGAAGGTTAAGCGAACTCCAGAGCCCGGCCAGGAATTGAACATTCTTTGTCGGGATACCCTTACCAACGGTCATCTTGTAGCGTGTGAACTCCAGGGCAGAAAACGCGAATTCACGCTGCCCGGATTCATGCCGGCTCACGGAGAGACAGGACGTATGGGCCTACGAGTGCTGCTCATCGAAGACGACGAGACGATCGCCGAGCCGCTCACCGAGGGGCTCGGCCACTTCGGGCTGTCGGTCGACCACGTCGCCACCGGCGCGGACGGACTGAGAGGCCCGTACAACGACGTCGTCCTGCTCGACCTGGGACTGCCGGACATGGACGGCATCGACGTCTGCCGCGGTATCCGGCAGGTCTCGGACGTGCCCATCCTCATCCTCAGCGCCCGAGGCGAGGAGGCCGACCGCGTGCTGGGCCTGGAGCTGGGCGCCGACGACTACCTGGCGAAACCATTCAGCGTGCGGGAGCTGGTGGCCCGGGTACGGGCGGTGACCCGCCGCACGCAGCGCACCCAGCAGCCGTTCCCCGAGACCCCGGGCACACCGAACACACCGGCCGCGCCCGGCACCCCCGAGCCACCGCCGCCCTACGAAGCGGCCCCCTCCCCCACGTACGAGCCGGCCCCGGCCCTCTCCTACGACCCCCCTGCGACACCGTCGTACGATCCGGCCCCCGATCCCCCGCACGACCCGGGCCCGCTCGTGGTGGACCGCCGTACCCGCCAGGTCTGGGTCGGCGACTCCCCCGTGCCGCTCACCCCCAAGGAGTTCGACCTGCTGGCGCTCCTCAGCGAGGACCCGGGCGCGGTCTACTCGCGCCAGCAGATCCTCGACCGGGTCTGGGATCCGCACTACGACGGCCCGACCAAGACGCTGGACGTCCATGTGGCCGCGCTGCGCCGCAAGTTGGGGCACCCGGCGTGGATCAGGACACTGCGGGGCGTGGGCTTCCGGCTGGCGGTGCACACCGGGCCGAACGCCCCGCAGGTGGCCTCTCCATGACCCGACGGCTGCTGCTCAGCTACCTCAGCCTCGCCGCGCTGGTGCTGCTCTGCCTGGAGATCCCGCTGGGCTTCGTCTACTCCCGCGGGGAGCGGGAGCAGGTGGTCAACGCGGCGAAGGACGAGGCCGAGTCGGTCTCCGCGTACGCCGCGCTGTCCCTCGCGGCGGGGCGGGCCGAGCGTGACCTGCCCGCCCGGGTGGCGCACTGCGCGGAGCGCATCGGCGGGAAGGTGGTGATCGTCGGCGCTGCCGGCGTGCCGCTCGCCACCTCGCACCCGATGGACACCTCGGTGTCCGGCGCCCTGGCCGACCGGCCGGGCATCGCGGCCGCGCTGCGGGGCACCTCGACGGTGGACGTGCGGACCTCCACGATCGGCGGGGTCGAGTACCTGTCGGTGGCCGCGCCCGTCGGCCAGGAGGCGCGGCCGGTGGGGGCCGTGTGGCTGACGGTGCCCACGCGGACGGTGCACGAGCGGGTCCACCACGTGTGGCTGCTGCTCGCCCTGGGCGGACTGGCCGTGCTGACGGCGGTGGCCGTGGTCGGCTTCGCCTTCGCCCGCTGGGCCGGCCGCCCCATTCGTGAACTGGAGCGGGCGACGCACGAGCTGGGGGAGGGCGGCGGCCGGTTCACCCCGGTGACGATCACGAAGGGCCCACCGGAAGTACGGAGCCTGGCCGCGGCGTTCAACCGCACCGCGGCCCGCTTCGCCCATCTGCTCGCCTCCCAGCGGGCGTTCGCCGGCGAGGCCTCCCACCAGCTGAAGACCCCGCTCGCGGCGCTGCGGCTGCGCCTGGAGAACCTGGAGCCGGACGTCGCCGCCCGGGCCCGGGGCAGCCTCACCGCCGCCGTCACGGAGACGGACCGGCTCGCCCGGATGGTCGAGCACCTGCTGGCGATGGCCCGGCTGGAGGAGCACGCGGCGATCCCCGCCACCGTCGACCTGGGCGCGGTCTGCGCGGAACGGCACCGCACCTGGCAGCCGCTGTTCGCCCGGGAGGACGTCTCCCTCGTGCTCTTCGCGGGCAGCGTCGGCCCGGTGCTCGCGGTGCCGGGAGCCGTCGAGCAGATCATGGACAACCTGCTGTCCAACGCCCTGCGGGCGTCCGCGCCCGGCAGCACCGTCACGATCGAGCTGCGGATGCCGGCCCCGCCCCGCCGCGCCCTGCGCGACAGCCGCCCCCGCTGGGTCGACCTGCACGTCACCGACGAGGGCCCCGGCATGACGGAGGAGCAGCGGGCCCGCGCCTTCGACCGTTTCTGGCGCGCACCGGGCGCCCCCAAGGGCGGCTCGGGACTCGGCCTCGCCCTGGTGCAGCGCCTCGCCCACGCCAGCGGCGGCGAGGCGACCCTGCACGCGGCGGCGACGGGCGGCCTGGACGTGGTGATCCGGCTGCCGTCCGTACGACCGCCGGCCGAGGGGCCCGGACCGGGCACGGACCGGCCGAGGGGCGGCCGGAGACGGGAGGTCCCGGCGCTGCCCGCGTGATCCTGCCGTCCCACGGCCACGAGTTGTCCATGCCCCGTCAACCCTGCCCGTTTAGCGTCCCTCCCGCCTCCCCCCACGCACGACCCTGCCGTCGACCGGCGGCAGGGCGGTACGGCACCTCTTGGAGTGAGAGTGGAACGTCGTAGCCTCCTGCGTGCGGCCGTCCTCGGCGGCACTTCGGCCGCCCTGGGCGGAACCCTGTGGCGCGGCGCCGCGTACGCGGCCCCGGCCCAGCCCGGCACCGGCCCCTACGGGCCGCTGGGCTCCCCGGACGCCAACGGCATCAGACTCCCCAGCGGCTTCACCAGCCGGGTCATCGCCCGGTCGGGCCAGCGGGTCGGGACCACGTCGTACACCTGGCACAACGCCCCGGACGGCGGCGCCTGTTACGCCGACGGCACGGGGTGGATCTACGTCTCCAACTCCGAAATCAATCCCTCGGGCGGCGCGAGCGCGGTCAGGTTCTCCTCGACCGGCGCGATCACCGGCGCGTACCGCATCCTGTCCAGTACCCGCCAGAACTGCGCCGGCGGCAAGACGCCGTGGAACACCTGGCTGTCCTGCGAGGAGGTGGACCGGGGCTACGTCTACGAGACCGACCCCTGGGGCACGAAGGCGGCGGTGCGCCGCGACGCCATGGGCCGCTTCAAGCACGAGGCGGCGGCGGCCGACCCGGTCCGCCAGGTCATCTACCTGACGGAGGACGTGACGGACGGCTGCTTCTACCGCTTCCGCCCGACGACCTGGGGCGACCTGTCCTCCGGCACGCTGGAGGTCCTGGTGGCGGGCAGCGGCACCAGCGGCCCGGTCACCTGGGCCCGGGTCCCCGACCCCTCCGGCGCGACCGCCACCCGCGGCCAGGTCTCCGGCGCCAAGCGCTTCAACGGCGGCGAGGGCTGCTACTACGCGGACGACACCTGCTGGTTCACCACGAAGGGCGACAACCGCGTCTGGCAGTACAACGCCGCCGCCCAGACCATCGAACTCGCCTACGACGACTCCCTGGTCACCGGCGGCACGGCCCCGCTCACCGGCGTCGACAACGTCACCGGCTCCGCCTCCGGCGACCTCTTCGTCGCCGAGGACGGCGGCACCATGGAGATCTGCGTCATCACCCCCGCCGACGTGGTCGCCCCGTTCCTCCGCGTCGACGGCCAGTCCGGCTCGGAGATCACGGGCCCGGCCTTCTCCCCGGACGGCACCCGCCTGTACTTCTCCAGCCAGCGCGGCACCAGCGGCAGCTCCTCGGGCGGCATCACCTACGAGGTGAGGGGCCCGTTCCGCGCATAGCCGCCCCGCCGGGCTTCACATGACCATCACAAAATAGTCACTCCTCCGCCATCCAGAGCCACCCGGATCTACGGTCGTCCCCTCACGTGTCACCACTGGGGGGACGACCATGACCAATCCGTACACCGGCCCGAACACCGACCCGTATCCCGGGCCGCCCATGCCGCCCACGCCGCAGCCCGCACGCCCGGCGCCCCGCTGGGCCCGCAAGCGCTACCTGCTGCCCGCCCTCGGCCTGGCCTGGTTCATCGGCGTCGGCATCGGCGCCTCCGGCGACACGACGGCCGACGCGAAGCCCGCGGCCGCGAAGCCGCAGCCGACCGTCACGGTCACCGCGACCACCACCGCCACCGCCACCGCGACACCGCTCGCGAAGAAGCCGGAACCCGCGCCCACGGTCACCGCCACCAAGACCGTCCGAGCCACCACCACGGTCACCGCACGACCGGCCGCGGGCGGCGGCTCCGACGACAGCGGTTCGGGCGGCTCAGGGGGCTCGGCGGACGTCTACTACGCCAACTGCGACGCCGTCCGGGCCGCCGGTGCCGCCCCCATCCACCGTGGTGAGCCCGGCTACGCCTCCCATCTGGACCGTGACGACGACGGGGTCGCCTGCGACACGTGACACGTGTACGCCGGTGACCATCGGCGCGTTGGGCCGTTCCACCGTTTGGGCAGCTCGTACCGGGCTGCCCGGACGACGGAAGGAACTTCACCGTGGACACGACCGTGCCCGCCACCGACGTACCGCGCGTGCTGCCGCGTGACGAGTGGGTCAAGACGCTGCCGCAGACCATCGTCGCCTCGTGCGTCCTGCTCCTCGACGCCGAGGACCGGATGCTGCTGCTGCGCTACGCCGAGGGCGAGCCCGGTGCCGGGCTCTGGGGGCTGCCGGGCGGCATGCTCGACCAGGGGGAGGACCCCCTCGGCGCCGCGTGCCGGGAGCTGCACGAGGAGACCGGCATCGTCCTGGACCGGGAGCCCCGGTTCGTCGGCTACGACCACCGGGCCGATGTGAAGGGCACGGGCCCCGTGATCGACTTCTACTTCCACGGCGGCCGCCTCGCCCCCGGACAGAACGTCAGGCGCAGCGGCGAGCACGACCAGGACGGCCTGTTCGCCCTCGCCGACCTGGAGTCCACCCCGCTGGCGACCCCGCTGCCGGCCCTCACCGCCCTGCACACGGCCGCCCTGACCGGGACCGTCGTCTGCCTGCGGGAAGGCCTGCCCCGGTGACAGCCCCACGGGCCCGTCGGACCTCGCAGGACACGGAGCGCAGGTCCGCCTCCCGTACCCGGCCGCCCGCACCCGAACGGAACACAAGAGAGCGGGGGCGCACCTCCGCACAAGGTGCGCCCCCGCTCTCCTCCGTGCTCCGGAGCCGCCGCGATCGGTGAGGGTCGGGGACCGCCGACGGCTCCGGGTCCTGAGCGGCCCCGCGCGGGCCACGTGAGGTGGTCCCGCGCGGGCCGCGGTCTACCGGTGGTCGCTGCCCTGCGACTGGACCGCCGCCCGGCCCGCTTCCAGCCGGGCCACCGGGATGCGGAAGGGGGAGCAGGAGACGTAGTCGAGTCCCACCTCGTGGAAGAAGTGGACCGACTCCGGGTCACCGCCGTGCTCACCGCAGACGCCGAGCTTGAGGTCCGGGCGGGTCTCGCGGCCGGCCTGGGCGGCGAGCTTCACCAGGGAGCCGACGCCGTCCTTGTCGATCGTCTCGAACGGGGAGACGCCGAAGATGCCCTTCTCCAGGTACGCGGTGAAGAAGCTGGCCTCCACGTCGTCCCGGGAGAAGCCCCACACCGTCTGGGTGAGGTCGTTCGTGCCGAAGGAGAAGAACTCGGCGGCCTCGGCGATCTGGCCGGCGGTCAGGGCGGCGCGCGGCAGCTCGATCATCGTGCCGATGGACAGCTTGAGCTGCGTGCCCGAGGCCGCCTCGACCTCGGCGATGACCTGGTCGGCCTCCTCGCGCACGATCTCCAGCTCCTGCACCGTGCCGACGAGCGGGATCATGATCTCGGCACGCGGGTCGCCCTTGGCGGCCTTGCGCTCGGCGGCGGCTTCGGCGATCGCCCGGACCTGCATGGTGAACAGGCCGGGGATGACCAGGCCGAGGCGCACCCCGCGCAGACCCAGCATCGGGTTCTGCTCGTGCAGCCGGTGCACGGCCTGGAGGAGGCGCAGTTCGTTCTCGTGCGGCTCCTGGCGGGACTCGGCGAGGGCGACGCGCACCGACAGTTCGGTGATGTCGGGCAGGAACTCGTGCAGCGGCGGGTCCAGCAGCCGGACGGTGACCGGCAGGCCGTCCATCGACTCGAAGAGCTGGACGAAGTCCTGCTTCTGGAGCGGCAGCAGTTCCTTGAGGGACTCCTCGCGCTCGGCCTGGGTGTCGGCCAGGATCAGCCGCTCCACCAGCTCGCGCCGGTCGCCGAGGAACATGTGCTCGGTGCGGCACAGGCCGATGCCCTGAGCGCCGAAGCGGCGGGCCCGCAGCGCGTCCTCGGCGTTGTCGGCGTTGGCCCGCACGCGCAGCCGGCGCTTGCGGTCGGCGAACGCCATGATGCGGTGGACGGCCTCGACCAGCTCGTCGGCGTCCTCGGCACCGGCGTGCATCCGGCCCTCGAAGTACTCCACGACCGGGGACGGCACGACCGGCACCTCACCGAGGTACACCTTGCCCGTCGAGCCGTCGATGGAGACGACGTCGCCCTCCTCGACGACGTGCCCGCCCGGCACGGTCATCCGGCGCCGCTTGGTGTCGACCTCCAGCTCCTCCGCGCCGCAGACACAGGTCTTGCCCATGCCGCGCGCGACCACGGCCGCGTGGGAGGTCTTGCCGCCGCGCGAGGTCAGGATGCCCTCGGCGGCGATCATGCCGTCCAGGTCGTCGGGGTTGGTCTCCCGGCGGATCAGGATGACCTTCTCACCCGAACGCGACCACTTGACGGCGGTGTAGGAGTCGAAGACCGCCTTGCCGACCGCGGCGCCCGGCGAGGCCGCGATGCCCCGGCCGACCGTCTCGACCTTCGAGTCCTCGTCGAAGCGCGGGAACATCAGCTGCGCGAGCTGGGCGCCGTTGACGCGGGTGAGCGCCTCGGCCTCGTCGATCAGGCCCTGGTCCACCAGCTGGGTCGCGATGCGGAACGCCGCGCCCGCGGTGCGCTTGCCGACCCGGGTCTGGAGCATCCACAGCACACCGCGTTCGATGGTGAACTCGATGTCGCAGAGGTCCTTGTAGTGGTTCTCCAGCGTCTCCATGATCTGCATGAGCTGGTCGTACGACTTCTTGTCGATCCGCTCCAGCTCCGCGAGCGGCACGGTGTTGCGGATGCCCGCGACCACGTCCTCGCCCTGGGCGTTCTGGAGGTAGTCGCCGTAGACGCCCTGGTGGCCGGAGGCGGGGTCGCGGGTGAAGGCGACGCCGGTGCCGGAGTCGGGGCCGAGGTTGCCGAAGACCATCGAGCAGACGTTGACCGCGGTGCCCAGGTCGCCCGGGATGCGCTCCTGGCGGCGGTAGAGCTTGGCGCGGTCGGTGTTCCAGGAGTCGAAGACCGCGTGGATGGCGAGGTCCATCTGCTCGCGCGGGTCCTGCGGGAAGTCCCGGTCGGCCTCGGTCTTGACGATCTTCTTGAACTTGGTGACGAGCTTCTTGAGGTCCGCGGCCTCCAGCTCGGTGTCGACCGTGACCTTCTTGGTCTCCTTGGCCTTCTCCAGCGCGTCCTCGAAGAGCTCGCCGTCGACGCCGAGGACGGTCTTGCCGAACATCTGGATGAGGCGGCGGTAGGAGTCCCAGGCGAAGCGCTCGTCGCCGGCCTGCTTGGCCAGGCCCTGCACCGACTTGTCGGAGAGGCCGATGTTGAGGACGGTGTCCATCATGCCGGGCATGGAGAACTTGGCGCCCGAACGCACCGACACCAGCAGCGGGTCGTCGGCCTGGCCGAGCTTCTTGCCCATGCGCTGCTCCAGCGCGTCGAGGTGCGCACTCACCTCGTCACGCAGTGCCGCCGGCTCCTCGCCGCTTTCCAGGTAGACCTTGCACGCCTCAGTGGTGATGGTGAAGCCGGGCGGGACCGGAAGGCCCAGGTTCGTCATCTCGGCGAGGTTCGCGCCCTTGCCACCGAGGAGGTCCTTGAGGTCCTTGTTGCCCTCGGTGAAGTCGTAAACGAACTTCACGCCCTCAACACTCTTACCGTGCTCAGCTACGTGGGGATCTTTGTTTTCCGACACGGGTCTCGACTCCTCGAGGACGCGGTGGCTGCCCTGACGGCGAGGAACATACCCAGATCAAAGGCTTCTGGGTACGTCCACTCGCGCGTCATACGCCTGTAACCACTCGGCCGCCAGCGGATCGAAAGTCAAGGCTCGGCAAGTGATCACAGCCGTATGTTTTCACTTCTTGAACGCATGAACCTCCCTGGACCCCGCCGAACGCTCAGATGAGCGAGGTTCAGCACGCTTGATTTCGCTCGATGAACGATCAAACGGTGGCACTCAGTGCCACCCTTTGGAGAAGTGCAGTCGCTCAAGATCCGCTCATCTGAGCGCAACCCTTATCAAGGGTGGCGAGAATCACGCTGCCACAGCCGACGGAATTTCACCATGCGGACGCGTCTCGGGGCCGAAATGTCCCTGTCACACCCCGAGCGCGCGCAGCCGCTCCTCGACCCGCTCGGGGGCGTAGAGGTGCTCCACGACCATCGCCCCGGCCCCGACCAGCCCGGACCGCTCGCCGAGCCGTGACGTCACGACCTCCAGGTGGGCGGTGGAGCGGGGCAGCGCCCGCTGGTAGAGCAGTTCGCGCACGCCCGTGAGGAAGGGGGTTCCGGCCAGATCCCCGGCGATCATCAGGACCCCGGGGTTGAGGAGCGTCACCACGGTCGCCAGCACGTCCCCGACCCGGCGCCCGGCCTCCCGGGCGAGACCGACCGCCTCGGGATGCCCGGACGCCAGCAGGTCCCGCACGTCCGAGCCGGAGGCCGCCGGCACCCCGGCCTCCGCCAGCCGCCGCGCCACCGCGCCGCCGCTCGCGACGGCGGCCAGGCATCCGTACGAACCGCACCGGCACAGCGTCTGGGCGCCCTCCGGCACCCGGATGTGCCCGATGTCCCCGGCGCCCCCGTCGATGCCCCGGAACACCGCGCCGTCCACCACGACCCCGGCACCGATGCCGGTGGAGACCTTGACCAGCACGAAGGCGGAGCAGTCGGGATAGCCCGTGCGCTGTTCGCCGTAGGCCATGAGGTTGGCGTCGTTGTCCACCAGCACCGGCACCTCGGCGGCGCCCGTGTGCTCGGCGAGCGCCCGGGCCAGCCGGCTCCTTATGTCGTAGCCGTCCCAGCCGGGCATGATCGGCGGCTGGACGACGCGGCCGGTCTCGGTGTCCACCGGGCCGGGCACGGCGAGCCCGACGCCGCACACCGACTCGGCCCCGCGTCCGGCCTTCTCCAGCAACTCGCCCAACCAGCGGCCGAGTTCGCCCAGCACGACGTCCGGCCCGTCGTCGACGACGAGGGTGCCGGAGTGCTCGGCGAGGATCTCGCCGCTCAGCGACAGCACCGCCGCCCGCGCGTGCCGGGTGTCGAGGTCGGCGGCCAGGACCACCGCGTGCTCGTCGTCGAACTCCAGGGTGATGGAGGGGCGCCCGCCCAGCGGGGAGTCCACCGGTCCCCCGGCGCCCTCACGCAGCCAGCCCGCGCGGAAGAGCCGGTCGAGCCGCTGCCCGACGGTGGCCCGGGACAAACCGGTCGCCTGCTGGAGCGCACCCCGGGTCACGGCGCGGCGACTGCGCACCAGTTCGAGCAGTTCGCCGGCGCTCGCCTGGCCGGCACCTCGTCCCGTTCTGACGGGCCGTCCGGTCATGCACACCCCCTTGTGTTTCTCAACCTTGCCTTACATAGTGGGTTTTGCGTGTTAAATAGACGTAACCTCACCGTAGCCGCAGCCGAACCTGCCGGCCGGACGTCTTTCCGGAGAGCCCCGAGTGGACAGCACCGCACAACGCGCCCCTCGTCCCACGGGACGAACCGTTGCATACGATCCGTCCATCCCCGCGCCACCCCTGCACGTCAGGGCCGCCGCCGTGCTGGAGGCCGGCTGGACGGGCACGTCCACGGTGCCCTCGCGCGGTCTGTATCCGCACCAGTGGTCGTGGGACTCGGCGTTCATCGCGATCGGCCTGAGGCACGTGTCGCCGTTACGGGCACAGACGGAGCTGGAGACGCTGCTGGCGGCCCAGTGGGCGGACGGGCGGATCCCGCACATCGTCTTCAACCCCTCCGTCCCGCTCGACGCGTACTTCCCGAGCCCCGACTTCTGGCGCTCCTCGGCCGCGGGGCGCGCCGCGGGCGCCCCGCGCACCGTACAGACCTCCGGGATCGTGCAGCCACCGGTCCACGCGCTGGCCGCGTGGCTGGTGCACCTCGCCGACCCCGGTCTGTCCCGGGCGCGCGGCTTCCTCGCCCGGGCGTATCCCCGGCTCGCGGCCTGGCACCGGTACCTGCTGCACCGGCGGGACCTGGGCGGAGGCGGACTGGTGTCCGTGGTGCACCCCTGGGAACAGGGTATGGACAACAGCCCCTGCTGGGACCGTCCGCTCTCCCGGGTCACTCCGGCCCCGGCCCGCTCCTTCCGCCGCGCCGACCTCCACCACGGCTCCCCCGAGGACCGGCCGACGGATCTGGATTACGGGCGGTACGTGCGGCTGGCCGCCGACTACCGGGACCGGGGGTACGCCGACGGTGGAGTCGGAGGGGCGGCCCGCAGGGCCTCGGTTGAGGGTGGTGGTGGGAAACGGGCGGGCGAGTTCGCCGTGGAGGACCCGGCGTTCAACGCCCTGCTCATCGCCTCCGAGTACGCCCTGGCCCGGATCGCCCGCGAGCTGGGCGCGGCGGCCCCGGCCCGGCAGCACCGCGCCGAGCGGCTCACCGCCGCCCTGGTGGAGCGGCTGTGGGAGCCGTCGGCGGGGATGTTCCTGTGCCGGGACGTGCGCGCCGGGGAGCTGATCCCCGAGCGCGGTGTCTCCGGGCTGGTCCCCCTGCTGCTGCCGAACCTGCCCCGCGACCTCGCGGCCACCCTGGTGCGCACCGTCTGCGGCCCGCACTTCGGGCTCGGCGGCACGACCCGGCTGGTGCCCAGCTACGACCTGCTCGGCGACGCCTTCGACCCGCACCGCTACTGGCGCGGCCCGGCCTGGTTCAACACCAACTGGCTGCTGGAGCGCGGGCTGCGGCTGCACGGCGAGCGCGGCCGGGCCGACGCCCTGCGCAGGGGGATCCTGCACACCGCGAGCGCCTCCGACTTCGCGGAGTACGTGGACCCGCACACCGGACAGGCCTGCGGCGCCACCGGCTTCGGCTGGACCGCCGCCCTCACGCTCGACCTGCTGCACGACCGGCCCGCAGGGGACAGGAACGGCGTCACGGCGATCAAGGGAGAGGTTCGGGGATGACGGACCGGCATCATCTGCTCGTGCACGGCGGGACGTTCGCCGCCGTCGGCGACCGCGGCGACATCAGCGGCTACCGGGGCGGCAGCGCCCCGGACGGAATGTTCGTACAGGACGCGAGGCACCTGAGCCGGTGGCAGCTCACCGTCGACGGGGCCGTGCCCGACACGCTGACGCCGGTGGCCGACGGGGACACCGCGCGCTGCGTCCTCGTGCCCCGCGGCGGCCGCAACGAGCCGCCCGCGTACACGCTCTTCCGCGAACAGGCCGTCGGGGACGCCTCGTTCGTCGAGTCGCTGCGGGTCACCAGCAACCGTCCGGCGCCGACGACGGTCCGCCTCGCGGTCACCGCCGACGCCGACTTCACCGACCAGTTCGAACTGCGCTCCGACCACCGCACCTACACGAAGGCCGGCGCCGTCCGCTCCCGGCAGGTCCTCGGGCACGGTGTGGAGTTCACCTACCGGCGCGGCGAGTGGCGGTCCGTCACGACCGTGACGACCGAGCCCCAGCCGGACGCCGTGGAGGAGACCGGCACCGGCGCCCGCCGCCTGGTGTGGACCCTGGACCTCGAACCGCACGGCACGGCCGAGCTGGTCCTGCGCGTCATGGCCCGCCCGCACGGCGACAAGCGCGCCCTGCGCGTGCCCCGCTCCCCCGCCGCCCTCCAGGAGCGGCTCCTCGCGCGGGAGGGCCGGTTCATGGAGGGCGTGGCGTTCCCGGCCGGCTGGCCGGAGCTGTCCGCGGCCTGCGCCCGGGGCCTCGCCGACCTGGCCGCGCTCCAGGTCCCGGCGACCGGCCCGGACGGCGAGGAACTGCGCGTGCCGGCCGCCGGCGCCCCCTGGTTCCTGACCCTGCTGGGCCGGGACGCCCTGCTGACCTCACTGTTCGCACTGCCCTACCGGCCGCGGCTGGCCGCCGCCACGCTGCCCGCGCTGGCCGCGACCCAGGCCACGGACACCGGTGTCAGCGAGGTCGCCCAGCCCGGCAAGATCGTGCACGAGGTGCGGCACGGCGAGCTGGCGCACTTCGGCCAGGTTCCCTACGCCCGCTACTACGGCTCGGTCGACGCCACGCCCCTGTTCCTCGTCCTGCTCGGGGCGTACACCGAGCAGACCGGCGACACCGGCCTGGCCCGCCGTCTGGAGCGGCACGCCCGCGCGGCGGTCGGCTGGATGCTCGACCACGGCGGCCTGACCTCGCGCGGCTATCTCGTCTACCGCGCCGACCAGGGCGGCCTCGCCAACCAGAACTGGAAGGACTCCCCCGGCGCCATCTGCTCCGCCGAGGGCTCCCGGCCCAACGGCCCGGTGACGGCCGCGGGCGCCCAGGGCTACGCGTACGACGCGCTGCGCCGCACGGCGTGGCTGGCGCGCACGGTGTGGCAGGACGGCACGTACGCGGACCTGCTGGAGCAGGCGGCCGGCGATCTGCGCGACCGTTTCCAGCGGGATTTCTGGATGCCGGAGCGCTCCTTCCCGGCACTCGCGCTCGACGGCCGGGGCCGGCAGGTCGACGCGCTCGCCTCCGACGCCGGGCATCTGCTGTGGTCGGGCCTGCTGGACAAGGAGTACGGCGAACAGGTCGGCCGGCGCCTGCTGGAGCCGGACTTCTTCTCCGGCTGGGGCGTCCGCACCCTGGCCGCCGGTCAGCCGGCCTACCACCCGCTCTCCTACCACCGCGGCTCGGTCTGGCCGCACGACAACGCGCTGATCGCGCTCGGCCTGTCCCGCTACGGGCTGCACGACGAGGCCCGCGCGATCGCCCGCGGCCTGGTCGACGCGGCGAGCGCGACCGGCCACCGGCTGCCGGAGGTCCTCGCCGGCTACGGCCGCGACACGCATCCCGAGCCGGTGCCGTACCCGCACGCGTGCGTGCGTGAATCGCGGTCGGCGTCGGCTCCGTTGGCCCTGCTCACGGCGGTCGGCGGCATCTGAGGGCCGGTTGGCCCAGGGGGTGTCCGCAGAGTCCCGTCGTCCGCCCGGAGGGCGGGCCCCGCGGCGTCCGGTGCGTCTCTGGGGGTACCCCCGGCCGAAGGCTGGGGGAGTGCCGG
The DNA here is from genome assembly GCF_039532725.1 of Streptomyces coeruleofuscus. Classification (NCBI taxonomy): domain Bacteria; kingdom Bacillati; phylum Actinomycetota; class Actinomycetes; order Kitasatosporales; family Streptomycetaceae; genus Streptomyces; species Streptomyces coeruleofuscus. The sequence continues at coordinate 450,310 of NZ_BAAASE010000003.1, forward strand.
GCGGACGCCCGCGTACTGGTTGTACGCGGGTGTTCGCCCGGTGCGGCGAGCGGGGGCACCTCCCACGCCCTTAAGGCAGTGGGGGAGCGTGCCGGGCGTCGCAGGGCAGGCGGAACTCTGCGGACACCCCCTGGCGTTTGCCCGGAGTTTGCCGAGCGCTGGCCCGGCGCGCTGAACACACCTGCCGGACGCCCCGTACGGAACTGCGGCGGACCCGTACCCCCACGCGGGTCCGCCACCTCGCCGCGTTCCGCACGGGAAGGACCTCCGGGTGCCTGTCTTCACACGCTTCAGCCGGCCGCCGCAGCCGGGCACCCCAGGGGCCGAGGCCGAGACGGAGCGTGACGCGAGGGAGGAGTCCGAGCCCGTCCCGGCGGAGGCGGACGCTCCCGCTCCCCGATCCCGCCTCGCCCGCCTCCGCGCCTGGCGCACCCGTCACACCCGGGCCGCCCGCGCCCTCCGCCTGACCACCACCGTCCTCGCCGCCGTCCTGGTCCTCGGGGCCCTGCTCCTGCCCAACACCCTCCCGGCCGTCGAGCCGGACCGCTTCGCGCGGATCCCGGCCGAGGCGGTCATCGGGGCCGTCGTCATGCTGGTGCTGCCGCGCCGGCCCCGGCTGGTGGCGGCGGTGCTGTACGGGCTCGGGCTCACCGCGCTGACCACGGTGAACCTGCTCGACATGGGGTTCAACGAGTACCTGGGCCGGGGCTTCAACGCCGCGCTCGACTGGGACCTGCTGCCCGACGCGCAGGCGTACGTCGAGGACACGCTGGGCGGGGGCGTCGCGACCGCCGCTGCCGTCGGCGCGGTCGTACTCGTCCTGCTCGTGGCGGCCGTCATGGTCGCGGCGACGATCCGGCTCGCCGGCGTGCTGTCCCGCCACCGCGTCCGGGCGACCAAGGGCGCCCTGCTCGCCGGCACCGTCTGGGTCACCTGCGCCGCTCTGGGCCTGACGCTCTTCGGGGGTCCGATCGCCTCCGAGCGCGGGGCCGGGGCCCTCCGGGTGCACGCGCAGCGGACCGTGCAGTCGCTGCGGGACGAGGCGGCGTTCGCGCGGGAGGCGAAGGCGGACACCTTCGGCAACACCCCGCCCGGCCAGCTCCTGCCGGACCTGCGAGGCAAGGACGTGATCTTCACGTTCATCGAGAGCTACGGCCGCAGCGCGATCGAGGACCCGATCATGGCGCCCGGCGTCGGCCGGACCCTCGACAGGAGCACCGAGTCGCTGGCGAAGTCCGGCTTCCACGCCCGCAGCGGCTGGCTGACCTCGGCGACCTACGGCGGCAGCAGCTGGCTCGGCCACTCCACGACCATGTCCGGCCTGTGGATCGACAACCAGCGCCGCTACCGTACGGTCACCGCGGGCGACCACCTCACCCTCACCAAGGCGTTCCGGAAGACCGGCGCGTGGGACACGGTGGGCGTCATGCCGGGCGTGCAGAAGGGCTGGCCGGAGGAGAAGTGGTACGGCCTCGACAAGCTCTACGACGCCTTCGACCTGGGCTACCGGGGCCCGAAGTTCAGCTGGTCGACGATGCCCGACCAGTACGCGCTGGAGGCGTTCCAGCGCCGGGTGCACGGTAAGAAGCGCGACAAGCCGCTGATGTCGTTCGTCATCCTGACCTCCAGCCACCAGCCCTGGGCGCCCCTTCCGAAGATGGTCGGCTGGGACGAACTCGGCGACGGCTCGGTCTTCGACGCCGTCCAGAAGGCCGGCAAGAAGGCGTCGGACGTCATCACCGACACGACCAGGTCCCGGCAGGAGTACGGCAAGTCCATCCAGTACTCGGTCACCAGCCTCACCCAGTGGCTGGAGCGCTACGGCACCGACGACACCGTCCTGGTCTTCCTCGGCGACCACCAGCCCATGGCCCGGGTCAGCGGCAACCGCGCGAGCCGGGATGTACCGGTGTCGATCGTCGCGAAGGACCCGGAGGTCCTCGACAAGGTCGCCGACTGGAACTGGACGGAAGGCCTCCAGCCCGACCGCGACGCCCCCGTCTGGAAGATGAGCGCGTTCCGCGACCGCTTCCTCAAGGCGTACGGCTCCACACCACACGCCTCGGGAGGCTGATCAGCCGCCGGAGGTGTCCAGCTCGGCTTCCTCGCCGACGCCCGCGCAGTCGTACGGGTCCTTCAGCCAGCCGTCCGGCAGCACCACGCGGTTGTTGCCGGACGTACGGCCCCGGGGCCCGTCGGCACCGGCGGGCCAGGGCTGGTCGAGGTCCAGCTCGTCGAGACCGGCCCGCAGCTCTTCGAGCGACGAGGTGATCGCGAGCCGCTTGCGCATCTCGGAGCCGACCGCGAAGCCCTTCAGGTACCAGGCGACGTGCTTGCGGAAGTCGATCACGCCCCGGGACTCGTCGCCGATCCACTCGCCGAGCAGGGTGGCGTGCCGGACCATGACGTCGGCGACTTCCCGGAGGGCGGGCCGTGCGATGTCCTCGGAGCGCCCCTCGAAAGCGGCCACGAGGTCGGAGAACAGCCAGGGCCGCCCCAGGCACCCGCGCCCGACCACCACCCCGTCGCAGCCGGTCTCGCGCACCATCCGCAGGGCGTCCTCGGCCGACCAGATGTCGCCGTTGCCGAGCACGGGGATCTCCGGTACGTGCTCCTTCAGCCGGGCGATGGCGTCCCAGTCGGCGGTGCCGCCGTAGTGCTGGGCGGCGGTGCGGCCGTGCAGCGCGATGGCGGTGACGCCCTCCTCGACGGCGATCCGGCCGGCGTCGAGGTAGGTGATGTGGTCGTCGTCGATGCCCTTGCGCATCTTCATCGTCACGGGCAGGTCGCCGGCGCCGCTGACCGCCTCGCGCAGGATGGCCCGCAGCAGGTTCCGCTTGTACGGGAGCGCGGATCCGCCGCCCTTCCGGGTCACCTTGGGCACCGGGCAGCCGAAGTTGAGGTCGATGTGGTCGGCGAGGTCCTCCTCCGCGATCATGCGGACGGCCTTGCCGACGGTCGCCGGGTCCACGCCGTAGAGCTGGATGGACCGGGGCCGCTCACTCGCGTCGAAGTGAATGAGCTGCATCGTCTTCTCGTTGCGCTCGACCAGCGCCCGCGTGGTGATCATCTCGCTCACGAACAGGCCCTTGCCACCACTGAATTCCCTGCACAGGGTGCGGAAGGGCGCGTTGGTGATCCCGGCCATGGGGGCCAGGACGACGGGGGGCCGGACGGCGTGCGGACCGATCTGGAGGGGCGTGGACATTCCTCCATTGTGCCGTGCAATGAGATGGCAAAAATCGTTAGTTAGGCACACTATTGAAATGGGCGTACGATGGTCCGCATGCCCGAGCTCAGTCACCGCCGCCGGATGCTGGTGCTCGCGATCTGCTGTATGAGCCTGCTGATCGTGAGCCTCGACAACACGGTCCTGAACGTGGCCCTCCCCTCCATGCAGCGCGACCTGCACGCGAGCACGTCCGGCCTCCAGTGGACGATCGACGCCTACACCCTCGTCCTGGCCTCGCTGCTGATGCTCGCGGGCTCCACCGCCGACCGGATCGGCCGCAAGCGCGTCTTCATGGCGGGCCTGGTCGTCTTCACCCTCGGCTCGGTGCTGTGCTCCCTCGCGCCGAACCTTCAGGCGCTGGTCGCCTTCCGGATGGTGCAGGCGGTGGGCGGCTCGATGCTGAACCCGGTCGCCATGTCGATCATCACCAACACCTTCACCGACCCACGCGAGCGGGCCCGGGCGATCGGCGCGTGGGGCGCGGTCGTCGGCATATCGATGGCCGCCGGCCCGCTGGTCGGGGGCCTCCTGGTGGAGTCGGTCGGCTGGCGCTCGATCTTCTGGATCAACCTGCCGGTGGGCCTGGCGGCACTGCTCCTCACCCTGCGCTTCGTCCCCGAGTCCCGCGCCGGCAAGGCCCGCCGCCCCGACCCGGTCGGCCAGCTCCTGGTGATCGCCCTGTTCGGCTCCCTGACGTACGCGATCATCGAGGCGCCGAGCACGCCGCCGGCGTCGGTGGCCCCGCTGGCCGTCGTCGCCCTGGCCGCGCTCGCCGGCCTGCTGTGGTACGAGCCGCGCCGCGCGGAACCCCTGATCGACCTGCGCTTCTTCCGCTCCGCACCGTTCAGCGGGGCCACGGTCATCGCCATCAGCGCGTTCGCGGCACTCGGCGGCTTCCTGTTCCTGTCCACGCTGTACCTCCAGAACGTACGCGGCCTGACCGCCCTGGAGGCGGGCCTGTGGATGCTGCCGATGGCGGCCCCGACGTTCCTGTGCGCCCCGCTCTCCGGCCGCCTGGTCGGCAGCCGGGGCCCGCGTGTGCCGCTGCTGATCGCGGGCTGCGCGATGACGGTCAGCGGCATCCTCTTCGCCGCGTTCGAGGCCGAGACCTCGAACACCACCCTCTTCGCCGGGTACGTCCTCTTCGGCATCGGCTTCGGTTTCGTCAACGCGCCGATCACCAACACGGCGGTCTCCGGCATGCCGCGCGCCCAGGCGGGCGTCGCCGCGGCCGTCGCCTCCACGAGCCGCCAGCTCGGCCAGACGCTGGGGGTGGCTGTGGTGGGCGCGGTGCTCGCCGCGGGTGTGGGCGCGTCCCCGTACCGCGAGATGTTCGTCTCGGCCGCCCGGCCGGGCTGGTGGATCATCGCGGCGTGCGGTTTCGCGGTGCTGGCGCTGGGTGCGGTGACGAGCGGGCGGTGGGCCCGGGGAACCGCCGAGCGGACGGCCGCGCGGCTGGAGTCGGCGGAGGTGCGGGATGCGGTGGGGGCCCCGGAGCGGGCCTGAAGCGTCCACGAACGGTGGATCGCGTCATCGGACCGCGCCCGGCGCGGTGGCCGCGCTTGACCATCATGCGCCGGCTGCTTCCTCCCTCCCGGCCCTTGGCGTCAGCAGTGAAGACCACGACCTGGCCGCGCGCGGGGAAACACCGCGTCAGCACTGCCCTCCGGATCACCAGGAGCCGGTCATCGACAAGGAGCGTCGGGGCCATGGACTCAGATACCACACGAACGAAATAAGCGAATGAAGCAATAACCGAGAACGTCAGCGTCAATCCGGCCAGGTAAACAAGCTCTGCAATGTGCACCTACACGGCTCGTCAACTCAGTGCCATCCTGAAGTCCGGGATGGCTGCGGGCTGATCTGCTCCCACCCTGAGAACAGCCGAGGCGCGCCTCACCTGATACTTGACGTCCCCCAGAAGCACGGGCCCACTCGTCTGCGCCGAGAACGGGGCCGGAAGAAGACCCTCGTCGAATTCGCCACGAAAGATCCCGGACCAGAGACGTTCGGATGATCCACAAGATGCGGTGGCCAATGTGAGGTTGCTTTCGAAGACGCTCAGGGCCTCGGGTTCCATCTCGATTCCATGGCGTTCCTGCCAGCGCACCAGGGTACTTCTCCGGGTAGCCCGCCGGAATTCCTGACATGGCAGTCCGAATCCCCGTATCGGGAATCTTCCAGGACGCATACCACCGTAACTGCCGCCACCAGGGCCCGCATCTGCGCAGCGGACGCCTCACCGGACCTCAAGAAGGTCGCGAACGGCGAATATGTAAGCGTCAATAATTGCCTATTTCACGCAGACCGGCCCAGCGCTGCGACCGGGCCGTGTAGCGGTGCTGTTCCGACATGCAGGCGAGCGGAACTTCTCCTAGTGTGAATTTCACGCCGATTCAGATGCCGAGACGCATGTGCGCCATGGCGGCAGAGGTCATCGCAATTACAAGGCCGGTGTGGTCAGCCCGATGGAACACCCACCAGGAGTGCCCCAAGGAGTACCGCCATGAGCACACAACGCTCCCTCTTCCGCCGCTCCCGCTCCGCATTCGCGTCTCTTCCGCGGAGAATCGCCGGCGACCTCGCCGAGTATGTCGACCGGCGCATCGGCTGGGACAAGCCGGCCGTGCTTCCCGGACTGGCGGTCCTCTACGGGCTGCGCGTGAAGCTCCGTCAGGAGAACCTCCACGACACCACGCAGCTGCCCTCGGTCAACCTTCCCGATCCCGGGCCGAAGTCCGAGAAACACAAGGTCAACCGAAGCGCCGACGGCAGCTTCAACGACCTCGACGACCCTCGGATGGGCATGGCGGGCACACGCTTCAACCGCAACATCCCGCTGGACAAGATCCCGTCGGCCACGCCCGAGGACGTCCTCTCCCGGCCCAACCCGCGCGAGGTCAGCCGAGCCCTGCTCACCCGTCACGAGCTGATCCCGGCCGAGTCGGTGAACTCCCTCGTCTCCACCTGGTTGCAGTTCATGATCCGCGACTGGTTCAGCCACGGTACGAGCCCTGAGGACCGGCCCTGGGAAGTGCCCCTCATGGACGACGATCCCTGGCCGGAGCGCCCGATGCGGATCACACGGACACCCGACGACCCGACCCGGGACCCGCGGGCGGGTGCCGACATGCCCGACACGCGCGTCAACGTTTCCTCCCACTGGTGGGACGCGTCGCAGGTCTACGGGTCGAGTGAGGCGGAGCAACGCCGGCTGCGCACCGGTGAGCTGGGCAGGCTGCGGCTGTGGGACGACGAGCAGACCCCGTTCCCCGACCCCTCCCGCGACCCGTCGCGGGTGCCCGGCTTCTGGCTGGGCCTGGTCCTGATGCAGAACCTGTTCGCCCAGGAACACAACGCCATCTGCGACCACTTGCATGCCGCGTATCCGTCCTGGGACGACGAGGAACTGTTCCAGCGAGCCCGGCTCGTCAACGCCGCGCTCATCGCCAAGATCCACACCGTGGAGTGGACGCCGGCTGTGATCAGCCATCCCACGACCGTCAAGGCCCTGCGGACCAACTGGTGGGGCCTCGCGGGGGAACGCGTCCACAACCTTCTCGGCCGGATCAGCGACAGCGAGCTCGTCAGCGGCATCCCCGGCGCCAGAACGGATCAGTACGGCGGCCCGTTCGCCCTCACCGAGGAGTTCGTGGCCATCTACCGCATGCATCCGCTGATCCGCGACGATTGGCACCTGCGCTCCGCCGCCGACGACGAGACCCTGCGCCACTGCACCTTGCGCGACATCTCCGGGCCCGAGGCGCTGAAGGTCCTCGAGACCACGAACATGGCCGACCTGCTCTACAGTTTCGGCACGCTCCCCCCGGGTCTGGTCACCCTGCACAACTTCCCGAAGTTTCTCCAGGAGTTCCAGCGCCCCGACGGCCACCTGCAGGACCTTGCCGCCACCGACATCCTGCGCAGCCGGGAGCTGGGCGTGCCGCGCTACAACGAGTTCCGACGGCTTCTGCGGATGAAGCCCGCGGCAAGCTTCGAGGACCTGACAGACAATCCGGAGTGGGCCGAGGAGATCAAGCGGCTGTACGGGAACGACATCGAGAAGGTCGACCTGACGATCGGGATGTACGCCGAGAGGCTTCCGGCCGGGTTCACCTTCAGCAACACCGCGTTCCGCATCTTCATCCTGATGGCTTCGGTCAGGATGAGCAGTGACCGCTTCTTCACCGAGTACTACACGCCGGCGGTGTACTCCAAGGCCGGAATGGCCTGGATCGACGACAACACCATGGCCACGGTGATCCTCCGGCACCACCCGGAGCTGCGCCCGGCCCTGGCGGGGGTGACCAACGCGTTCGCGCCCTGGCACACGGCACGGTCCGGCACGGGCGGTTCCTGACAGCCATGACGCGTCTCACAACTGGATAACTCGCTGCCGGGCGAAGCCCTGTTGATGTTGGTCTTGCTGCACACTCCTTGCTGCGAGCAGACCGGATCCGCCGGGTTCCTGGACGCGGGAGGCGTCGTGGCGCACATCGACACCAGCAAGGTCAGCCGCTGGGACCAGCACGGCCGGGAGCACGTGGTGCGCGTTCGGCGCACGGGTGTCCAGCGCACGATCAGCTGCGACACCTGCGGCTGGCGCAGAGGCGCCCAGTTCCTGCCCTGGCTGAAGGCGGAGGAACACCTGGCGGAGGCCCATCAGGCGACAGTGGATCCGACGGCGGCCTGAACGCCTTGGCGATCAGGGGTCCGGCGTCCGCGGCTGACGAGACGGGACCTAGTAGAGGATCGAGGGCAGGTACGCCCCGTCGGGCTGGTTGTACAGGCCGATGGTCATCAGGCTCATCAGCTGAACGACCTTGAGGCCGTTGGACAGGCACCACCTCAGCAGCACACTGTCGCTCACGGGGACGAGGATGCCCGGCCCGGCGAACTGCGGGGCCGCCGCGATCAGGGCCTGGAGGTCCGGGGTGGTCTCACCGACGGCGTGCGCGAAGAAGGCCAGGTCGGTGGCGTACCCGGTGACGCGTCCCGCGCGCTCGACGACCCGGGCGGTGCCCTGTTTGAGCGCGTCGGCGACCTCTCCGCCCCGGTCGAAGCCGTGGACCTGCCGGCACACGTCGTTGCAGGCGCCGAGGTCCGCGTCCGTGGCCTCCCGCACCGTGTAGCCGGGCAGCGCACGCCCGATCGGCGGGCCCTGGACGCAGGCGACCGTGGCCCGGTGGACGAAGCCCAGGACGACGTACAGCGAGAACGATCTGTTGTGGTAGCCGGTCTGCAGCAGCCGGATGCCCGGCGCCCCGCGCTCGTCGGCCCGCTCCATCACGTCCCGCATCAGGCGGCGGCCCACGCCCGCGTTCTGCACGCCGGGGTCGACGGTGACGGGCCCGACCCCGACGACGGTCGAGCGTTCGTCGAGGAAGTTGCTGCCCACGATCCGCCCGTCGAGCTCGGCGACGACGCTGTAGAAACCGGGGTGCGTCAGGGCTCCCTCGATCACCGCGACACCCACGTCGGGGCTCGGGAAGTCAGGTGGGAACGCATGCTCCCCGGCGATGCCGGCGAAGGCCTCGTAGCAGATCCTTCCGCACTCCGCGGCGTCGTCCGCGGTGCCCGGGCGCAGTACGAGATCCATGATCGCCATCCCCTTCTTCGCGCCCCCGCGCGGCGACCCACCCCTCCCTTCCCATCCTGTGCCTCTGCTCGCCAGGGCGCATCCGGTGGATACGGCGATCCTTCTAGGGCCGCAGGCCTCGCACCAGCAGGTCGACGACCGAGGCGAAGTCGGCCTCGGCCCCCGGCTCTTCCCACTCCCGGGCGTAACCGGGGTCGTGGAAGCGCCCCGTCGCCTGGAAGACGGCGCGGGCCGTGGCCTGCGGGTCGGCGGCGGCGAAGTCGCCGGTCTCGACGCCGGCCTGGATGATGCGGGTGAGCTGGGACGTCAGGTCGGCGATGTGCTCACCGACCGCCGCGCCGTTCTCGCCCGTGAGGACCGTGTACGTGGCGAACAGCTCCGGGTCCCCGCCCGCCTTGCGGCGCTTCGCGGCGAACAGCGCGGCGAGCCAGTCCCGCAGCCGGGCCTCCGGGGCGCCGTCCCCCGCGGCGACGCCCGACAGCTCCCCGGAGGTGCGGTCCAGCCAGCGCTTGGTGACCGCCTCGCGCAGCGCCGCCTTGGTGCGGAAGTGGCGGTAGACGCTGCCGTGGCTGACGCCGAGCGCGCGGGCCACGTCCACCACGGTGGCCTTGGCCGGGCCGTGGCGGCGCAGCACCTCCTCGGTCGCCTCGAGGATGCGCTCGGCGGTCAGGATCTCGCTGGTCGGTGCCATGCCCCTGACCGTACCCGGAGCCCGGTTCAGCTCTCGAGGTGTGCCATTTGGGCCGCCGGGTAGCGGTCGCCCGCGGCGGCGCCGGGCGGTACGGCCTCCTCGATCGCGGCCAGGTCGGCCGCGGCCAGCGTCACGTCCAGCGCGCCCAGCGCCTCCGTGAGCCGGTCGCGGCGGCGGGCGCCGACCAGGGGCACGATGTCCTCACCGCGGGAGAGCGCCCAGGCGATGGCGATCTGCGCGACGCTGACGCCCTTCTGCTCGGCGATCTTCCGCAGCGCCTCGACGAGGTTCAGGTTGTGCCGGAGGTTGTCCCCCTGGAAGCGCGGCGACATCGCCCGGAAGTCGCCCGCGCCGAGCTGCCGGTCGGCGGTGAAGTGGCCCGAGATCAGGCCCCGGGAGAGCACGCCGTACGCCGTGATGCCGATGCCCAGCTCGCGCGTGGTGGGGAGGATCTCGTCCTCGATGCCGCGCGAGATGAGGGAGTACTCGATCTGGAGGTCGGAGATCGGCGCGGTGGCGGCGGCCCGGCGGATCGTGTCGGCGCCGACCTCGCTGAGGCCGATGTGCCGCACGTACCCCTTCTCGACCAGTTCCGCGATCGCGCCGACCGTCTCCTCGATCGGCACGTCGGGGTCGAGGCGGGCGATGCGGTAGACGTCGATGTGGTCGACGCCGAGCCGCTGGAGGGAGTACGCGGCGAAGTTCTTCACGGCGGCGGGCCGGCCGTCGTAGCCGGACCAGCCGCCGTCCGGGTCGCGCAGGGCGCCGAACTTCACACTGACCAGGGCCTGTTCACGCCGGGCGGCGGAGGCCGTGCGCAGGGCCTCCCCGATCAGCATCTCGTTGTGGCCCATGCCGTAGAAGTCGCCGGTGTCCAGCAGGGTGACGCCCGCGTCGAGCGCCGCGTGGATGGTCGCGACGGACTCGGCCCGGTCCGCCTCGCCGTACAGCGCGGACATGCCCATGCAGCCGAGGCCGAGGGCGGAGACCTGGGGGCCGGTGGTTCCGAGGGTTCGGGTTCGCATCGTCATGCCGTCCACTGTGCCATGACGGATGACAGATTTCAATATCTGTCATTCCATACTTGTCATCCGTCTCGGGTGCTGCGGCCCTGCCCTGGCTACCGCGCCGTGACCGCCAGCTTCGCGCCCAGCGCCACGAAGGACCCCGCGAACCCCCGCCGCAGCCAGGCCATCACCCGGGGCCGCCCGATCACATGGCTGCGCACCGACGCGGCCAGCACCCCGTAACCGGCGAACACCGCGAAGGTCGCCAGCATGAACACCCCGCCGAGCGCCGCCATGTGCACCACCGCGTGCGGCTCACCGGGGCTCACGAACTGCGGCAGGAACGCGAAGAAGAAGATCGTCAGCTTCGGATTGAGGATGTTGATCAGCACACCCCGCACGATCACCCGCCGCGCGGACACCGGCGCCGCCCGCTCCTCCTGCACCACGAGCGCCTCCTTGTCCCGCACCGTCGCCCACGCCATGTACAGGAGGTAGGCGACCCCGGCGTACTTCAGCACCTGGAAGGCGGTGGCGCTGGCGTGCAGCAGGGCGGCGGCCCCGGTGACCGTGGCCAGCAGATGCGGCACGATCCCGAGCGTGCACCCGACGGCCGCGACGATGCTCGCGCGCCGGCCCCGGGAGAGCGCGGCCGCGAGGGTGTAGACGACTCCGGTGCCCGGCGTGGCGACGACGACGAGAGTGGTCAGCAGAAAGGCGATGCTCATGCGCTCACCCTGGCGCCGCGCCGCTCGCGGAAACAGGGCCAATCGGCAGCAGCGCTGAAGGACCAATCAGGGCCTGCCACAGAAGCGCTCAGGCGCCCCACCGGTCGACATCCCTCCCATCCCGCTCCGAGAATGGAAGAGCCGGCGAGCAGTCTCCCCGGCGGCGCCTGCCCACCGGCCGCGCGGAACTCCTGCGCCGCCCGAGGGAGCGCGCCATGACGATCCGTATCGCCACCTTCAACACGGAGAACCTCTTCCGCCGCCCCAAGGTCTTCCGCCTCCCCGGCGACAAGCAGCGCCGGGAGATCCTGAGCGACTACTCCAAGCTGATCTCCCTCCTGGAGAAGAAGACCTACGACGACAAGACCAAGGAGCGCATCGCCGAGCTCCTCAAGAAGCACCGGGTACACGACTCGCGCAAGGACAGGCCGTTCTTCGTCAACGAGACCCGCGGCCAGGGCACGCTGTTCAAGACGAGGGGCAGCGGCGAGCACGTCACCTTCGAGATCGTCGCCAAGGGCCGCTCGGGGTGGACCGGCTGGGTGGAGCTGGTCCGTGACGACCTCGACTGGGAGTCCGTGCACAACACGGGCCGGGTGATCGCCGAGGTCGACGCCGACATCCTGCTCGCGGTGGAGGTGGAGGACCGCACGACCCTGCGCCGCTTCAACGAGCAGGTGCTGGGCGGCGATCTGAAGAAGACCCCGTACCCCTACGACATGGTGATCGACGGCAACGACCCGCGCGGCATCGACGTGGGGATCCTCAGCCGCCACCCGATCACGTCCGTGCGGTCCCACGTCTTCGACCCCGACCCGGACCGCCCGGGCGAGTACCTCTTCAGCCGGGACTGCCCCGAGTACGAGATCCAGATCGGCGGCACCCCGCTGTGGCTGCTCGGCAATCACCTGAAGAGCCAGAGCGGCGACGACCCGGAACTGCGCATCGCCCAGGCCCGGCGCGTGGCGTCGATCTACCAGAGCGCCCTGGAGCGTTCCCCGTACGTCGTGGTCGCCGGGGACCTCAACGACGAACCGTCCAGCGAGGCGATCCGGGCCCTGCTGGGCACCGGTCTGCGGGACGTGATGAGCCACCCCGAGTACCGGGGCGCCCCGGGCACCCACGGCACGGGCACCTCCGAGAACCAGAAGCTCGACTACCTGATGCTGCCGCCGCCGCTGTGGGACCAGGTGCAGCACGTCGAGGTCGAACGGCGCGGCATCTGGGCGCCGTCCACGATCAAGTCCTTCGACACCGTCACCTCGAAGTGGAACCGCGCCTCGGACCACGCGGCCGTCTACGCGGACCTGGACCTCTGAACGCGGCGGTGCCGGGCCCTTTCGAAGAGGGACCCGGCACCGGCGTACGTACGAGAGGCGATCAGCAGCCGACCAGGCGGGCCGCCAGGTAGCCCTCGATCTGGTCGAGGGAGACGCGCTCCTGCTTCATCGAGTCACGCTCGCGGACGGTGACCGCGTTGTCCTCCAGGGTGTCGAAGTCGACGGTCACGCAGAACGGCGTGCCGATCTCGTCCTGGCGGCGGTAGCGGCGGCCGATGGCGCCGGCGTCGTCGAACTCGATGTTCCAGTGCTGGCGCAGGGCCTGGGCGAGGCCCTTGGCCTTCGGGGACAGCTCCGGGTTCCGGGACAGCGGCAGCACCGCGACCTTCACCGGGGACAGGCGCGGGTCGAGGCGCAGCACCGTGCGCTTCTCCATCTTGCCCTTGGCGTTGGGCGCCTCGTCCTCGATGTAGGCGTCCAGGAGGAACGCCAGCATCGCGCGGCCGACACCGGCCGCGGGCTCGATGACGTACGGGGTCCAGCGCTCGCCGGCCTCCTGGTCGAAGTAGGTGAGGTCCTGGCCGGAGGCCTTGGAGTGGGCGCCGAGGTCGTAGTCGGTGCGGTTGGCCACACCTTCCAGCTCGCCCCACTCACTGCCGCCGAACTGGAAGCGGTACTCGATGTCGGCGGTGCGCTTGGAGTAGTGGGAGAGCTTCTCCTTCGGGTGCTCGTACCACCGCATGTTCTCCTCGCGCAGGCCGAGACCGGTGTACCAGTTCCAGCGCTGCTCCATCCAGTACTCCTGCCACTTCTCGTCCTCGCCCGGCTTGACGAAGAACTCCATCTCCATCTGCTCGAACTCGCGGGTGCGGAAGATGAAGTTGCCGGGCGTGATCTCGTTGCGGAAGGACTTGCCCATCTGGGCGATGCCGAACGGCGGCTTGCGGCGCGAGGTGGTCTGCACCTGGGAGAAGTTGGTGAAGATGCCCTGGGCGGTCTCGGGCCGCAGGTAGGCGACGGAGCCGGAGTCCTGGGTCGGGCCGAGGTGGGTGGACAGCAGGCCCGAGAACTGCTTGGGCTCGGTGAACTGGCCCTTGTTGCCGCAGTTGGGGCAGTTGACGTCGGCCAGGCCGTTCTCCGGCAGGCGCTTGTGCTTGGCCTCGTAGGCCTCCTCCAGGTGGTCCGCGCGGAACCGCTTGTGGCAGGAGGTGCACTCGGTCAGCGGGTCCGTGAAGGTGGCGACGTGGCCGGAGGCGACCCAGACCTCGGGGGCCAGGATCACGGACGAGTCGATACCGACGACGTCCTCGCGCGACGTCACCATGTAGCGCCACCACTGGCGCTTGAGGTTCTCCTTGAGCTCGACACCCAGGGGGCCGTAGTCCCAAGCGGCGCGCTGACCGCCGTAGATCTCACTACAGGGGAATACGAAGCCACGGCGCTTGCTCAGGCTGACGATGGTGTCGATCTTGTCGGCGGCCACGGTGCTCTCTTCATTACGACGACGGGCGACGAAGCGAGTTGCTTCCAGCGAATGCTTCAGGTTACCGGCGGGGGCGCCCCCTCAATCAAATCGCTCCCCCCTCCGCGACCGCCAGACCCCCTCCCCGGATCCGCTCAGCTGGTTTGTTGACAACGGTTTCCATATTTGTTGAAAATGAGTGTCATGAACGTACGACGACGCCTCATATCCGCCACCGCGGTCACCGCGGCCACCGCTCTCGGCCTCGGTGCTCTCTCCGCCTGCTCCAGCGACAGCGCGGCGACGGGCAACTCGGACAAGTTCGACGTCGTCGCGTCGTTCTACCCGATGGCCTTCCTCGCCGAGCAGATCGGCGGCGACCACGCGAACGTCACCAGCCTGACCGAGCCCGGCCAGGAGCCGCACGACCTGGAGATCAGCACCAAGCAGCGGGCGCAGCTGGAAGAGGCCGACGCGGCGCTCTACCTCAAGGGCCTCCAGCCCGCCGTCGACGAGGCCGTCTCACAGACCGGCATCAAGACGAAGATCGACGCGGCCGGCCTGACCACCCTCGAGGACCACGGCAGCACCGAGCACGAGCACGAGGGCGAGGGCGAGGAGGCGGGGAACGCCGAGGAGGAAGAGCACGCCCGCGACCCGCACGTCTGGCTGGACCCGGTGAAGTACGCCGAGGTCGCCGAGGGCGTGGGCAAGGCCTTCGAGAAGGCCGACCCCGACCACGCGGCCGACTACAAGAAGAACACCGCGGCCCTGGTCAAGAAGCTGAACGGGCTCAACGGCGACTTCGAGAACGGCCTGAAGAACACGAAGACCAAGGTCTTCTTCACCAACCACGCCGCCTTCGGCTACCTCGCCGAGCGCTACGGCCTCACCCAGGAGGCCATCTCCGGCCTCGACCCCGAGAGCGAGCCCAGCGCCGCCCGGGTCAGGGAGCTCCAGCAGGAGGCCAAGGCCGACGGCGTCACCACCGTCTTCTACGAGACACTGGTCTCCGACAAGACCGCGAAGACCCTCGCCAAGGACGCGAAGCTCAAGACGGACGTCCTCGACCCGCTCGAGGGCATCACCGACAAGTCCCGCGGCGACGACTACTTCCAGGTCATGGAAGCCAACCTCAAGGCCCTTCAGGCGGCCCTGGGAGCCAAGTGATCGACCCATCGGAGGACGGCATGAACGAGCCCGTCATATCCCTGCGCGGCGTCCGCGCGGACCTGGGCTCGCGCCCCGTCCTGCGCGGCATCGACCTCACCGTGCACCACGGTGAGGTCGTCGCGCTGCTCGGCGCGAACGGCTCCGGCAAGTCCACGGCCGTGCGCAGCATCATCGGCCAGGTGCAGACCGGCGCCGGCGAGATCGAGCTGTTCGGCACGGACCGCAGGCGGTTCCGCGACTGGCACCGCGTGGGCTACGTCCCGCAGCGCACCACGGCCGCGGGCGGGGTGCCCGCCACGGTGACCGAGGTGGTCTCCTCGGGCCGCCTGTCCCGGGCCCGCTTCGGCGTGCTGCGCAAGACGGACCACGCGGCCGTGCGCGCGGCCCTGGAGCTCGTCGGCATGGCGGACCGGGCCAAGGACTCGGTCAACGCCCTCTCGGGCGGCCAGCACCAGCGCGTCCTGATCGCCCGCGCGCTCGCCTCCGAGCCGGAACTGCTGATCATGGACGAGCCGATGGCCGGTGTCGACCTGGCCAGCCAGGAGGTCCTCGCGCACACGCTGCGCGAGCAGGTCTCCCAGGGCACGACCGTGCTGCTCGTGCTGCACGAACTGGGCCCCCTGGAGCCCCTCATCGACCGGGCGGTCGTCCTGCGCGACGGCTGCGTCGTACACGACGGCCCGCCCCCCAAGGCGGTCGGGCAGCACGCCCTGCCCGGCCACGACCACGTACACCCGCACGCACCCGCGGGCCACGAACCGATCCGCACGGGACTGCTGAGCTGATGGAGATCCTCGACTACGCCTTCATGCAGCGGGCGCTGCTCGCCGCCGTCCTGGTCGGCATCACGGCCCCCGCGGTGGGCATCTACCTGGTCCAGCGCCGCCAGGCCCTGATGGGCGACGGCATCGGCCACGTGGCGATGACCGGCGTCGGCCTCGGCTTCCTCCTGACCTGGTCCCCGGTGTGGATGGCGACCCTCGTCTCCGTCATCGGCGCGGTCCTCATGGAGCTGATCCGCTGGTACGGCAGGA
Source organism: Streptomyces coeruleofuscus (assembly GCF_039532725.1). NCBI lineage: Bacteria > Bacillati > Actinomycetota > Actinomycetes > Kitasatosporales > Streptomycetaceae > Streptomyces > Streptomyces coeruleofuscus. Next base: position 466,516 of record NZ_BAAASE010000003.1, read on the forward strand.
CCCGCGGCGACATCGCCCTCGCGATGCTGTTCTACGGCGGCATGGCAGGCGGTGTGATGTTCATCAACCTCGCGCCGACGGGCTCCAACGCCAACCTGACGTCGTACCTCTTCGGCTCCCTGTCGACGGTGTCCGAGTCGGACGTCACGGCGATCTGCATTCTGGCCGCCTTCGTCGTCCTGGTCACCCTCGGCCTGCGCCGGCAGCTGTTCGCGGTCAGCCAGGACGAGGAGTTCGCGCGGGTGACGGGCCTGCCGGTGCGCGCCCTGAACCTGCTGACGGCGATCACCGCGGCCGTCACGGTGACGGTGGCGATGCGCGTGGTCGGCCTGCTCCTGGTCAGCGCGCTGATGGTGGTGCCCGTCGCGGCCGCCCAGCAGATCGGCCGCAGCTTCGCCGCGACCTTCGTGATCGCCGTGGCCATCGGCGTGAGCGTGACGATCGGCGGCACCGTCACGTCGTACTACCAGGACGTCCCGCCCGGCGCGACGATCGTGCTGCTGACCATCGGCGCCTTCGTCGTGCTGACGGCGCTCGCGACTCCGCTGGCCCGCCGCCGCGCCCGCGCCCGGACGGCCGCGGATCCCGCCCACGACCCTGCCGAGTGCGCGATTCCGGGCACCCGGAAGACAACCGACGAAGTCGGCGTCTGACCGCCCCCACCCCGGGCTGGCACAATGGCCCGGGCAAGGCAGACGTGAGGAGGCAACGGTGACGACCGCTGGACCGTCCGTGAAGGGCCGCGCCACCAGGCAGCGTGCCGCCGTGGCGGCGGCCCTGGACGAGGTCGACGAGTTCCGCAGCGCGCAGGAACTCCACGACATGCTCAAGCACAAAGGCGACTCGGTCGGGCTCACCACGGTCTACCGCACCCTGCAGTCCCTCGCCGACGCCGGTGAGGTCGACGTCCTGCGCACCGCTGACGGCGAGTCCGTCTACCGCCGGTGCTCCACCGACGACCATCACCACCACCTGGTGTGCCGCGGCTGCGGCAAGGCCGTCGAGGTGGAGGGCCCGGCCGTGGAGAAGTGGGCGGAGGCCATCGCCGCCGAGCACGGCTTCGTGAACGTGGCCCACACGGTGGAGATCTTCGGCACGTGCGCCGACTGCGCGGCTGCCTCCGGCGGCTGAGCCGCTGTTCGCCGTGAGGGTGAGACCCGGTTCACGGGTGCGGGTCCATGGTGGCCGGTCGCGCAGTTCCCCGCGCCCCTGAGGGAACTGCGCCACCCGTGCCTGTGAAGCGCTGCTCTGCGGGACTACTCCTGCCTGCCCTCCATGGCCAGCAGCTCCTCGTTCGGGATGGCCCCGCCGAACCGCCGGTCCCGCGAGGCGAACTCCAGGCACGCCCGCCACAGGTCGCGGCGGTCGAAGTCCGGCCAGAGCACGTCCTGGAAGACCATCTCGGCGTACGCGCTCTGCCAGAGCAGGTAGTTCGAGGTGCGCTGCTCACCGCTCGGGCGCAGGAACAGGTCCACGTCCGGCATGTCCGGGTAGTACATGTACTTCGCGAAGGTCTTCTCGTTGACCTTCGACGGGTCGAGCTTCCCGGCCTTCACATCGGCCGCCAGCGCCTGCGCCGCGTCGGCGATCTCGGCGCGCCCGCCGTAGTTCATGCAGAAGTACAGCGTGAGCTTGTCGTTGCCCTTGGTCTGTTCCTGGGCGATCTGGAGCTCCTTGGCGACCGAGCGCCACAGCTTGGGCATACGGCCCACCCAGCGCACCCGGATGCCCAGCTCGTCCAGCTGGTCGCGGGTCTTGCGGATGAAGTCCCGGTTGAAGTTCATCAGGAAGCGCACCTCGTCCGGCGACCGCTTCCAGTTCTCGGTGGAGAAGGCGTACAGGGAGATGGCGCCCACGCCCATCTCGATGGCGCCCTGGAGCACGTCGAGCACCCGCTCGGCGCCGACCTTGTGGCCCTCGGTGCGCGGCAGGCCCCGCTCCTTCGCCCAGCGCCCGTTGCCGTCCATGACGATCGCCACATGCTGTGGTACGAGCTCTCCGAGCTTCGGCGGCCGTGCGCCGGACGGGTGCGGCTCCGGCGTCCTGTACTCCCGGCGCTGCCGCCCCAGGATCCCGCGTACGGCCATGTGTCTCTCGCTCCTCGTGCTTGCTTGCTTACTTCTGTACGGGCCTACTTCTCCACGTAGCGCAGGGAGCGCAGCCCGCGCTCCATGTGCCAGTGCAGATACGCGGACACCAGCCCGCTGCCCTCCCGGACGTACCGCGACTCGCAGGCGTCCGCGGTCTCCCAGTCTCCCGTAAGCAGCGCGCCGAGGAGTTCCAGGGCCTGGGGCGAGGGTACGACGCTGCCCGGTACCCGGCAGTCCCCGCAGACGGAACCGCCCGACGCGACCGAGAAGAACCGGTTGGGCCCGGGCATGCCGCACTTCGCGCAGTCGGTGAAGCTCGGGGCGTACCCGTTGACGGCGAGGGACCGCAGCAGGAACGCGTCCAGCACGAGGTGCGGCGCGTGCTCCCCGCGGGCGAGGGTCCGCAGCCCGCCGACGAGCAGCAGGTACTGCTGCACGGCCGGCTCGCCCTCGTGGTCGGTGAACCGCTCGGCGGTCTCGAGCATCACGGTCCCCGCGGTGTACCGCGCGTAGTCGCTGACGATCCCGCTCCCGTACGGGGCGATGGTCTCGCTCTGCGTGCACAGCGGCAGCCCGCGCCCGACCAGCTCGCTCCCCTTGGCGAAGAACTGCACGTCGACGTGGGAGAAGGGTTCGAGGCGCGCACCGAACTTCGACTTCGTCCGGCGCACGCCCCTGGCCACCGCCCGTACGCGTCCGTGACCCCGGGTGAGCAGCGTGATGATCCGGTCCGCCTCACCCAGCTTCTGGGTGCGCAGCACGATGCCGTCGTCGCGGAACAGACTCATGCCGTCATTCTCGCAGGGTCAGCGCGTCAAGGGACCTCGCCCCTGCTGCGGGCGTTGGCGTACGCCGTCGCCGCGCGCAGCCGCTCGGCCGGGGTGGCGTGCCGGACGGCACCGGGGTCGGCGTCCCACTCCTTCCCGCCCCCGTACGGCCTCAGCTGCACGTAGGGCCCCTCATGCCCCATGACGATGCCGATGCGGCCGCTGCGGGTGTCCACGACATACGCGCCGACCGGGGGCTTCATCGCGGCACCGCCGCGAGCCGCCGGGCGGTCCGAACGGAACACCGGCCCAATTCCACGAGCGGACAGGGTGCTTCCCGCGCAAGACTTACCGGGTCCAGCCCCAATGACGGCAGGGTAATTCCGGCCTTGGCGAGTTCTGTCCGCAATTCTTTCACCGCATCCTCCGCTTCTTCGACGCAGAGCGCCGAGTGTCGTGCCTCCACCGTGCTCCCCCTCCTTTCGGAGTTTCACTCTTCGCATCCCCGCGGTGACGCTCCGCGCCTACACTCGGGAGGGGTCTGTGCCTTACAACTGCGGCGCGGCACCAAGGGGTTCGGCAATGGCCAACGGTTCTCGGCATGCGGCGAGGGGTATTTTCCAAGCGCTGGGCAGGTAACCGATTGTGATAAGCGGCCGCTGACATAATCCGGCCGTGGATACGGGTACGGGATGTTCCGAGGCCTGCGTTCGGCGGTCCTCCGCGCTGTGTTGACCCGGACCGACGCCGACGGTGAACAAGTACGCCGGAACGTCCTCCAGGGCAGCCCGGCCCGCCGCCTCTACGAACGCCAACTGTGGGACGGGCCCCCGCGCCCTCTCGCGCAACACCCTCGGAGAGGCGTTCCGGCTGCGCACGCACGAGAAGCTGCTGGTCCCGGAAGCGCCCGCCTGAACGAACTGATGCGTGGAATCCTGGCGGAACTGCGCCTCGGCTTCCATGTGATGGGCGCTCCGCGGGAGTTCCACGAGTCCTACCCGGCCCGCAGCCGGGACATCCTCGCCGCCCTCAGGGCCGGCGCCACCGAGAAGGCGGAGCCCCTGCTCGCCGACCATCTCAACGACGCCGAGCAGGAACTCGTCCGGACCTGCTCCGAGCGCATCACGGCCGAAGCCGGCCAGGGCGGGGCCGAGTAAGAGCCTTTCCGTAGAACACGAGCGCTCGGAGCACCGCCAGGGGGCTCACGTCTCGCCGAAACTCCGTACGTACCGCCGCTGCCAGGGCGTTTCCACCGCATGCCGGTCGTAGTGCCGCCGCACGTACGCCACCGCCTCCTCCCCCGGCACCCCGTCCAGCACCGCCAGGCAGGCCAGCGCCGTGCCCGTGCGGCCGCGTCCTCCGCCGCAGGCGATCTCCACGCGCTCCCCGGCGGCCCGTTCCCAGGCGTCGGCCAGCACCCCGCGGGCGGCTGCCCGGTCCGACGGGAGGCGGAAATCGGGCCAGCGGAGCCAGCCGGACTCCCAGGGGACCTCGGGAGGCTGCTTGCCGAGCAGGTAGAGGCCGTAGGAGGGGGTGGGCGCGGCGGGGTCCAGGGGGTGGCGGAGGCCTCGCCCCCGTACCAACCGACCGGAAGGCAGTCGCAGGACTCCGGCGCCACTCTCACTCCACAGCTCGGTCATGCCCCTCATCATGCTCCGCGCCCGCTCGCCCGGGAGCGGAATCACCCCACCCCCCGCGACTCCTCCGCCGCCCGCGCCTCGATCCCCCGGAAGTGCACTGCCATCGCCCGCTGCGCGCCCTCGACGTCGCGGGCGCGCAGGGCCGTGACGATGTCGCGGTGGCGGCGGACCGTGATCTCGGGTGACGGGTCGTCGGTCCAGCCGCGGGCGCCGGAGACCCGGCGGAAGACCGTCCAGAACGCGCCGAGGAGCTGCGGGACCAGCGCGTTGCCGAGGGAGGCGTACAGGATCTCGTGGAACTCGCGGTCGAGTTCGGGGAAGGAGCGGCCCGTGCCGCCCGCGAACTCCATGCACCTCACCACGCCCTCCAGCCTGTCCAGTTCCGCCTCGGTGACGGTCGCGGCGACCCGGCGGATCAGGCCCTCCTCCAGTACTTCCCGGACCTGGAGGATCTCGGCGAGGGCGCCGGTGTCGTCGTCGTGCCGGGCCAGGGTGCGGAAGGTCAGGCCGTCGACGAGGGGGGTGAGGGAGGCCTGGCCGACGTAGGTGCCGTAGCCGTGTCTGATCTCGACGATGTCGAGGGCCTGGAGGGCTTTGAGTGCCTCGCGGACGGAGTTGCGGCTGACGCCGAGGTCCTCCATGAGTTCGGCTTCGGTGGGCAGCGGCGCGCCGGCGGTGAGTCTGCGGTCGAGGATGAGCTGCACGACCTGGCGTTGTATCCGGCTGGTCCTGGGCTCCTCGGACATGCGCCGCATCGTACGCGCCCCGGACGTCCCACGTCCCACCTCTGGCGGTACCCGGTGCCGGACCTGCCCTGATAGACCGTCAACTCGCCTCATTTCACAGCGCCATTGGTCCGACCTCTGGCAGATACGCCATTCGTGTGCCATCCCTTGACCGCCTCCACGGCCCCTCCTATGGTCGCGCTGACCGCAGGACGTAGGACGTCGTATCTCCTCTGCTCGCCCCCTCGCTTCCTTTCCAGACCTCTCGCTGGAGGACCCCGTGCGCGACGTGACCCACGACGTGCCGGCGCCGCACCGCCGGACGTTCCTGAAGTACACCGGCGCGCTGGGCGCGGCCGCCGCCGTCTCCGCGTCGCTGTCGGCGTGTTCGTCCGGGCCGGAGTCCACCAACGACACCGGTGGGGGCGGCAGCGGGGCGAACCGGACGCTGACCGCGGTGATCGGCTACGGCAACGACGGAAGCTGGGATCCCACCCAGACGGCGTCCGCGTTCTGCATGGCCGCCAACAACCACATCTACGAGGGCCTGCTCGACACCGACCCGATCTCCCGTGAGCCGTACGCGGCCCTGGCGACCGAGGTGCCGAAGGACACAGACGGCACGTCCTGGAAGTTCACGCTGCGGGCGGGCGCGAAGTTCCACGACGGCAAGCCCGTCACCGCCGACGACGTGGTCTTCGTCTTCGAGCGGATCCTCGACCCGGACACCCAGACCCTCGCCAAGGGCTTCTTCGCGAGCTGGCTGAAGGAGGTCCGGAAGATCGACGGGCGGACCGTGGAGCTGGTGCTCAAGTTCCCGTTCCCGGACGGGCTTTCACGGCTGACCCTCGCCAAGATCATGCCGAAGCACGTGTTCTCCGAGCCGGGCGCCTGGGACGACGCCATCAAGGGCAAGGCGATCGGCTCGGGACCGTACCGGCAGACCGCGCACCACCCGAAGTCGAACACGACCTTCGAGGCGTTCGACGGCTACAACGGCCCGCGCAAGCCGGCCTTCCGGAAGATGAACTGGCTGACGATCGTGGACGCGGCACCCCGCGTCGCGAAGATCTCGGGGTCGAGCGCGGGCGCGCAGATCGCGGACAACATCCCCTACGCCAACATCGCGCAGCTCGAGAGCAGCGGGCTGACCGTCGCCGGCGGGGCCGGGATGAACAACCTGTTCCTGATGTTCAACACCCGGCACAAGCCCTTCGACGACGTGCGCGTACGCCAGGCCCTGCACTACGCCATCGACACCGAGAAGATGGTGGAGGTCGCGCTCAAGGGCCACGGGAAGCCGTCGAGTTCCTTCCTCGACGAGAGCAACCCGTCCTACCGCCGGGCGAAGACCGTGTACGACTACGACCCGGACAAGGCGAAGGCGCTGCTGAAGGAGGCCGGGGTCAAGGGGCTGAGCATCGACATCCTCGCGGTGAACGTGAGCTGGATCGTCGACTGCCTGCCGACCGTCAAGGCGTCCTGGGACGCGATCGGTGTGAAGACGACCCTGTCCCCGCAGGAGACCACGGCCGTGTTCACGAAGATGGACCAGAAGCAGGACTACCAGGTCGTCGCCGCCGCCTCGAACCCCAACCAGTTCGGCCTCGACGCCGACCTGATCATGCACTACAACTACGGGCCCGAGAACCTGTGGATGCAGTACACGCGGTGGGCGGGCGACCCCGTCGCCAAGGCTCTCTTCAGGGACATGGACCGGGCCACCCGGGAGCCGGATCCCGAGAAGAAGAAGGTGATGGTCCAGGACTACATCGACGTCGTCGCCGAACAGGCTGTTCTCTACCCGGTCGTCCACAACGAGCTGATGACGGCCTGGGACCCGAAGCGGCTCAGCGGCATAAGGGCGCAGCCGTACCCGGGCATCAACCTGCTCCAGGCCAAGTGGGCCTAGCGGCATGACGGCAGTCCTGCGGATCCTGCTCCGCCGCGTCGCCCTGCTCGTGCCGCTGATGCTCGGCATCGTGCTGTTCGTGTTCCTGGTGATGCGGTTCTCGGACGTCGACCCGGCGTCCGCGTTCTTCCAGGGCGCCAACCCGACTCCGGAGCAACTGCACGACTTCCGCGAGGAACACGGCCTGCTCGACCCGCTGCCCGTGCGCTACGCCGGCTTCGTCGCCGACCTGCTGCACGGCGACATGGGCACCAGCGCGCTGACCCGGGCGCCGGTGATCGACCAGGTCACCACCGCACTGCCGCTCACCCTCCAGCTCACCTTCCTGGGCCTGGGCGTCGCGGTCGTGCTGTCCCTCGTGGGCGGGGTGACCGCGGCGATCTACCGGGACCGGCTGCCCGACCAGATCATCCGGGTCGTGTCGCTGACCGGTGTCGCGGCGCCCGGCTTCTGGCTGGCGCTGCTGATGATCCAGTACCTGGCGGTCGACCTGGGCTGGTTCCCGACCGGCGGCTACATCAACCCGGCCGACTCCTTCACCGGCTGGCTGAAGACCATGGCGCTCCCCGCCCTCGCCCTCTCCCTTCCGGTGGCGGCACAGCTGACCCGGATCGTGCGGACGGCCGTGGTGGAGGAGCTGGACAAGGACTACGTACGGACGGCGATCGGGAGCGGGCTGCCGCCGCGCGTGGTCGTGGGGCGGAACGTGCTGCGGAACGCGCTCATCAACCCCCTCACCGTGCTCGGGCTGCGCGTCGGCTATCTGCTGGGCGGCGCGGTCGTCATCGAGACGATCTTCTCGCTGCCCGGCATGGGCAAGCTGATGATCGACGCGGTGAAGAACGGCGATCCGGCCGTCGTCCAGGGCGTCGTCCTGACCACGGCGGCCGGGTTCGTCGTCGTGAACCTCGTCATCGACGTCCTCTACCTGCTGGTCAACCCGCGACTGAGGGATGCGACCACGTGATGACCCGCATGATGACCCGCAAGAGCCTCACCGAGGCGCTGTCCCGGCCCGGCCTCCGGCTGCGCGGCTGGCGCCGGCTGCCGTTGCTGTCGAAGGCCGCCCTCTGCTTCCTGGCGGTCGTCGTGCTGCTGGCGCTGCTCGCCCCGCTGCTCGCCCCGCACGACCCGCTCGACCAGCAGCCGCCCGTCGACGGCACCGGGCATCCGTCCGCCGGGCACTGGATGGGCCAGGACAGCCTCGGCCGGGACATCCTCAGCCGGCTGATGTACGGGGCGCGCTGGTCGCTCGCGATCGGGCTCGGCGCCACCGGCCTGGCGCTGGTGGCCGGGGCGCTGCTCGGAGCCGTCGCGGCGACTTCCCGCAAGGCCGTCGACGAGACGCTCATGCGCTGCCTGGACGTCGTCATGGCGTTCCCGGGCATCGCGCTCGCCGCCGTGCTGGTGGCGGTGTTCGGTGGTGGCATCACGGTGCTGATCTGCGCGATCGCGTTCCTGTTCACGCCGCCGGTGGCGCGGGTCGTCCGGGCGAACGTCCTCGACCAGTACGGCGAGGACTACGTGACGGCGGAACGGGTGATCGGTGCCCGGACCCCGCACATCGTGCTGAAGCACGTGGCGATCAACTGCGCCGCGCCCGTGCTGGTGTTCTGCACGGTGCAGGTCGCCGAGGCGATCGTCTTCGAGGCGTCGCTGTCCTTCATCGGAGCGGGCGTACGGCCGCCCGACCCGTCCTGGGGCAGTGTCATCTCGGACGGCAAGAACATGGTGCTGACCGGCGGCTGGTGGGCGACGGTCTTCCCCGGGCTGCTGATGCTGGTCACGGTGCTGTCGCTGAACATCCTGTCCGAGGGGGTGTCCGACGCGTGGGCGGCCCCGTCGGCGCGGGAGGTGGACGTCCCCGACGGCCTCGACGAGCACGACCGGCTCCAGGCGCCGGAGCCCGGCAGCGGGGAGGTCGTGCGGCTGCCCGGCCTGACGGAGGCGGCCCGGCGGCTGCGGGCCCGGGCCCGTCAGCTGCCCCGGGACGGACAGCCGGTGCTGGCGGTGGAGAACCTCACCATCGGCTTCGACCAGCGGCACGGCGGCGTGGACATCGTGGACGGCATCAGCTTCGAGGTGCATCCCGGCGAAGTGCTGGGCCTGGTCGGCGAGTCGGGCTGCGGCAAGTCACTGACCGCGCTGGCGGTCATGGGCCTCCAGCCGAAGGGAGCGCGCGTCGGCGGCCAGGTCCGGTTCGGCCAGCGCGACCTGCTCGCCGAACCGATGCGCGTACGCCGCAAGCTCCTCGGCCACGAGATGGCGATGATCTACCAGGACGCCCTGTCGTCGCTGAACCCGGCGATGACGATCCGCGCGCAGCTCAAGCAGGTCGTGCGGCGGGGCGGGCGGCGCGGTCCCACCGAGCTGCTGACGATGGTCGGCCTCGACCCCGGGCGCACCCTGCGCAGCTATCCGCACGAACTGTCCGGCGGGCAGCGGCAGCGCGTCCTGATCGCCATGGCCCTGTCCCGCGGCCCGAAGCTGATCGTCGCCGACGAGCCGACCACCGCCCTCGACGTGACCGTGCAGGCCCAGGTCATAGAGCTGCTGCTGCGACTGCGCGAGGAGCTCGGCTTCGCGCTGATCCTCGTCTCCCACGACCTGGCGCTGGTCGCGGACGTCACCGACCGGGTGGCGGTGATGTACGGCGGGCAGATCGTCGAGATCGGCGTGACCGCCGACCTGGTGGAGGCCCCGGCCCACCACTACACGCGCGGTCTGCTCGGCAGCGTGCTGTCGCTGGAGTCGGCGCAGGAGCGGATGACGCAGATCAAGGGGGTCGTGCCCTCCCCCGCCGACTTCCCGGCCGGGTGCCGGTTCGCCGACCGGTGTCCGCGGGCGAGCGGGATCTGCCGGACGACGGCCCCGCTCCTGACCGGTACACCGGCGCACACGGCGGCCTGCCACCACCCGGCCATAGAGCTGGCGACGACCGAGAGCGAGGCGGTGTCATGAATACACGGCCCGCGCTCGTGGAGCTGTCCGACGCGCATGTGGTGCACAAGGCCCGCAGCGGCGGCCTGTTCACCCGCGACCGGGTGTACGCCCTGACCGGCGCCGACCTGGCGATCGCGCCCGGCGAGACCATCGGCGTCGTGGGCGAGTCGGGCTGCGGGAAGTCGACGCTGGCGAAGGTGCTGGTCGGGGTGGAGCGGCCGACACGCGGGACCGTGTCGTTCCGGGGCCGCGACCTGTGGGCGATGCCGCCCGCCGAACGCCGCCGGGCCGTCGGCGGCAGCACCGGCATGATCTTCCAGGACCCGTCGACGGCCCTGAACCGCCGCCTGACCGTACGGCAGATCCTGCGGGACCCGCTGGACGTGCACGACCGGGGCACGAGGCAGCAACGCGACGATCGAGTCAGGGAGTTGATGTCCCTGGTCGGCCTCCCCCGGGCACTCGCCGACGCCCTGCCGGGCCAGCTGTCGGGCGGGCAGCGCCAGCGCGTCGCCATTGCCCGGGCGCTGGCGCTGGACCCGGACCTGGTCGTGGCGGACGAGCCGACCAGTGCCCTGGACGTGTCGGTCCGCGCCCAGATCCTCAATCTGCTGCTGGACCTGAAGGAACGTCTGGGCCTGGCCCTGGTGTTCGTCTCGCACGACATCCAGACCGTACGGCGGATGAGCGACCGTGTGATCACCATGTACCTGGGCCGGATCGTCGAGGAGTCCCCGGCCGCCCTGGTCACCGACCGGGCCCGGCACCCGTACACCCGGGCCCTGTTCTCCGCCACGCCCGGCCTGCTCGACCCGATCGAGCCGATCCCGCTGGCCGGTCCGGTCCCGTCGGCGACGCGCCCGCCGAGCGGCTGCCCGTTCCGCACGCGCTGCTGGAAGGCGGACGGGACGTGCGCGGGGGTGATGCCGGACTTCTCGGCCGCGTCGGCCCCCGCGCACCGCTTCCGCTGCCACCATCCTGTCCAGGAGGACGAGTCGACCCGCGACCTCGTCCGCCGGAGCGACCCGATGGAGGCCCCATGACGATCACCTCGCTGACCGGTGTCATCCCGCCCGTCTGCACGCCCCTGACACCGGACCGCGAGGTGGACGTCCCCTCGCTGCTCAGGCTCGTCGACCACCTGGTGGCCGGCGGGGTGCACGGCCTGTTCGTGCTCGGCTCGACGTCGGAGGCGGCGTATCTGACGGACGCGCAGCGCAGGCTGGTCGTCGAGTCGGTCGCGGCCCACGTGGGCGGGCAGCTCCCGGTGCTCGCCGGGGCGATCGACATGACGACGGCCCGGGTCCTCGGCCATGTCGCGGCGGTGTCGGCGGCGGGCGCGGACGCGGTGGTCGTCACCGCCCCGTTCTACGCCCGGACCCACCCGGCGGAGATCGCCCGCCACTACCGCGCGGTCGCGGGGGCGAGCCCGGTGCCGGTGGTCGCCTACGACATTCCCGTCGCCGTCCACACGAAGCTGCCCGCGGACGTGGTGCTGGAGCTGGCCGCCGACGGTGTCCTGGCCGCGCTCAAGGACTCCAGCGGCGACCTGGCCGCCTTCCGCCAGGTCGTGACCGGGGCCAGGGCCCACCAGGGCATCACCGGCTTCAGCGTGCTGACCGGCTCCGAGCTGATCGTCGACGCGGCGCTCGCCGTCGGCGCGGACGGCACGGTGCCCGGCCTCGGCAATGTCGACCCGCACGGCTACGCCCGCCTGGACCGGTTGTGCCGCGCCGGTGAGTGGAAGGAGGCCCGTGCCGAACAGGAGCGGCTGTGCGCCCTGTTCGGCATGGTCACCGTCGGCGACCCGGCCCGCATGGGCCCCGGCTCCTCGGCGATCGGCGCCTTCAAGGCCGCGCTGCACCTGCGGGGCGTGATCGACTGCCCGGCCACGGCGGAGCCGCAGGTGCCGTTGTCGCAGGCCGAGGTGGAGCGGGTCGGTAAGTACCTGGCGACGGCGGGGCTGCTCTAGAGCCCGTCGGCCGGGAGGCGCCGGAACTCGATCGTCTCGTAGGCCCCTTGTGCGCCCGTCTCGTAGAGGATCCCCACCGTCTTCCGGCCGAGCGGCACCAGGTCCGAGTAGGCCGCGGGCCGCCGGGAGAGCGTCAGCGCCTTGGTGAAGGTGGCGCCGCCGTCCGTGCTGCGCCAGACGGCCATCGCCCGGCGGGCGGTGGGGACGGACGGGCCGGAGAACAGCAACGGGCCGCGGCGGCCGGGGAGTTGCAGGACGCTGCCCTGGACGACCGGGACCTCGTTCAGGGTGGGCTGCACGGTGTACGGGCGGTCGAGAGACCGGCCGCCGTCCGGCGAGTGGCTGTCGAGGCGATTGCCCGGGCTCGTGCCGTGCTGGTCCCGGGCGTTGAAGTACACCCGGCCATCCGGCAGTTGGGCGGCGGTGGACTCGTTGGCGTTGTGGGTCCCCTCGTACGAGTCGTCGACAAAGCCCGGCCGCCAGGTCCGGCCGCCGTCGTCGCTCAGCAGCGCGTGGGCGCCGTAGTAGCGGGGCTCCTGGCCGGTGTCCTGGGAGCCGGACGGCGGGGACGCCGAGTGGTTGGCGGGGACGACGAGGCGGCCCGCGTAAGGGCCCCGGGTGAGGGCGATGGCGTGGCCGGGACCGGTCGCGTACCAGCGCCAGGACGGGTCCTTCACCTGCGCGGTGATCTCACGGGGCGGGGTGAAGTGCCGGCCGTCGTCCCGGCTGCGCTGCACGAACACTCGTCGGCTCTGCTCGGGGGTGACCTCGCCGCGCATGATCCGGGCCTCCGTCACCTCGCCGCTGTTGTAGGAGGTGAGGAGCACGATCGCGCCGGTGCGCGGGTCGACGACGGGTGCCGGGTTGCCCCGGGTGTCGCCGTCCCCGGCCGCGACGACGGTGAGCGGGCCCCAGGTGCAGCCGCCGTCCGCCGATCGCCGCAGGACGACGTCGATGTCGCCGGTGTCGCCCGCGCCGCCGCGTCTGCCCTCGGCGAAGGCGAGGACGGTGCCTTTGCCCGTCGTGACGGTGGCCGGGATGCGGTACGTGTCGTAGCCGCCCTCGCCCGAGACGTAGGGGACCGAGGACGTGCAGCCGGGGGTGGCCGAGGCGTGGGTCGTGGCGGTGAGGGGCGTGCACAGGACGGCGGTGACGAGGAGTGTGCGTCTGAGGAGTGTCATCCCTCTCCTGACGGAGCGTGACGGAGCATCGGACAGTACCTGTCCGTCAGATGCTCCCCGGCGTCACCAGCCCCGACTCGTACGCAACGATGACCAACTGCGCCCGGTCACGGGCCGCCAGCTTGCCCATGATGCGGCTGACGTGGGTCTTGGCGGTCAGCGGGCTCAGGCCCAACGCATCGGCTATCTCGGTGTTGTTGAGCCCGCGCGCGACCAGCGACAGCACCTCACGCTCACGGCCGGACAGGCACTCCGGCCCTCCGGTCTCCGGTGCCGAGGGGCTGCGCAGGAACCGCTCGATCAGCCGTGCCGTGGGCCCGGGCGACAGCAGGGACTCCCCGGCCGCGACCGTACGGATGGCGTCGAGGAGTTCGGCCGGCCTGGTGTCCTTCACCAGGAACCCGGAGGCGCCGGCGCGCAGGGCGTCCACGATGTTCTCGTCGGTGTCGTACGTGGTGAGGACCAGGACGCGGACGCCCGCGAGGTCCTCGTCGGCCGCGATGAGCCGGGTCGCCTCGATGCCGTCCAGGTCGGGCATGCGGATGTCCATCACCACGAGGTCGGCCCGCTCGCTGCGGGCCAGTCGCACGGCCTGCCGGCCGGTGGCGGCCTGGCCGACGACCTCCATGTCCCGGGCCGACTCCACGAGCATCGCGAACGCCTCCCGCACCAGCGTCTGGTCGTCCGCGAGCAGCACTCGGATGGTCATCCGGTCCCCTCCCCCGTGGTCCCCGTCCCCGTCTTCGTCAGCGGCAGCACGGCGGTCACCTCGAAGCCGCCGTCCGCACGCGGACCGGCGTCGAGTGTGCCACCCACGCTGCGCGCCCGCTCGCGCATTCCGACCAGTCCGAAGCCCGGGGTGCCGGCCGGGGCCGGTCCCGTGCCGTCGTCGCTGACCGACAGGTGCAGGGCGCCCTCCCGTTCCACCAGGTCGACACGGACGGCCGGTTCGGGTCCCGCGTGCCGCACCGCGTTGGTCAGCGCCTCCTGCACGATGCGGTAGGCGGCGGCGCCCACGGCGGGCGGTGCCTGTCGTATCCGTACGGTCTGCTCGACCCGGGCACCGGCGAGCCGCGCGGCCTCCGCCAGGTCGGTCAGACCGTCGAGGCCGGGCAGCGGACCGCGGGCGTCCGGAGAACCGTGCTCGCGCAGCACCTCCAGCGTCGTACGGAGTTCCCCGCGGGCGCTGCGGCAGGTCTCGGCGATGTCGTCCAGCGCCTTGGCCACGGTCTCCCGGTCGAGCCGCTCGGGGTCGGCGGACAGCACATGGGCGGCGACGGAGGTCTGCACGCCGATGAGGGTGATGGTGTGCGCGAGCAGGTCGTGCAGGTCCCGGGCGATCCGCAGCCGCTCCTCGGCGACCCGCCGCCGGGCCTCCTCCTCGCGGGTGCGTTCGGCACGTTCGGCGCGTTCCACGATGGAGGCGACGTACTGGCGGTAGAAGCGCACGTCGGCACCGCAGAACAGCACGGCGACGACCCACCCGGAGATCTGGAGCACCCTCAGCGCCTCGTGCATGCTCACCGTGAGCATCACGCTCGTCGAGAGGGTGATGACGCCGACGCCGACCAGGACGGTACGCAGCGGCCGTCCGGTGACGGCGACGGTGTAGAGGGCGATGTAGGTGGCCGGGGTCGGTGCCGTGTGGGTGTTGTCGAGGGCGTGGTAGGGCGCGACGCAGGCCACGATCACGAGCAGCACGAGCAGCGGACGGCGGCGCCGCCACGCCAGCGGCACGTGGCAGGCGAGCAACAGCGCCCACCCGAGCTCGTCGGGCCGGCGGCCGTCGTCGACGAACAGCGCGAGTGCGACCGCGAGTAGGGCGGCGACGACGGCGAGCAGCGCGTCGTTGCGCACGGCGTGCGGAGCGGTCAGCGGATCACGGTTGATCACCGCCATGATCCGATTACCTGTCGTGGGCACCTGCACGGACCTCATCCTCGTCCAGGAATGCGCCCCTCCGGGAGGGGAGGGGCGCTTGATCTGCTCAGCGCGACGCAGGGCTGCGCACCCGCCCCTGCTCGGCTCCAACAGGCTGCTCCGGTGCACGCGAGAGCCTCCCCGGCCACCACATCCGCCGCTTGAGCAGCACACTCGCCGTGGTGACCAAGTACGTCCGCACGAGGAAGGTATCCAGCAGCACCCCGACCGCGATGACGAACCCGAGCTCGACGAGCCCGACCAACGGCAGCGTCGTCAGCACAGCGAACGTCGCCGCGAGCACGACACCCGCAGACGCGATGACCCCACCGGTCGTACGCAACGCGGTAAGCGCCGCAGCCTCCGGTTCGGCACCCTTCACCGACTCCTCCCGCATCCGATGCATGAGGAAGATGCCGTAGTCGACCCCGAGAGCGACCAGGAACACGAACGACAGCAGCCCCAGCCCGGGATCCGTACCGCCGAACCCGAACACCGGCTCGAACACCAGCCCCCCGATGCCGAGCGCCGCTCCCCACACCGCGACCACCGCCGTCAGCAGCAACAACGGCGCGACGAGACTCCGCAACAGACCGACCAGGATGACGAACACGGCGGCCAGCACCAGCGGCACGATCACCTTGCGGTCCCGCGACTCGCTGTCGGCCAGGTCGATCTGCTGCGCGCTGGGCCCGCCGACAAAGGCGCCCGCGGTGTCGAGCCCGGCGCGCAGGGCCTCGATGGTCCGGGTCTCGGCCGGGGTCTCGGGCGAGGCGGTCGTGAAGACCGCGATCTCGGTCCACCCCGAACCACTGCGCCCGGGAACCGCCTCGGCGACACCCTCGGTCTCACGGGCCCGGTCCAACACCACGTCGGTCCGCTCGTCGGGGGCGATGACGGTCACCGGCCGGCTGCTGCGCTCCGGATACTCCCGCGCCAGCGTCTGCATCGCGGTGATCGACTCGGGCCGCTCCGTGAAGGAGTCCTCCTGTTTGATGCTGCCGGACAGGTTGAACGTGCCCAGCGCGAGAGCACCGAGCAGGACGCCGCCACCGACGAGCACGGTGACGGGCCGGCGCGTCGCCGAGGTCCCCATCGCGGCGAACAGCGACCGGCGGGCCTTGGGCTCGCTGCCGAAGGCGGGGATCAGAGGCCAGAAGACCCGCCGTCCGAGCAGCACGAGCACGGCGGGCAGCAGGGTCGTCATCGCGACCAGCGCCGCGAGCACTCCGACCGTGCCGACCGGCCCCATGCCGCTGCTGCTGTTGAGATCGGCGGCCAGCAGGCACAGCAGCCCGGCCGCGACGGTCCCGGAGGAGGCCAGGATGGCCGGTCCGCAGCCGCGCAGCGCGGTGCGCATGGCGTCGTACGGCCGCTCGTGGCGCCGTAGTTCCTCGCGGTAGCGGGCGATGAGCAGCAGCGCGTAGTCGGTGCCGGCGCCGAGGACGAGCACGGTCATCACGCCGCCGCTCTGGCCGGTGACGGTGACGTCGAACAGTTCGTGGAGTCCGTACCCGGCGGCCATCGCCGTGGCGGCGGCGACGCCCGCGACGGCGAGCGGCACCAGCCACAGGAACGGGCTGCGGTAGATCAGGATCAGCAGGACGGTGACGACGGCGAGCGTGGCCAGCAGCAGGGTGCCGTCGATCGTCTCGAACACCTTGCCCATGTCGGTGTTCAGCGCCCCCGGCCCGCCGACCTCGACGCTCAGCCCACCGCTCCCCTCGGCGACCTCGCGCACGCCGTCCACGAAGGCGTTCCGGGCCTCTTCGTCCTGGCCCGGCTGGGTGCTCGACACCGGGTACATCAGGGTGGAGCCGTCCTCGGACGGCACGCCCCGCGGCTCACCGGTCAGGTCGTGGGCGCCGCGCACCTCGGCGATCTGCTCGGCGGCCGTGCGCCGGTCGGCGTCGGTCAGACCGCCGTCCCGGTGGTACACGAGCACCAGGTCGGTCGACTCGCCTCCCGGGAGCCGGTCCTGGATCCGCGCGACCTGCGTGGAGTCGGCGCTGTCGGGCAGGTAGTCGACCGCGCGGTTCTGCTGGATGCCGGCGAACTTCCCGGCGAGCGGCCCGACCAGCACGAGGGCGGCGAGCCACAGCCCGACCACCACCCAGGGCACGGCTCGCCGCCGTGCGGTGTTCCTTGTGTCCCCCACTGTTCGGGCTCCCTCCGGTCCGGGTGTCTGGAACGGTCTCCAGACTCCCGGCGCACGGGGGCGGATTCGTCGGGCCCGAGGCCGAGTCGGGGGCTACTGCGCAGGGCGGTACGGGCGGCGGATTACTCCCCGGGGAGTAACGCGGGGGCGAGGACGACGAGCGGCCGAAGGGACGCGCTGCCCTACGACGGCGTACGCGCCGCCGCCGCCATCACCCGTGTCACGTCGTCCGAGCAGATGGTGAGCGCCGCCCCCACCGTCGCGAGCACGTCCCGCTCGGCCGGGGTGTACGGCCCGTCCGCCAGGGCGATGCGCGCCCCCTGGAGCAGGATCGATTCGCGGCCGACCGTGGCGAGGTGCGGGGCGAGCGGGTCCAGCGCCTCGTGCAGCTCTATGGCCAGCCCGGCACCACAGGGTTCCCCGGTGATCCGGCCGGTGTCCGCCTCCAGCGCCTCCACGAGGGCGGCCAGCTGCTCCTCCGTGCAGTCGTCGAAGCCGGCCGCGCGCACGGCGAGCACCGCGGACTCCAGCGCCGTACGGGAACCGGCGCCGCCCGCGGCCAGCACGGCGAGGGCCACGGTGTGCACGGCGTCGCGGAGCATCGCGGAGAAGCGGGTGGTGGTCGGATGGTCGAGGACGTCCATGCCGAAGTGGCGGCGGCAGGCGGCGCACTCCACGACCGGGCCGGTCTCGCCGCGCGGCAGCACGGGCAGGCCGAGCAAGGTGAAGCGGCGTTGTCCGGTCAGCCGCTGGTAGTTGCGGTCGCCGCCGCAGCCGGGGCAGAAGAACTCCCCGTCACCGGCGGGCGTCCACGCGATACGGGTGCCCAGGATGCTCGAAAGCCTGGCGGCATGGCCGTTTCGTCCCCGTCCTGGCAGCACGTCGCACCTCCGTCATGCCGCACGGCAGCGTCGCCGCGCTTGCGTGATGTTAGCCACATCCATGAGGAGGAGTCAGTACCCCGGAGGAGACCTTTCCGTGACCCTCACAGGGATTGGCCGGTATACGACGGGGCCCCGCCCGCCGGACAACGGCGGACGAAGCCCTCGAATCAACGTCGGGACTGGTCAGCGAGTCGCGCGGTTGACGGCCGAGACGACCGCCTTCAGCGAGGCGCGCGTGGTGTTCGCGTCGATTCCGATCCCCCACAGGACCTTGTCGTCGATCGCGCATTCGATGTAGGAGGCGGCCTGCGCGGAGGCGCCCTCGCTCATCGTGTGCTCCTGGTAGTCCAGCAGGCGTACGTCGATGCCCACGGACTGGAGCGCGTCGAAGAAGGCCGAGATCGGCCCGTTGCCGGAGCCGGACAGGACGGTGTCCTGGCCGTCGACCGTGGCCTCCACCGTCAGCGTGTCCACGCCGTCGGTGTCGGTCGTCGACTGGTTGTTCTTGACCTGGATCCGGCCCCACGGGTTCTCGGGGTTGGGCAGGTACTCGTCCCGGAAGGTCGCCCAGATGTCCTTCGGCGTGACCTCGCCGCCCTCGGCGTCGGTCTTCGCCTGGATGATCTTCGAGAACTCGATCTGCATCCGGCGGGGCAGTTCCAGCTTGTGGTCGTTCTTCAGGACGTACGCGATACCGCCCTTGCCGGACTGCGAGTTGACCCGGATGACGGCCTCGTAGGAGCGGCCGACGTCCTTGGGGTCGATCGGCAGGTACGGGACCGCCCACTCGATGTCGTCGACGGTGACGCCCTTGGCGGCCGCGTCGGCCTCCATCGCGTCGAAGCCCTTCTTGATGGCGTCCTGGTGGGAGCCGGAGAAGGACGTGTAGACCAGGTCGCCCACGTACGGGTGGCGCGGGTGGACCTCCATCTGGTTGCAGTACTCCCACGTGCGACGGATCTCGTCGATGTCGGAGAAGTCGATCTGCGGGTCGACGCCCTGGGAGAACAGGTTCATGCCCAGGGTGACCAGGTCGACGTTGCCGGTGCGCTCGCCCTGCCCGAACAGGCAGCCCTCGACACGGTCGGCGCCGGCCATCAGCGCCAGCTCGGCGGCGGCGACGGCCGTGCCGCGGTCGTTGTGCGGGTGGATCGACAGGCAGACGTGCTCGCGGCGGGAGAGGTTGCGGCCCATCCACTCGAAGCGGTCCGCGTGGGTCGACGGGGTCGAACGCTCCACCGTGGCGGGCAGGTTGAGGATGATCTCGCGGCCCGGACCGGGCTGCCAGACGTCCATGACCGCCTCGCAGACCTCCAGCGCGAAGTCCAGCTCGGTGTCGGTGAAGATCTCCGGCGAGTACTGGTAGCCGAACTCCGTCTCCGGGCCCAGCAGCTTCTCCGCGTACTCCATGACCAGCCGCGTGCCGTCGACGGCGATCTGCTTGATGTCGTCCTTGGAGCCCCGGAAGACGACCCGGCGGAAGACGGGGGCGGTGGCGTTGTAGAGGTGGACGGTCGCGCGCTTGGCGCCCTTCAGCGATTCCACCGTGCGCTCGATCAGGTCCTCGCGGGCCTGGGTCAGTACGGAGATGGTGACGTCGTCGGGGATGGCCCCGGGCTCCTCGATGATGGAGCGTACGAAGTCGAAGTCCGTCTGGCCGGAGGCCGGGAAGCCGACCTCGATCTCCTTGTAGCCCATCTTGACCAGCAGGTCGAACATCGCGCGCTTGCGGGCGGGCGACATGGGGTCGATCAGGGCCTGGTTGCCGTCACGCAGGTCGGTGGAGAGCCAGCGGGGGGCGGTGGTGACGCGATTGTCCGGCCAGGTGCGGTCCGGGATGTCGACCTGCTCGTAGCGGCCGTACTTGTGGGTCGGCATGGAACTGGGCTGCTGGCGGTTCGCCATGATGCGGGGGCTCCTCAGAGGGTGTCCGGAAGGACGGCCGACGACGCAGCACCAAGCTCCGCGGGGAGGGAGTCGGCCTCGACTACAGGCCCTCGCCGCGGCAGCTAAGGAGAAGCAGCCCGAAACGCATGATGCGCAGCATGCTAGTCGAGGCCCTCCGTGTGCGCGGATCCGTATCAGTATGCGGGACCGGACGCACATACGGGACAAAAAGTGCGCTATACCACTTCGCCACGGAGAGTGAAGGCTTGTGTCCCGGTATTTCACCAATCATGGTGGCTACTAGTGACAGCTTCATCACGCAGTGCAAAGGTGCCGGGCATGACGACTCACGGGGGCTTCGAGCCCGTCTTCTGCACCATCGTCCCACCCCATGTCCTCGACAAGCTCTCCCAGGCCGAGGACCCCGCACTCGCCGGGCCCGCCCGCCGGACCCTGGAGCGCGACGCCCTGGAGCGCACGCACCGCCGGCTGACCACGGTCATCGGCGCCCCGTCGGTGGCCCCGCCCGCCGGGGCCGAGCCCGCCAGGCCGCACCGCACGGTCCACGACGCCCGGCACGGCACGGACCTGCCCGGACACAAGGTGCGAGGGGAAGGCGACAAGCCCGGCAAGGACGCCACCGTCAACCGCGCCTACGCCGGCCTCGGTGCCACGTTCGAGCTGCTCCTGAAGGCGTACCAGCGCGACTCGATCGACGGCAACGGCCTTCCGCTGGACGCGACGGTGCACTACGACCGCGACTACAACAACGCCTTCTGGAACGGCGAGCAGATGGTCTTCGGCGACGGGGACGGCGAGATCTTCCTCGACTTCACCATCCCGATCGACGTCATCGGCCATGAACTCGTGCACGGCGTCACGCAGTACACCGCCAACCTCACCTACTTCGGCCAGCCCGGCGCGCTGAACGAGTCGGTGTCGGACGTCTTCGGCTCGCTCATCAAGCAGTACACGCTCGGCCAGACCGCCGCCGAGGCCGACTGGCTGATCGGCGCTGGCCTGCTCGCCCCGCGCGTGACGGGCAAGGCACTGCGCTCCATGAAGGAGCCGGGCACGGCGTACGACGACGACGTCCTCGGCAAGGACCCGCAGCCCGCGACGATGGACGACTTCGTCCGCACCGGCCGCGACAACGGCGGCGTCCACATCAACTCGGGCATCCCGAACCACGCCTTCTATCTCGCGGCCACCGCCCTCGGCGGCCACGCCTGGGAGCGCGCGGGGCAGGTCTGGTACGACGTGCTGACCGGCGGCGAGCTGAAGCAGCAGGCGATGTTCGCCGACTTCGCCACGCTCACCGTCAAGGCCGCGCGGGAGCGGTTCGGCGACGGGGAGGAGCTGGAGGCCGTGTCGAAGGCCTGGGAGCAGGTCGGGGTGCGGACCCTGTAGTTCCGTACTAGACAGGTGCCATGCGTATTCAGGTGAGGCGCACGGGCGGGTTCGCGGGCATCGAGCGGCATGCCGAGGTGGACACTTCGGGCCGGCCCGATGCCCCCGACTGGCACGCCCTGGCCGAGCAGGCGGTCGCCGCCGGCCGGAGCACGCCGCCGATCGGGGTCCCGGACGGCTTCAGCTACCAGATCACGGTGGACGGGAAGACGGTCTACGCGGCCGACCCGCGGCTGACGGACGAACAGCGGAAACTGATCTCGCGGGTACTGAAGGAGGGGGCGTAACGGTCAGTTCCCACACGGCCGTTGACTTCCATTACCGCCGGTACGGATGATCCAGCGCATGGCGACTGACGCAGGCAATCCGATCCCCCGCTTCCCGGCCGGCTTCCTCTGGGGCGTGTCGACCTCGGCGCATCAGATCGAGGGCGCGGCGGACGAACGCGAGCCGTCCGTGTGGGACGCCTTCACGGCCGAGCCGGGACGGGTGAAGGACGGCTCGACCGCGGCGGTGGCCTGCGACCACTACCACCGCCACCGCGAGGACGTGGCCCTGCTGGCCGGTCTCGGAGTGAACGCCTACCGCTTCTCGGTCTCCTGGCCGCGGGTGCGGTCCGAGAAGGGGCTGGACTTCTACGACCGGCTGGTGGACGACCTGTGCGCGGCGGGCGTCCGCCCGGTGCCGACGCTGTTCCACTGGGACCTGCCGGCGGACCTCGACTGGCTGGACAGGGACACGGCCGCGCGCTTCGCCGACTACGTCTCGCTGGTCGCCGGCCGCCTCGGGGACCGGGTGACCAAGTGGATCACCCTCAACGAGCCCGCCGAACACACCCTGCTGGGCCACGCCCTGGGCGTGCACGCACCGGGCAGGCAGCTGCTGTTCGACGCGCTCCCGGCCGCCCACCACCAGCTGCTGGCCCACGGCCTGGCCGTACGGGCCCTGCGTGCCTCCGGCGCCACGGACATCGGCATCGCCAACTCGCACGGCCCGACCTGGGCGGCGTCCACCGAGGCGCCGGACGTGGAGGCGGCCGAGTTCTACGACCTGCTGCTGAACCGCCTGTTCGCGGACCCGCTGCTGCTGGGCCGGTACCCGGACGGCATCGGCGAGCTGATGCCCGGGGACGTCGAGGCCGACCTGAAGGTGATCGCCGAGCCGCTCGACTGGTACGGCGTCAACTACTACGCCCCGACCCGGGTGGGCGCCCCGCGGGGCACGGAGATCGAGTTCGGCGGTGTCCGCATGCCCGCCGAACTCCCCTTCTCGGTACGGGAGATCGAGGGCCACCCGGTCACGGACTTCGGCTGGCCCGTCGTTCCCGAGGGCCTCACCGAACTCCTCACCACCTTCCACGACCGCTACGGCGACCGCCTCCCGCCCGTCGTCATCACCGAGAACGGCTGCTCGTACCCGGGCGTCGACGACCGGGACCGCATCACCTACCTGGACGGCCATCTCCGGGCCCTGCACCGGTCGATGGAGGCGGGCGTCGACGTGCGCGGTTACTTCGTGTGGTCCCTGCTCGACAACTTCGAGTGGGCGGAGGGCTACGCACGCCGCTTTGGACTGGTGCACGTCGACTTCCGGACGCTGGAGCGGACTCCCAAGGCGTCGTACGCATGGTTCCGGGATGTACTGCACGCACAAACCCGGCGAAACACCGCTGAGGACTCCTAAATATTGAACCGATAATCATATCGGTCTTTTTGGGCATTCGGGCGATTCGACGTCTACTGTGGAAGAGACAACCGATAGCGACGCGCGCAGTTCAGGAGGTGCAACGACATGCGCACCTACGAGCGTCCGACGCTGACTGCGGTCGGCTCCTTCCGCAAGACCGGTCTGGGCTTCAGGGCTGGACCGGAGAGGTTCTGGTTCTTCCGGAGGAGGTTCTTCTGATCCGCCGGTTGTCTCACCGGCGCGGGACTTCCATGTGGCGGCAGGACGCAGGTCCTGCCGCCCCTATGCCTTGATCACCTCGTGGCTGGGCGTACACGAAGGGACCGGCATGGCCGATTTTCCTGATTCCGGCGAGGGGCCGGGCTGGTTCGTCGTCCTTCCGGACTGTGCTTCGGCGGGCCGGGTGTCGGCCGCACTGCGCACCCGGAAGGTCCAGGAGGTCACCCACCCGTCAGGACGGCCGTGGCTGCTCGGCCGCTGGTCTCCCGGTGCCATGTCCGTCGGCGAGGCGGGCCGGGTGAAGATCGCGGTCGTCGGTGAACACGCCATGACCGCCGACCGGCTCACCCGGGCGGCCGGCCGGATCAGTACGATCGCCGGTCTGGACGGTCTGTCCCGTGGCATGGCCGGGAGTTCCCATCTGGTCGCCTCGATCGGCGGACGGGTGCGTGTCCAGGGGAGCCTCACCGGCTTTCGACGGGTGTTCCACGCCAGGATCGGTGACGCCGGCGTGGCCGCGGACCGGGCCGACGTCCTGGCCGCTCTGCTCGACGCGGAGGCCGACGAGCAGTGGTTGGCGGCCCGCCTGCTGAATCCGTGCGCGCCCCACCCGCTGGCCGGCGAGCCGGTCTGGCGTGACGTGAGCGCCCTGGGGATCGGCCACTACCTGGCGCTCGACGCCGACGGCCGGGAACGGCCCGTCGCGTGGTGGGCGCCTCCGGAGCCGGTGGTGCCCATGGCCGAGGGCGCGTCGGCGTTGCGGGAGGCCCTGTCGGCGGCGGTGGAGGTCCGCGTCCGGGGCCGGGACGTGGTGAGCTGCGATCTGGGCGGGCTGGACTCGACCTCGGTGTGTGCTCTGGCCGCACGCGGCACGGCGAAGGTCATCGCCTACACCGCCGACGGCCTCGACCCCCTGTGCGACGACGTGCCCTGGGCTCGCCGGACGGTTGCGGGACTGGGCGGCGTCGATCACCACGTCATCGCCGGCGACCAGTTGCCGATGGTGTACGAGGGCCTTCGGGACGTGGACGAGCGCTTCGACGAGCCGTGCCCGGCCATGATGCATCCCAGCCGCTGCCTGGTCATCCCACGGTTGGCCGCGGCACGGGGCTCCGGTATGCACCTGACGGGCTTCGGCGGGGACGAGCTGTTCGCCGGTTCGCCGGCGCATCTGCACACGCTGATCCGCACACATCCCAGAACCGCGTTGCAGCGCCTGCGTGGCTTCGCCGCCCAGGGCCCGTGGCCGTACCGGGAAGCGCTGCGGCAGCTGTGGGACAACACCTCCTACCAGGCCTGGCTCGCCCGGGCCGGCGACCTGCTCACCGCCGCACCGCCCCCCTTGGAGGCGCCCGCGCTGGACTGGGGGACGCCACCGCGGCTCCCTCCCTGGGCGACGCCGGATGCCGTCGAGGCCGTCCGAGAGCTGATCCGCACGGCGGCGCGTACCGCCGAACCACTGGCCGAGCGGCGCGGACAGCACATCGAGCTGGAAGCCCTGGCAAACAACTCCCGCATGGTCCGGCAAGTGGGTCAGCTGGCCACCCGCGCCGGGCTCACCCTCGCCGCCCCCTACTACGACGACCGCGTGATCGAAGCGGGCCTGGCCGTGCGGCCGCAGGACAGGATCACCCCCTGGCGGTACAAGCCGCTCATCGTCGAGGCGATGCGCGGCATCGTTCCCGACGAGAGCCTGACCCGCCACACCAAGGACGAGGGTTCCTACGAGGCGGAGGTCGGGATGCGGGAGCAGCGTGCCGAGTTGCTGGCCCTGTGCGAGGACTCCCGGCTGGCCCGCCTGGGTCTGATCGACGCGACGGTGCTGCGCGAGACGTGCGGGGGGCCGCTGCCCCCGACCCTGCCGTTCGACGCGCTGTACCAGACCGTGGTGTGCGAGATGTGGCTCCGCACGCTGGAAACCGCCACCACCGCCGTTCCGGGCTGAATGGAGAGGGCCGAT
Source organism: Streptomyces coeruleofuscus (assembly GCF_039532725.1). Lineage (NCBI taxonomy): Bacteria > Bacillati > Actinomycetota > Actinomycetes > Kitasatosporales > Streptomycetaceae > Streptomyces > Streptomyces coeruleofuscus. The sequence continues at coordinate 491,870 of NZ_BAAASE010000003.1, forward strand.
GACATTCAAGCTGCGTGAGGGTGTGTTCACGGCCGAGACGGACTACGGGATCACGCTCCTCGACGAGGAGCGCGACCAGTACTGGACGCTCAATCCCAGCGCCGCCATCGCCCTGCGCACGCTGCTGCACGGCGGCACCGAAGCCGATGCCGCGCGGACGCTCAGCGAGGAGTACGCGGTGGACATCGCCACCGCGCACCGGGACGTCCATGAACTGGTCGGCGGACTGCACTCGGCGGGCCTGGGCGAGGAGAACACCGGCGGGCCGGAGGAGCGCGCCGGAACTCAGCCGGCCCCAGCGCCGCGGCCGGGGAGGCGCCGGGCGCACGGCCGATGGCCGCACGTACGCGGCCGGCGGCCGGGGAGGAAGGGCCGATGACCTCACCGGAGGCGATCTTCCACGATCCGCGCTCGGTGCCCCTGCGGCGCCGGATCCCGGTCCGGCTCGCCGTGGGCGCCGCACGGCTTCTGGCCCGCCGGCGCCCCCGGCGCATCCGGGTCGTACTGGAGTGGCTGCGCCGGGGCGCCCGTCCGGCCACCATCGAACAGACCCGGGCCGCCCGGGACTCCGTGGTCGCGGTCAGCCTGGCGTGCGGAGGACGGGAGGGGTGCCTGCCCCGGTCCCTGGCCACGATCCTGCTGTGCCGCCTGCACGGCCAGTGGCCCACCTGGTGCGTGGGCGCACGGCGCCTGCCGCCCTTCGGTGCGCACGCGTGGGTGGAGGCGGAGGGGGTGCCGGTGGGAGAGCCCCACCCGCCCGACTACTTCCGCCCCCTGTTCACCGTGCCCTGCGTTCCTGGTCCCGTCAGCCGTGAGGCCGTGATCCATGAAGCCCGAAGCGACGGATGAGACCGACGAGCGACGCCGGACCGCCCCGTGGGACTTCCTGCGCCTGCTGCACGGCCACCGGCGGTGGGTCGCCCTCGCCGTCCTGCTGACGCTGGGCGCCTCTGCCCTGAGCCTGGCCCAGCCGCTGCTGGTCAAGCAGGTGATCGAGGCGACCGCGTCCGGCAGCGCGATCGGGCCCGCCCTGGCGCTGCTCGTCGTCCTCTTCCTGGCCCAGGCACTGGTGCAGGGCCTCGCCCAGTTCGTCCTGGCCCGGACGGGCGAAGGGATCGTGCTGGGGATCCGGCTCGGCCTGATCAAGCACGTTCTGCGGCTGCCCATGGCCGTCTACGACCGCCACCGCATAGGCGATCTGATCTCGCGCACCAGCACCGACAGCACGACCTTGCGGCTGCTCGTCGCGGAGGGCTTCACCGAAGCGGTGACCGGGGCCATCGGGCTGATCGGCATCGTGGTGCTGATGATCTGGCTCGACTGGCTGATGTTCCTCGTCGTGCTGGGCATGGTGGCGATCGCCACCGTGATCGTCGTCTCGGTGCTGCACGGCATCGAGGTGGCGTCGCTGTCCACGCAGCGGGCGACGGGCGCCATGACCGCTGATCTGGAGCGCGCGCTCGGTGCCATCCGCACCGTCCGGGCCAGCCGCGCCGAGCAGCGTGAGACCGACCGCATCGCGGGGGGCGCCAGGTCGGCCTACGTGGGCAGCGTGCGGATGGCGAAGCTGGACGCCGTGGTGGCACCGGCGATCCAGCTGGCCGTCAAGGGATCGTTCGTCGTCGTGCTGCTCATCGGCGGCATACGGGTCGCCGACCGGCAGGGGTCGGTCGCCGATCTCGCCGCCTTCCTGCTGTACATGATCTACCTGGTGGAGCCGATCGGCATGCTGTTCCAGTCCCTCAGCACCATGGAGCAGGGCGTGGGCGCGTACCGCAGGGTCACGGAAGTGCTGGAGCTGCCCACGGAGCAGGACGCCGTGCCGGGAGCCGGGGCTCCGGCGTCCCGCCCAGCGGGAGGCCGGGAAGGCAGGCCACGGGCGGCCGCGCTGGAGTTCCGCGACGTGTGGTTCGGCTACGAACCGTCACGCCCCGTCCTGCGCGGCGTGACCTTCGAGGCGCCGGAGCACTGCCATGTCGCCCTGATCGGCAGCTCAGGAGTCGGCAAGTCCACCGTCTTCGCGCTGATCGAGCGGTTCTACGATCCGGACCGCGGCCACATCCTCTTCGACGGCGGTGACATACAGGTGATCGGCCGAGCCGAACACCGGGCCCGGGTCGGCCTGGTGGAACAGCATGCCCCGGTGCTGTACGGCACGCTGCGGGAGAATCTGACCTACTCCGTCCCGGACGCCGGGCCGGAGGAGCTGGACCGGGTGGTCGAGCTGGCACACCTCACGGACCTGATCGCCCGTCTGCCGCGGGGGCTGGACACCGACGCCGGTGAGCACGGTATGGCGCTGTCCGGTGGCGAGCGGCAGCGGATCGCGATCGCCCGTGCCCTGCTGGCCCGGCCGCGCCTGCTCCTGCTGGACGAGCCGACCGCCCATCTGGACGCGGTCAGCGAAGCGGCGCTGCGCAGGTCGATGCGGGAGACCGCGCGGGAGTGCACGCTGCTCGTGATCGCGCACCGCATGTCGACCATCCGCGCCGCGGACCTGATCGTCGTCCTCGACGCCGGCCGGGTCGTGGCCACGGGCAGCCACGGGGATCTCCTCGACAGCAGTGAGCACTACCGGTCGCTCATCCGCGCTCAGCAGACCGGCGATCTCCGTGTGCCGCGCACGGCCGGCCTGAAGGGCGGGACCGGGTGACCGTCCGCACGCGTCGCGTCCCCCGGCACGAGGAGCCGGCTCCTCAGAACCCCAGCTTGCGCAACTGCCGCGGATCCCGCTGCCAGTCCTTCGCGACCTTCACGTGCAGGTCGAGGAAGACCGGCGTGCCCAGCAGGGCCTCGATCTGCTTGCGGGACTTGATGCCGACCTCCTTCAGGCGCTTGCCCTTGGGGCCGATGATGATGCCCTTCTGGCTGGGGCGCTCGATGTAGACGAAGGCGTGGATGTCGAGGAGGGGCTTGTCGGCGGGGCGGTCCTCGCGGGGGAGCATCTCCTCGACGACCACGGCGATGGAGTGCGGGAGCTCGTCGCGGACGCCCTCCAGCGCGGCCTCCCGGATCAGCTCCGCGATCATGACCTGCTCGGGCTCGTCGGTCAGGTCGCCCTCGGGGTAGAGCGCCGGGCCCTCCGGCAGGAGGGGGACGATCAGGTCGGCCAGCAGGTTCACCTGCTTGTCGCCGACCGCCGACACCGGGACGATCTCGGCCCACTCGAAGCCGAGTTCCTTGCCGAGCTGGTCGATCGCGATGAGCTGCTCGGCGAGCGTCTTGCTGTCCACCAGGTCGGTCTTCGTGACGATCGCGATCTTCGGCGTCTTCCGGATGGACGCCAGTTCCTTCGCGATGAAGCGGTCACCGGGGCCGAGCTTCTCGTTCGCCGGCAGGCAGAAGCCGATCACGTCCACCTCGGCCCACGTGGTGCGCACGATGTCGTTCAGCCGCTCGCCCAGCAGCGTGCGCGGCTTGTGCAGCCCCGGGGTGTCGACCAGGATCAGCTGGGCGTCCGGGCGGTGCACGATGCCCCGCACGGTGTGCCGCGTCGTCTGCGGCTGGTTCGCCGTGATCGCCACCTTCTGGCCGACCAGAGCATTCGTGAGAGTGGACTTGCCCGCGTTGGGACGGCCCACGAAGCAGGCGAAGCCAGCCCTGTGGACAGCTTCGGCCGGCTCTTCGGATGACTGGGTACGAACGCTCATGGCGCCCATTCTCCCTGATCCACAGAGCCCTGCCGCACAGGCGCCCGAACCTCCCGCCGAGTGCCTCCGGCCGCAGTCCGGGCTGGACCTTACGGTGCACTCCGAGACGGCCTACGATCACGGCATCCTGGGCCACGGCGCCCCGGTCTCCCCCTCCGTCGTCTCCCCCGCGCAGAAGGTCCCCAGGCATGAAGCTCATCACCGCGATCGTCAAGCCGTACCGCCTCGACGAGATCAAGAACGCCTTGCAGGAGCTCGGCGTGCACGGCCTGACCGTGAGCGAGGCCAGCGGCTACGGCCGGCAGCGCGGCCACACCGAGGTGTACCGCGGCGCCGAGTACCAGGTCGACCTGGTGCCGAAGATCCGCATCGAGGTCGTCGTCGACGACGCGGACGCCGAGGCGGTCATCGACGCGGTCGTGAAGGCCGCGCACACCGGCAAGATCGGCGACGGCAAGGTGTGGGCGCTGCCCGTGGACACGGTCGTGCGGGTGCGGACGGGCGAGCGCGGGCCGGACGCGCTGTAGGTCGCGCCCGGCCCGCCGGGATCAGTCGAAGACGAACGGGCCCGGCGACTGCGGCCCGGTCGCCGTGCAGGTGATCGTGATGCCGAAGACGGTCATCTTCAGCGAGCCGCCGAAGGCCTCCAGGCTGTCGCCGGAGGCCACGGTGCCGCTGAGGGGGCCGACCTCGACCGGGGCGCCGGCGGCCATCGCCGGGTTCTGAGTGCCGGTGAAGTCGACGGTGCCGCCGCCGGCCTTCACCAGGGTGAGCGTGGACGCGATCGAGTCCTCGCCGAGGGCGATCGGCGCGGTGATCGCGGACGACTTGACGGTGAGGGTGGCGGCGGTGCCGTCCTGCGTGGCCGTGAGCGCGGCCTCGCCACTGCCGAAGGTGCCGCAGTCGGCGCTGATCGTCGCCGTCTGGGGGGTGACGGCGAGTGCGGCGGGGGCGAAGGCGAGCCCGGTGACCGCGAGGGCCCCGGCCGCCAGGGCCGCGCCTGCTCCTGTTCGCTTGCGTCTCATGGGATTCCGGCTCCGTTTCCGTGTGGGGGGACGCTCGGCAGGTGAGTGCGGGCACGTCACGCGAGCGCCGAACCTGACGGTCCGTCGGAATGTACGGATCCCATTGATGCGCGTGGGGCAGACAGCGGCAAGGTTGAATTCGCGCCTAATTACCGCCGGTTACAGCGGACTTCAGCCGGCGGTCACGGTCGTCCGCACCGTCCCGTCGGGCCCGGCCACCAGCACCGGCGTCCGCGCGCCCCCGAGATCCCGTACCGCCGCCCGGTCCTCGTCGGACACGGTCTCCGCCTCCGTGACCACGGCCGCGGCCTCCAGCGACTTGGCGCCCGAGGCCACCGCCATCGCCACGGCCGTCTGGAGGGCGGTGAGCTTCAGGGAGTCGAGGGCCACGGTCCCCGCGACATACGTACGTCCGGTCTCGTCCCGCACGGCCGCCCCCTCGGGCACGCCGTTGCGGGCCCGTGCGGAACGGGCCAGGGTGACGATCTTGCGGTCCTCGGGGTCGAGCGCGCTGCTGTCGGTCATGATCCGAGCATACGGAAGCGTCAGGGCCGGTCGAGGCGGAGGCGGTCCGCTCGCGGCAGGCCCGCGACGACGAGGTCGTAGGAGTCCTCGACGAGCTCCCGGACCAGCCGGTCGGGGAGTCCCCCGTCGGCCGTGACCGTGTTCCAGTGCCGCTTGTTCATGTGCCAGCCCGGGACGATCAGGCCCTCGTGCTCGTGGCGCAGCCGGATCGCGTCGTCCGGGTCGCACTTGAGGTTGACCTTCAGGGGGCGCGCGTCGAGGTGCGACAGGGCGAACAGCTTGCCCTGGACCTTGAAGACCGAGATCTCCGGGCTGAACGGGAAGTCCTCGACGGCCGCGTTGAAGGACAGGCAGAAGGCGCGCAGTTCCTGCGGGGTCATTCCGGCTTCTCCTCCTCCACGGGATCCGCCGGGTCCACCGGCTCCGCCAGCACCGTCACGATCTTGTTCCGGCGGCCCGCCGCGGCCTCCGCGGTCAGGCGCAGTTCCCGGCCGTCGGGGAGCTCCACGACGGAGGACGCTCCGGCGATCGGGACCCGGCCCAGCGCCTTCGCGAGCAGACCGCCGACCGTCTCGACGTCCTCGTCGTCGAACGCCTCCAGGCCGTACAGCTCGCCCAGATCGCCGATGTCGAGGCGGGCGGTGACCCGGTAGCGGTCCTTGCCGAGGTCCTCCACCGGCGGCAGTTCGCGGTCGTACTCGTCGGTGATCTCGCCGACGATCTCCTCGAGGATGTCCTCGATGGTGACGATGCCGGCGGTGCCGCCGTACTCGTCGACGGCGACGGCGACGTGGTTGCGTTCCTTCTGCATCTCGCGCAGCAGGTCGCCCGCGTTCTTGGTGTCGGGCACGAAGAACGCCGGGCGCATCGCCGTGGACACCTGCTCGGACTCGGCGTCGCGGCTGATGTGCGTCTTGCGGACCAGGTCCTTCAGGTACACGATCCCGACGATGTCGTCCTCGCTCTCGCCGGTCACCGGGATCCGGGAGAAACCGGAGCGCAGGGCGAGGGTGAGGGCCTGGCGGATGGTCTTGTAGCGCTCGATGACCACCAGGTCCGTGCGCGGGACCATGACCTCGCGGACGAGGGTGTCGCCCAGCTCGAAGACCGAGTGCACCATGCGGCGCTCGTCGTCCTCGATGAGCGACTCCTTCTCGGCCAGGTCGACCAGCGCGCGCAGCTCCGCCTCGGAGGCGAAGGGACCGCGCCGGAAGCCCTTGCCGGGGGTGAGCGCGTTGCCGATGAGGATCAGCAGCGACGGGATCGGGCCCATGACCCGGGCCAGTGGCACCAGGACGTACGCCGAGACCGTCGCCGTGTTCAGCGGGTGCTGGCGGCCGATGGTGCGCGGGGAGACGCCGACGGCGACGTACGACACGAGGACCATGATCGCGATGGCGATCAGGAGGGCCTCGGTCGTGTTGTCGAACTCCATCAGGCAGCCGTACGTGATCAGCGCGGCGGCGGCCATCTCGCAGGCGACGCGCACCAGCAGCGCCACGTTCAGGTAGCGGGTCGGGTCGGCGGCGACCTGTGACAGCCTGGCGCTGCCCCGGCGGCCGGAGCGCACGGCCTCCTCGGCGCGGAAGCTGGAGACCCGCGCGAGGCCCGCCTCCGCGCAGGCGAAGAGCCAGGCCACGATGACCAGGGCGACCGCGCCCAGGGCGAGTTGCGGACTCATCGGCGGCGCTACGAGACCGTCGGCGCCGGGGACGGGCCGGTCAGGCCCCGCTCCGCGCGCCAGCCGTCCACGATGGCCGCCTGGAGGCCGAACATCTCAGCCTTCTCGTCCGGTTCCTCGTGGTCGTAGCCCAGCAGGTGCAGCACCCCGTGGACGGTGAGCAGTTGGAGCTCCTCGTCCATGGAGTGCTGCGTGTCGGCTTCCTTGCCCTGCTTCTCCGCGACCTCGGGGCACAGCACGATGTCGCCGAGCAGCCCCTGCGGCGGCTCGTCGTCGTCCTTGGAGGGCGGGCGCAGCTCGTCCATCGGGAAGGACATGACATCCGTGGGGCCCGGCAGGTCCATCCACTGGATGTGCAGCTGCTCCATGGCGGCCGCGTCCACGACGATCACCGAGAGCTCGGAGAGCGGGTGGATGCGCATCCGCGCGAGCGCGTAACGGGCGATGTCGAGGATCGCCTGCTCGTCGACCTCGGTACCGGACTCGTTGTTGACGTCGATCGACATGGTGCTGTGGCTGCTACTTCCCCTTGTGCCCGGACTTGCCTCGGCTCTTGTGCGCGCCGTTCTGGGTGCCGTGCTTGGTGTCGTACTGCTCGTACGCGTCGACGATACGGCCCACCAGCTTGTGCCGGACGACGTCGTGGGACGACAGGCGGGAGAAGTGGACGTCCTCGACGCCGTCCAGGATGTCCTGCACCTGCCGCAGACCGCTCTTCGTCCCCTCCGGGAGGTCGACCTGCGTCACGTCACCCGTGATCACGATCTTCGAGTCGAAGCCGAGGCGGGTGAGGAACATCTTCATCTGCTCGGGGCTCGTGTTCTGGGCCTCGTCCAGGATGATGAAGGCGTCGTTGAGCGTGCGGCCGCGCATGTAGGCGAGCGGCGCGACCTCGATCGTGCCCGCGGCCATGAGCCTCGGGATCGAGTCCGGGTCGAGCATGTCGTGCAGCGCGTCGTAGAGCGGGCGCAGGTACGGGTCGATCTTCTCGTAGAGCGTGCCCGGGAGGAATCCGAGCCGCTCTCCGGCCTCGACCGCCGGGCGGGTCAGGATGATGCGGTTGACCTGCTTGGACTGGAGGGCCTGAACGGCCTTGGCCATCGCCAGGTACGTCTTGCCGGTACCCGCCGGGCCGATGCCGAAGACGATCGTGTGCTTGTCGATCGCGTCCACGTAGCGCTTCTGGTTGAGCGTCTTGGGGCGGATCGTGCGGCCTCGCGAGGACAGGATGTTCTGCGTGAGCACCTGGGCAGGGGTTTCCTGGCCGTCGCTCTCCCCGTTCTCGCTCGCCTTGAGCATGGCGATCGAGCGTTCCACTGCGTCCTCCGTCATCGGCTGTCCGGTGCGGAGCACCAGCATCATCTCGTCGAACACGCGGGCGATGAGGGCGACGTCCACAGGGTCGCCGACCGCGCTGATCTCATTGCCCCGGACGTGGATGTCGGCCGCCGGGAAGGCCTTCTCGATCACGCGCAGGAGGGCGTCGCCGGACCCCAGCACCGTCACCATGGGGTGCTGGGCAGGGACGGTGAACTGTGCTCTCGCCTGCTCCTGCGCGGGGGTGTGAGCTGTGGGTGTCTGAGTCATGGGCCGGCGCTGAAGGCCTGCGGTTCCTCCTCTTCACGGCCGCGTAGCTGAGGGCGGCCTCGCGATTCCCAGGGTACGACGGGGGACTGACAACGCCGTAGGGGTTTTGGGGTGGGGTTTGCAACCGGGGGCGACAGCGGCTCTTGACTCGGGCGATCCGGGGCGACGGTCCCTCCCGGCATGGGCCGGGGGTCCAAGGGGCGGAACCCCCTGGGCGGCCAGGGCGTCACGCCGAGCGCCGGAAGCCGATCGTCGGCACGGCCCGCCGCAACGGCCAGGGCCTCACCAGCTCCTCCGACACCAGGTCGGCCAGGAACCCGTACCTCTCCAATGCCACCGCCGACTGCCCCTCCACCGACTGCACCCGCCGCCACCACGCCGCGATCTCCGACCATCCCGGCGCCGACAGCGACCCCCCGAACTCCTGCACGGACAGCGCCGCGGTCAGCCCGGCGAAGGCCAGCCGGTCCGCCAGCGGCCAGTCCGCCAGCGTCCCCGCCACGAACCCGGCGACGAACACGTCCCCCGCCCCCGTCGGATCCAGCGCCTCGACCTCGATCGCCGGCACCTCCGCCGTCTCCCCCGTACGCCGGTCCACCGCGTACGCGCCGTCCGCCCCGAGCGTGACCACCGCGAGCGGCACGTGCTCGGTCAGCGCGTGCGCCGCCGCCCTGGGGCAGTCCGCGCCCGTGTACCGCATGGCCTCCTCCGCGTTCGGCAGGAACGCCTCGCAGTGCCGCAGGTCGGTCAGCGCCGCCAGGTCCCACGCGCCGGTGTCGTCCCAGCCGACGTCGCCGAAGACCCGCGTGCCCTTGCTCGCGGCCTGGGCGATCCAGGGCGCGCTCACGCCGGGGGCGAGGGAGGCGACGGCGGCACGCGCGCGGGGCGGGCACTCGGGGGCGGGCTCCTCCGGGGGCGGCTCGTGGCCGTGCGACACCATCGTGCGCTCCCCCTCGTAGGCCATGGAGACCGTCACCGGGGAGTGCCAGCCGGGCACCGTGCGCGACGGGGAGAGGTCGATGCCCTCACCGTGCTCCAGGGCGTCCCAGCAGTAGTCGCCGTAGTGGTCGTCGCCGAAGGCCGCCGCGAGGGACGTGCGCAGGCCGAGGCGGGCCAGGGCGGTGGCCATGTTGGCGACGCCGCCGGGGCTCGACCCCATCCCGCGCGCCCAGGACTCGGTCCCGCGCACCGGGGCGGAGTCGAGCCCGGTGAAGATGATGTCGAGGAAGACGGTGCCGGTGAGGTAGACGTCCCAGGGCGGGTCGTCCGGCGCGCGCAGCGGGGCGAGGGGATCGACCTGGGTCTGGCGGTGCGATCCCTTTCCGGCCGGGCCCTTTCCTGCCGGGGCGGTGGACGCGATCACGATGCGCTCCCTGACGTGGTGCGGATCAGGCCAGTCTGCACCACATCACTGACAACGTGACGCCGATCACGCCAGTCCCCCTCGTTCCGTCAGCCCACGCCGGACGCCGCGCGCCCCCTGGGCGACCGGAGAGCCGGGGCTACCAGCGGGGCATCGAGGGCGTCACCCACTCCGGGTCGGCGACCCGCATGGCCGCCGCGTCGTCGCGGTCCCGCAGCGCCCCGTCGTCGTCCAGCCACCGCCGGTGCAGTGCGGCCAGCCGCTCACGGTCGAGCTCCACGCCGAGCCCGGGCGCGTCGGACACGGGCACCTTGCCGCCCTCGAAGGCGAGCCGCTCGGTGAGCACGTCCTCCGACTGCCAGGGGTAGTGGGAGTCGCAGGCGTGGTGGAGGTTCGGGACGGTCGCGGCCACGTGGGTCATCGCGGCGAGCGAGATGCCCAGGTGGGTGTTGGAGTGCATCGACACACCGACGCCGAAGGTGCGGCAGACGGCGGCGAGCTGCTGGGTGTTGCGCAGTCCGCCCCAGTAGTGGTGGTCCGAGAGCACCACCTGGACGGCGCCCCTGGTGAACGCCTCCTTGATCTCGGCGAAGGTCGTCACGCACATGTTGGTGGCGAGCGGCACCCCGGTCCGCTCGGCGACCTCGGCCATGGCGGGGATGCCGAGGGCCGGGTCCTCCAGGTACTCCAGGACGTCCCCGAGCTCCCGCGCCACCTTCAGCGAGGTCTCCAGGGACCAGGCGCCGTTGGGGTCGAGCCGCAGCGGGTGCCCGGGGAACGCCTCGGCGAGCGCCCGTACGGCCGCGATCTCCTCGTCGGGCGGGAAGACACCGCCCTTGAGCTTGAAGGAGGTGAAGCCGTACCGCTCGGTGAACCGGCGGGCCTGTTCCACCACCCCGGCCGGGTCGACGGCGGCCCCCCAGTCGTCCTTCTCGCAGGCGACGCCCTCAGGGTGGCCGGCCCACTTGTAGAACAGGTACGCGCTGTACTCGACGGCGTCGCGCACCTTGCCGCCGAGCAGCGCGTGCACGGGCAGTCCGAGGGTCTTGCCGAGGGCGTCGAGGCAGGCCACCTCGAAGGCGGAGACGACGGAAAGACGCAGCTTGTCGGCGGTCTGGACGCCGCGCAGCCCGCCGACGTCGACGGCGTTCTCGACCCGGGCGGCGTCCACCGCGACCTGGTCCGCGAGCGTGAACAGCCCGTTCAGATCACTGACCTGCCGTCCCTTCAGCCGCTCGGCGAAGGGCCGGGCCAGCTCCAGGTACTTGGTGTCGCCGTAGGTCTCCCCCAGGCCCGTGACCCCGTCCGCCGTGACGACCTCGACGATCAGCCGGGGCGTGTACGGCTGGTGCACGCCCTGCGTGTTGAGCAGCGGCGGGTCCGCGACCAGGATCGGCGTCAGCCGTACGTCGGTGATGGCGAGGTTCACAGAGCGGCTCCCACGAGGTCGAGTCCCGCTTCGAGGAGGGCGGTCAGGGCGGCCAGGTCGGCGGGCGAGGGGTCGGTGAGCGGGGCGCGCACGGGACCCACCGGGTGGCCGCGCAGCCGGGCCGCCGCCTTCACCAGCGACACGGCGTACCCGGGGACGCGGTCGCGCAGTTCGACGAGCGGGACGTAGAAGCCGCGCAGCAGCTTGTCGACGGTGCCGTGGTCGCCGTCGCGCAGGGCGGCGAAGAAGGCGTCGGAGATCTCGGGGGCGAAGGCGTGGACCGCGGAGGAGTAGGCGGGGACGCCGACGGCGGCGTAGGCGCGGGCCTGGATCTCGGCGGTGGCGGCGCCGTTGAAGAACAGGAAGTCCTCGGGCGCGGCGAGGGTGAGGCGCTGGAGCCGGTCGAGGTCGCTGTGGCCGTCCTTGAGGCCGATGACGCCCGGCAGGGCCGCGATGCGCCTGAGCGACCCGGCGGTGAACGCGACCTGTCCGCGCTGGTAGGCGATCAGCGGCAGCCGGGTGCGGGCGGCGATCTGTTCCAGCTGGGCGACCAGCCCGTCCTGCGGGGCGGCGACGAGGTAGTGCGGCAGCACGAGGAGCGCGTCGGCACCGGCCTCCTCGGCGATGCGCGCGAACCGCACGGCCTGCGCCCAGCCGTACCCGGTCCCGGCCACGACCGGTACGCGTCCCGCCGCCTCCTCGACCGTGATGGTGACGACCTGCCGGTACTCCTCCTCGTCGAGCGAGAAGAACTCGCCGGTGCCGCAGGCGGGGAAGACGGCGCCGGGCGAGGTGGCGAGCCGGTCCGCGACGTAGGCGCGGAAGCCGTCCGGGTCGAGGGTGCCGTCGTCGCGGAAGCTGGTCAGCGGGAACGACAGCACGCCGCCGGCCATGCCCTCCCGCAGCCGGTGCGCGACCCCACCCGGGCCGGCGCTCACCGTCATCTCCTCGGTCATCCCCTCGCCATCTCCTTATGTAGACGCCATTTATGTATGAGAATGATGGCTGGGTACGCGAACGTCAACCGCCCGGGCCGGCGCGATTACGATCGGCGCATGTCAGACACAGGGGGCGTCCGCGAAGTGAAGTCCGCGGCCCGCACGGTCGAGCTGCTGGAACTCCTCGCGGCCCGAGGTGACCGCCCGGCACGGCTCCAGGAGCTGGCCGACGAACTCGGCGTACCGCGCAGCTCGATGTACGCGCTGCTCCAGACCCTGATCTCGCGCGGCTGGGTCCGCACCGACGTCACCGGCTCCCTGTACGGCATCGGCATCCACGCCCTCCTCACGGGCACCAGCTACCTCGACTCCGACCCCCGGGTCCGGGTCGTACGGCCGTACCTCGACGAGGCGTCCGAGGCGCTCGGCGAGACGATCCACATGGGCCGGCTGGACGGCCGGGACGTGGCGTACCTGGCGACGCGGGAGTCGCACGAGTACCTGCGGACCATCAGCCGGGTCGGGCGGCGACTGCCCGCGCACGCCGGGGCCCTGGGCAAGGCCCTGCTGGCGGAACGCCCGGACGCGGACCTGCCCGAGGCGCCGTACGAGGCGCTGACCCCGAACACGCACACCAGCCGGGAGTCCCTGGCGGCCGACCTCGCCCGGGTCCGGGTGCGTGGCTGGTCCGTGGACCGGGAGGAGGGCGTGACCGGCATCGTCGGCTTCGGGTTCGCGCTGCGCTACGACACCCCGGCGCTGGACGCGATCAGCTGCTCGGTGCCGGTGGCCCGGCTCACGCCGGAGCACGAGGAGCGGATCGTCGCCGTGATGCGGGAGATCCGGGCGAAGGCGGAGGCGACGGTTCCGGGGTCCGGGTCGGTGCGCTGGCGTTAGCGGAAACCCGCACGCCACCTCGGGAAAGGCGCTCGTCTACCCGGACTTCACCGCACCAAACGCAACGTGCGCTACATCACACCCCGTGGGTTAACTCGTACGACTACTTGCTTGATACAAATTGCCCGCGCGTTCCTGTCCGTCGACGGTCGTCGCCCAATCCCCCTCCTCCGCCGCTCCTTTCGCATGCCCTGGGAACGCCCGTGTTCGCCCCCCGCACCACCCCCTGGCCCCTCGTCGCCCTTTTCACGGCCGGGTACCTCGCCCCGTATCTGCTGCCGACCACCGTCGGCAGACTCGACTCGGGCCTTCCGCTCTCCGCCACCCAGGCCGGCGCCGTCGGCAGTGCCCTGCTGCTGAGTTCGGCGACCGCCGGATTCGCCCTGGCCTCACGGGTCGAACGGATCGGGGCCCGCGCCCTCGCCCGGCTCGGGCTGGCACTGGCCCTGCTCGGCTACAGCGGTGCCGCGCTGGCCACCGCCGTCCCGGCCGTCGTCGCCGGTGCCCTCGTCGGCGGGTTCGGATCCGGCACGGCCACCACCGTCGCCGCCACCCTCATAGCCGCCCAGCGAGACCCGCACCGGGCCTCCACGGCCGGTCTGCTCACCGTCTCAGCCCTGGCGGGCGCCGTGTATCTGACGGTCCCGCACCTCGGCCCGGGGCACGGTCTGCCCCTGGCCGCCATCGCCCTCACGGCCCTAGCCGTGTGGCCGCTGACCGGCCGCCTGCCCGCCGGTATGCCCGCCGCGCCCGCGCGGCACGACAAGGCCCGGCTACCCCACGCCCGTTCGGGCCTGGTGCTGGCCGCCGCCATGCTGTGCTGGTCGCTCGCCCAGAACTCCCTGTGGGGCGTGAGCGGACAGATCGGGCTGACCCAGGCCCACCTCGGCGAGGCCACCGTCGGCGCGGTGTTCGCCGTGGCGCTGGGCACCGGGCTGACCGGCGTCCTCGCGGCGGGCGCGCTCGGGGCGCGGCTGGGACGCGCGGTGCCGATCGGGGCGGGCACGGTCCTCATCGCCGGCTGCATCGTGCTCAGCGCCTCCGCGACCGACCTGGCGAGCTTCGCGACCGGCGAGATCGCCTGGAACACCCTGTATCCGGTGGTGCTGTCGTACGTGATCGGGCTCGCCGCCTCGCTCGACCCGCGCGGCCGCTGGGCGGTGCTCGTCGGCTCGGCGTCCTCGCTGGGCACGGCCGCCGGGCCGCTCACCGGCAGCGTGCTGTCGGCGCAGGCCGGGTTCCCGGCCATGGGCGCGATCCTGGCCGCCGGTCTGCTGGTGATCGCCCTGCCGATGACCGCCGTCGCCCTGCACACGAGCGGGCGGCCGCTGCTGGCCGGGGCGATCCGCCGCCGCGGCGGCCACCCGGCCGCCCTGGTCGCCGCCACCACGGGCACCCCCACCGGCGCGGTCCCCGAGATCGGCGCCCGGGAACAGCAGGTGGTGGAGATCCCCGTGGACACCCCGGCCGTCCCGGCCCAGCGCGCCTACGGCCAGGCGGGGTCGGAGGTCTTCTGAGGCCGGGGGTCCTCTGGGGCCGGGGTCCTGCGAGGCCGCGGGTTCCTCAGCGGAACTCGTAGGCCTCCACCTCGGCGAGATACCGAGCCCGCAGCTCCTCGTCGTCCTCCAGGAACGAGGCGAGGAAGGAGTTGCGGGCGAGCTCGCGCAGCCGCTCCTCGCTCAGGCCGAGGGTGCCGCGCACGGCGTCGAAGTTGTCGCCGGCGTAGCCGCCGAAGTACGCCGGATCGTCCGAGTGCACCGTGCACATCAGGCCGGCGTCCAGCATGGCGGGCAGCGGATGGTCGGCGAGGGTGTCGACGGTCCGCAGCCGGACGTTCGACAGCGGACACAGCGTCAGCGGCACCCGTTCCCGCACCAGTCGCTCCACCAGCTCCGGGTCCTCCACGCAGCGCAGCCCGTGGTCGACCCGCTCGACGCCGAGGACGTCCAGCGCCTCGGTGATGTACTCCGGCGGCCCCTCCTCACCGGCGTGCGCGACCCGCCGCAGCCCGAGCGCGGCGGCGGTCTCGTACACCTCGCGGAACTTCGCCGGCGGATGCCCGACCTCGGCCGAGTCGAGTCCGACGCCGGTGATCCGGTCCAGGTACGGCTTGGCCGCCTCCAGGGTCGCCAGGGCCGACTCGGCGGACTCGTCGCGCAGGAAGCACATGATCAGCCGCGTCGAGACGCCGTGCCGGGACTCGCTGTCGCCCAGCGCCCGCCACAGCCCCTCGACGACCGTGCCGAGTTCCAGCCCGCGGCTGGTGTGGGCCTGCGGGTCGAAGAAGATCTCCGCGTGCCGCACGCCCTGGGCGGCGGCGCGTTCGAGGTACTCGTTCGCCAGGTCCTCGCAGTCCCGCTCGGTGCGCAGGACGGCCATGAGCTCGTAGTACAGGTTCAGGAACGACTGGAGATCCTCGAACCGGTAGGCCTCGCGCAGTTCTTCCGTGTTCGCGTACGGCAGCGTGAGGCCATTGCGCGTGGCGAGCTCGAAGGCGAGTTCCGGTTCCAGGGTGCCTTCGATATGAAGGTGCAGTTCGGCTTTGGGGAGGGACATCAATTCATCGTACGGGCGTTTCACCGACGCTTCGGAACCGGCACCCTCAGTAGATCGTGCGCCACGGTCAGCTCTCCCTCGTACCCCGCCGCCCGCGCCTGCCGCTCGAACTCGTCCGGGTCGGTGTAGCGCTGGCTGAAGTGGGTCAGCACGAGGTGCCGCACACCGCCGTCCCGGGCCACCCGGGCGGCCTGACCTGTCGTCAGGTGCCCGTGCTCCACCGCGAGTTGCTCGTCCTCGTCGAGGAAGGTCGACTCGATGACGAGCATGTCGCAGCCCTCGGCGAGCGCGTACACTCCCTCGCACAGCCGGGTGTCCATGACGAACGCGAACCGCTGCCCTCGCCGCGCCTCGCTGACGTCCTCCAGGGAGACCCCGCCGAGCGAACCCTCGCGCTGGATCCGGCCGACGTCCGGCCCCTTGATGCCGTGCGCGGCGAGCCGCTCGGGCAGCATGCGGCGGCCGTCGTGCTCGGTGATCCGGTAGCCGTACGACTCGATCGAGTGCGACAGCCTGCGGGTGTCCAGCGTGTACGACGGCGTGACCGCGAGCACGCCGTCCCCGTCGGCCGGGGCCTCGGTGATGACGACGGTCGCGCGGTAGGGCGTGGCGTACTGGAGCCGCTCGTAGAAGCGCTGCCCGGACTTCGGGTAGTGGGCGGTGATCTCGTGCGGCACCTGGTCGAGGTTGATGCGCTGGATGACCCCGGGGAGGCCGAGAGCGTGGTCGCCGTGGAAGTGCGTGACGCAGATCCGGTTCAGGTCGTGCGCGGCGACCCCGGCTCGCACCATCTGGCGCTGTGTGCCCTCGCCGGGGTCGAACAGGATGCCCTCGCCGTCCCAGCGGAGCAGGTAGCCGTTGTGGTTGCGGTGGCGGGTCGGGACCTGGCTGGCGGTGCCGAGAACCACGAGTTCGCGTACGGACAAGGCGTCGTCCTGTTATCCGGGAGGCCATTCGAGGCCGCGGCCGCCGAGCACGTGGCCGTGCACGTGCCAGACCGTCTGGCCGGCGCCGCTGCCGGTGTTGAAGACGAGGCGGTAGCTGTCCAGCTTCTCCTCGTCGGCGACGGCCTGGGCCTCGCGGAGCACGTCCGCGGTGAGGGCCGGGTCGGCGGCGGCGAGTGCGGCGGCGTTCTCGTGGTGCGCCTTGGGGATGATCAGGACGTGGGTGGGGGCCTGGGGGTTGATGTCGCGGAACGCGACGGTCGTTTCCGTCTGGCGGACGATCGTCGCCGGGATCGTCCCCGCGACGATCTTGCAGAAGAGGCAGTCGTCTTGGGGTTCCCCTGCCATGTTCCCTCCGGGGGTTGGCCGAATCTCGGTCTTGCCGGGCATCGTATCGTCGTCGGGTGCGGGTGCGTTGTGGCTGGTCGCCTCCACGCGGCGGAGCCGCAAATCGAGACAGCCCCGCGCCCCTTAGGAGGTCGGCAAAGCCGGAGGCGTTTTTGCGGGACCGGTCTCCAGAGCCTCCAGCGCGAGTCGGATCGCCTCGTCCAGTTGGGCATCCCTGCCCGCCACGTAGTCCTGCGGGCGCTGGAGGACCTCCACGTCGGGATCCACCCCGTGGTTCTCCACCCCCCACTCGTAGCCCTCGAGCCAGAAGGCGTACTTGGGTTGGGTGACGAGCGTGCCGTCCACCAACCGGTACCGGCTGTCGATGCCGATGACGCCGCCCCACGTGCGGGTGCCGATGACCGGGCCCAGGCCCAGAGCCTTGATCGCGGCGTTGACGATGTCGCCGTCGGAGCCGGAGAACTCGTTGGCGACGGCCACGACGGGGCCGCGGGGGGCGTCCTCGGGGTAGCTGTAGGGGCGCATGCCGCGGGGGACGGCCCAGCCGACGATGCGGCGGGCGAGTTTCTCGACGACCAGCTGGGAGGTGTGGCCGCCGCGGTTCTCGCGGACGTCGACGACCAAGCCCTCACGGGCGACCTCGACGCGCAGGTCGCGGTGGATCTGAGCCCAGCCGGGCGCCTGCATGTCCGGTACGTGGAGGTAGCCGAGGCGGCCGCCGGACTTCTCGTGGACGTAGGCGCGCCGGTCGGCGACCCAGGCGTGGTACCGCAGCGGCTCCTCGTCCGCGATCGGGACGACGACGGCGTGCCGCGGATCGCCCCCGCCGGACGGGGAGACGGTCAGCTCCACCGGCTTGCCCGCCGTGCCGATCAGCAGCGGGCCGGGTCCTGCCACCGGGTCGACCGGCTGTCCGGCGATCGCGAGGATCGCGTCCCCGGGGCGTACGGCGACGCCGGGCGCGGCCAGCGGACTGCGGGCGTCCGGGTCGGAGGTCTCGGAGGGCAGGATGCGGTCGACGCGCCAGCTGCCGTCCTCGTGGCGGGAGATGTCGGCGCCGAGCAGGCCCTGGCGGGGACCGCCGCCGAATCCGCCGCGCGGGGTGACGTAGGCGTGCGAGGTGCCGAGCTCGCCCTGCACCTCCCACAGCAGGTCGACCAGGTCGTCGTGGGTGGCGAGCCGGTCCACGACCGGCCGGTAGCGGTCGAGGACGCCGGCCCAGTCGACGCCGCTCATGTCAGGCCGCCAGAAGTGGTCCCGCATGATGCGGCCGTTCTCGTCGAACATCTGCCGCCACTCGGCGGCCGGGTCGACGAACTGGCGCACGCGGCCCAGGTCGACGGTGATGTTGGTGTCACTGTCGTCGTCGCTGGAGGCGCGCCGGTCGCTGGGGACGACCTTGAGCCGCCCGTCGGTCCACAGCAGCACCCGCTTGCCGTCGCCGCTGACCTCGAAGTGGTCGGCGTCGACGGCGAGATGCTCGATCCGCTGCTGGGCGAGGTCGTACCGCTCCAGCTCTGACTTGGGGTCGGGGTCGTCCGGGGTGGCCCGGGACGCGCCGAGCACACCGGCGACCGGGTGGCGCAGCCACAGGACACCGTCCTTGGCGGCGCGCAGGTTGGAGTAGCGGGCGGCCTCGACCGGGAAGGGCACGATGCGGTCGGCGAGGCCTTCGAGGTCGATGCGGGTGGTGGGGGTGCCCTCGCTGTCGGGGGTCTCCTCCCGGTCGGGTGTCTCGAAGGACCGGCCGTGCCGCTGCGGCCCGAACGGGGAGGGCGTGGTGGCCGCGAGCGTGATCAGATGCGGCCGGGCGCCCTCCACGAAGGCCAGGTCGAAGACGTGCTCGTCGTAGACCGGGTCGAAGGAGCGGGTCGACAGGAACGCGAGGTGCTTGCCGTCCGTCGTGAACGCCGGCGCGTAGTCCTGGAAGCGCAGCGGGGTCGCCTCGGTGACCGACAGGTCGGTGGTGTTGGCGAGTTTCAGCTGCGACAGGGGGCGCGGACCGGGGTGGGACCAGGCGAGCCAGGACGAGTCGGGCGAGAAGACGAGCCCGGACACGTCACCGTCCTCGCTGCGGTCCACCTCCCGCACCTCGCCCGTCTCCCTCTCGACGAGCAGCAGGCGACCGTCGTGGGAGGCCACGGCCGCGCGGCTGCCGTCCGGTGCCATGGCGAGGTCCAGTACCCTGCCGAGCTGCCCGGCGGCGAGCCGGCGCGGTGTCGCCCCCGGGGTGAGGCCGGTGGCGGGCGCGAACTCCAGGGCGTCGTCGCCCTCGGCGTCCGTCACCCACACCACCCACTCCTCGCCGTCCGCGCGGAACGCCCGCGGCAGCCGGGCCCGCACCCCGGGCGTCGCGGCCAGCGCGCGGGCCGGGCCGGAGCGGTGGGTGACCCAGTGGACGGAACCGCGTACGGACACGGCACTGCCGCGCGCGGTGTGGTCCGGGGACGCCGATCCGAACCAGCGGGAGGCGTTGACCGGGAACGGCTGGAGATCGACGCGCTGCCCGCCCAGCCGCACGTCGAGCCGCCGCGGCTCGGCCCCGTCCAGGTCGTCCAGCACCCACAGCTCACCGACGCTGGAGTAGACGACACGGGTACCGTCGGTCGCCGCGTGCCGGGCGTAGAAGCCTCCCCCACTCTCGGCTTCGCTCGAGCGGGAGGTGCCCCCATGCGGCGTGTGCCGGCGCAGGTCGGATCCGTCGGCGAGGGAGGAGTACAACGCGCCGGTGCCCTCGTGGTCGGAGAGGAAGGCGATCCGGTCCCCGACCCACAGCGGGTACTCGATGTTCCCGTCCAGCCCCTCGTGGAGCCGTACGAACTCGCCTTCTCCGTCGGGGTCGATCCACAACTTCCCGGCGGTACCGCCCCGGTACCGCTTCCACCAGGCGGCCTCGCGCCCCATCGGCGCGGACAGCAGGACGACGCTCGGCCCGTAGGCGATGTCACCGACCGGCCCGTACGGCAGGGTCGTGGCCGGGCCGCCGTCGAGCGGCACGGCACGCGCCCAGGTGCGGCGCAGGCTCGCCTGGCCCTGGGAGCTGATCGCGAGCACCTCGCCGTCCGGGGTCCAGCCGCGCACCTGGGTCTTCAGACTGCCCCAGTACGTCAGGCGCTTGGCGGGGCCGCCGTCGACCGGGGCGATGTGCACCTCGGGGGCGCCGTCGCGGGTGGAGGTCCAGGCGACGGTGGTGCCGTCGGGCGAGATACGGGGCAGGGTCACCGGCACGTTCTCGGCGCTGACCCGCCAGGCCCGTCCGCCGTCGAGAGGAGCGAGCCACACGTCGTCCTCGGCGGTGAAGGCGACCAGGTCACCGTGCACGTGGGGGAACCGGAGGTAAGCAGGCGATGCGGACTGTGTCACCCGATCACCCTATGCAGGGACGGCGCCTTGCGGACAGACTTCGGATCACTTGCCGTTCGCCCCTGGCGCACGTCACTTGCCCTCGACGGGCCGGCAGTCGGGGTATTTGTCGCACCAGATGGTCTGCGTGACGGTCACGGTGACGGTGGCGCCGGGCTGCCCGTTCGTGGGCCCGCCCCCCACGGGCGGCGGGCTGGTGGAGTTGCAGTCGCCGAGCCCGTCGACCTCGAACCACACCTTGCCGTCCACCTTGGCGGTGATGTTCCCGCGCACACAGGCGCCGTCCACCGCGTGGGTCACCTTGCCGTCGACGGTGATGTCCTTCCCGTCGTCCGTCTCGCCCTCGCAGTCGACGGTCGCGACGGTCTTCTCACTCGCCGAGGGCGACGGCTTCCCGCCCTGGCCGGAGTTCCCGTAGGTGGCGGTGCACGTCAGCCACCGCACCCCCGCCTTCTGCCGGTTGAGTTCCTTGGTGACGGCCTCGTCGGTGGTGTACGCGACGGACGCGGAGCTGATCCCGGCACCGGGTTCACACGCGACCGCGCCGCCGACGGCAGCCACCGCGAATGTCACCGCGACCGCCACCCTCCGGTTGCGCGGCCCTCGCCAAATCCTCCTCAAAGCCCCCATGGAGGGCAGCCTGCCACCGTCGGGGGCCGCGCGGTAGGGCGCAAAGGCGTCAGCCGCGCAGCAGCAGCCACTCCTGGAGTTCCACCAAGTTGCCTTCCGGGTCCCTGAGGTGGGCGACGCGCAGGACGACCAGGGAGCGGTGGCCGTTCGCCGGAAGGGGTCAGGTCCAGCGGCCGGTGCGAGCCAGGAGCACGGCCGCGGCCGCGGTCCCGGCGGTCGATGTGCGCAGCACACTGCGCCCGAGGCGGAACGCCTCGGCCCCCGCTTGTGCGAACAGCGCCAACTCCTCCGGGGCCACGCCGCCTTCGGGCCCCACCACCAGCACGATCTCACCGGACGACGGCAGTTCGGCCGTCGCCAGCGGCGAATCCCCGCTCTCGTGCAGCACGGCGGCGAACTGCGCCTCCGCCAGCAGCGCCGCGACCTGCTTGGTCGTAGCCGCCTCGGCGACCTCGGGGAACCGGACCCGGCGCGACTGCTTGCCTGCCTCCCGGGCGGTGGCCCGCCACTTCCCCAGCGCCTTCGCCCCGCGCTCGCCCTTCCACTGGGTGATGCAGCGCGCCGCCGCCCACGGCACGATCGCGTCGACGCCGACCTCGGTCATCGTCTCGACGGCCAGCTCCCCGCGGTCGCCCTTGGGCAGCGCCTGGACGACGGTCACCCGGGGCTGCTCCGGCGGCTCCTCGGTCACCGGGTCCAGCCGGACGATCAGCCGGTCCTTGCCCTCGGTGTCGAGCACGACACCGTCCGCCCAGCGCCCGGCCCCGTCCGTGAGGACGACGTCCTCACCGGCGCGCAGCCGCTTCACGGAGACGGCGTGCCGTCCCTCCGGGCCGTCGAGGACATGGCGGCCGCCCCCGACCGCGTCGAAGTGCTCGACCACGAACACCGGAGCCGTCATCGGATGCCGCCTCCGCCCGACAACGCCGTCCGGGCCGCGGCGAGTTCACCGGCCAGCACCTCCACCAGCTGCCCGGCGGGCAGCTCCCGCGCCATCCAGTGCCCCTGCCCGGCCCACAGGGCCATGCCCTGCGCGTCCCCCGCCTTGGCGGCGGCCTTGCGCAGCGGCGAGGTGAGGTGGTGGATCTCGGGATAGGCGGGGGGCGCGTACGGGCCGTGCTCGCGCAGAAAGCGGTTGACGAGGCCGCGTGCCGGGCGCCCGGAGAAGGCCCGGGTCAACTCCGTACGGACGAACAGGGGGTTGGTCAGCGCCTGCTTGTGCAGGGCGTTCGCGCCCGACTCGGCCGTGGCGAGGAACGCGGTGCCGAGCTGGGCCGCGCTCGCGCCCGCCGCGAGGACCGCGGCGATCTGGCCGCCGCGCATGATGCCGCCGGCGGCGATGATCGGGAGACTCACGGTCTCCCGGATCTGGGCGACCAGCGACAGCAGCCCGATGCCGGAACCGTCCGTCTCCGGGATGTCGCGGTGCGTGCCCTGGTGGCCGCCGGCCTCGATGCCCTGCGCGATGACCGCGTCCGCGCCCGCCCGCTCGACGGCCCGGGCCTCGTCGGGGGTGGTGGCGGTGACCAGGACGAAGGTGCCGACCCGGTGCAGGGCGTCGACGACCTCCCGGCTCGGCGTGCCGAAGTGGAACGACACCACCGGCACGGGGTTGTCGCGCAGGACCGTGAGCTTGGTCTCGTAGCCGTCGTCGCGGCCGCTGTCGGGGTCGCCGAGCTCGGCCTCGTACCAGGAGGCCTCGCCGGCCAGCTGGTGGGCGTAGACGTCGATGGCGGCGGGGTCGGCGTACTCCGGCTGCGGCATGAAGAGGTTCACTCCGAAGGGCCTGCCGGTGAGGCTCCGGAGCTGCTTGATCTCCTCGTACATCCCGTCGGCGGTCTTGTACCCGGCGGCGAGGAACCCGAGCCCGCCCGCCTCGCACACGGCGGCGGCGAGCTTCGGTACGGAGACGCCGCCCGCCATGGGGGCCTGCACGATCGGGTGGGGGAAGAGATCGGTCAGCGCGGAGGACATGACCGCATGTTGTCACGTCCTCCGGACTACTCCGAAACCGGCCTGCCGTGTGGCATAGACCAGAGGAACAGGCACCTGCCGACCCCCTGGGGAGGCGACGTCACCGCCCGTTGAACGCGTCCTTCAACCGCGAGAACAACCCCTGCTGCCCCGGCTGACCGTGCCTGCCCGGGGGCCGACCCCCGGACCCCCAGCAGCGGCCGGGCCGCCGGCGTCACCGCCCGTTGAACGCGTCCTTCAACCGCGAGAACAACCCCTGCTGCCCCGGCTGACCGTGCCTGCCCGGGGGCCGACCCCCGGACCCCCAGCAGCGGCCGGGCCGCCGGCGTCACCGCCCGTTGAACGCGTCCTTCAACCGCGAGAACAGTCCCTGCTGCCCCGGCTGGAACTGACCCGTGGGCCGTTCCTCGCCGCGCAGCTTGGCCAGCTCGCGGAGCAGGCGCTCCTGCTCGACGTCCAGCTTGCTCGGGGTCTGGACCTCGACGTGGACGATGAGGTCGCCGCGTCCGCCGCCGCGCAGGTGCGTGACACCGCGGCCGTGCAGCGGGATCGACTGGCCGGACTGGGTGCCCGGGCGGATGTCGACCTCCTCCAGGCCGTCCAGCGTCTCCAGCGGCACCTTCGTGCCGAGGGCGGCCGCCGTCATCGGGAGCGTGACCGTGCAGTGCAGGTCGTCGCCGCGCCGCTGGAACTGCGAGTGGGGCAGTTCGTGGATCTCGACGTACAGGTCGCCCGCGGGGCCGCCGCCGGGGCCGACCTCGCCCTCGCCGGCGAGCTGGATGCGCGTGCCGTTGTCGACACCGGCGGGGATCTTCACCGTCAGCGTGCGACGGGAGCGGACGCGGCCGTCGCCGGCGCACTCCGGGCAGGGGGTCGGGACGACCGTGCCGAAGCCCTGGCACTGCGGGCAGGGCCGCGAGGTCATGACCTGGCCCAGGAAGGACCGCGTGACCTGGGACACCTCACCGCGGCCGCGGCACATGTCACACGTCTGAGCGGAGGTCCCCGGCGCCGCGCCCTCACCGCTGCAGGTGTTGCAGACGACCGCCGTGTCGACCTGGATGTCCTTCGTCGTGCCGAAGGCCGCCTCGTCGAGCTCGATCTCGATGCGGATCATGGCGTCCTGGCCGCGGCGGGTGCGCGAGCGCGGTCCGCGCTGCGACGCCGTCCCGAAGAACGCGTCCATGATGTCCGAGAAGTTCCCGAAGCCACCGGCTCCGAAGCCGCCCGCGCCACCGCCTCCGGCCTGCGAGAGCGGGTCGCCGCCGAGGTCGTAGACCTGCTTCTTCTGCGGGTCCGACAACACCTCGTAAGCGGCGTTGATCTCCTTGAACCGCTCCTGGGTCTTCGGATCGGGGTTGACGTCCGGATGCAGCTCGCGCGCGAGCCGCCGGAAGGCCTTCTTGATCTCTTCCTGCGACGCGTCGCGGCGCACGCCGAGTACGGCGTAGTAGTCCGTGGCCACTACGACTCCGCCAGGATCTGTCCGACGTACCGTGCCACTGCGCGTACCGCTCCCATCGTTCCCGGGTAGTCCATGCGGGTCGGTCCGACCACGCCGAGCTTGGCGACAGCCTCGCCGCCCGAACCGTAGCCGACCGACACGACGGACGTGGAGTTGAGTCCTTCGTGGGCGTTCTCATGACCGATACGTACGGTCACGCCCGGATCCTGCGCCTCGCCGAGCAGCTTGAGGAGCACGACCTGCTCCTCCAGCGCTTCCAGCACCGGCCGGATCGTGAGGGGGAAGTCATGACCGAAGCGGGTCAGATTGGCGGTGCCGCCGATCATCAGCCGCTCCTCGTTCTCCTCGACGAGTGTCTCCAGGAGAGTGGAGAGCACCGTGGAGACCGTACCCCGGTCCTCGTGCTCGAACGCCTCCGGCAGATCCTCCACCAGACTCGGCACATCCGTGAAACGGCGGTTCGCCACACGGCTGTTGAGCCGCGCGCGCAGATCCGCGAGCGAGGCCTCGCCGAAGGGTGCCGGGCAGTCGACCACGCGCTGCTCGACCCGCCCGGTGTCCGTGATCAGCACGAGCATCACGCGCGCGGGCGCGAGGGAGAGCAACTCCACATGCCGCACGGTCGAGCGGGTCAGCGACGGGTACTGCACGACGGCGACCTGGCGTGTGAGCTGGGCCAGCAGCCGTACCGTACGCGCCACGACGTCGTCGAGGTCGACGGCACCCTCGAGGAAGTTCTGGATCGCGCGCCGCTCGGGCGCGGTCATCGGCTTGACGCCGGCCAGCTTGTCCACGAACAGCCGGTAGCCCTTGTCGGTGGGGATGCGCCCGGCGCTGGTGTGCGGCTGGGCGATGTACCCCTCGTCCTCGAGGGCCGCCATGTCGTTGCGGACGGTGGCCGGTGAGACGCCGAGGCTGTGCCGCTCGGTGAGGGCCTTGGAGCCGACCGGCTCCTCGGTGCCGACGTAGTCCTGGACGATGGCGCGCAGCACCTGAAGCCTGCGTTCACTGAGCATTCGCGCACACCTCCAGAAGTCGTCCGCCCGGTGTCCTGCCTGTCGTGCCTGGCACTCTGCGCGTGCGAGTGCCAGCATTCCCCGCCCAGTGTACGGCCGTGGGGTACACCCCCGGCAAGGCTGGTCGCGTGCTGTCGTGCCCAGGGCGGGGGTCACCGCTAGCGTCGCCGTATGACGGTGACTTGGGAAGAGCTCGGGTGGGAGCGGGTGGCCGCCGGAGTGGGGCGGTGCCGGCTTCCGGTGTGGGACTGCACGGCGGGGCTGGTCGCCGGCGAGGGCGCGGTACTCATGATCGACGCGGGGTCGAGCCCGGCCGAGGGCGCGCGGTTGCGCGAGCAGGCGCGGTCGCTCACCGGTCACCGTGTGACGCATCTCGCGCTGACCCATCCCCACTTCGACCACGTCTTCGGTGTGGCGGCCTTCACGGACGCGGAGGTGTTCGGCGCGGTGGGCGTGGACGCGGTGCTCACGCGCGTACGGGACCGCGAGGAGCTGCGCGCCGACGGGGTACGGAACGGCCTGGCCAAGACCACCGCGCAGGAGTCGGCGGACCGGCTGGTCCCGCCCCGCCACCTGGTCTCCGGCGAGTGGACCCTCGACCTGGGCGGCGGGCGCCAGGTGCTGCTGGCGAACGTGGGCCCCGGGCACACCGCGCACGATCTGGCGGTGCTGGTGCCGGGTGATCCGGAGGTGGTGTTCTGCGGCGATCTGGTCGAGGAGTCCGGCGAGCCGCAGGCGGGCCCCGACGCCGTGCCGTCGCACTGGCCGGCCGCCCTCGACCGGCTGCTCGACCTGGGCGGGGAGGACGCGCTGTACGTGCCCGGTCACGGAGCGGTGGTGGACGCGGCGTTCGTCCGCGCCCAGCGGGACTCGCTGGCGGCGCGTTTCGGCGTGTCTCCGTGACCACCCGCCGGCTTCTCCTATCGTCATTCGAATGCGCCAGTACTCGCCCGATCTGACCCCGCCGTGGAAGAAGCCGCAGCAGCCGGTGCCCGAGGTTCCGGCGGAGCCGGGTCTGGTCGTCGAGGAGGCCGGGACCGGCTTCTGCGGTGCGGTGATCCGCTGCGAGGCGGGCACGGTGACACTGGAGGACCGCTTCGGCAAGCACCGCGTGTTCCCCATGGAGCCGCGCGGCTTCCTCCTGGAGGGCAGGGCCGTGACACTGATCCGCCCCTCTGCGGGCGGCCCCGCACGTCCCACCCGCACGGCCTCCGGTTCGGTCGCCGTCCCCGGTGCCCGCGCACGCGTGGCCCGCGCCGGCCGCATCTACGTCGAGGGCCGGCACGACGCCGAGCTGGTCGAAAAGGTCTGGGGCGACGACCTGCGCATCGAGGGCGTGGTCGTGGAGTACCTGGAGGGCGTCGACGACCTGCCGTCCATCGTCGACTCCTTCGCCCCCGGCCCCGACGCCCGCCTCGGCGTCCTGGTGGACCACCTGGTGCCGGGCACCAAGGAGTGGCGCATCGCCGAGTCGGTGACGAGCGACCACGCCCTGGTCGTCGGCCACCCCTACATCGACATCTGGGAGGCGGTGAAACCGTCGTCCCTGGGCATCGAGGCCTGGCCCCGGGTCCCGCGCGGCCAGGACTGGAAGAAGGGCGTGTGCAGGGCGCTGGGCTGGCCGGAGAACACGGGCGCGGCTTGGCAGCGGATCCTGTCGGGGGTCCGGTCTTACAAGGACCTGGAGCCGGAGCTTCTGGGCAGGGTGGAGGAACTGATCGACTTCGTGACGACACCGGCGTAGCTGCTGAGCGGCGGGCCGCGGGCGGGCGCTGAGCACGCTTGGCTGCGGGCAATCGTGCCTCCCCCAGTGCCTTAAGGGCCTGGGAGGTGCCCCCAGGGCGGCACCCGTCCCACAGAGAGCGGCACCCCGTTCCGCCGCCCGGCCCCAGCACCGACGCCGAGCACCTCAGTCCACGAGATCCCGAACCACCGCATCGGCCAGCAACCGCCCCCGCAACGTCAGCACGGCACGCCCCTCCTCATACGGAGCGGCATCCAGAAGCCCGTCCGACAACGCCCGCCGCGAGGCCGCAAGCCCCTGCTCCCGCAGCAACGACAACGGCGCCCCTTCCCGCAGCCGCAGTTCCAGCAGAATCCGCTCGACCCGCCGGTCCTCCTCCGACAGCACCTCACGCCCGGCCCCAGGCGACCGTCCCTCAGCCAGCGCCCCCGCGTACGCCCCGGGATGCTTCACGTTCCACCACCGCACCCCGCCCACATGGCTGTGCGCGCCCGGCCCGGCCCCCCACCAGTCGGCCCCCCGCCAGTACAGCTCGTTGTGCAGGCACCGCCCCGCCTCCGAGGTGGCCCAGTTCGACACCTCGTACCACGCGAAGCCCGCGCCCGAGAGGATCTCGTCCGCGATCAGGTACCGGTCGGCGTGCACGTCGTCGTCGGTCATCGGCACCTCGCCCCGGCGGATCCGACGAGCCAGCTGCGTCCCCTCCTCGACGATCAGGGCGTACGCGCTGACATGGTCAGGCCCGGCCCCCAGCACCGCGTCCAGCGACGCACGCCAGTCGTCGTCGGACTCCCCAGGCGTGCCGTAGATCAGGTCGAGGTTCACATGTTCGAACCCGGCCGCCCGGGCCTCGGCCACACACGCCTCGGGCCGCCCCGGCGTATGCGTCCGGTCCAGCACCTTCAGCACATGCTGCCTCGCGCTCTGCATGCCGAACGAGATCCGGTTGAAGCCCCCCTCGCGCAGCGCCGCCAGATACGCCGGATCCACCGACTCGGGATTCGCCTCGGTCGTGACCTCGGCGTCCTCCGCGAGACCGAACTCGTCACGGACGGCCGAGAGCATCCGCACCAGGTCACCGGCGTCGAGCAGGGTGGGCGTACCCCCGCCCACGAACACCGTGCGAACCGGCCGGGGGTCGTCCCCCAGCACCTTCCGCGCCAGCCGGACCTCGTCCACCAGCATCTCGGCGTAGTTGTCGCGCGAGGCCAGCACGCCACCGGTGCCGCGCAGCTCGGTCGCCGTGTAGGTGTTGAAGTCGCAGTAGCCGCAGCGGGTCGCGCAGTACGGGACGTGCAGGTAGAACCCGAGCGGGCGGTCGGCGGCCCCGGCGAGGGCGGACGCGGGCAGCGCGCCGTCGTCGGGGACGGGCTCGCCGTCGGGGAGTGCGGAAGGCATACGTTCCATTGTCCAGCACCCGGGCGGTCACTCGGCCTGGAGCACCAGCAGCGCCAGATCGTCCGCCGGGGGCCGCGCCCCGAACTCGTGCACGAGCCGCCTGATCCGCTCGGCTATCAGCTCGGCGTCCAGCCCCGCGCACCCGGCCAGCGCTACCGCGAGCCCGTCCCCGTCGTCGAACTGGCGGGAGCCGGAGCGGCGCTCGGTCACGCCGTCGGTGACGCACAGCAGCGTGTCGCCGGACCGCAGCTCGAAGGTCTCGCTGGTGTACGTGGCGTCATCGACGACGCCCAGGAGGGTCTGGGGCTGAGCGGCCGTGTGGACCTCGCCGCCCGTCCCGAGCAGCAGGGGCAGCGGGTGCCCTGCCGAGGCGACGGTGCAGCGGACGCCGCCGTCGAAGGGGACCAGCTCGCCGTACAGCAGGGACAGGAAGCGCGTCTGGGGGCCGTCGCCGGGCGGGGTCGGGCGGGCGCCCGCGGCCACCAGCGCGCGGGCCGCCGCGTCCGCGGCCTCCATGGCGTCGTCGAGCAGGAGCTGGTTGAGGCGGTCCAGGACGTCGGCGACCCGGTAGCCCTCCCGGGCCAGCAGCCGCAGCCAGGGCCGGGCCAGGCCGATCACGACGGCGGCCTCGGGACCCTTGCCCTGGACGTCGCCGACGGCGAAGCACCAGCGGCCGTCACCGGCCGGGAACAGATCGTAGAAGTCGCCGCTGGGCCCGCCCTTGTCGCACGGCTCGTAGACGAGGGCGCTGCGCACGCCGGGGATCTCGGCCACGGCGCCGGGCAGCAGTCCGCGCTGGAGTACCGCGCTGATGGTGGCCTGGCGGGCGTACTGGCGGGCGGCGCCGATGGCGAGCGCGACCCGGCGGCTGAGGTCCTCGGCGAGGCCGGTGATCTCGTCGGGGAACCCGGCGGCACCGGACCGTCCGATGACGAGGGTGCCCAGCGGGCGTCCGCCGGCGACGAGCCGGTACGCGAGGGCCGAGCCCGGCTCGCCGGGCTCGTCACCGAGCGCCTCGCCGGGCCAGGGGTAGCCGACCGGCCCGGACCCCACCGGGTCGGACGGGTGCGGCGCGTCCTTCTCCAGGGCCCGGCGCAGCTCCTCGATGCGGTTCTCGCTGCCGTGCCAGACCCGGGCCAGCCGGGGCCCGCCCGCTCCGGCCCCGCCGCCCCAGCCACCGCCGGTGGCCTCGTCCTCCAGCCACACCGCGCACCAGTCGGCCAGCCGGGGCACGATCAACTGCCCGGCGAGGGCGGCGACCAGGTCCTCGTCCAGCTGTCCGGCGAGGAGGTCGGAGGCCTCGGCGAGGAAGGAGAGCGCACCCCGGCCCAGCCAGGCGCCGTCGCGACCGTCACGGCCGTCACAGTCCTCGTACCGGTCCCGCCAGTCCCGCAGGTCGTGCCAGTCCCGCAGGTCGTGGGAGCCGCCGGGGTCCTCCGCGTCCCGTGCGTCGCGCGCGTCCCGCAAGGGCCCATCCGGTGGCTCGTTCGCACCACGTCCGGCACGTCGTCGGCCCCGGTCGTCCTCCCGGCCGTCCTCTCCGGGGGGCGGCTCCGGTGCCAGGATCTCCGCCACCCGCAGCCCGCGCGCCAGCGCGTGCTCCCCGGCGTACGCCTCGATCTGTTCGGCCGCGGCGCAACCCCCGGCGGGCAGCCTCGCCCACACGGTCTTCCGGCCCGTGCGGTACGTGATGCCCCAGGCCTCGGAGAGCGCCCCGACGAGCCGCAGGCCGCGCCCGTACTCCGGGGTGTCGTGCGGCGTTTCCGGCTCGCCGCCGCGCGGGGCGCGTGAGGGGTGGTGGTCGGAGACCTCGACGACGAGCGCGGCCGTGTCCTCGTCGTCGGCTTCCAGCCGGCATTCCAGCTCGACGTCGGTGCCGGCGTGCACGACGGCGTTGGTGACGAGCTCGCTGACGACGAGCAGTGCGTCGTCGGCGAGACGGTCGGTGAGGTGCTCGGCGCCGGGCAGTCCGAGCCCGGTCCACTCGGCGAGCGCCGCGCGCAGCAGGGCGCGGGCGGAGCCCGGCGCGAGGGAGCTGCCGGACAGGGTCGCGTACGCCCGCGCGCGCTCCTTCTCAGGCGCCTCTGAGGCGACCACGGACACCTCGGACGCGGCCATGGGATCCTCGGACACGAGCACGGGCGCCTCACTGGTCAGCACGGGCGCCTCGGATGCGAGCCCCGGCGCCTCGGATGCGGGCCCCGGCGCCTCGGAAGACAGTGCGCACTCCTCGGAGACGGCCCCCTCGTGCACGGGCACCGGCGTCTCCGAAGCGTGGGCAGGCGCCTCTGAGGCACGGGAAGCGGTCTCCCGTTGCGTCGGAATGGCCCCCATGGACAGCTCCCCGGGCAGTTCGTACGAATACGCCACAGTCGATGCCGACAGGGTGACAGACTGGCCACGCCCATAAGCGCCGAGTTACCGAAGTGGGCCGCCATGAGTGAGAACAGTGCTACTCCTGTTGTCGAAGACGGGTACGAAGACGGTCAGATTCGTGCATCCGATCTCCGTCCCCTACTCGCGGCCATGACAGCCGCACGCGATGGCGACTTCACGAAAGTGCCGGAAACCGGCCACGGGATGGTGGCCGAACTCACCGCGGTCTTCAACCAGATCATGGACCGCAGCGTCCACTTCACCACCGAGGTGCGCCGGGTGAGACGGGAGCTGGTGCGGTACGGCCGGCTCGACGAGCGGCTCTCGGCCAGCCCGGGTCAGGGTCTGTGGACGTCCCGCGTCAACGACGTGAACCAGTTGCTCGACGCCCTGGTCGCCCCGGCGGCGAACGCCACACGCGTGCTGGACGCGGTGGCCGGCGGCGATCTGACCCAGCGGGTCGATCTGCACGACGGCACCCGGGAGTTACGCGGCGACCTGCGGCGCCTCGGTCAGGCCGTGAACAAGATGGTGGACCAGCTCTCCCTGTTCACCGGCGAGGTGACACGGGTCGCGCGCGAGGTGGGCACCGAGGGGCGGCTCGGCGGCCGGGCCAAGGTGCAGGGGCTTTCGGGCAGTTGGCGGGACGTGACCGAGGCCGTCAACACGATGGCGGCCCGGCTGACGGCCCAGGTGCGGGACATCGCGGCGGTCACGACGGCGGTGGCGCGCGGCGACCTGACCCGCACGGTCACGGTGGAGGCGACCGGCGAGCTGCTGGAGCTGAAGCTGACCGTGAACACCATGGTCGACCAGCTCTCCGCCTTCGCCGACGAGGTCACCCGCGTCGCCCGCGAGGTCGGCACCGAGGGCCAGCTCGGCGGCCGGGCCCAGGTGCGCGGCGTCTCCGGGGTCTGGAAGGACCTCACCGACAACGTCAACTTCATGGCGTCGAACCTGACCTCACAGGTCCGCAACATCGCCCAGGTGACGACGGCCGTGGCCAACGGCGACCTGTCCCAGAAGATCACGGTCGACGCGCAGGGCGAGATCCTGGAGCTCAAGTCGACCATCAACACGATGGTCGACCAGCTCTCCGCCTTCGCCGACGAGGTCACCCGCGTCGCCCGCGAGGTCGGCACCGAGGGCAACCTCGGCGGCCGGGCCCAGGTCCGGGGCGTCTCCGGGGTCTGGAAGGACCTCACCGACAACGTCAACTTCATGGCCGACAACCTCACCTCCCAGGTGCGGAACATCGCGCTCGTGTCCACGGCCGTCGCCCAGGGCGACCTCGGCAAGAAGATCACGGTGGAGGCCAAGGGCGAGATCCTGGAGCTCAAGTCCACGATCAACACGATGGTCGACCAGCTCTCCGCCTTCGCCGACGAGGTCACCCGCGTCGCCCGCGAGGTCGGCACCGAGGGCAACCTCGGCGGTCAGGCCCAGGTCCGGGGCGTCTCCGGGGTCTGGAAGGACCTCACCGACAACGTCAACTTCATGGCGCTGAACCTGACCTCGCAGGTCCGCAACATCGCCCAGGTCACCACGGCCGTGGCCAACGGCGACCTGTCGAAGAAGATCACGGTCGACGCCCGGGGCGAGATCCTCGAACTGAAGGACACCGTCAACACGATGGTGGAGCAGCTGCGCGCCTTCGCCGACGAGGTCACCCGCGTCGCCCGCGAGGTCGGCACCGACGGCCGGCTCGGCGGCCGGGCTCAGGTGCTGGGCGTCTCCGGCGTCTGGCGCGACCTGACGGACAACGTCAACTCCATGGCCGACAACCTCACCTCCCAGGTGCGCAACATCGCCCAGGTCGCGACGGCCGTGGCGCAGGGCGACCTGTCCCGGAAGATCGACGTGGACGCCCGGGGCGAGATCCTGGAGCTGAAGACCACGATCAACACGATGGTCGACACGCTGTCCTCCTTCTCCTCGGAGGTCACGCGCGTGGCCCGCGAGGTCGGCTCCGAGGGCCAACTCGGCGGCCAGGCCCGGGTCGAGGGCGTCTACGGCACCTGGAAGCGCCTGACGACGAACGTCAACGAGCTGGCCTCGAACCTCACCACCCAGGTCCGCGCGATCGCCGAGGTCGCCTCCGCCGTGGCCCAGGGCGACATGTCCCGCTCGATCACGGTCGAGACCCGCGGCGAGGTCACCGAGCTGAAGGACAACATCAACCTGATGGTGGCCAACCTGCGCGAGACGACCCGCGCGAAGGACTGGCTGGAGTCCAACCTGGCCCGGCTCGCCGCCCTGATGCAGGGCCACCGCGACCTGATGGAGGTCGCCGACCTGATACTCCGCGAGCTGACCCCGCTGGTGAACGCCCAGTACGGCGCGTTCTACCTGGCCGACCCGGAAGAGGACGGAGCGACGGTTCCCACCAAGGGGCTCGCCTTCATCGCCGGCTACGGCGCCGCCCAGGACGCGACCGTCGAGACGGGCGCCCTCCCGGTGCACGGCCTGGTGGCGCAGGCGGCCCGGGAGAAGAAGCGGATCCTGGTCGAGGGCGCCCCGCCCGACTACATCAAGATCAACAGCGGCCTCGGCGAGGCGGCTCCCACGACGATCGTCATCATCCCGATCCTCTTCGAGGACAAGCTCCTCGGCGTCATCGAACTCGCCTCCTTCTCCCGCTTCTCCGACGTGCACCTGGCCTTCTTCGACCAGTTCGTCAACACCATCGGCGTCGCCATCAACACGATCATCGCCAACTCCCGCACGGAGTCCCTGCTCGGCGAGTCCCAGCGCCTCGCCATGCAGCTCCAGGAACGCTCGGACGAACTCCAGAAGCAGCAGGGCGAACTTCAGCGCTCCAACGCCGAACTGGAGGAGAAGGCCGCCCTGCTGGCCACGTCCTCGCAGTACAAGTCGGAGTTCCTGGCGAACATGTCGCACGAGCTGCGCACACCGCTCAACTCCCTGCTGATCCTGGCCCGGCTGCTCTCCGACAACCCGGACGGTCGTCTCTCGGACCAGGAGGTGCAGTTCGCGACGACGATCCACCGCTCGGGCTCGGACCTGCTCCAGCTGATCAACGACATCCTGGACCTGTCGAAGATCGAGGCCGGCCGGATGGACGTACGCCCCAAGCGGCTCCCCCTCATCAAGCTGCTCGACTACGTCCACGCCACGTTCCGCCCCCTCACCATCGACCGGGGGCTCGCCTTCGAACTGGCGGTCGGCGAGGACGTACCGCGCGAGATGTACTCGGACGAGCAGCGGCTCCAGCAGATCCTGCGCAACCTCCTCTCCAACGCGATCAAGTTCACCGCGTCGGGCAAGGTCGAGCTGCGGGTGGACCGGGTGAAGGACACCGAGCATCGCTACGTCAGGGACACCGACGACGTCATCGCCTTCGCCGTGTCCGACACCGGCATCGGGATCGCGCCGGAGAAACTCCCCGTGATCTTCGAGGCGTTCCAGCAGGCCGACGGCACCACCAACCGCAAGTACGGCGGCACCGGGCTCGGCCTGTCCATCAGCCGGGAGATCGCGGGCCTGCTCGGCGGCCGGATCGTCGCCGAGAGCGAACCCGGCAAGGGCTCGACGTTCACCCTGTACGTGCCTGTCGTGAGCCCCGGT
This sequence comes from Streptomyces coeruleofuscus, assembly GCF_039532725.1. Lineage (NCBI taxonomy): Bacteria > Bacillati > Actinomycetota > Actinomycetes > Kitasatosporales > Streptomycetaceae > Streptomyces > Streptomyces coeruleofuscus. Next base: position 526,367 of record NZ_BAAASE010000003.1, read on the forward strand.
CACACGGCCCCGGGACCTGCCCCGGAGGACCGTCCCGAACTGCCCCTGCCCCTGACCCTCCAGCCGACCACCGCCGGACCGTTCCCGGCCCCGAACGACACGGACGACTCCTGGCCCTTGCCGACCAGGCTGGAGGCGTGGACGTCCGGCAGGCCGGGCCGGATCCTTGCCGGGCGGCGCGTGCTGATCGTCGACGACGACATCCGCAACGTCTTCGCCCTCACCCACGTCCTGGGCCGCGTCGGCATGACCGTGCTGTACGCGGAGAACGGCCGCGAGGGCATCGAGACGCTGGAGCGCAGCCCGGACGTCGAACTGGTCCTGATGGACATCATGATGCCGGAGATGGACGGCTACGAGACCATCTCCGCCATCCGCCGCACGCCGCTCTGGGCGGACCTGCCCATCGTCGCCCTGACCGCGAAGGCGATGCCCGGCGACCGCGAGAAGTCCATCGCCCGCGGCGCCAACGACTACGTGCCCAAGCCGGTGGACATCGACCGGCTGCTGACGGTCGTCTGCGAGCTGCTGAGCCCCGAGGACGGGGAAGAAGAAGCATGAACACCACGGCCGGCCACCCCGAACGCGCCGGAATCCTCCTGGTCGACGACATGGAGGACAACCTGACCGCCCTGGAGGCCGTCCTCGCCTCCCTCAACGAGCCGCTGGTGCGCGCCCGTTCCGGCGAGGAGGCGCTGAAGGCCCTGCTGCGGCAGCCCATCGCGCTGGTCCTGCTCGACATCCGCATGCCCGGCATGGACGGCTTCGAGACGGCCGCCCACATCAAGCGCCTGGACCAGACCCGCGACGTCCCGATCATCTTCCTGACGGGCGCGGACGACGACTCGGGCTACGCCTTCCGCGGCTACGCGACAGGCGCCGCCGACTACGTGACCAAGCCCTTCGACCCGTGGGTGCTGAGGGCGAAGGTCAGCGTCTTCCTGGACCTCTATCGCAAGGGCAGAGAGGTGGAACGCCTGCGCGCGGAGGTCCAGGACCTGAAACGCCGGGTGGAAAAGGGCACTTAGGGGCGCGGGGCTGTGTCGATTTGCGGCTCCGCCGCGTGGGCGCGACAAGCCACGACGAACCCGCAGCCGCCACACAACCCCCACCACCCCCTACGCCTCGCGAGACCCCTCGTACATCTCCTCGATCAGATACTTGTACTCCCGCTCCACAACCGGCCGCTTCAGCTTCAGACTCGGCGTGATCTCACCGTGCTCGACATCGAGATCCCGCGGCAGCAACCGGAACTTCTTGATCGTCTGCCACCGCTGAAGCCCCTCGTTGAGCTGCTTCACATACCCGTCGACCATCTCCACCGTGACCGGCGAGGAAACGATCTCCGCGTACGGCTTCCCCCCGAGCCCGTTCTCCTTGGCCCACTCCGTGATCGCGACCTCGTCGAGCGCGATGAGCGCCGTGCAGAAGTTCCGGTCGGCGCCGTGCACGAGGATGTTGGACACGTACGGGCACACCGCCTTGAACTGCCCCTCGACCTCCGCCGGCGCGATGTACTTGCCGCCCGACGTCTTGATGAGGTCCTTCTTGCGGTCGGTGATCCGCAGGTACCCGTCGGGCGACAGCTCCCCGATGTCCCCGGTGTGGAACCAGCCGTCCGCCTCCAGCACCTCGGCGGTCTTCTCGGGCAGCTTGTGGTAGCCCTCCATGATGCCCGGGCCGCGCAGCAGGATCTCCCCGTCGTCGGCGATCCGCACCTCCGTGCCGGGCAGCGGCTTGCCGACCGTACCGGTGCGGTAGGCCTCGCCCGGGTTCACGAACGACGCGGCCGAGGACTCGGTCAGGCCGTAGCCCTCCAGGATGTGGATGCCGGCGCCGGAGAAGAAGTACCCGATCTCGGGTGCCAGTGCCGCCGAACCCGAGACGCAGGCCCGCAAGTTCCCGCCGAAGGCCTCCCGGATCTTGGCGAACACCAGCGCGTCGGCGACCTTGTGCTTCGCGCCCAGCCCGAACGGCACGGACGCGGTCCCGGTACGCCGGAAGTTGTCCTGGGAGACCTTGGCGTACTCGCGGGCGACCTCGGCGGCCCACTGGAAGATCTTGTACTTTGCGCCACCGCCGGCGCGGGCCTTCGCGGCGACGCCGTTGTAGACCTTCTCGAAGATGCGCGGCACGGCCGCCATGTACGTCGGCTGCACCACCGGCAGGTTCTCGATGATCTTGTCGACGCGGCCGTCCACGGCGGTGACGTGCCCGACGTCGATCTGTCCCGACGTGAGCACCTTGCCGAAGACGTGCGCGAGCGGCAGCCACAGGTACTGCACGTCCGCGCTGCTGATCAGCCCGGTCGCGGCGGTCGCCTTGGCCATGTACGACCAGTTGTCGTGCGGCAGGCGCACGCCCTTGGGGCGGCCGGTGGTGCCGGAGGTGTAGATGAGGGTGGCCAGCTGGTCCCTGGTGATGGCGCCGACCCGTTCCTTGATCAGATCGGGGTCCTTCTCCAGCCGGGCCGCGCCGCGCTTCTCCAGCTCGTCGAGGGTGAGGATCCAGTCGGCGGTCTCGACCCCGGCCGGGTCGATGACCACGACGTGCGTGAGATCGGTCAGCTCGGCGCGCTTCTCCTGCGCCTTGGCCAGCTGCTCCACGTTCTCCGCGATGAGCACCCGGCTCTCGGAGTCCGACAGGATGTACGCCGACTCCTCGGCGTTGGTCTGCGGGTAGACCGTGGTCGTGGCCGCGCCGGCGCACATGATGCCCAGGTCGGCGAGGATCCACTCGATGCGGGTGCTGGAAGCGAGGGCGACGCGCTGCTCGGACTGCACGCCCAGCTCGATGAGCCCGGCCGCGATGGCGTAGACCCGCTCGGCGGACTGCGCCCAGCTCAGCGACTTCCATTCGTCCGGCCCCTGTCCGGAGGACGCGGGCACCGGATAGCGGTAGGCCTCGGCGTCCGGCGTGGCCGCCACGCGCTCCAGGAAGAGGCCCGCCACGGACGGCGGACGGTTCTCGATCAGTGTCTGTGTGTCGCTCACGACATCCTCCGGGCCCGCGACAGTGCGGCTGGCTCAGGTGCGGCTGGTTTTCACTCACGAGCTGCTGTTCGCGAGCGTTGTTTAACTCGCGAGTAACTATCGAGCAGGGATCAGAGTAAAGGTCGACCGGCCGCTTCGTAAGGGTCCGCGGCCTGTCACTTCATACAGAGAGCTACCCCGCGTACGCACAGGGCCCGCCGCACTTTCGCACGACGGGCCCCTGTTTTACCCGGTTCGCGGTGTAACCCACGGTAACTCGCGACTACTTCTTGCCCTTGCCCGACCCCGCGCTGTCATCGCTCGACAGGACGGCGATGAACGCCTCCTGCGGAACTTCCACGGAACCCACCATCTTCATCCGCTTCTTGCCCTCCTTCTGCTTCTCCAGCAGCTTCCGCTTACGGGAGATGTCACCGCCGTAGCACTTGGCGAGGACGTCCTTGCGGATGGCGCGGATGGTCTCGCGGGCGATGACCCGGGAGCCGATGGCGGCCTGGACCGGCACCTCGAAGGCCTGCCGCGGGATGAGCTCCTTGAGCTTCGCGACCAGCCGCACGCCATAGGCGTACGCCTGGTCCTTGTGGGTGATCGCCGAGAAGGCGTCGACCTTGTCGCCGTGCAGCAGGATGTCGACCTTGACCAGGCTGGAGGTCTGCTCGCCGGTGGGCTCGTAGTCGAGCGAGGCGTAGCCGCGGGTCTTGGACTTCAGCTGGTCGAAGAAGTCGAAGACGATCTCCGCGAGCGGCAGGGTGTAGCGGATCTCGACCCGCTCCTCGGAGAGGTAGTCCATGCCGAGCAGGACACCGCGCCGGGTCTGGCACAGCTCCATGATCGAGCCGGTGAACTCGCTGGGCGCCAGGATGGTGGCCCGCACGACCGGCTCGTAGACCTCCGAGATCTTGCCCTCGGGGAACTCGCTCGGGTTGGTGACCGTGTGCTCGGTGCCGTCCTCCATGAGGACGCGGTAGACCACGTTCGGGGCGGTCGCGATCAGGTCGAGCCCGAACTCGCGCTCCAGCCGCTCCCGGATCACGTCCAGGTGCAGCAGGCCGAGGAAACCGACGCGGAAGCCGAAGCCGAGAGCGGCGGAGGTCTCCGGCTCGTAGACCAGCGCGGCGTCGTTGAGCTGGAGCTTGTCGAGGGCCTCGCGCAGCTCCGGGTAGTCCGAGCCGTCCAGGGGGTAGAGGCCGGAGAACACCATCGGCTTGGGATCCTTGTACCCGCCGAGCGCCTCCTGGGCCCCCTTGTGCTGGCTGGTGACGGTGTCACCGACCTTGGACTGGCGCACGTCCTTCACACCGGTGATGAGGTAGCCCACCTCGCCGACGCCGAGACCGTCGGACGCCAGCATCTCCGGCGAGTTGGTGCCGATCTCCAGCAGCTCGTGCGTGGCACCGGTGGACATCATCCTGATGCGCTCACGCTTGTTGAGCTGCCCGTCGATGACACGGACGTACGTCACCACGCCCCGGTAGGAGTCGTAGACGGAGTCGAAGATCATGGCACGCGCGGGGGCGTCCTTCACGCCGACCGGGGCCGGGACCTGTTCGACGACCTTGTCCAGCAGCTCCTCGACGCCGAGCCCGGTCTTGGCGGAGACCTTGAGCACGTCGTCGGGCTCGCACCCGATGAGGTGGGCGAGCTCCTCGGCGAACTTCTCGGGCTGCGCGGCCGGCAGGTCGATCTTGTTCAGCACGGGGATGATCGTGAGGTCGTTCTCCATCGCCAGGTAGAGGTTGGCGAGGGTCTGCGCCTCGATGCCCTGGGCGGCGTCGACCAGGAGGATGGTGCCCTCACAGGCGGCGAGCGATCGCGAGACCTCGTAGGTGAAGTCGACGTGCCCCGGGGTGTCGATCATGTTCAGGATGTGCGTCTTGCTCTTGTCGTGGGACGGGGCCCACGGGAGTCGCACCGCCTGGGACTTGATCGTGATGCCGCGCTCACGCTCGATGTCCATGCGGTCGAGGTACTGAGCACGCATCTGCCGCTGCTCGACCACTCCGGTCAGCTGGAGCATCCGGTCGGCGAGCGTGGACTTGCCGTGGTCGATGTGCGCGATGATGCAGAAGTTGCGGATCAGAGCCGGGTCGGTACGGCTCGGCTCGGGCACGTGGCTGGGGATCGCGGGCACGCAGGGTCCTGATTCTTGAGGCGTCCGCAGTGTCTGCGGTCTCGGGTCGGATCGATACGTAGCCTCCATGGTCCCACGGGTGGGGACCATGGACGGGTTTGGGCCATGAATGAGCCCGCTGGTACCGTGGGGGGCTGTGCCTCATGCCCTCTCGCAGGAGGCACTCCTCAAGAAATCACCCGGTACAGACCGTGCGGCATCCGTGCGGCCCCGTGCCAGAACCTGAGAAGGCTCATTCGTGGCGAACATCAAGTCCCAGATCAAGCGGATCAAGACCAACGAGAAGGCTCGGCTGCGCAACAAGGCCGTCAAGTCCTCCCTCAAGACCGCGATCCGCAAGGCCCGTGAGGCTGCTGCCGCGGGTGACGCCGAGAAGGCCACCGAGTACCAGCGCGCTGCCGCGCGTCAGCTCGACAAGGCCGTCTCGAAGGGCGTCATCCACAAGAACCAGGCTGCCAACAAGAAGTCGGCGCTGGCTCAGAAGGTCGCCGCGCTCAAGGGCTGACGACGTCTGATGTGACGCCGGAGGGAATCGAGCGGGCCCTCTCTCATCCGCTCCCGTCCGGCACCCCTCGGGTCCGCGCGCGGCCTGCGTTCGCCACGCGGGCGCGGATCCAACAGCTTGAAGCGAAGGCCGGATGTCCTCCTGTTCCCCATGGGAGGGCACCCGGCCTTCGGCCTGTTCAGGACCAGAATGCGTTGTTCTCGTCGATGTCCTCGACACACTCGTCGAGGTCGGTGACCTTGTCTCCGACGATCCGGAAGATGATGCATCCGGTGTCGTCCAGCCGCTTGCCGTTGCGCTCGGCCGTGAAGCGGGTCATGCCGACCGCGTGACCACGGCCGTCGACACAGATGCCGATCAGTTCGGCACGCGCCGTCCCGTTGGTCTCCGCGCCCAGCCGTTCGTACATCTCGATGATCGCGTCCACCCCTTTGAAGTCGCCCGACAACGGGTGATCGCCGGGCACGTGGTGTGTGGCGTCGCCGGCGATCAGCTCGCGCAAGCCGTCCATGTCACCGCGTGAGAAGGCATCGAATCCCTCGCGGACCAGCGCTGCGTGCGGGTGCTCAGCCATGTCCGTCGCCACCTCTCCGTCACTTGGCGAGTACGGCTGCACTCCCGATTCTCCCTCCGGACGGCTCCGGCGGCACAGTGGAGACATGGACGCAGACGACATGAACGTGCTGGCCGTGGCCCGTGTGGCGACCAGACTTCCCGCCCAGGACCTGGACCGGGCACGGCGCTTCTACTCCGAGAAACTCGGCCTGGAACCGGCCGACGAACGGCCCGGCGGGCTGCTGTACCGGTGCGGCGGCGCGGAGTTCGTGCTGTTCCGGTCCACGGGAGCCTCACCCGGCACCTTCACGCAGATGGCGCTGGAGGTCGGCGATCTCGAGGCCGCCGTGGCAGAGCTCAAGCGGCGCGGCGTGGTCTTCGAGGAGGTCGACGTGCCCGGCTTCCGCACGGAGGGCGGAATCGCCGAGATCGAGGGGAACTACCCGAGCAAGGGCGCACGGGGCGAACGCGGCGCCTGGTTCCATGACAGCGAGGGGAACCTGCTGGGGATCGGGGAGCCGGTGGTCTGAGCGGAGGCTCGATGACCCGGGTGCTCGGGGCGGAGTCCTGCTGGGACTACCCCCGGCCCCTGGACCGCGCCGCCCGTGCGATGGTGACCACCGCCTTCTCCAGGGCGTACCCGGGATCGTCCCCGCCGCCCTTCACCCCCGCGTCCGCCTCGGCCACGGCCCGCAGCGCCACGGCCACCCCGTCCGGAGTCCAGCCCCGCATCTGCTGCCGCACCCGGTCGATCTTCCACGGCGGCATGCCCAGCTCCCGGGCGAGATCGGCCGGCCGTCCGCCACGCGCCGACGACAGCTTGCCGATCGCCCGGACGCCCTGCGCCAGCGCACTCGTGATCAACACGGGCGCCACTCCGGTCGACAGCGACCAGCGCAACGCCTCCAGCGCCTCCGCCGCCCGCCCCTCGACCGCCCGGTCGGCGACCGTGAAGCTCGACGCCTCGGCCCGGCCCGTGTAGTACCGCCCGACGACCGCCTCGTCGATCGTCCCCTCGACGTCCGCGACCAGCTGCGACACCGCCGACGCCAGCTCCCGCAGGTCGCTCCCGATGGCGTCGACGAGCGTCTGGCACGCCTCCGGCGTGGCGGACCTGCCCACCGCCCGGAACTCCTGCCGCACGAACGCCAGCCGGTCCGCCGGCTTGGTCATCTTCGGACAGGCCACCTCGCGCGCGCCCGCCTTGCGCGCCGCGTCGAGCAGCCCCTTGCCCTTGGCCCCGCCGGCGTGCAGCAGCACCAGGGTGATCTCCTCGGCGGGCGCCCCGAGATATGCCTTCACGTCCTTGATCGTGTCGGCCGACAGGTCCTGCGCGTTGCGTACGACGACGACCTTGCGCTCCGCGAAGAGGGACGGACTCGTCAGCTCGGCGAGCGTGCCGGGCTGCAACTGGTCCGGGGTCAGGTCCCGTACGTCCGTGTCGGCGTCGGAGGCCTTCGCGGCGGCCACCACCTCCTGCACGGCACGGTCGAGCAGCAGCTCCTCCTGGCCCACGGCGAGCGTCACGGGGGCGAGAGGGTCGTCATTCGCAGTCTTCCTGGCCATCGCGACAAGCATCCCACGCGGCACTGACAACGGGCCCCGAAGGACTTACGGCTCCATGCCGGCGGACCAGACCTCCACGGACCTACGGCTCCTCCCGCCAGCCCTCCCACTCCCCGGCGAACCGGTCCAGCTCCCCGGGATCCAGCCGCTCCTCCTCGTCCCGCAGGACGACCAGCCACTGCGCGTCCTCGGCGTCGTCCTCACCGGCCAGCGCGTCCCGCACCAGCTGCGGCTCCTCGACGACCGCGAACCGCTCCCGCAACGCCTCCACCACCTCTTCCGCGGCATCACGGTCGGGCAGCACCAGCACATGTCGCACATCACTCACGCCGGCCATTGTCCGACACCGGCTCACGGCCCGGCCGCTCAGCCCTTGCGCACGACCTGCACGTCGAGGTCGACCTTGATGCTCGGCCCCACCACCGCGATGCCCCGGGCCAGCATCGTCTGCCAGCTCACCGTGAAGTCGTCCCGGTGCAGCTCGGTCGTGGCCCGGCAGGCCGCCCGCACCTCGCCCTCCATGCCGTTGCCCAGCCCCAGGTACTCCGTGTCCAGCGTGACCGTGCGCGTCACGCCGTGCAGCGACAGCGCCCCCGTCACGGCCCACCGGTTCCCGCCCTTGTGCACGAACCGGTCGCTGTAGAACTCGAGGGTCGGGAACTTCGCGACGTCCAGGAAGTCCGCCGACCGCAGATGGTCGTCGCGCATCCTCATGTTGGTGTCGATGGACGCCGCGTCGATCACCACGTGCATCGCCGAATGCTCCACCGGCTCGGTGATCCGTATGACTCCCGCGAAGGACTTGAACTGTCCGTGGATCCGCGCGAGTCCGATGTGCCGCGCGGTGAAGCCGATCGAGGAGTGCGCCGACTCGATCTCCCAGTCGCCGGGCCCCGGCAGCTCCGCCGGCCGGGCCACCTGGAGCGTCACGTCACCGAGCGACGCGAGCGAGTTCTCGGCGACCTGGGTGGTCGCCCGGTAGGGCGTGTACCCCTCCGCCGACACGGCGAGCCGGTACTCCCCCGCGGGCACCGTCGTCATGAACGACCCGAACGGATCCGCTCCCCCGCTGACCACGGGACGCCCCATGGTGTCGGTGACCGCGAACTCCGCGTGTCTGACCGGTTCGTTGACCGGGTCGAGTGCCCGGCAGGCCAGCACCCCGGCGCTCGGCGGCATGAGCACCGCCGCCAGGGGACTCGTCCGTTGCACTCGATTGGTTCGGCTTCCCAGCCAGCGGCCGATCATGGACACCTCGCGACTCGAAGTCAGCTGTTTGATCACGGTTAACCGAGGAGGCATTCGACCACCGATGAGGCATTCGAGGCAACACGAGACCACATCACGGGAATCCAGCACTTGTGCTGGGACTACGCACGAGTAGCACCATGTGGCCCAAGTGGTGCTTCTGCACCTCTCTGCCCCTTCTGCCCTCACTACCCCATCGCCCTTTTCTCCCTTCTTGCCTCTCTTGTTGGGATCAGCTCTCCTGGCCGCTGCCCCGAACCGTCGGCACTGAGCCCAGTTCGATACCGAACCGCTCCCGGTACACCCCGAGGACCTCCTCGTCCGTCCCCAGCTCCCGCTCCTGACGGCCGCCGTCGGCCCCGGTCACCGTGAACCTGCGGCCGCTGAGCGTGATCCGCCCTCCGTCCTCCGTGACCCGCGAACAGACCGGCGACCGCGTGAAGTGCGACACCGGCGACGTGCTGTGCCACCACGCCCCGGCCACGAAGTCCCCGAGCACCCGCGGCCGTACCTCCAGGCGGTACTGCGGCCTGCCGTCGCGGATGACGTCCAGGTCCGCCGCCTCCACCGTGTGGTGCCCACCGCGCACCCCCGCCGCGTCCGGCTGCGCCTCGACGATCCGGAACGTGCCCCCGGGATCCTGCTGTTCTCCCCTCTCCCCGAACGCCAGCGGCAGGTGGCTGTGCGCCCCGAACCCGACGTCGGCCAGCCAGTCGCCCCCGTCCACCGTCCGGACCCGCAGCGCGAGATGGTCGTACGGGATCCCGAGCCGCTCCTCGTCCCCGTAGACCCGCGCGGCGAGCAGTGCCACGTCGTAGCCCAGAGCGGCCAGCAACGCCCCGAAGGCTCCGTTGAGTTCGTAACAGAATCCGCCCCGCCGGGCACCCACCACCTTGTCCAGCAGCCGCTTCTCCTCCAGCACGATCTCCTCGCCGAGGTGGATCGACAGGTTCTCGAACGGCACGGTCCGCAGGTGGCGCAGGTGCAGTTCGCGGAGCACGTCGACGGTGGGCCACGCCGGGTGCTCGACTCCCAGGCGGCGGAGATAGGCATCAACCTGTGCTGAGTGCATGTGCTCAGTCTCGCGCCACCCTCAGCTCCCCGCCCCCTCCTACGACCGCCAGTGCGCCGTCCCGGTCCGTCCGCAGCACCGCCGCACCCCCGGCGCGCAGCGCCGCGACCGTGCCGGGCGCCGGATGGCCGTACCTGTTGTCCGCACCGCAGCTGATCAGGGCCAGCCGCGGGGCCGCCCGGTGTATCAGCCCGGGGTCCTGGTAGGCCGAGCCGTGGTGGGCGACCTTCAGCACGTCCACGCTCTCCAGCTCCTCGGCGGCCGGTGATCTCGCCAGTGCCCGCTGGGCCGGGGGTTCGAGGTCCCCGAGGAGCAGCAGGCGCAGCCCGGCCGACCGGACCAGCATGGCGACACTGGCGTCGTTCGGCCCCTCCGGCACCGGGTGGGCCGGGAGCAGGTGCGGACGCGAGCCCGGTGGATGCGTCGGGGGCCGGCTCGGGGGCGGCCACACCACCTGCCAGGACAACTCCCCCGTGCGGCGCTGCTCCCCGGCGGCGGCCCGCGTCACGGGCACCCGCCGGGCCGCCGCCTGTCTCCGTACGAACGCGGCCTGATCAGCGGGCTCTTCGAAGCCGGTCGTCTCGATCGCGCCCACCGCCCGTCCGCGCAGCACCCCCGGCAGGCCCGCCACATGATCGGCGTGGAAGTGGGTGAGCACGACCAGCGGAATCCTGGTGATGCCGAGTGAGCGCAGGCAGTGGTCGACGAGCTGCGGATCGGGTCCGGCGTCCACCACCACGCCGCTGCCCTCGCCCGCCGCGAGAACCATGGCGTCGCCCTGCCCCACGTCGCACATCACCAGCCGCCAGCCGGGCGGCGGCCAGCCCGTGACCACCCGGGTCAGCGGCGGCGGCTGCACGACCACCAGCACCAGCGCCAGGCCGCAGACCCCGCACCACCAGGGGTGCCCGAGCAGCCGCCGCCCCACGAGCAGCACCGCCGATGTCAGGGCCGCGAGCAGCGCCGCACCCGCCCAACTGCCCGGCCAGTCCACTCCCGCTCCCGGCAGCGCCGCCCCGGTACGGGCGACCTCCGCGATCCACTCGGCGGGCCAGTGCGCGCACCACGCCAGGGCCTTGGCCACCGGCATCGTCACCGGTGCCGTGGCCAGTGCCGCGAAGCCCAGCACGGTGGCCGGCGCGATCGCGAACTCCGCGATCAGATTGCACGGCACCGCCACCAGGCTCACCCGCGCCGACAGCACGGCCACGACGGGCGCGCACAGGGCCTGCGCGGCGGCAGCAGCGGCCAGCGCCTCGGCGAGCCGCGGCGGCACCCCGCGCCGCCGCAGCCCGGCGCTCCAGCGCGGCGCGAGCGTGAGCAGGGCGCCGGTGGCCACGACGGAGAGCAGGAAGCCGTAACTCCGGGCCAGCCACGGGTCATACAGCACCAGCAGCAGAACCGCAGTCGCCAGTGCCGGGATGAGCGACCTGCGGCGACCGGTCGCGAGGGCGAGCAGCGCGACGGCTCCGCAGGCCGCGGCCCGCAGCACGCTCGGGTCCGGTCGGCACACGACGACGAACCCGAGTGAGAGCACGCCCCCGAGCACCGCCGTCGCCCGCAGGGAGACACCGAGGCGAGGCGCGAGCCCCCGCCGCTCGACGTGCTGCGCCAGGCCCGGCGGCCCGAGCAGCAGGGCGAGCAGGATGGTGAAGTTGGCCCCGGATACGGCCAGAGTGTGCGTGAGATCGGTCTCCTTGAAGGCCTCCTCCAGCTCCGGGGTGACCCGCGAGGTGTCCCCCACGACCAGCCCCGGCAACAGAGCCCGGGCATCCGCCGGCAGCCCGTCGGTCGCCTCCCGCAGCCCGGCCCGCAACCGCCCGGCGAGCCGCTGAGCAGCCGAGGGTTGCCCCACCACCACCGGTCCGGCCCCGCCCCGCACTCGCAGCACCGCCGCGACCCGGTCTCCGCCCGTCATCGCGGGCGCCAGCCGCGCGCCGACCCGCAGCCGCGTCGACGGCAGCAGCCCCAGCCACGGCGACCGCACCGGCCCGCCGGTCGCCTGCCGCCCATGCCCGACCGCCCCGGGTACCGGCTGCCCACCCCCGACCGCCCCGGTCCCGGGTACCGGCTGCCCACCCCCGACGGCCCCGGTCGCCCCGCCCGCGGGCGCCGACCGCCCATCCTCGACGATCCGGCCGGCCGACTCCACGTCGACGATCAGCAGCACCGGCGCCCGCGTCGCCACCGTCGCGCCACCCGCCTCCTGAACGCGCCGTACCTCGGCGTCGATCAGCACGGCGGTCGGAGCGACATGATCGCCCCGGACCTTCGGCCGGGTGAGCCGGGGGTCGGAGGTGACCTCGACCTCGGCGGTCACCGTCGCGTACTCCCGCGCCAGGCCGGGCACGGGCCCCCGGCGCAGATCCGCCCCGTGCAGCCCGGCCGAGGCGGCAGCCGCGGCCACGCACAGCAGCACGGCGGCGGCCGAAGCCCGCGACCAGGAGGCCCACCCTGCTCGCCGGGCCAGGGGCAGCAGGCCGACGGCGGCCAGACATCCGGTCACGATGCCCAGGACCCACCCCGGCGGCGCGTCCAGCACCAGGGCCGCCGTGCCCCAGGCCGCGAGGGCGGGTGGGACGAGCCGTAGGTCCGTGGGTCCTTCCTGCCTCGGACGGGCGCTGCCCAGCCGCTTTCCGGAGGAGGCGTGCACGGACGACCGGGCGGGAGAAGCGGACCCGGTGGGAGGGGCCGGTCCGGCGGTGAAGGCCTCAGGTGCCGCCTCGTCCCGCCGCGCCGGCAGCTCGGGAGCCCCGCTCATGGCCGTACGAGATTCCGCAGGTCGGCGAAGCGGCGTTCGCCGATGCCGTTCACCTCGCGCAGCTCGTCCACGGAACGGAAACCTCCGTGCTGCGTGCGGTAGTCGATGATGTGCTGCGCCAGCACCGGGCCGACGCCCGGCAAGGTGTCGAGCTGGTCGGCGGTGGCCGCGTTGAGGGAGACGGGAGCCCCCGGCAGCACGCCGCCCGCCGCCGCACCGGCCGTGCCTCCGGCAGCCGTACCGCCCGTCCCGGTCCCCGCGGCGGCAGCCGGTCCGCCCACGATCACCTGCTCGCCGTCCACGAGGAACCGGGCGCGGTTGAGACCGTCGGTCTCCGTGCCGGGCTTCACCCCGCCCGCCGCGCGCAGCGCGTCCGCGACGCGCGAGCCGGCCGGCAGCCGGTGGATCCCGGGTTCGCGGACCTTGCCGCCGACGTCCACGACGATCTCGGCCGCCTCTGCCGCCTTCGCCGCTCCTGCGGGCGCGCCCGCTCCGCGTCCCGGCTCCGCCGGCCCGCTCTGTGCCTGCTCTCCGTAGGGTGCGGCCGCTCGCACCACCTCGGGCGGCCGTACGGACTGGGTCCGGCCCGCCCAGAAGTGCTGCACGGCGAACGCCGCCGCGACGACGAGCACCACCGTCAGCGCGAGCACGCTCCGCCGCTCCAGGCCGCACCTCGCCTGCAACCACACGGGCATGCGCTCCCGCACCGCGAGCCCAGCCCGCTCCCGCCAGGTCCCTTCCGCAAGGCGACCGTCCCCGCCGACAGCCCCGGCGCCCACCCCACCGCCGTCGGCACCGTCGGGGACACGGACAGACGCCACACCGGCATCCACAGCGGCTTCCGCAACGATTCCCGGCTGATCCTGCCCGTGTCGAGCACGTCCTACGGCAATCCTCTCCTCGGGCGGACCATGGCCCGACTCCCGCCGCTCCCCGCCCCCTTCGGCATGCCCGCCGAACAGCACCTCCGCGCGGCGGCGGAGTTCCTCCGCCGAGGCAAGACGATGCCGTGCCCGGCCGTGTGCGACAGGCCGGTGACGGCGGTGACGGATGCGGCCGTCGGACGCCGGTCCACGGCCGGGCCCACTGGTCGCAGTCGCTGTGCGTGAACGTGATCGAAGTGCCATGCGACGAGGATCGGCCACGTCGGCACCCCCGCGATGATCTTGCGCAATTCCCGGGGACAACGGCCGACTTGTGGACAACCCGGCCACCCACACGGGTGATCAGGGCCCGCCGTGACCGTTCACTGCGGCGAAACCACGACCCCCAGCAACCCGGGCCCGGTGTGCGCCCCGATCACCGCCCCGACCTCGCTGACATGCAGATCGGCGAGCCCGGACACCCGCGCCCGCAACCGGTCGGCGAGGGCCGACGCCCGGTCCGGGGCGGCGAGATGGTGAACGGCGACGTCGACCTTGGCGCTGCCCGCGCGCTCGGCCGCGATCTCCTCCAGGCGGGCGATCGCCTTCGACGCGGTCCGCACCTTCTCCAGCGGTTGGATACGGCCGTCGGCCAGTTGCAGCAGCGGCTTCACCGCGAGCGCCGAGCCCAGCAGGGCCTGCGCGGCACCGATACGGCCGCCGCGGCGCAGGTAGTCGAGGGTGTCGACGTAGAAGTAGGCGGACGTGCCCGCGGCCCGCTTCTCCGCGGCTGTGACGGCCTCGTCCACCGTGCCGCCCGACTCCGCCGTCTCCGCCGCCGAGAGCGCGCAGAAGCCGAGCGCCATCGCGATCATGCCGGTGTCCACCACCCGCACCGGCACCGGCGCCTGCCGCGCGGCGACCACGGCCGCGTCGTACGTACCGGAGAGCTCGGCGGAGAGATGGAGGGAGACGATGCCGGTGGCGCCGGACTCGGCGACCTTGCGGTACGTCTCCTCGAAGAGGGCGGGGCTGGGCCGCGAGGTCGTCACCGGACGCCGCTTCTGCAAAGCCTGGGCGAGGGCGCGGGTCGAGATCTCGGTGCCCTCCTCCAGCGCCCGGTCGCCGAGGACGACGGTCAGAGGTACCGCTGTGATGCCGTGGCGCTCCATCGTCCGGGTCGGCAGGTAGGCCGTTGAATCGGTGACGATCGCGACATGGCGGGACATGAGCTGGAGGTTACCTGCCGTAGCGCCCGTGCGGCAGCCCGGCCCCCGTGCCCTGTGACGCGACTGGCCGGATCAAGTGGTGCTCTCGGGGCGGGGCTTCTTCTGCCAGGGGTAGGTGGGGCGCGGCCCCGGCGGGGCGATGGCGGGCCGCGCCGGCTCGTCCGCCGGGCTCGACTGCGGGGTCTCCGGCCAGGTCTGCCCGGCCGTCGCGGTATCGGCGGCGGGAGCCTCGGGCCACGGTTTCGCGGCGGGCTGCGGTTCCGGAGAGGAGGCGGGCTGCTGGGACTCCGGCGTCGTCCAGTGCCGCAGCGCCCCGGCCTCCATGTGGATCTGGGCGCTGAGTGCGTCCAGGTCGTCCTCCGCGAAGCGGTGGGCGCGGTCACGGGCGGCCCAGCGCAGGGCGTCCGCCGACTGTGTGATGCGTTCGGTGCGCTCCCGCAGCTCGGGCAGCCGCCCGCCGAGCGCGCCGCGGTCGGGCTCGGACTCCAGGCGCTTCAGCTCGTCGTCCAGCTCGTGCCCGTGCGCACTGAGGCGTTCGAAGAGGCCGAGGGACTCCTTCAGGGACTCGTCCTCGGCGACGGCCGCGTGCAGCGCGTCCTGGGTGGCACGCATGGAGGTGCGCAGCTTCAGCCGGAGTTGGGCGAGTTCGCCCGCGGCACCCGGCTGGGCGAAGGACTTGGCCCGCAGGGTGTGGTCCTCGACCGTGCGGCGGGCCTGCGTGATGCCGCGGTCCACGCCGCGCTTGGCGGCGCCGACCACCTTCACCGTGGCGTACACACCGAGCCCGAGAAAGAGCACGAAGAGCAAGGCGAATACTGCGATCACTGCTTCCACCGGCTCCTCCTCAGGGCGTATCGGCACGTCTCACGCCGCTCTTCAACGGTAAACGCAACAGGCAGGCCCGGAGTTCCAGAAAAACCCCGAACCTGCCCGTAGGGGACCACCCTGAGAGCGGTCCGCACTGCCTGGCGGCTATGCCGGAACGATGTTCACCAGCTTCGGCGCCCGCACGATCACCTTCCGGATCCCGGCCCCGCCCAGCGCGGCGACGACCTTCTCGTCGCTCAGCGCGGCCTTCTCCAGCTCGTCCTCGGAGATCGACGGCGAGACCTCCAGCCGCGCCTTGACCTTGCCCTTGATCTGCACCACACAGGTCACGGTCTCGTCGACCACGTACGCCGGGTCGGCCACGGGGAAGTCCTGGTGCACCACGGAGTCCTCGTGCCCCAGCTTGCGCCACAGCTCCTCGGCGATGTGCGGGGCCAGCGGCGCGACCATCAGCACCAGCGGCTCGGCCACGGTGCGCGGCACCGCCCCGCCCGCCTTGGTCAGGTGGTTGTTCAGCTCGGTGACCTTGGCGATGGCGGTGTTGAACCGCATGCCCTCCAGGTCCCCGCGCACGCCGTCGACCGCCTTGTGCAGGGCGCGCAGCGTCTCCTCGTCCGGCTCGGCGTCGACGACGGTGACCTCGCCGGTCGCCTCGTCGACGATGTTGCGCCACAGCCGCTGGAGCAGCCGGAACTGGCCCACCACCGCGCGCGTGTCCCAGGGCCGGGAGACGTCCAGCGGGCCCATCGCCATCTCGTACAGACGCAGTGTGTCGGCGCCGTACTCCTCGCAGATCTCGTCCGGAGTGACCGCGTTCTTCAGGGACTTGCCCATCTTGCCCAGCAGCCGGGAGACCTTCTCGCCCTGGTAGTAGTACGCGCCGTCGCGCTCCTCCACCTCGGCGGCCGGCACCGCGATGCCACGGCTGTCGCGGTAGACGTAGGCCTGGATCATGCCCTGGTTGAACAGCTTGTGGAACGGCTCGGCGGAGGAGACGTGCCCCAGGTCGTACAGGACCTTGGACCAGAAGCGCGCGTACAGCAGGTGCAGCACGGCGTGCTCGGCGCCGCCGACGTACAGGTCGACACCGCCGTGCGGCTGTCCCTCGCGCGGGCCCATCCAATACTGCTCGACCTCCGGGTCGACCAGCTTCTCGCTGTTGTGCGGGTCCAGGTAGCGCAGCTCGTACCAGCAGGAACCGGCCCAGTTGGGCATGGTGTTGGTCTCACGCCGGTACTTCTTCGGGCCGTCGCCCAGGTCCAGCGTGACGTTGACCCAGTCCTCATTGCGGGACAGCGGGGTCTCGGGCTGGGTGTCGGCGTCGTCCGGGTCGAACGTGCGCGGCGAGTAGTCCTCGACCTCGGGCAGTTCCAGGGGCAGCATCGACTCGGGCAGCGCGTGGGCGATGCCGTCCTCGTCGTAGACGATCGGGAAGGGCTCGCCCCAGTAGCGCTGGCGGCTGAACAGCCAGTCGCGCAGCCGGAAGTTGACGGTGCCCTCGCCGGTGCCGGACCGCTCCAGCCACTCGGTGATGCGCGCCTTGGCGTCGACGACCCCCAGGCCGTCCAGGGAGACACCCTCCCCCGTGGAGTTGACGATCTTCGCGTCGTACGACACGAAGGCCGCGTCCCACGTCGAGGTGTCGGTGCCGCGGCCGTCGGTCGGCTCGACGACGCAGTTGATCGGCAGCTCGAAGGCGCGCGCGAACTCGAAGTCACGCGTGTCGTGTGCCGGTACCGCCATGATCGCGCCGGTGCCGTAGCCCATCAGCACGTAGTCGGCGATGAAGACCGGGATCCGCTCGCCGTTGACCGGGTTGGTCGCGTAGGCGCCGATGAAGACGCCGGTCTTGTCCTTGGCCTCGGCCTGCCGCTCCACGTCGGACTTGGACGCGGCCTGCGCGCGGTAGGCGGCGACGGCCTCCCCGGGGGTCGCGTGGCCGCCGGTCCACACCTCGTGGGTGCCCTCCGGCCAGGCGGCCGGGACGAACTTCTCGACCAGCGGGTGCTCGGGCGCCAGCACCATGTACGTCGCGCCGAACAGGGTGTCCGGGCGGGTGGTGAAGACGGTGATGCGCTCGCCGTCGATCGGGAAGTCGACGCGGGCGCCCTCGGAGCGGCCGATCCAGTTGCGCTGCTGGAGCTTGATGGCCTCGGGCCAGTCCAGCTCCTCCAGGTCCTCCAGCAGCCGGTCGGCGTAGGCCGTGATGCGCATGTTCCACTGGCGCAGCTTGGCCTTGAAGACCGGGAAGTTGCCGCGCTCGGAGCGGCCGTCGGCGGTGACCTCCTCGTTGGCCAGCACGGTGCCCAGCCCCGGGCACCAGTTGACCGGCGCGTCGGAGGCGTACGCCAGCCGGAACTCGCCCAGGACGTCGGCCCTCTCTGCGGCGCTCAGCTCGCTCCACGCGCGCGTGTGTCCCGGTACGGGCCGCTCACCCGACTCGAACTGGCCGATCAGTTCGGCGATCGGGCGGGCCTTCCCGGCCTCGTGGTCGTACCAGGAGTTGAAGATCTGCAGGAAGATCCACTGGGTCCACTTGTAGTACTCCGGGTCGATCGTGGCGAACGACCGGCGCTTGTCGTGGCCCAGGCCCAGCCGGCGCAGCTGGGACTTCATGTTCTCCATGTTGGCTTCGGTGGACGCGCGCGGGTGCGTGCCGGTCTGCACGGCGTACTGCTCGGCGGGCAGGCCGAAGGCGTCGAAGCCCAGGGTGTGCAGGACGTTGTGGCCGGTCATGCGCTGGAAGCGCGCGAACACGTCCGTGGCGATGTAGCCCAGCGGGTGTCCGACGTGCAGGCCCGCACCCGAGGGGTACGGGAACATGTCCATGACGAACTTCTTGGGCTTGGCGACGATCGACCGGTCGCCCGCCAGGTCGCCCTTCGGGTTGGGCGCACCGTAGGTGCCGTCTGCGTCCCAGAAGTCCTGCCAGCGTGCCTCGATCTCGGCTGCCATGGCGGCCGTGTAGCGGTGCGGCGCTGCCACCTCGGAGGCGGCAGCGGGGTTCGTCTCGCTCATGATCCTCAAAGCTCCATCGATCGTCTCTGCCTACGGCTGTGTCGTTCGAGAAACGAAAAATCCCCTCGCACAGGAGGGGACGCCGCGCCGATTCCGGCCACTCGACTCGTCCGGTGGCCGGGACTGATCAGCGCGGCCCGCTAAGCAGAAGGCGTACGGCACGCATGGCGTTAGGGTACCGCAGGCCCCCAGCGCGTCGCGACGCGCTTCCGGTGGGCCGTCTCGTTGCCCGAAAAGCTGAACCAGGGTCAAAAGTTACTTCGCGTAACAGTCGCTAAGGGACATCACAACAACCACATTGTCCTTTGATAACAACGCAATAACTCAAACCTCGTACCCATCGGTATGGCGCGGCTTTAGAGTGCGGCAGCGGGACCGCTTTCCCGAACCGCTCGGAGTTGCCCCCATGAACCCTCATCGCAGTAACAGCTCGCTACACCCGGTCACCGGGATGTGGGGAGGCCGGTCGTGAACCCCAACGACTCCACGGCAGACGACTCCTTCGCCGAGTTCCTCAACTTCGGCGCGGGCGTGCTGTCCCTGGTATGCCTGACCTGCTCGGTGATCTGGGGCCTGGTCGCCCAGGACCGGATCCTCCTCGACGCCCGCAGGCGCATCCTGGCGCAGGCCGTGCACCGGACCACGGCCGTCGCCTCGATCGCCTTCCTGCTGGTGCACATCGGGGTGAAACTGGCGCTGTCCCACACCTCGTGGATCGCCGCGGTGATCCCCTTCGGGCTGCTGTTCACCGACGAAGAGGTGGTCGCGGGCAGGTCCTTCCTGATCGGCCTGGGCACCCTGGCGGGCATGCTCATGATCTTCGTGGGCATCACGGGCGTGCTGCGCAACCGCTTCGCGTCCCCGGCGCCCGTCGCGGCCCGCTGGCGGGCCATGCACATGCTGGCCTACCCGGCCTGGTGCGCCGCGCTGGTCCACGGCCTCTACGCGGGTCGCCAAGCCAAGCCGATCTTCGTCATCCTGTACTGCCTGTCCCTGGTCGGCGTGGCCGGAGCCCTCGCCCTGCGCACCGCTCCGCGCCCGGTGAAGCGCAAGGTCGCCGACAAGTTCGCCCAGCTCATCGGGCCCGGGGAGGGCCTGGGCCGCAGGGACCTGGAGGAGAGCCGGGCCCGGGCGGGCACCGGCTCCGCGCTGCCCGGCTACGAGGGCCGGGACACGCCCGTGGGGGCCATGGCCTCCTCGTCGGGGCCGCGGTACGAGAAGGCGGAGCGCGCCACCCCCCAGGAGTCCACGAGCGGCTTCGCCGCGGCCTACCGGGCCGTCTCGAGCCCGCCCGCGGGCCAGCAGGCGTTCGCGCCGGGGCCGACCGACCGCATGGAACTGCCGCTGGACATGCAGCCCACCCAGACCATCCCGACCGTGGACGGCCCCTCCAGCACCTCGGGCAACTGGCCGATCCCGTCCCCGCCGCCGGTCGGCGAGGCCCCGCCGTCGGCCTACGACCCGCTCCAGGACACGGGCTTCAACATCCCGCCCTACGACCCCTCGCAGGACACCGGTCAAAGCATTCCGGCCTATGACAATCCAGGCGCCTCCGGCTATGGATCGAGTGACGTGTACGACACGGGTGAGACGAATGCCGTCTACGACACGTACTACCCGAACGACACGTACAACAGCGGTCCCGCCACTGAAACACTGCCCGGTGCGTCCTACGACTTCGACGCACCGGGATCGGGCGAACCTTGGAACACGCCTTCCGGAGGCTTTAAGTGAACGAGGCTTTGCCTGACGTACCCGAAGTCCGCGTGGTCGGCCTTCCCCAGCTCACGTCCGGCTTCGACCTTGTCGATCGGCTCGATCTGCCCATGCACCTGAAGGTGCACGGGCCACTCGAGCCGATGGGCGGCGAGCAGCTCGCGCAACTCGCCGAACGCATCAACCTGAAGGGCCGCGGCGGCGCGGGCTTCCCCTTCCACAAGAAGCTGCGCTCGGTCGCCGAGGCCGCGATCAAACGCGGCGTCCGGCCGGTCGTCGTCGTGAACGGAAGCGAGGACGAGCCGGCCTGCCGCAAGGACACGGTGCTGATCAACCGTGCTCCCCATCTGATCCTGGACGGCGCACTGCTGTGCGCGGAGGCGCTGGGTGCCCGCACGCTCGTGGTGGGGGTCACCCGTGAGTCCACACAGCGCTCCATGGAGGCCGCGCTGGCCGAACGCGGCCTCAGCAACGGCCGCAGATCGGCACTTCGCGCGCGTGTGCAGCGCAATCCGGTCCGGATGGTCACCGGCGCCGCCGCGTCGCTGATCCGTTCCATCGACGGCGGCCCGGCCATCCCGCCGGGCCGCAAGGTCAGCGCCTCGCAGAACGGCGTCGGCGGCGCGCCCACGCTGCTGTCCAACGCCGAGACCTTCGCCCAACTGGCCATCGCCGCCCGCATCGGCCCGGAGCGCTACGGCAACACCGGCCTGTACGACGAGCCGGGCACCGTCATGCTCACGGTCTCCGGGGCGGTCGCCCGCCCCATGGTGATCGAGGTCCCGACGGGCGTGCCGCTGCGGTACGTCCTCCAGCTCGCCGGTGCCCCGCCGGTGCCGCAGGGCGTGCTCACCGGCGGCTACCACGGCAAGTGGATCGACGCGGCGACGGTCAACGAGGCGATCGTCTCCCGCAACTCCCTGGACGCGGTGGGCGGCGCGCTCGGCGCCGGCGCGATCCTGCCGATCACTCAGGAGACCTGCCCCCTGGGCGAGTCACTGCGTGTCGCCCAATGGCTGGCGGAGGAGAGCGCGGGCCAGTGCGGCCCCTGCTACCTCGGCCTGCCGGCCGCCGCGCGCGGCCTGGAGGACATCCTCAACGGCGGCGGACCGGCCGCCCTGGAAGCCCTCAAGCAGGTCGCCAAGAACGTGAAGCGGCGCGGCGCGTGTTCGCATCCCGACGGCTCCGCGATGTTCATCGAGTCGACCATCAAGGCGTTCACGGACGACCTGGCCGCCCATGTCCTCGGAAATGGCTGCGGACGGCCCGTGGAGGGCGTTCTGCCGCTCTTCGAGGGCGGCAGGGCCCCTACGGGCATCCCGGGCGGCGGCGAGTCCGAGGAGAACGGCCCCAGCCGCCAGAAGATCTTCGTCGACTGGACGCTGTGCCGGGGCCACGGCCTGTGCGCGGACATCCTCCCCGAGGTGTTCCAGCTCGGCGCCGACGGCTTCCCGACCGTGGCGCAGGCGAAGGTGCCGCGGTACGCCGAGGACAAGGCTCTACGCGCGGTGCGCCGCTGCCCGGCGCTGGCCCTGCGCATCGAGGAGGACACGCGCGCTCAGGGCGGCGCGCCGTCCCGCAACCTCCCCGTCCTGTCCCAGGGCCGCGGCCGCCGCGCTCTCGGCCGCTGAGCACACGTACGGCGGGCTTCCCCCAGGGGAGCCCGCCGTACGCGCACTGGGACACCGCACACGAAGAAGGCGGGCCATCCGATCGGATGGCCCGCCTTCTCATCTGCTGTGGAGCTAAGGAGAATTGAACTCCTGACCTCCTGCATGCCATGCAGGCGCTCTACCAACTGAGCTATAGCCCCTTGCTGCGTCCCTCCGGGTTTCCCCGGCGGCGACGCCAACTTTACTGGTCCAGCGGGCCCAACACCAAATCGATTTCGCCTCGTACGGGGATGCCCGCTATGTCGGATTCACACCGACCTTGCGGGCTCTACGCCGTGACGAACGAATAGAACCGCTTGAGCGTGCAGTGCTCCTCCAGAAGCCGGCCGTAGATCGGCTCGCCCTCCAGCTCGCGGTACGTCTCGATCGGGTCGCCCTTTATGATCAGCGCCCGCGCGCACTCCTCGCACCAGTACTGGTAGTCGGGATTGATCGGCTCCATGTCGCGGACGATCGGAGTCCCGCTGCCACACCAGTCGCATTTCCGCCTGTGTGCACCCATCGATCAGCTCCAGCTGTGGCCGCAGGCCGTGCACACGTAGGAGATCCCGCCGTTGTCGCCGAGCATCTGGGCCACGTGCGCGGATCCGCAGGAAGGGCAGCTGAGGCGGGTCGACATATCCCCTGTCAATGCTGCTCCGAGGAGGTGGTCGACCTCCTGGATGCTCGCAGGCATCGCTACTCCTCCCGTCGGGCCGCGCCCCCTTCCGGCCGTTTGATTCTGCCACGGCCGGAGCAATACGGTCAGCGACGCCTCAGTACCAGTCCGGACACGGCAGGCGTCGCGGCCGTAGAGGTATACGCCTCAGCGGGCCCGAGTGACTCAACCCGGGGCACGAAAAATCCCGCCCCCTGGACGGGAACGGGATCTTGACGTGGAGCTAAGGAGAATTGAACTCCTGACCTCCTGCATGCCATGCAGGCGCTCTACCAACTGAGCTATAGCCCCTCTTGTTCGTTCCCGGCGGGCCGGGCGAACAAGAAGAACTTTAGCCTGCGACCTGCCGGAAAGTGAAATCCGGGTCAGTCGTCGTCGCCGAGCACCGGTTCCGGCAGCGTGCCGGCGTTGTGCTCCAGCAGGCGCCAGCCGCGGGCGCCTTCACCGAGGACGGACCAGCAGCAGTTGGAGAGTCCGCCGAGGCTCTCCCAGTTGTGGGGGTCCAGGGCGAGGAGGCGGCCGATGGTGGTGCGGATGGTGCCGCCGTGACTGGCCACGACGAGCGTGCCGTCCTCGGGGAGCTTCTCGGCGTGCCGCAGCACCACCGGGGCGGCGCGGTCGGCGACCTCGGTCTCCAGTTCGCCACCACCGCGGCGCACCGGCTCGCCGCGCTTCCACGCGGCGTACTCCTCGCCGTGCCGGGCGATGATCTCCTCGTGCGTCAGGCCCTGCCAGACACCGGCGTAGGTCTCGCGCAGCGCCTCGTCGTGGGTCACGTCGAGGCCGGTGAGCGCGGCGAGCTCGGCGGCCGTGTTCGCGGCCCGCTTCAGGTCGGAGGCGACGATCGCGGCCGGCTTCAGGCCGACGAGCAGCCGGGCGGCGCGGCGGGCCTGGGCGACGCCGGTCTCGGTGAGCTCGACGTCCGTGGTGCCCTGGAAGCGGCGCTCCACGTTCCACGCGGTCTGGCCGTGCCGCCAGAGGATGATGCGGCGGCCCCGGCCCTTGCCGGCGGACGCCTCACTGAAGGAGGTCACCGCCAGTCACCTTCCAGCTCCGCCGCCTCCTCGGCCGCTCGCAGCTTGGCGTGCTCCTCGGCCTTGCCGCGGGTGGCCTTGGCGTCCTCGGGCAGCTCCAGCTCGGGGCAGTCCTTCCAGAGCCGCTCCAGGGCGTAGAAGACGCGCTCCTCGCTGTGCTGGACGTGGACGACGATGTCGACGTAGTCGAGCAGCACCCAGCGGGCCTCGCGGTCGCCCTCGCGGCGTACCGGCTTGGCGCCGAGCTCCTTGCTGAGGCGCTCCTCGATCTCGTCGACGATCGACTTGACCTGACGGTCGTTGGGAGCGGAGGCCAGCAGGAAGGCGTCCGTGATGGACAGCACGTCACTGACGTCGTAGGCGACGATGTCGTGTGCCAGCTTGTCGGCGGCCGCCTGGGCGGCGGTGTTGATCAGCTCGTGAGAGCGGTCGGTCACGGTCACTACAAGGCTTTCCGTCGGCGGTCACTTGCCACCTAGGGTCTCACGGACCGCCGTGCGCCCCCCACGCGATTACGTGGACCGGGTGGGGGGCGCACTCCTGCCGGCTAGTCGGACGACGGCTTGTAGTCCTGGCCGAGGACGACGGCGACGTCGGCGCCCGCGGAGATCCTGCCCTTGGTGACGGAGCCCTCGGGCAGGCCCAGGGTCTTGGCGACCTCGGCCGCGTCGGCCTTGCCGGCGGCGTCGGCGTAGGTGACCTTGGACGTGGCCTGGGCGGAGCCGGGCGTGCCGCCCTCCAGGAAGGTGAAGCCGCCGTTGAGGAGCACGACGCGGGCCTTCTCCGTGTTGTCCTTCACACCGCTGGCGTTCTGGACGGAGACGCTGACGGCGGCGTCCTTGTCGGGACTCTTGGCGGTGCCGCCGAGGACGTTCTTGACCACGCCCTCACTGGCCTGGGCGCTGAGCGTGCCGTCCGCCTGGACGGGCAGCAGGTCCGTCCGGTAGTCGCCGCCCTTGGCGAGGTCGGAGAGCCCGGCGAGGAAGGTGCCGAGGTCCTTGTCGGTCAGGGACGGGTCCAGGATCTGCGCCAGGGTCTGGATCGTGGTCGTCGCGGCCTGCGGGTCGGAGGACATCTTGCGCAGTACGCCTTGCAGGACCTGTCCGAAGCGCTCCAGCTGGGCGTTCTGGGCCTCGCCGGGGGCGCGGTAGGTGGCGTATGCGACGGCCATCTTGCCGCTGAGGGTCTGGGCCTTGCCCTCGTTGACCAGGGGAGCGGCGCCCTTCTTCTTGGCGCCGGGGTCGGGGACGTCCGTGTCGGTGTCGACGTCGATGTTGCCGACGAGGTTGACGAGGTTCTCGAGGTAGGGGGTGTCCAGGCGCCAGGTGCCCTGGATGTCGGTGCCGAGGACCGTGTCGAGTGCGTCACGGGTGCCGTCGGAGCCGTCGTCCTCGACCGACTTGGCGAGCGTCGTCGTGGTGCCGTCGTCGCTGGTCAGGGTGAGGGAGTTGGGCAGCAGGACGGTGGTGCCCCGCTTGGTGGTGGTGTTGTCCACGAGGAGGGCCGTGGCGGTGCCGCTGCCCTTGGTGTCGTGCAGGTGGACGACGATCACGTCGCGCTTCTGGGCGCCCGCGGCCGTGGCGGTGCCCGTCGTGGAGTCGCCGGAGGACAGGCCGGGCAGCTTCCCCGCGTACCAGAGGTAACCGACGCCGCCGACGGCGGCGAGCGCGAGGACGACGACCAGGGCGACGATCCGGCTGCGGGCGCGGCGCCGGGCCTCCTCGCGGCGCTCGGTGCGGTTCTCGGTGAACTTCAGCCAGTCGATGACGTCTTCGGAGTTGTCGTCGGGATCCTCGACGAAGGCGAACTGTTCGGTGTGGTAATCCCGCTGGGGACCGCCCCGGACGTCCTCGTCGTCGGCCGGGCCCGCCTGCTGCGGGATGTGGGCGGTCTGTTCGGCGACCCGGGGCTGCTGGGCCGTACCGGCGCCGGCCGCGGCCTGGCCATAGGGGTCGTGAGGCGCGGTGCCGCCCTGGTGCTGCCCGGAGGCGTAGGGGTGGTCGTAGGAGCCGTAGACGGGCTGCTGCTGACCGGTGCCGTAGTCGTACGCGGCCGGGGGCTGCTGCCCTGTCGTGGCGTACGGGTCGTAGCCGTAGCCCTGCTGTTGCTGCTGGGCGTACGGGTCGTACGTCTGCTGCTGGGTCTGCTGTGCCGGGACCTGGCGGTAGACAGGCCGGCCGTACTCGTCGTAGCCGACGAGTTCGTACTGGTCGTCCCCGTACCCCGGGTCGTATCGGTCGTTCACCGGTGCCCCTCTCGGCTCACTCGCCGCGGTACAGCTCGCGCTTGTCGATGTAGCGCACGACTCCGTCCGGCACCAGATACCAGATGGGGTCGCCCTTGGCGACTCTCGCACGGCAGTCCGTGGAGGAGATGGCGAGGGCGGGGACCTCGACGAGGGAGACGCCGCCCTCCGGAAGTCCTGGGTCGTTCAGGTGGTGGCCCGGCCGGGTGACCCCGATGAAGTGCGCGAGGGAGATCAGTTCCTCGCTGTCCCGCCAGGTGAGGATCTGGGACAGCGCGTCGGCGCCCGTGATGAAGAACAGGTCCGTCTCGGGGTTGAGCGCGCGCAGGTCGCGCAGGGTGTCCACGGTGTAGGTGGGGCCGCCGCGGTCGATGTCGATGCGGCTCACCGAGAACTGCGGGTTCTCGGCGGTCGCGATGACCGTCATCAGGTAGCGGTCCTCGGCCGGGGAGACCTTGCGGTGGGACTTCTGCCACGGCTGGCCGGTCGGGACGAAGACCACCTCGTCGAGGCGGAACGCCGCGGCGACCTCGCTGGCCGCCACGAGGTGCCCGTGGTGGATCGGGTCGAAGGTGCCGCCCATCACGCCGAGGCGGCGTTTGCCCAGCCGGGGCCGGTCGTTTCCGGGGCCGTCGATCTGGCGGTGGGCCGTGACGGCACGGCGAGGCTCCGAGTGTCGCTCGGTACCGCTCGCCGTGTCCTGTGCCGGGTCGTGCGGCGTCTCGTTCGCCGGACCGGTAGGCATGTCCTGCTCTCCCATGCGTGCAGACCCTACCGGCCCTGCCTGAGGGCTCCGGCCGCCCCCGGGTTCCCCTGGGCGCCCCGCGCGGGGCGCCCCGCCGGGCTCAGCGGTCGCGGTTGAAGCGGGTGGTGACCCACAGCATCAGCAGCAGGATGAAGAGAGCGGCACCACCGGTGAGGTAGGGGCTGAGGCTCTCGTGGTTTCCGCCGTGCTCCTCGCCCTCGGCGGCGAGGGTGACCAACTGGGCAGCGGTGCTGTGGAAGCTCATCTTCGGCAGGACCTATCGCATGTGGGCGGGTTAAAGACGTCGGCTCATCGTAAGCGGGCGCCCCGACCGCGATCACCCCGACTCCGCCTGTTCGTGACACGGAGGCGGCGCCCGCTCCCGCCCGGCCCGGTCCCGGGGCCTCGTGCGGGGAACCTTCCCGGTGCCTCAGTCGTCCTTCCGTCTGTAGCCACGCAGCAGGAACCACGCGGTCAGCACACAGCCCAGGATCATCACGATCAGTACGTACCGCAGCATCCCCGGCCCTCCTTGCCGCTCGGCGGCCGTCGCGGCCTCTGCGAGCCAGGCGGCTGCGGGATGGTGCTCCATGGCGGCGGTCTCCTTCGCTGTACTGCCCGACCACCGTAACTCCGCCTAGGCTGGGCTCTGCCTCGGGGAAGCAAAAGGCCGCACAAGGGGCCGTAAAGGTCACACAGACGCACATGGGGGAAGACATGTCCGACGGCCACGAGCACAACGGGCACGAGCACGTGCCGAGCAGGCAGCGCAGGCGCTTCCCCGGAATCTCCTCGCGTACGTACGAGCACCCTGCCGACCGCTCGGCCCTGGTGGCGCTGCGCAAGCTGAGCGGTTTCGACACGGTGTTCAAGGCGCTCAGCGGCCTGCTGCCCGAGCGCAGTCTGCGGCTGCTGTTCCTGTCCGACTCGGTGCGGGTGTCCGACCAGCAGTTCTCGCATCTGAACGTGATGCTGCGGGACGCCTGCTACATCCTGGACCTGGAGAAGGTCCCGCCGATGTACGTGAACCAGGACCCGCAGCCGAACGCGATGTGCATCGGCCTGGACGAGCCGATCATCGTCGTCACGACGGGCCTCGTCGAACTGCTCGACGAGGAGGAGATGCGGGCGGTCGTCGGCCACGAGGTGGGGCACGCGCTGTCCGGGCACTCGGTCTACCGGACCATCCTGCTGTTCCTGACCAGCCTGGCCGTCCGGGTCGCCTGGATCCCGCTGGGCAACCTCGCGATCATGGCGATCGTGACCGGGCTGCGCGAGTGGTTCCGCAAGTCGGAGCTGTCCGCGGACCGGGCGGGGCTGCTGGTCGGGCAGGACCTTCAGGCGTCCATGCGGGGTCTGATGAAGATCGCGGGCGGTAACCACCTGCACGAGATGAACGTGGACGCGTTCCTCGCCCAGGCCGATGAGTACGAGGCCGGGGGCGACCTGCGCGACTCGGTACTGAAGATCCTGAACGTGCTGCCGCGCTCCCACCCCTTCACCACCGTGCGGGCGGCCGAGCTGAAGAAGTGGGCCGAGTCGCGGGACTACCAGCGGATCATGGACGGCCACTACCCGCGGCGCGACGAGGACAAGGACACCTCGGTCCGGGACTCCTGGCGGGACTCGGCGAACCACTACACGACCCATGTGAAGAACTCCAAGGACCCGCTGATGAAGCTGGTCACCGACCTCGCCGGCGGCGCCGGCGACCTGGGCGACCGCGTCCGCCGCGGCTTCGGCGGCTTCACGAGCCCGGGTCAGCAGCCGCCTCAGGGGCCCGGGACGCCGGGCACGTCGGACTCGCCGGGGGACGACCGGCCGCCGCGCGACGAGAGCTGAGGCGCCCGGGGGAGCACCGGGAGGACCACAGCCCCCAGCGCCGGCTGCAGCGCCCCGGAAGCCCGGATTCCCGCCGTCACACCCTCGGCTGCGCGCTCGTCGCCAGGGAGCCGCACAGGGCCGTGGCACTGCCCGTGGCGTAGGGGTCCGTGCCGGCGGGGCCGCCTTCCTTGGCCGTCTGCCCGGCCAGGAGGGGGCGCAGGTGGTTCGTGGAGTCCTCGGCGCAGGAGAGCGGGCCGGCCTGGACGTAGGAGACGACGAGCTGGGCCTGGTGCAGGCGCAGGTCGTCGCGGTCGAAGCGGAAGTGCAGCTCGCGCCGGACGGTGAACAGGGACGCCTCGGCCTTGTCACCGGCCCCGGCGGGCCGCAGTGCGTACACGAACGTGTGGTCGGCGGTGACCTCGAGCGTGGACGAGTCGGCCTCGGCGGCCTGGAGCGTGCCCTGGACGCGCACTCTGCGGTCGGCCAGCTCGGCGCGGGAGGGGTCGAAGCGGACGAGCCAGCCGGTGGGCGCGTGACGTCCGTCCGCGGTGGGCCGGGCGAAGCTCTGATCGAACTGGTCCAGCTGGTCGGGGGCCAGCAGGACCCGGACGGCGCGGACCTCACGGCCCGTGAGCACGTCCGGGTCGAGGGCGGAGCGGACGATGTAGTCCTTGGCGGTGGTCAGGGCGGCCACGACCTGGCTGTCCGAGAAGTGCGCGGTGCGCCGCGAGGCGGGCAGCGGCACGCCCTCCGCGCCGGTCTTGAACTGTGCGGCGGGGCTGCGCTCGTACAGGTACGCCGTGTCGGCCGTGCCCGGCACCTTGCCCTCCGGGGCGAGCGGGATGACGGTCATCCGCAGGGGTTCGGCGGTCTCCTGGGCGGCGGGGGTCTGGTAGGGGTGCCGTACACCCATGTAGATCGCGGTGCCGAAGGCGACGGCGATCAGCAGGACCAGGACCAGTGCCTGCCGGGACAGGCCCCGGCGCAGGGGAGCGACGCGGCGCACGGCGGGTGCGTGGTCGCTGATCCGCTCCTGGGCGGAGTACTCCTGGAGGCGGGCAGCGCGGACGAACGATTCGTCGAAGACGACGGATCGGTACTCGTCCTCTCCACCTCCGGGAGCGCCCTCGGGTGTCCCCTCAGGTGGGTCTCCTGGCCCGCCCATATCTTCAGGGTAGGTCTCCGGAAGCTCGGGTAAACGCCCTGCCGCACCACAAGTTCTGACAGGTCCTCACCAATGTGAGCGGGTTCCGGTCAGGGGTTGCGCGGGATCACCGAGACGGCCGGCTGGGAGTAGTCCGCGGAAGCGGAGGGAGCCGCCCCGCTGCCCTGTCCCAGCCCGGTCGAGGTGGGCGCCGGCACGGGGTCCTGGCGGTTGGAGGACGCTCCCCGGTACACCGCCGTGAAGGCCAGCGCGACCATGCCGATGCCCATCACGAGGGCGAGCACCCAGGCGACGGGGCGGTGCCAGCGGACCCGTTTGGAGTACGGCCCGGTGCCGCCGTAGTGGTCCTCGAGGACATCGGGGTCGTCCAGGTCGTCCAGCTCATGGCCAAAATGGCCGGACCCGTCCGGGCCGTACCCGTCGTCGTACCGCTCGCCTCTGGAGTGGGCGCGGCGCGCCTCCGCCTCGGCTCTCGCCTTGGCGGCGGCCAGGAGGCGCTCCACGGCGGTCGGCTCGTGCACCACGGCCGCGCGTACGAAGGCCTCGTCGAAGACCACGGAGGCGAACTCTTCGTCCGACACCCCGCGGTCGTGGTCGTCGTCGGGCTCCCGGCCGTCAGGAAACGGCGTGCCCCCCACGTCCTCCGGCACGGTTCCAGAGTAGACCTGGGGGGTCATTTTGGGCAGACGGTATGGAAATTCATCCGCCGGTTGAGACGGCGTTCACGGGGTGCCGCACGGCGCACGCCCGGCAGGTCCGCCCCTGCCGCACACACATGCGCCGCATCACACACCCACGCGTCAGGTGGTCAGCGCCGTACGTGCCCGTCACCGGTGACGATGTACTTCGTGCTGGTCAGCTCAGGCAGCCCCATCGGGCCGCGGGCGTGCAGCTTCTGCGTGGAGATGCCGATCTCCGCGCCGAAGCCGAACTGGCCGCCGTCGGTGAAGCGGGTGGAGGCGTTGACGGCGACCGTGGTCGAGTCGACCAGCTGGGTGAAGCGGCGGGCTGCCTGCTGGGAGGTCGTGACGATGGCCTCGGTGTGGCCGGAGGTCCACAGCCGGATGTGCTCGACGGCCTTGTCCAGCGAGTCCACCACGGCCGCGGCGATGTCGTACGACAGGTACTCCGTCTCCCAGTCCTCGGCCGTCGCCTCGACGACGGTGGCCTTGGAGTCCTTGGCGTAGGCCTGCACGCGCTCGTCGGCGTGCACGGTGACCCCGGCCTCCGCGAGGGCGTCCAGGGCCCGCGGCAGGAACTCGGCGGCGATGTCCTGGTGGACCAGCAGGGTCTCGGCGGCGTTGCAGACGCCGACGCGCTGGGCCTTGGAGTTGATCAGGATCTCGACGGCCGTGTCCAGGTCGGCCTGGGCGTCGACGTAGACGTGGCAGTTGCCGGTGCCGGTCTCGATGACCGGGACGACCGACTCCTGGACGACCGTGTTGATCAGCGAGGCGCCGCCGCGCGGGATGAGCACGTCGACCAGGCCGCGGGCGCGCATCAGCTCGCGCACGCTGTCGCGGCTCTCGCCGGGCACCAGCTGGATGGCGTCGGCGGGCAGCCCGGCACCGCCCACGGCGTCGCGCAGGACGCGCACGAGGGCGCTGTTCGACTGGTACGCCGAGGAGGAGCCGCGCAGCAGGACCGCGTTGCCGGACTTCAGGCAGAGGGCGGCGGCGTCGACGGTGACGTTCGGCCGGCCCTCGTAGATGATCCCGACGACGCCGAGCGGCACGCGGACCTGGCGCAGGTCGATGCCGTTGGGCAGCGTGGAGCCGCGCACGACCTCGCCGACCGGGTCGGGCAGCGCGGCGACGTCGCGGACGTCCGAGGCGATGGCGCGGACCCGCTCGGGGGTGAGCGTGAGCCGGTCGATCATGCCCTCGCTGATGCCGGCCTCGCGGGCCTTGGCGACGTCCTTGGCGTTGGCCTCGACGATCTCGCTCGTACGGACCTCCAGCGCGTCGGCGATGGCGAGCAGCGCGTCGTCCTTGTCGGCCCTCGGCAGCGGCGCGAGGCTCGCGGCGGCGGCCTTGGCACGGTAGGCGGCCTCGGTGACCGGGGACATGGAGTCGTACGGCGAAAGCGTGGTCATAAGGGAAGCGTAGTGTGCCGGACGCGTCCGTTCATCGTGCGTTCCACAGCCCGAGACACTCCGTGGACCGGATCAGAACGGGTGCACTCCGACGGGCGAGGCAGGGGGCGGGCCGTACCCCTCGGCGATGCGCTGGTGGTAGGTGGCGCGGTCGATGACCTCCAGGCCGACGATCTCCCAGGGCGGCAGCCCCGCGGTCTGCCGGTGCTCGCCCCACAGGCGCAGGGCGACGGCGGCCGCGTCGTGCAGGTCGCGGGCCTCCTCCCAGTAGCGGATCTCCGCGTGGTCGACCGCGTATCGGCTGGTCAGGAGGAAGGGATGGTCGTGGGCGAGCTGTTCCAGGGCGCGCCGGACCTCGGGGAGCGGGGCCTCCTTGCCGGAGACGCTGAGGGTGACGTGCCACAGGCGCGGCGTGTCCGCGGGTTCCTCGCCCTCGAACCGGTCCCCGGCCGCCACGCTCGTCAGGGCCCGCTCCTCACCGGCCGCGCGGGAGCCGGCACCACCACGGGACGCTGTGGCCCCAGGGCGCACTCGTCTCACGACGGCCTCCTTTGCACAGTGGCGCTGCTGTGGAATATGTCCCCGAGACAAAGTTGAGCAGGCCGCAGGAGATCGCGGGGCGGTTTTGCGGAACGTCCACCACCGGGGGCGGACGTTTTGACACATTACGGGTGCAGGAGCACCAGGTCGTCCCTGTGTACGACCTCGCGTTCGTACGCGGGTCCCAGTTCGCGAGCCAGTTCGCGGGTCGAGCGGCCGATCAGCCGGGGGATCTCCTTGGCGTCGAAGCTGACGAGCCCGCGGGCCACGGCCCGTCCCGTGGTGTCCCGCAGCTCGACCGGGTCACCGGCGCTGAACTCGCCCTCGACGGCGGCGATCCCGGCGGGCAGCAGCGACTTGCGGCGCTCCACGACGGCCTCGACGGCACCGTCGTCCAGGGTGAGTGCACCCTGTGGGGTGGAGGCGTGCTGGAGCCACAGCAGCCGGTCGGCGGAGCGTTTGCCGGTGGGGTGGAAGTAGGTGCCGGTGTCCTGGCCGGACAGGGCGTCGGCCGCGTGGACGGCGCTGGTGAGAACCACGGGCACGCCGGCGGCGGCCGCGATCCGGGCGGCCTCCACCTTGGTGACCATGCCGCCCGTGCCGACGCCGGCCTTGCCCGCGCTGCCGATCTCGACGCCCGCGAGCTCCGCCGGGTCGCGTACCTCGGCGATGCGGGAGGTGCCGGGCTTGCCGGGGTCGCCGTCGTAGACGCCGTCCACGTCGGACAGCAGGACCAGCAGGTCGGCGTGGACGAGGTGGGCGACCAGGGCGGCGAGGCGGTCGTTGTCGCCGAAGCGGATCTCGTCCGTGGCGACGGTGTCGTTCTCGTTGACGATCGGGAGGGCGCCCATCGCGAGGAGCTTGTCGAGGGTGCGCGAGGCGTTGCGGTGGTGGGCGCGGCGGCTCATGTCGTCGGAGGTCAGGAGCACCTGGCCGACGCGGACGCCGTAGCGGGCGAAGGAGGCGGTGTAGCGGGCGACCAGCAGACCCTGGCCGACGCTGGCGGCGGCCTGCTGCCGGGCGAGGTCCTTGGGGCGGCGGCTCAGGCCCAGCGGGGCGAGGCCGGCGGCGATGGCGCCCGAGGAGACCAGGACGATCTCCCGCTCCCCGCCGCCCGCCCGTCTCCCACCACCGCCCTCAACCGAGGCCCTACGGGCCACCCCCTGGTTTCGGACCTTGGCGAGCACGTCGACCAGCGCGTCCACGCGGTCGGCGTCCAGGCCGCCCGACGCGGTCGTCAGCGAGGAGGACCCGACCTTGACGACGATCCTGCGGGCCTCGCCCACGGCCTGCCTTGCCCCTGCCACGTCGCCGTCCGTCCCCTCGCGTCGATTCGGTCGCTCACCAGGAAATCTACGGGACGGTCGGGCGGGGCGCGGCGCCGGTCCACGCTACGGACGGTGCCGCCCGCGTCACGGGAGGGCGGCAGTCACCCTTCTTCGGTCCCACCACGCGACAGGAACGCGATCTTCCGCTACGGTCCCACGACACCACGGGACGGCAGCCGCCCTCTACGCCCTGACGACACACGCGTGTCGTCAGGAGGTCGCCGCGCGTTAACCCGGCGGCCGACCTGCGCCGACCCGACGCTCCTGGAGTGACCGCAGTGCCCCTACCTCTCCCCCGCCCACCGGCCCTGCTGAAGGGGCTGGTCACCATCGTCCTGGCCGCCGCGTTCGCCGCTCAGGCGGTCGCGGCGCTGCTGCCCCACGTACCGCTGCTGCTCGCCGCGACCACCGTCTCCCTCGCCACCGAGGGCGTGCTGTACCGGTGGCAGCGCGGAGTGCTGTCGCTGTTCGCCAAGTCGCACGCGGACATCACCGTGCGGCACGTCCTGCGGGACCTGCTGCTGGTCGTGGGCCTGCTGCGGCTCGGCGAGCAGGACCGGGAGACCGTGTACACCCCGCTCGTGGCCGGACTGCTCGCCTTCTACGTGCTGCACTGCGCGGTCCAGGCGGTCTCCGTGCTGGTGCGCCGGACCCGCACCCTGCCGGTGGTGACCCGGAACATCGACGCCTCCGCCCTGCGGCTGTCCAAGGCCCCGTCCATGCTGCTGCGCCGTCCCGGCCACCGGCTGCTGGTGTTCGGCCTGCCGGCGACGGCGGGGCTGCTGGCCGCCGCGCCGGGCGACGAGCCGGTGTACGCGGCCGCGGGCATCGCGCTCTCCCTCGCGCTCACGCTGACCGGGCTCGGCGCACTGCTCCTGCGGCTGCTGCCGGGGCGCCGCCCGGCCGGCGAGCAGGAGGTGCTCGACTGGTTCGACGCGTGGCTGGCCGAGTACCGGCCGACCGTGGGCCTGTACTTCTCCGGCGGTGCCTCCTCGGCCTACCAGGCGAACATGTGGCTGGAGCCGCTCGCCAAGACCGACGGGAAGCCGGTCATCGTCCTGCGCGAGCGGTTCATGGTGCAGAAGATCGCGGCGACGGACATCCCGATCGTGTGCCTGCCGAAGGTGTCCACGCTGATGCGCCTCGAGCACTCCACGCTCCAGGTCCTCATCCACCCCGCGAACTCGGGCAAGACCTCCCAGGTGCTGCGCATCCCCACGATCAGGCACACCTTCGTCAACCACGGCGAGAGCGACAAGCTGTCGTCCTGCAACCCGTACGCGAAGGCGTACGACGAGGTCTGGGTGGCCGGGCCCGCCGCGCGCGAGCGGTACGCGCTGGCCGAGGTGGGCGTCGAGGACAAGGACGTGGTGGAGACGGGCCGCCCGCAGCTGGACGCCGTGCGGCCGTACGCCGGTCCGGCGGCGGGGCCCCGCGGCGGAGCCGCTGACCGGCACTGCACGACCGTGCTCTACGCGCCGACCTGGGAGGGCTGGGACGGCAACCCCGGCAACACGTCGGTGATCGCGGCCGGGGAGAACCTGGTGCGGGCGCTGCTCGCGGACCCGGGCGTGCGGCTGCTGTACAAGCCGCATCCGCTGACGGGGTCGGTGGACCCGCGCGCGGGGGCGGCCGACCTGCGTATCCGGGAGCTCATCCGGGCGGCCAACCGGGAGCGGACAGGGGCTCGTCGTCCCACGGGCGGTGCCGAACTGGCCCGGCTCACCGAGGAGCTGGACCGGCTCACGACGACCGTCTTCCGGGCCGGGGCCGACACGGTGGAGCGGATGCGCGTGCAGTCGGCGCCGGAGCCGGGCCGGGCGGAGGCGGTGGCGCGGGCGACGGCGGCCTGGGAGGAGGCGTACTGGGCCTCGCTGCCGGAGGGCGAGCACCAGATCATCACGGACGCCCGGCCCGCGCTGTACTCCTGCTTCAACGTGGCCGACCTGCTGATCAGTGACGTGTCCAGCGTGATCAGCGACTTCCTGGCGAGCGAGAAGCCGTACGCGGTGGCGAACACCAGCGGGCTGCCCGAGGAGGCCTTCCGTACGGCGTTCCCGACGGTGGCGGCGGCGACCGTGCTGACGCCGGACGCGGCCGGGGTGCCGGGCCTTCTGGAGACGGTCCGGCACCCGGAGAAGGACGACCTGGCCCGGGCACGCGCCGCGTTGAAGCTGCGCCTGCTGGGCCCCGCCGATCCGCCGTCGCAGGAGCGCTTCGACGCGGCCGTACGGGCCCTGTGCGAGGAGGCCCGGGCCCACCGGGCACGAGTGGCGGAGCGCCTGACGGCGGAACTGCCCGGCCAGCGCACGGAGCCCGCGAGTGACGGGGCGGGCCTGCCGACGGCCGCACCGCGCTAGCGGACTGACGACGAACCAGCAGACAGCACGACGAAGCAGCGGACGGCACGACGAACCGACCGGTGAAGCAGGCGCGGGGCCGTGGGCGATCGACCCACCGGCCCCGCGCCCGTGTTAGGCCGCCTGCCGCACCTCACGCGACGTCAGCACCCGCCGCGCCTTGCGCACCGCCCGGCGTACGAACGTGTCGACGCCGCCCTCGCGGTAGCCCGGGAAGGCGCGGGCCTCGCGCGGCTCGGCGAGGTACACCGAGTCGGGGATGCCCGCGGCGCGGTCGCGGAAGTGCGGATAGGCCAGGTAGACGCGGCGGCCCTTCTTCTCCAGGAGGGCCGCCGCCTGCTTCTTGGCCTTGACGAACTTCACGACGTCCAGCAGCAGTTCGGGACGCTGCTCGGCGACCAGGTGCAGCCGCAGCCGCTCGTGGACCTTGAGGCGCTGGGCGACGCCCTCGGTCCAGTACGTGTCCATCAGCGGCTTGGCCAGCTCGAACTTGTGCCGGCGTATCTCCTCGCTGTCGGTCAGGTACTTGGGCCCGAACTGCGGCAGCAGCGTGACGAGGAAGGGCCGGATCATCAGCTGGTCACGCCGGCCGCCCGCGGGGACGAGCTCGGCGATCAGGTCCATCAGCGCCCGCGCGGAGTCGAAGCGCAGCGTGTAACTG
Source organism: Streptomyces coeruleofuscus (assembly GCF_039532725.1). Classification (NCBI taxonomy): domain Bacteria; kingdom Bacillati; phylum Actinomycetota; class Actinomycetes; order Kitasatosporales; family Streptomycetaceae; genus Streptomyces; species Streptomyces coeruleofuscus. Next base: position 563,180 of record NZ_BAAASE010000003.1, read on the forward strand.
CCGCTCTTCGTCACGTGCTTGCCGTCGTCACGGCCGACCAGGTAGTAGCAGGTGTGGTCGGCGACCACGGAGACGCCGTCCGCCCGCAGGTACGCCTCCATCGTGAACAGCGCGTCCTCGCCGGTGAACAGCGACTCGTCGAACCGCATGCCGTGCCGGTCGAGCAGCTCGCGGCGGAACAGCTTCTGCGCGCTGAGCGTGAACTTGATGTTGGACGAGAAGACGTCCGTGCGCTCCACCGTCTTGCCCCACATGGACTTCGGCGCCGAGCGGTTGACGCCCTCGACCTTGCCGAGGACGACGTCCGTTCCGGCCCGGTCGGCCATGTCGACCATCCGTTCCAGGGCCTCGGGGCCCAGCCGGTCGTCGGCGTCGAGGAAGAAGACGTAGCGCCCGGTCGCCTTGCCCAGACCGACGTTGCGCGGGCCGCTGGGGCCGCCGGAGTTCTCCTGCCGGATCACCAGGACGTGCATGGGAGCGCGCTCGGCGAACTCCTCCAGGTACTCCCCCGTGCCGTCCGTCGATCCGTCGTCCACCGCGATGACCTCGATGCGCTCCGGATCGATGGTCTGTGCCTCGACGGACGAGAGGCACTCGATCAGGTACGGCATCGCTTCGTACGCACCGATGATCACACTCACATCAGGCTGCGCCACGGTCACGTTTCCCCCTAGTCAATGGGATATTCCCCCCGTATCTCCTCATTCGCTACTTGGTAGACGGGTGATCGAGGCAAGCGGTTGCCTCGATCACCTGCATCAGTGAGTCACGTCACATGGTGAACCGGCAGGCAGCGGGAACGAGAAAGAGTTCGGCCCCCGAGGAACACTCCTCGGGGGCCGAACTCTGAAGCAGGCGGGGGCGGTTCAGCCCGTGCCGACGCCGTCCGTGTCACCGGCGGAGGACACCCGCTGCCCGGGCACGGCGTTCGCCAGTTCCTCCGCGTCGGCGGTGGCGGCCGCGATCCGTGACTCCTGGCCGACGTTGCGCGTCTCGGCCTTGATCGCGAGGTTCGCGACGGCGGTGTTGAACTGGTCGATGGAGGCCGGCTCGTCCGGGCCCAGCAGGTACTGCTTGAGCTCCTTGCGGTCCTCGGCCAGCGGATCGGCGGCCGGGTCGCGCACCGCGCCGAGCAGCTCACCCAGCTCGGCCGCGCTGTTGGACAGGATCACCGCGGCACGCACCGCCGTGTTGTTCCGCTTGAACTCCTCGGCACCCAGCTCCGCGGAGTCGGTGACCGCGTACGGCTTGCCGCTCGCGATGAAGTCGGAGACCACGCTGGAGATGTCCGAGACCATCGCGTCCGAGACGTTGAAGCAGTCGTACAGCCGCGGTTCGGAGCCGGTGATGACGCGGTGCTCCCAGGTGGGGAAGGAACGCCAGTAGGCGTCGTTCCGCTCGGCGCGCAGCCGGGCGACCTCCTCGTGCCGGGCGACGTCGACCTGCCCGTCACGAGTGGCCTCGGCCTCGTCGCGGCCCTTGTCGCCGCCGGTACCGGCCAGCTGGGCGATCCGGGCCTCGATCCGGGCCAGCTCGGCCTTGGCCTGCGCCTGGGCGGCGCTGTCGGTGGCGAAACGCGAGTCGGCGGCGCGCTCGGCGGCGGCCTTCTGGACCAGGGCGGTGATGCGCTGGTGCGCGGCCTTGGCCTCCTTGCTGCGCGTGCCGGTGAACGGGTGCGGCTTGTACAGGACGCGGACCGGCGGGTCGGCCGTGATCAGCCTGCGCACGATGTTCTCGCCGGCCAGCAGGATCGAGGTGTTGCCGGGGTTGTCGTCCCAGCCCTCCCAGGTGGGGGCGTACAGGACGGTCGGGATACGGCCCTCGGGCACGCCCTGCCAGGTCTGGATCGGGGCGAGCTGCGGGCGGCCGACCTCGACGATGTCGTCGTCGCGGACACCGACATCGGCGATGGCGTAGCGGTCGCGGCCCGCGCGGCCGGCCGTCCACACCTCGTCGTAGACCTTGCTGAACGGGTTGACGCTGGCGAGCTTGTCGCTGTCGCCGTGGCCGATGAAGACGTGCTTGATGGTGGGCACGCGCAGCATGTGGATGTTCTTGCCGACGTTCGCCGCGTAGAGCGCGACCCGCACCGTGGACAGGTCCATGTTCATCAGGTGCACCCCTCCGGGCACGCAGATGACGGGGACCGTGGTCGGGGCCAGGTTGTTCAGGATGGCCCGCTCGCGCAGGATGATCAGCGGCTTGGAGTCCAGGTTCTCCATGGTGTCCAGCCACATGTTGACCTGGTAGGCGGAGTCCTTCGAACCCGAGAAGTACAGGACCGTCTCCGGCTTGTACTCGCCCAGCCAGTCGTCGATGGCGGCCAGCACCCGCTCGGCGTTCGGCGGGATCTTCCGACCGCGCACGTACGGCATGAGCGCCACGACGTACAGGGTGGCGACGGCCACCGTGATGGCGATGCCGACGAAGCCGATGAGGGCCGACTTCACCTGCGCGGCGAGCAGGATGCCGACGACCGCGAAGAGGTCGAGGTGCAGCATCTTCTCGGCGGAGCGGTGCAGCAGCCGGCGCGGCGGGGCGTCCGGGATGCGGATGCGGGACTTCAGGTCGACGTTGCGGGTGGCGACCGGCATGCGGCGGCGGTTGCGGATCAGCTGGACCAGCGCGCCGTGCGGGGCCTGGAGACCGTAGAAGGCGATGAAGCAGGCGATCGCGCCGTAGTAGATCAGGTTGTCCGCGAGGGACAACCGGGCCAGCAGCAGGACGAGCAGCAGCTGCCGGATCAGGAAGCGGATCGACAGGCCGGCCCGGACCTTGCCGAGGCGGTTGATCAGGTAGCTGCCCTTGCGGTGCAGATAGTGGTCCGCCAGGTACGTCACGGCGGCCGCTGCCGCGAAGGCGGGGACGCTCGGGACGAGCGCGGCCAGCATGAGGGCGGGGAAGCCCGCCACCATGAGGACCGCCGCGGCCAGCTCGGCCGCGCTGCCCACCCGGGCGACGCGAATAGCGGTGGATATCACGGAGAAACCTGCTCTTGGGAGGGGTGTGCCGGTCTTGGTTCGAGAATGCGGCTGGTCTGTGAATATTCGCGAGACGGTATGGATTCAGGCCCCTGCGAACACCCCTGTTGACGAACCGCGTTAACAGGAGGGCGCAGAGGCCTGAATTACCGAAGTCTATTTGGCGCCAATTATTACACGCCGTCCTGCCGGTCCAGCACCGTGGCCAGCGCCTGCTCGAAGCCGGAGGCGCGGGCCGCACCGGCGGTCGGGTCCTGCTGACGGACGTCGATGACGTGCCCGGTCAGCTCGGACAGCAGCACGTCCAGCGAGGTGCGCGCCACGGCCTCGGAGGACAGCAGCGAGCCGGCCGGCTCCTGGCCGAAGGCCTTGGTGCGCATCGGGGTGGCGGTGCGCTCGGGGTTGATGCAGTTGACGCGGACGCCGTCGCCTGCCCATTCGTCGGACAGGGCCTGGGTGAGGTTCACCATGGCGGCCTTGGTCGAGGAGTAGAGGCTGTACTCGGCACGGCCGCGGGTGTAGCTGCTGGAGGTGTAGAGCAGCAGCTGGCCCTTGGTCTCGGACAGGTACTTGTACGACGAACGGGCGATCTGCACCGGGGCCAGGTAGTTGACCTTCAGCGCCTCCTCGATGGTGGCGTTGTCGGTCTCGGCGAGCTTGCCGATGCGCAGCACACCCGCGGTGTTCACCACGTAGTCGATGCGGCCGGTCTCGGCGTAGGCCTTGGACAGGGCGTCGTCGACCTCCTCCGGGTTCTCCACGTGGGTGCCGGTGGTGGAGCGGCCCAGCGCGTAGACCTTGGCGCCGTAGGACTCGGCGAGCTCGGCGATGTCCTTGCCGATGCCGTAGGAGCCGCCGAAGACGACGACCGTCTTGCCGGTCAGCAGCTCCCGGTAGGCCTCCTCGGAGACCTGCTCGGGCGCGGCCGTGGAGGCCAGCTGGAAGAGCTTGTCGGCGATGAAGACGTCGACGGGCTGGGTGACCTTCATGTTGTACTCGTCACCCGCGACGACGTGGATCGGCACGTCCGGCAGGTACTTGAGCACGACGGAGCAGTCGTCGGTGGCCTGGAAGTTGGGGTCGCCGGCGGCGACCTCGTAGGCCCGCTTGATCGTGGACAGCTTGAAGGCCTGCGGCGTCTGGCCGCGGCGCAGCCGGGAGCGGTCCGGGATCTCGGTGATGAACTCGCCGTCCTCGCCGTGCGTGCGCGTGACGATGATGGTGTCGGCGGAGGGGATGGCCACGTCGACGGCCTGGTAGCGCTCCAGCGCGGTGACGCAGTCGTCGATGACGCGCTGCGACAGCAGGGGGCGAACGGCGTCGTGGAAGAGGACGTTGGCGTCCTCGCCCTCGGCCAGGCCCTCACCCAGGGCCGAGATGGCCCGCTCGGTGGTCTCGTTCCGCGTGGCGCCGCCCTCGATGACCTTCGAGACCTTCTTGAATCCGGCCTTCGCGACAATCTTCTCGATGTCGGGCACATAGCCCGGCGCCATCAGCACGATGATGTCGTCGATCGAGTCGGCGTTCTCGAAAGTGGTCAGCGTGTGCTCGATGACTGCCTTGCCGGCGATCTTCAGCAGCTGCTTGGGGATCGACAGACCCACGCGCTGACCGGTGCCACCGGCCAGGATCACTGCGGTGGTACGGGGCTTGGCTATGTGCTGGGACACAGGTGACCTACCTTGGGGCGACAGGGAACTTCGAAATGGTCCCACTTGTGGTTACCGCAGTGCAAGGTGAGCGACCTCTGCCGCATATGTGCGCGCAACCCGTCATTCACCTCCCACTCCTGGTGATTGGTGAGACGGCTGCGCGGGCCCCGGGGAAATGCGCTGTGAGTAACTCCACAGATGCTCAGCGACGTCGGAGCCGCTCGGGACGGCGGTGACCGAGGACCTTCACGAGTTCCTTGGACGATGTCCGGTGCACGGTACGCGCTTTGAAGGCGCCCTGCGTACCGGCCCCGCCGCTCGCCGCGTCGGGCCCCGCTGCCGTGGTGCGCGGATCTTCACGTCCCCGGGCGAGGGGCTGCACGCGTTCTTCATAGGCCCGGGCGCGAATACGGCTCGCCCGGCCGTTCATTGCCGCGGAATTCCTGGTCAAGATTCCGCAGCATTTGGGTCTCGGCGAGAGCAATACGCGACGAGCCGGGCGGGACTTCTCACACGGCTCGCCCGTCTCCTACGACGAAGGGCCCGGCACTCCGAGGAGTACCGGGCTCACGGGAGCGTCAGGGGCCGGGTCAGACCACCTCGACGCCCGGCCGGCCCGCCTCGACCCGCAGCTTGGCCAGCGTGCTCGGCGTCGCCGACGGCTGCCGCACGGTGTCGACCACCCTCACCTGCGCGTCGATGCCGTCGCGGCGGACGTCGAAGAGGTGGTAGCCGCGGTGAGCGTCGAGCAGCTTCCAGTGCGGGTTGTCCGGGCGCCGCGGGTCCCACTCCCTGCGGAAGGCCGCCTGGTCCTGGTCGCCGTTGCTGGAGATGGAGGTGCCGACGAACTCGGCGCCGACGACCGCGGAGTCCGGGTCGGCGTAGTCCACCTTGAGGTCGCTGATCATCGTCAGGTGCCGGTCGCCGGAGAGCACTACGGGGTTGCGGACCTTCTTGAACTCCTGGAGGAACCGGTTGCGTTCGGCCTGGTAGCCGTCCCAGGCGTCGTAGAACCAGAGCTTGCCCTCGCCGACCTGGAGGTCCGTCTCGGCCATCATGATCTGCGAGGCGATCAGGTTCCAGCGGGCCGGCGAGCCCTGGAGCCCGTTCAGCAGCCACTGCTTCTGCCGCGCGCCGAGCATGGTCAGCGACGGGTCCTGGGCGCCGGCCTGACTGGTGGCCTGGTCGCTGCGGTACTGGCGGGTGTCCAAGACGTTGAGCCGGGCCAGGCGGCCGAACTCCAGGCGGCGGTACATCCGGATGTGCGGGCCGTTGGGGACGGCGGTCGCCCGGACCGGCATGTGCTCGTAGAACGCCTGGTAGGCCGCGGTCAGCCGGGCCACGAACGCGTCGTGCGGCTGCTTGTCCGGGTCCTGCGGGATCTCGCCGGCGAAGTCGTTGTCCACCTCGTGGTCGTCGAAGCTCACCACGAACGGCGCGTGTCCGTGCATCGCCGCGAGGTCCGGGTCGGTGCGGTACTGCGCGTACCGGTTGCGGTACTGGACGAGGCTGAACGGCTCGCCGCTCCCCTCGTGCCGCCGCAGTGCCGTCGCCGACGGCGTGGACTCGTAGATGTAGTCGCCGACGAACACCACGACGTCCGGGTCCTGGTCGAGCATGTCGGCGTACGGCGTGAAATAGCCGTGCTGCCAGTTCTGGCAGGAGGCCAGCGCCAGGCGCAGGGAGCCACCGGAGCTGTAGGGGCCGGGCGCGGTACGGGTGCGGCCGGCGGGCGAGAGCTGCCCGCTGGTGCGGAAGCGGTACCAGTACGTACGGTCCGGGCGCAGCCCGCGTACGTCCACGTGAACGCTGTGCCCGTACTCGGGCCGGGCCTGGGCGGTGCCCCGGCGGACGAGCTTTCTGAACCGGGAGTCCTCCGCGAGCTGCCATTCCACCGGCACCACCCGGTCGGGCATACCGCCGCCGTTCAGGGGATCCGGGGCGAGCCGGGTCCACAGCACGATGCCGTCCGGCAGCGGGTCTCCGGAGGCGACGCCGAGGCTGAACACGCCGTCGGGCAGCGGCGTCTCGGCCCCGTGGGCGGTGGCCGGAAGCCACAACTGCGCGGAGGCCGCGGCACCGAGGACCGCGGCACCGGCGGTCAGAAATCGGCGTCGGTCGGGGGATACTGCTCCGGTCATCGGCTGACTCCCTTACCTCGCTGGCCACTTGGACACTGGGAAGCTTCACGCTCGCGGGCGGTCCGCCCGCTGAACGCCGGGGTTCACGTACATGACAAATGAGCAGCCAAAAGGAGACCCGCCGCCAGCGCTGGAACAAGCCGTTGCCGGGGCGGGTCTGACAGGTGATCAGTCGGCGAAGCCGGTGCCGAGCCGGGCCTCCGTGGCGGTGGTGCCGAGGAGTGTGTTGCCGAAGGTCGTGGTGGCGTTGGGGCTCACGACGGTTGCCGGGGCGGACTTGAAGTACCACACCGACCCGGCGTTGCCGTTCTCCCCCGGCGCGCCCGCGGCCAGGTCGGCCAGGCCGTCGTGGTTGGCGTCGGCGAGGTGGACGGCCCTGCCGAAGGCGTCGCCCTTCTCGGGCGTGCCCGGCACGTTGGGCGTGTCCTGCGTCACTGCCTGGGCGCCGGTGCCGGTGAGCCCGCGCTCGGTGCCGGGCAGCACGACGACGGCTCCCGCGTCGGCCACAGTGCCCAGGTTCTCACCGGGCAGCCCGGTCGCCACGTCCGGGAATCCGTCGCCGTTGACGTCGGCGACCCGGACGTCGGTGCCGAAGCCGTCGCCCGCCTCGGCGCTGCCGGGCACGCCGGGGCTGTCCTGGTTGAGGTGCTTGGCCTTCACACCGTCGGGCCCGTCCGGGGCGCCCGGGATCCAGGTGACCCGGCCGCCCTTCGCCGCGGGGGTGTCGAGGTCGCTGTCGTACCCGTCGACGGCCCGGCCGACCACGATGTCGTCGTAGCCGTCCCGGTCGACGTCCCCGATGTCGAGGTTCTCGCCGCCCTTGAGCCGGTAGCCGTCGGCGCCCTGCACGGTGCTGTACGGCGTGAGTCCCTGCTCGGTGCCCAGCCAGTACACGACCCGGCGGGCGTCGAACTCGTCGCCGTCGATCTGCGCGCCGGCCACGTCCGTGACACCGTCGCCGTTGACGTCGCCGGTGGCCAGGTCGAGGTAGCGGCTGTCGAACTCGTCCGTCAGGAGCTGCTCGCCCTGGGTCGTGGAGCCGTCCCGGGCGAACGGGCCTTTCAGCACGCGCAGGTTGATCTGGTTCTCCACGGTCACCAGGTCCTCGGCACCGTCGCCGTTGATGTCCCCGACGGTCAGGCGCCCCTGGCGGCCGAGCCAGTCGTAGGCCTTCCCGGTGGCCAGGACGGCCCCGCCGGACAGGCCCTTCGCACCGCCCCACAGAACCTCGACCAGCCCGGACTCCTCGCCGCCGTCGGCCGTGTCCTCGCTTCCCACGCCGACCACCAGGTCCGCGTACCCGTCGCGGTCGAGGTCGGCGGTGGCGAGAGCGCTGCCGAACGCGTCGTCCGTCTCGGGGCTGCCGGGCACGCCGGCCGTGCTCTGGCTGAACACCTGCCTCTTCGTCGTGTCCAGCCCGTTCTTCGTGCCGTAGACCACGGCGACGTAGCCGGCGCCCTTCTTGCCGCCGACGGTCGCGGTCGGGGCGGCCACGGCGAGGTCGGCGTAGCCGTCGCCGTTGAAGTCGTCGTGGAGCTTCGCCGCGCCGGTCGGGGTCGTGGGAGCGGCGTCGGCGGCCTGTGCGGCCACCGGGGCGGTGACGGCCGCGACGACCGCGACGGCCGCCGCCACTCCTGCTCCTCGGCCGATCCTGCGCTTGCTCATGGACTGGGGCACGTGAACTCCGGTGATCCGCTGGGCAGTTACGGCACGGAGAGGAACAAGATCCTCATCCGCGCTGCCCAGTACGACTCACCGAAGAACGACTTGGTTGCCTTGAAGTCCGTTGCGAATTTGCTTCTCGTTAACTCGGGACGCTCAGAACGGCTCGAAGTCGTCGAACTCCCGCTGCGCGTCGTCCCGCTCGGCCTGCCGGTCCCTGCGGCGCTGCGCGGCCGGTCGCGCCTCCTCCAACCGGTGGTCCTCACCGCGTCGGCCGAGCATCTCGGCCCCGGCCATCACGGACGGCTCCCAGTCGAAGACGACCGCGTTCTCCTCGGGACCGATGGCGACGCCGTCGCCGCTCCGGGCGCCCGCCTTCATCAGCTCCTCTTCGACCCCGAGCCGGTTGAGCCGGTCCGCGAGGTAGCCGACCGCCTCGTCGTTGGTGAAGTCGGTCTGCCGCACCCAGCGCTCGGGCTTCTCGCCGCGTACCCGGAACAGCCCGTCCGCCTCGCGCGTCACCGTGAAGCCGGTGTCGTCCACGGCCTTGGGCCGGATCACGATCCGCGTGGCCTCTTCCTTCGGCTTCGCCGCCCGCGACTGCGCCACGAGATCACCGAGCGCGAACGACAGCTCCTTGAGCCCCATGTGCGCCACGGCGGACACCTCGAACACGCGGTACCCGCGCTCCTCCAGGTCGGGCCGTACCAGCTCGGCCAGCTCCTTGCCGTCCGGTACGTCGACCTTGTTCAGGACGACGATCCGCGGACGGTTGTCCAGCCCGCCGTACTGCCGCAGCTCCTCCTCGATGAGGTCGAGGTCGGAGGCCGGGTCGCGGTCCGACTCCAGCGTGGCGGTGTCCAGGACGTGCACGAGCACACTGCACCGCTCCACGTGCCGCAGGAACTCCAGGCCCAGGCCCTTGCCCTGGCTGGCTCCCGGGATCAGCCCGGGGACGTCGGCGATCGTGTACACCGTCGAGCCGGCCGTGACGACACCGAGGTTCGGCACGAGCGTGGTGAACGGGTAGTCGGCGATCTTCGGCTTGGCGGCGCTCAGCACCGAGATCAGCGACGACTTGCCGGCGCTCGGATACCCGACGAGCGCCACGTCGGCGACCGTCTTCAGCTCCAGGACGACTTCCCGCACGTCCCCCGGCTCGCCGAGCAGCGCGAACCCGGGCGCCTTGCGCCGCGCGGACGCCAGCGCCGCGTTGCCGAGCCCGCCCCGGCCGCCCTGCGCGGCGACGTACGACGTGCCGTGCCCGATCAGGTCGGCGAGGACGTTGCCCGCCTTGTCGAGCACGACCGTGCCGTCCGGAACCGGCAGGACGAGGTCCTGCCCGTCCTTGCCGAAGCGGTTGCCGCCCTCGCCGGGCTTGCCGTTGGTGGCCTTGCGGTGCGGGGAGTGGTGGTAGTCGAGGAGCGTGGTCACGGACTGGTCGACGGTGAGGATCACGTCCCCGCCGCGCCCGCCGTTGCCGCCGTCGGGCCCGCCCAGCGGCTTGAACTTCTCACGGTGGACGGAGGCACAGCCGTGACCTCCGTTACCCGCGGCGACATGCAGCTCGACGCGGTCCACGAAGGTGGTCATGGTGGGTGCCTCCAGTGATGTACGGCCGTTGCGTACGGGTTGTACGGGGTTGTTCTCTGCGTAACACGCGAAAGGCGGACCCGCTTCCCGTGAGGGAAGTGAGGTCCGCCTCGCGAAAGCTTCCGGTCAGGCGACCGGAACGATGTTCACGACCTTGCGGCCACGGTGGGTGCCGAACTGCACCGAACCGGCCTGGAGGGCGAACAGCGTGTCGTCGCCGCCACGGCCGACACCGGCGCCGGGGTGGAAGTGGGTGCCGCGCTGACGGACCAGGATCTCACCCGCGTTGACGACCTGACCGCCGAAACGCTTCACGCCGAGGCGCTGAGCGTTGGAGTCACGACCGTTACGGGTGGACGATGCGCCCTTCTTGTGTGCCATCTCTCCTCAGTCCCTTACTTCGCAGCCGCGGGGATCTCAGTGACCTTGATCGCCGTGTACTGCTGGCGGTGGCCCTGACGACGGCGGTAACCGGTCTTGTTCTTGTAGCGCAGAATGTCGATCTTCTGGCCCTTGTGGTGGTCCACGACCTCGGCCTGGACCTTGATGCCGGCCAGCACCCACGGGTCGCTGGTCACGGCGTCGCCGTCGACAACGAGCAGGGTCGAGAGCTCGACCGTGTCGCCAACCTTGGCAGTGGAAATCTTGTCAACCTCAACGATGTCGCCGACAGCAACCTTGTGCTGGCGACCACCGCTGCGCACGATGGCGTACACGCGGACTCACTCTCTCGCTCGGGGAAACGGCACCCCCGCAGGCCAGCCGCCCGACACAAAGAGCGGCCTCTCCTGGGCGCCCGGCGCCCGGAGGATGAGGTTTACGGGGATGTGACGCGTCATTCGACACGCCGACGGTCAAGGTTACGGGGCTGCGGCCGAAGGGGTCAAACCGAGCCGTGCCCGGCCCCTGTGCGACCGGTCACGCCGGTCACGTCCGCCGGGGCGTACGCAGGTTCGCGCACGCCCCGGCGGGCGTCGATGCCGGTCAGTCCTCGTCGGTGGAGGCCGAGACGGAGGAGCGGGGCTGCTCCGCCGCGACGGTCTTCTTCGACGTGGTTTTCTTGGCGGCGGTCTTGGTGGTCTTCGCCGCCGCCTTCTTCGCCGTCGTCTTCTTGGCCGCGGTCTTCTTCGCCGCGGTCTTCTTGGTGGCGGCCTTCTTCGCCGTGGCCTTCTTCGCCGTCTTGCGGGCCGTCTTCTTGGCCGGGGCCGACTCCTCGGCGGCCTCCTCCGTGGCGGTGCCTTCAGCCACGGCGGCCTCGGCCGCCTCGGGGGCCTCCTCGGCCGCGGCCGACGGGACGACCACGACGGCCGCCTCCTCGGACGCGGTGGACACGGTGGGCTTGCGCACGGCACGGCGCCGCGGACGGGCCGGGGCGGCGCTCTCGGCGGGCGCCTCGACGGCCGCCTCGGCAGTCGCCGCGGGCTGTTCGGCCTGCTCGGGCGCCTCCGTGGCCTCGGACGCGGCGGGCGCGGTCTCGGAAACCGTCACCACGGTCGCCTCCGCCCCCGCCGGAGAACCGGCCGGTGCGGACACCTTGCGCGTCGCCCGACGACGGCCACGGCCCTTGGGCGCGGCCTCCTCGGCGGCCGGGGCCTCGACGACCGGGTCCTCGACGGCCATCGGCTCGGCGTGCGCCTCGGCGGCCGGCTCCGGCTGCACCGGACGGGCGACCTCCTCGGCTGTCGTCACGTCCTGAGCCGTCGGCACCTCGGCCTCGGCCTGCTCGGCCTGCCTGTCCTGCCGGGCCTTCGGCTCGGCCGTCTCGCCGCGCGGCGCACCCGCCGGAGCCGACGCCCGCCGGCTCGTCCGGCGTCGCGTCCGCCCGCGACCGGCCGCGGCCTCCGCCTCGGCGGCGCTGCTGTACAGCTCCTCGTCGGGCTCGAAGACCGGCTCGGGCAGCGCGATCGGCTCGGCGATCTCGGCACCGACCTCGGCCTCGGTCTCCGCCTCCTCCTCGGCGGTCTCGACGGCCGCCTCGTGCACGTGCGGCTCGGCGGCACCGGCACGCGCACGCTTCTTCCGCTTGCCGCCGCCTCCGGCGGAGGTCGGCTGCTCCATGTGCACGATGACACCGCGTCCGTTGCAGTGGACGCAGGTCTCGGAGAAGGACTCCAGGAGCCCCTGCCCGACCCGCTTGCGGGTCATCTGCACGAGGCCCAGCGAGGTCACCTCGGCCACCTGGTGCTTCGTGCGGTCCCGGCCCAGGCATTCGAGCAGGCGCCGCAGCACCAGGTCCCGGTTGGACTCCAGCACCATGTCGATGAAGTCGATGACGATGATGCCGCCGAGGTCGCGCAGCCGGAGCTGGCGCACGATCTCCTCGGCCGCCTCCAGGTTGTTCCTGGTGACGGTCTCCTCGAGATTGCCGCCCTGGCCGGTGAACTTGCCGGTGTTGACGTCGACGACGACCATCGCCTCGGTCCGGTCGATCACCAGCGAACCGCCGCTGGGCAGCCACACCTTGCGGTCCAGCGCCTTGGCGAGCTGCTCGTCGATCCGGTACGTGGCGAAGACGTCGACCTCGGAGGTCCACTTCTGGAGCCGCTCGGCGAGGTCCGGCGCGACGTGCGAGACGTACCCGTGGATGGTCGACCACGCCTCGTCGCCGCTGACGACGACCTTGGAGAAGTCCTCGTTGAAGATGTCGCGCACGACCCGGACCGTCATGTCCGGCTCGCCGTACAGCAGCGACGGTGCATTTGAGCTGCCGCCGTTCTTGGACTTCTTCTGGATGTCCTCCCACTGCCCCTGGAGCCGCTCGACGTCCCGGCGCAGCTCGTCCTCGCTCGCGCCCTCGGCGGCGGTGCGCACGATGACGCCCGCGTCCTCGGGGACGATCTTCTTGAGGATCGTCTTCAGCCGCGCCCGCTCGGTGTCGGGCAGCTTGCGGCTGATGCCGGTCATGGAGCCCTCGGGCACGTACACGAGGTAGCGCCCGGGGAGGGAGACCTGGCTGGTCAGGCGGGCGCCCTTGTGCCCGATGGGGTCCTTGGTCACCTGGACGAGCACGGACTGCCCGGACTTCAGGGCGGACTCGATGCGCCGCGGGCCGTTGGCCATGCCGAGCGCCTCGAAGTTGACCTCACCGGCGTACAGGACGGCGTTGCGGCCCTTGCCGATGTCGATGAAGGCGGCCTCCATCGACGGCAGCACGTTCTGCACCTTGCCGAGGTAGACGTTGCCGACGTACGAGGTCGACTGCTCCTTGTTGACGTAGTGCTCGACGAGCACGCCGTCCTCCAGGACGCCGATCTGCGTACGGTCGCCGTGCTGCCGGACGACCATCACGCGGTCGACGGCCTCGCGCCGGGCCAGGAACTCGGCCTCGGTGATGATCGGAACGCGGCGGCGGCCCTGCTCGCGGCCCTCCCGGCGGCGCTGCTTCTTGGCCTCCAGACGGGTCGAGCCCTTGATGGACTGCACCTCGTCGGACGGTTCGGCCTTGGGGCGGGGCTCGCGGACCTTGACGACCGTGCGCTCCGGGTCGTCCTCGGAGGGCTCGGCGGCGTCGGCCGCGGTGTCACCGGCACGGCGGCGACGACGACGGCGCCGGCGGCTGCTGCTGGAGCCGCCGCCCGACTCGTCACGGTCGGCGGCCTCGTCGGACTCGTCCTGGTCCTCCTCGGCCTGCTCCGCGCTGTCCTCGGCGGCCTGCTCGGACTCGGCGTCCGTGCCCTCGCCGCCCTCGGCGTCGCTCTCGGCGGACTCACCGCGCCGACGGCGGCGGCCGCCCCGGCGACGGCGACGGCGCGAGCCGGCGCCCTCGGAGTCGTCCTGGTCCTCGCCCTCGGCGGACTCCTCGGGCTCCTCCGCCTCGTCGACGGCGGCACTCTCGGCAGCGGGGGCCTCGGCGGCCTGGGCCTCGGGCTCGTCCGCGGAACCCCGGCGACGACGCCGGCGGCGCGACCCGCCGGACTGCTCCTCGCGCACCTCGGCCGACGCGGACTCCTCCGCCTCCTCGGGCTCATCGGACCCGGCCGCCTCGGCGGCGGCCGCGGCGGCGGCCCGCTCCGGCGTCTGGAACTGGGGCTCGGTGAACACGGGCGCCTGGAACACGGCGACAGCGGGCCGCGCGGGCCGCGCCGACGTCTCGTCGTCACCGGCGTCGGCCTGCGCGGACTTCGAGGACCGGGAACCCCGCGAGGACTGCGCGGGCTCGGCGAAACCACTGGCGGCCCGGCGGACGGCCCGGCGGCGCCGCCGCGGAGCGGCGTCCTCGGCGGGCTCGGAAGCCTGAGCGGCGGCCTCGGACGCTCCGTCGGACTCAGCGGCAGGGGAATCGGTCACAGGTGCCTTCGCCTCCTCGGCGGGCGAGCCGGAGGGGGCCTCGGCGGGCCCACCAGACGCGGCAGCGACGGCCTCGGCGGGCGCGTCGGTGGTGGCGACGGAGCCGGACCGGCCCGCGTCGGCGGTTTCTTCGGCCGCGTCCGCGGCGGCAGGCGCTGCGGTGGGCGCGGTCACGCGTCGGGTGGCACGCCGCCGAGTCCGGCGCGGAGCAGCCTCCTCGGCGGCCTCCGTGGTGTCGGCGCCGTCAGCGGCCGCGGCGGCCTCAGGGACGCCCGGCTCGGTCTCTGCGACGGCGGCCGTCGCCGTCGCCGTCTCCGCCGGGGTCGCGGCGGGGGAGGTCACCGTGCGCGTCGCACGACGCCGGGTGCGCCGGGGAGCGGCGTCCTCGGACCCCTCGGCGGGTGCGGGGGCCTCGGCCTGCTCCGGCGCCTCGGAGCCGGCCGGAGCCGTAGCGGTCACCGGCACCACGGTCTCGGCGGCCTCGGCGGACGCGGGAGCCCCGGCGGGCGCGGCGGCACGACGGACCACACGGCGCCGCTTCGGAGCGGCGGGCGCGGCCTCCTCGGCGCTCTCCGCGGCCTCGGAAGTCTCCTGCGCCGCCACGGCCGTCTCCTCGGCGGCGGCCTCCTCGACCTCGCCGTCCTCTACGGCGTCGGCCGCGAGGTCCTCGGGCTCCGCGGCCGGTATGGCCGGCGTGACGGTCTCCACCGGAGCGTCGGAGGAGGTGCCGACGGGCGGACCCGCCGGCCGGGACGCGGCACGGCGCCGCCGGCGAGGCGGCAGGGTGTCGCTGGGGGTGTTCTGTTCGGAGTCCGTGGCGGACTCTGTGGGTTCGGTCGGTCCGAGCATGCGGGCTTTTCTCCCGTCAGGCTCCCGGGCGCCGCGCCTGGTCCGGCTGTGCCGGTGACGTCCGCGGCTCGCGCTGTGCGCGTCGCCGCCGTCCGGGGCGCGGGCGCCGCACGGGAGCTCTCTGTGTCCTGTCTCGCCGGTTCCGTACGCCGAATGCGTACGGCCTGGCGAAAGTCTTCTGGTCGGTACGCTGCCCGACCCAGGTGGCTCCCGAGTCCGAGGGCGGCGCTACGACGTCCGTCCCTACGCGGAACCTTCCTTACGCCGACGCCGTCGCGGCGGCAGTCGGTTCGGCCGTTGAGTGGGCCTCCGCTGCCTCGCGGTCGGGCGCGAGCGGGTCGGTCACCGTGCCGGTCTCTTCATCGAACAGCCCCTGCGCCAGCCTGGTCACCGCTGCGGGGACCGGCGGCGCCAGGTCGGCCACGGCGCGGAGACCGGACAGGACGTCGTCGGGTCGTACGGCAGGCGTCACGTGCCGAACAACCAGCCGCAGTATCGCACAGGGCTGGTCGGTCGGCCTATCAGCCTGGGAACTCTGCGTTTCCGCGAGGTCGCGGATCTCCAGGCCCGCGACGGCGGAGCGGGCGTCGAAGGTACGGACGCCGTTCTTCATGAGGCGCTGGACCTCGACGGTCTCGGCCGCGTTGAAGGCGTCCACCGCTCGGCGGGCGTCCTCCTGCGGCACGCCGTCCAGTCGCAGCTCCCACACGGAAGCCGTCAGCCGGTCGGCGAGACCCGAGGTACGGGCCTCGACCGCCTCGACGATGTCCAGCCCGGTGGGCATCGACTCGTCGAGGAGGGCCCTGAGCCGCTCCGGGTCGCGGGGCGCGGTGAGCGCGATCTCCAGGTACTCCGCCTCACTGCCCGTGCCGGTGGGTGCGGCATTGGCGTACGACACCTTCGGGTGCGGTGTGAAGCCCGCCGAGTAGGCCATCGGCACCTCGGCACGGCGCAACGCACGCTCGAAGGCGCGCTGGAAGTCACGGTGGCTGGTGAACCGGAGGCGGCCGCGCTTGGTGTAGCGCAGTCGGATGCGCTGCACCGCGGGTGCGGGCGGCGGGCCTTCGGGCTGTCGCTTGCCCAGTGTCGTTCAGTCCTTCGTGAGAGCGGTCGTACTTCTACCAAGAGTACGTGCCTCGCGGCCCGAAGGTTCCCCGAGGTCGACCGGCTGCGGCTGCGCCGGCTCCCCGAAGAGCATCCGCCGGAAGTCGGCGCGCGCCTGGCGTACGGACTCCCGGGCTGAGGCCAGCGCCTGCCGCGTGGCCCGTCCCACACTGCGGGCGGCCTCGGCGACGGGCCGCAGGACGACGTCCCGCACGACGTGCCCGACGGGCGTCAGCACGCTCCGGTACACCCAGCGCACCGGCTCGACGAAGATCCACCGGAAGAGCGTCGCGAGGAACCGCCCGACGGCGAGCGAGACGTACCCGGCGACGCGCCAGGCGTGCCCCAGAGCGTCCCGGATCTCGCGTCCGATGACGGCGAGGACGCGTCCGACCGGGGCGAACACCCAGCGCCAGACGGCGAGCGCGGGCAGGACGAGCAGGATCCGGGCGATCCAGTAGAGGACCGTACCGATGCCGGTGACGATCGTGCTCACCAGCCACACGAGCCCCTTGCCGCACCAGACGATCGCCCGCCCGACGGGCGCGAGCACCCACGTGTACAGCCACACGGCGGGTACGACGACCAGGTACCGGGCGAGCCACGCCACGACGGCGTACACGCCGGCCCCGACCGCGGCGAGCACGGCGCCGAGCCCCTTCAGCACCCACATCACGGCACGCCCGACCGGCGTGAGCAGATACGAGTACACCCAGCCGAGCGCGGCGCCGACGCCCCTGACGACCCCGGTGGCGACCCACGCGATCGCGTGTCCCACCGGCGTCAGCGCGTACCGGTAGAGCCACACCAGAGGCACGACGAGGAGCACGTTCCCGAGCCACCCGAGCGCCTTGGCCACCGGCACGACGACATACCGCCACAGCCCCACGAACGGCCAGACGAACACCGCCCGCCCGAGCCACAGCAGCGCCCGGCCCAGCGGCCGGAACAGCACGTCGTTCAGGAACCGCCCGACCACGACGAGCGCGTCCCACACCATCCGCACGGGGACGACCAGCAGGAGCACGACGATCCGCACGGGAATCCGGATCGCGACGGCGAGCCACCCCTCGGGCGCCGCCTCACGCACCGGCGGCGCGGACGGTTCGGGCACCCGTTTCCGCAGATCGACTCGCGTCTCGGAGCCCTCTCGGGCCGACTTCTCCAGATCCATACCGTCGTAGACGCCTCAGCGCCCCGTCCGGCTCCAGCACCGCACAGCCCCGCCCCGTTCTTCCGCAGATCCTCCACCTGGCGTCATGATCATACGGTTCACGCGTCCGCGGCCCGGGCTTGCAGGAGCCGGGGCGACTCCTGGAAACCGCACCGCGCGTACGCGGGGATCGCCCGCCGGGTCGAGTGCACGGTCACCCGCTCCAGCCCGAGCTCCCGGGCCTCGTCCAGAACCGCCCGGATGAGCCGTCCGCCCAGCCCGCCGTCACGCGCCTCCGGTACGACGTACACGCACTGGAGGTCGCCGGAGGCCCGCCGCGGCGCCCGTGGCGTGGGCACCCGCTGCACCACCGCCAGCCAGGCCATGCCGATGACGACGCCGTCGTCACGCACGACCACCATGCACCGGTGCGAGCCCGCGTTGTCCCGGGCCCAGTCGACGAAGTGCCGTAAGAATTCCTCGCGTTCGCCGGGGGCCTCGCCGCCGCTCTCGACGAGCCACTCCCAGCGAAGTGCCGCCGCGGTCGCCAGTTCGCCGGTCCGGGCCGGGCGGATGCTGATGTTCTCCATCAGGACATTGTCCGGTCGGCGGCCCCGTCCGCCTCCCAGCGCAGCAGATCCCCCGGCTGGCACTCGAGGACCTCGCAGAGGGCGGCGAGGGTCGAGAAGCGGACCGCCTTGGCGCGGCCGTTCTTGAGGACCGCCAGGTTGGCGGGGGTGATGCCGACGCGTTCCGCGAGTTCGCCCACGGACATCTTCCGCTTGGCCAGCATCACATCGATGTCGACGGCGATCGGCATCAGATGACCTCTTCCAACTCGGCCTGCATCCGGGCCGCTTCGACGTCCCGTGCGACGGCCTGGGCGAGCAGCATCCGCAGTACGAGCACGACCAGCGCGACACCCAGCACGGCCACGACGACCCCGCAGAGCAGCAGCACCACCCCGGGAGCGACGGCCTCGCCCGGCGCGAGGACGACCGCGAGCGCGAAGACCAGCAGGGCGGCCGCCACGAACGCGCCGATCACGATGTGCACGTACCGGAAGGCGGCCGTGGAGAACACCGTCCCGCGACGCACCATCGTCACCAGCCGCCACACACAGACCAGGACGACCTGGGCGGTCACGACACCCAGGACCAGGATCACCAGGATCGGCGTGCGCAGGTACGCGTACTCGGGCTTGAGCCCGTTCATGTCGATGGCCAGCAGCGGGACCATCACCCCCTGCACGAACAACGACCCCGCGAGCAGCACCACGAGCACCACACGCAACGCCGCCACGGCCAGCTTCCCCATCGCCACTCCTTCGATCGAGCTACGATGGAAATCTATCGAAAATCGATATGCGAGGCAATGGGACGTCAGCCCTCGACGTACACGGCTCCCCCATGGCGTACACGGCTCCCCCAGCACATGGCTGAACCGGGGGAACCTGAGCCGGGCCGGCCCCCAAGGGGAACGCCGCCGACCCCGCCTGCCCAGCGGGTCCCCCGAACGGCCGGCCTCTCACCTGCCGGCCCGGCCTGTCGGAAGAGAAAAAGCCCCCTCCGGGTCGGAGGGGGCTCCCCGTGCGGCGAGACGAAAGCGGTGCCGCCGTCGGACGACCGTCAGCGCGTCAGTGCGCGTGACCGCTCGGCGCCGGTTCCGCGTTCTTGACCGTCAGGGGCAGGAGCTTCTTGCCCGTCGGGCCGATCTGGATCTGGGTGTCCATCTGCGGGCAGACCCCGCAGTCGAAGCACGGCGTCCAGCGGCAGTCCTCGACCTCCGTCTCGTCAAGGGCGTCCTGCCAGTCCTCCCAGAGCCAGTCCTTGTCGAGGCCGGAGTCCAGGTGGTCCCAGGGGAGGACCTCCTCGTACGTGCGCTCACGGGTCGTGTACCAGTCGACGTCGACACCGAAGGGGACAAGCGCCTTCTCGGCGCACCGCATCCAGCGGTCGTACGAGAAGTGCTCGCGCCAGCCGTCGAAGCGGCCGCCGTCGTCGTAGACCGCGCGGATGACGGCGCCGATCCGGCGGTCGCCGCGGGACAGCAGGCCCTCGACGATGCCGGGCTTGCCGTCGTGGTAGCGGAAGCCGATGGAGCGGCCGTACTTCTTGTCGCCGCGGATCTTGTTCCGCAGCTTCTCCAGGCGGGCGTCCGTCTCCTCCGCCGACAGCTGCGGGGCCCACTGGAAGGGGGTGTGGGGCTTGGGGACGAAGCCGCCGATCGAGACCGTGCAGCGGATGTCGTTGGACTTCGAGACCTCGCGGCCCTTGGCGATGACCTTCGTCGCCATGTCGGCGATCTGGAGGACGTCGTCGTCGGTCTCCGTCGGCAGGCCGCACATGAAGTACAGCTTCACCTGACGCCAGCCGTTGCCGTACGCCGTCGCGACGGTCCTGATCAGGTCCTCTTCCGAGACCATCTTGTTGATGACCTTGCGGATGCGCTCAGAGCCGCCCTCGGGGGCGAAGGTGAGGCCGGAGCGGCGGCCGTTGCGCGTGAGTTCGTTCGCCAGGTCGATGTTGAAGGCGTCCACGCGGGTGGACGGGAGGGAGAGGCCGACCTTGTCGTCCTCGTAGCGGTCCGCGAGGCCCTTGGCGATGTCGCCGATCTCCGAGTGGTCCGCCGAGGAGAGGGACAGCAGGCCCACCTCCTCGAAGCCCGTCGCCTTCAGGCCCTGCTCGACCATGTCGCCGATGCCCGTGATGGAGCGCTCGCGGACCGGGCGGGTGATCATGCCGGCCTGGCAGAAGCGGCAGCCGCGGGTGCAGCCGCGGAAGATCTCCACCGACATGCGCTCGTGGACCGTCTCCGCGAGCGGCACCAGGGGCTGCTTGGGGTACGGCCACTCGTCGAGGTCCATCACCGTGTGCTTGGAGACCCGCCACGGGACACCGCTGCGCTTCGGTACGACTCGGGCGATACGGCCGTCCGGCAGGTACTCGACGTCGTAGAAGCCGGGCACGTACACCCCGCCCGTCTTCGCCAGGCGGAACAGCAGTTCCTCGCGGCCGCCGGGGCGGCCCTCCGCCTTCCAGGCGCGGATGATCGCGGTGACCTCGAGCACGGCCTGCTCGCCGTCGCCGATCACCGCGCAGTCGATGAAGTCCGCGATCGGCTCGGGGTTGAACGCGGCGTGGCCGCCGGCCATGACGATCGGGTCGTCCAGGCCGCGGTCCTTGGCCTCCAGGGGGATCCCGGAGAGGTCCAGGGCCGCCAGCATGTTGGTGTAGCCCAGCTCCGTGGAGAAGGACAGGCCCAGCACGTCGAAGGCCTTCACGGGCCGGTGGCTGTCCACCGTGAACTGCGGGACGCCGTGCTCCCGCATCAGCTCCTCGAGGTCCGGCCACACGCTGTAGGTGCGCTCGGCGAGGACGCCCTGCTGCTCGTTGAGGACCTCGTAGAGGATCTGGACGCCCTGGTTGGGCAGGCCGACCTCGTAGGCGTCCGGGTACATGAGCGCCCAGCGGACGTCACAGGAGTCCCAGTCCTTGACCGTGGAGTTGAGTTCTCCGCCGACGTACTGGATCGGCTTCTGCACGTGCGGGAGCAGAGCTTCGAGCTGCGGGAACACCGACGCAGCGACTTCGGCAGACATGTCGCGCACCTTCGTGAGCTGGACTGAACGGACAGGGTGACCATCCAGACTAACGCGACCGGGCCGCAGCTCCGTACGCGCGGGAGATCACAGGCCCGCCGCCCCGCCCTCGATCCGCTCCCAGAATCCGGGCAGCTCGGTCTCCACGCGCACCGCCCGCTGCTCCTCGCGCTCGTGGAGCAGGCCGTAGGTGAAGGAGCTCTCCCCGGCCGCGTGGGCGACCGCCGACAGTTCGCGCAGTGCCTGCCGGGCCATCACGCTGTCCTGGTGCTCGCCGAGCAGGATCTGGAGCGCTTTCATGGACTTGACCAGGTCCTTGGCGGGCTTGCCGAGGGCCGGTCGGGCTGCCTCCGCGGCGTAGCGGGCGCGTTTGGTCTTCTTGCGGGCCTCGTGGATCGCGACGTCGCGGTCGGTGCCGGGTTCCAGTTCCACGGCCCGCTCGACCAGCCCGGCGACCTTGCGGAAGTCCTTCTGCACGGCCTCGGCGATCGGCTTGCGGGGTTTCTTGCCGGCCGCCTTCCCCAGGGGCGGGTCGGCGATCAGCGCGTCCAGGGTGTCGAGCAGGGCGAGGTAGCGGCGGGAGTCCAGGACGCCGATGAGCCGGACTCGGGCCCCGCCGTGCTCGGTTCTCACCCAGGTGTGCAGCCGCTCCGCGACCGGGCCGCGGACCAGGGTGGCCGGCACCTCGTCGAGGGCCGCCGTGAGCCGTTCGGTCAGCACCTCGCGGTCCCGGTCCAGTCCCAGCTCACCGGCCAGCCATTTCAGCTCGTCGCCGACGGAGTCGGTGACGGTACGGTCGAGGATCTCGCCGTAGGACTTGAAGGTGCTGCGCAGCCGGCGGGTGGCCACGCGCATGCAGTGCACGGAGTCCTCGGCGTCCCGCCGCACGGCCGGGTCGAGTTCGACGATGGCGTCCCGCTGGGCGCGCACGTACGCCAGGACGTGGTCCGAGGCGGTCACCGGTTCCCCGGCCGGGGCGGACGCGCGCCGCTGGTGCGGTGCCGTCTCCGCCAGGGCCCGCGCCAGCTTCGACGCCGAGGCCGACGGTCGGATGCCCGCCTTGCGCAGCCGCTTCTCCACCTTGTCGAGGAAGGCGGGGTCTCCCCCGTCGGCGAGCTCCACCTCGATCTCCGTCCACTGCGCTTCGCCACCGCCGGCCGTGAGCCGGTCGGCCCGTACGGCGTCGACGCTGACCTCGGCGAGCAGCCGGCCGTCGGCGTCGACGAGGTGGCGTACGTCGCGGTCGGAGCGCAGCCGGACGACGGGCAGCAGTTCGCCGTGGCGGACGCGGGAGCGGACGAGCCCGGCGAGCTCGCCGGGGAGGGTGTCGGAGAGCGGGGCCTGGATCTCGTCGCGGACGCCGGGGGCGACGGGGAACTTCAGATGCCAGCCCGCGTCCGAGCCGCCGGTGCGGCGGCGCAGGGTGACGGACGACGCGGCGAGGCGTTCGTCGGCGGTGTCGTAGTAGGTGGCGTCGAGGTGGGCGACGCCCTTGTCGAGCACGGCCGCGACCCCGGCGACACCGGTCAGGTCGGGGAGTCCGCTGTCCTCGGACTCGTATTTCCGCTCGATCTCGCGCTTGGTGTCCGCCATGGACCGAATCTAGTGGGCACGGGGGCGGGGCGGCAGGGGGCCGCCCCGCCGGTGTTCACGCCGACATCGGGCGTTGGACCCGGATGGACTGCAACAGACCGATCGCTATCCACACGGCGAACATCGACGAGCCGCCGTACGACACGAACGGCAGCGGCAGTCCGGTGACCGGCATGATGCCGAGCGTCATGCCGATGTTCTCGAACGTCTGGAAGGCGAACCAGGCGACGATGCCGGCGGCGACGATCGTGCCGTACAGGTCGCTGGTCTCCCGGGCGATACGGCAGGCCCGCCACAGCACGATGCCGAGCAGCAGGATGATCAGTCCGCCGCCGAGGAAGCCCAGTTCCTCCCCGGCCACGGTGAAGACGAAGTCCGTCTGCTGCTCGGGCACGAACTGGCCGGTGGTCTGCGAGCCGTGGAAGAGGCCGGAGCCGGTCAGACCGCCGGAGCCGATGGCGATGCGCGCCTGGTTGGTGTTGTAGCCGACGCCGGCCGGGTCGAGCTCGGGGTTGGCGAAGGCGGCGAAGCGGGCGATCTGGTAGTCGTCGAGCACCCCGATCTGCCAGACGGTGATCGCGCCGATGGCGCCCGCGCCGAGCAGCCCGAACACCCACCGGTTGGTGGCGCCGGAGGCGAGCAGCACGCCGAGCACGATGATGACCATCACCATGACCGACCCGAGGTCGGGCATGAGCATCACGATGACCATGGGCACGGCGGCCAGGCCCAGCGCCTGCACGACCGTGCGGTGGTCGGGGTACTGCCTGTCGCCCGCGTCGACTCTGGCCGCCAGCAGCATCGCCATGCCCAGGATGATCGTGACCTTCACGAACTCCGAGGGCTGGAGGGAGAAGCCGCCGGGGAGCTTGATCCACGAGTGGGCGCCGTTGATCGTGGAGCCGAGCGGGGTGAGCACCAGCAGGATCAGCAGGACCGAGAGGCCGTACAGGACCGGCACGGCTGTGCGCAGGCCGCGGTGGCCGAGCCAGATCGTGCCGGCCATCAGGGCGAGGCCGATGCCGGTGTTCAGCAGGTGCCGGACGAGGAAGTAGTACGGGTCGCCCTGGTTGAGCTCCGTGCGGTTGCGGGTCGCCGAGTACACCAGGAGCGTGCCGAGCAGCGACAGGGCCGTCGCCGACAGCAGGATCGGCCAGTCGAGGCGCCGCGCCACCGAGTCGCGGGCCAGGAGCCTGGTCCAGCCGGAGCGCTCGGGGCCGTAGCCGGAGACCTGGAAGCTGTTCACACCGCCGGTCATGTCGGCAACCTCCGGCTTCCCCGCCGGCGCCGGCGCCTTCGGGTGTCACGGTTCTCCGGCGTCGGCGGGGCCGCCGTCGCCGGCTGGAGCGGGTCGGCCGGGGCGTTCGGGTCCTTCTTCTTCGCCTCCTGGTCCTTGGCCGGGTCCTTGGGGACCTTCGGGGAGGCGATGGTGCCGTCCGTCTTGACCTTCGGCAGGGTCTTCTGCGGGGTGGGCAGCAGCGCCTTCTTCGGGTCGATGTCGCCCTCCGGGGAGACGCCGTACAGCGCGTTGTAGATGTTGCGGACAGCCGGGCCGGAGGCTCCGGAGCCCGTACCACCCTGGGAGATCGTCATGACGACCGTGTAGTCCTTGGTGTACGTGGCGAACCAGGAGGTCGTCTGCTTGCCGTAGACCTCCGCCGTACCCGTCTTGGCGTGCATCGGGATCTTGTCCTGCGGCCAGCCGCCGAACCTCCAGGCGGCCGTACCGCGGGTGGCGACTCCCGCGAGGGCATCGTCTATCTCGTTGCGCGTCTTCTGCGTCATCGGCAGCTTGCCGTGCGCCTGGGGCTTGATCGGGGTGACCGTCTTGCCGTCTGCGCTGATGACGGCCTTGCCGACCGAGGGGGTGTACATCGTGCCGCCGTTGGAGATGGCTCCGTAGATCGTGGCCATCTGGATCGGCGTGACGAGCGTGTCGCCCTGGCCGATGGAGTAGTTGACGGAGTCACCGGCGCGCATGCGGTTGCCTTCGAGGCAGTTCTCGTAGGCGATTTTCTCGGCGTAGCTGCCGTTGCGCTTGCCGGTGCGGCACCAGGCGTCCTTGTTGGCCTTCCAGTAGTCCAGCTTCCACTTGCGGTCGGGGACGCGGCCGGTGACCTCGTTGGGCAGGTCGATGCCGGTCTCCTTGCCGAGGCCGAACTGGTGGGCGGTCTTGTAGAACCAGTCGTTGGTCTTCTTCTTGGGCTTGGTGCCGCCGTCGCGCTTCCACTCCTCGTGGGAGAGCCGGTAGAAGACCGTGTCGCAGGAGACCTCCAGGGCGCGGCCGAGGCTGATCGGGCCGTATCCCTTGGACTCGAAGTTCTTGAAGACCTGGCCGCCGATCGAGTACGAGCTGGAGCACTGGTAGGGGCCGTTGAAGGAGTAGCCCGCGTTGACCGCGGCGGCGGTCGGGATGACCTTGAAGATGGAGCCGGGGGCCGACTGGCCCTGGATCGCGCGGTTGAGCAGCGGGTAGTTGGAGTTCTTGCCGGTGAGCCGCGTGTAGTCCTTGGCGGAGATGCCGCCCACCCAGGCGTTCGGGTCGTACGTCGGGTTGGAGGCCATGGCGACGACGCGGCCGGTCTTGGCCTCCATGACGACGACGGCGCCGGAGTCGGCCTTGTAGTTCGTGCCCGTGTTGCGGTCGTGCTGCTTGCGGGCCTCCTTCATCGCCTCGTTCAGCTGGTACTCGGCGATCCGCTGGACGCGGGCGTCGATGCTGGTGACGAGGTTGTCGCCGGGGTGGGCCGGGTCGGCCTCGGCCTGGCCGATGACGCGGCCGAGGTTGTCGACCTCGTAGCGCGTGACGCCGGCCTTGCCGCGCAGTTCCTTGTCGTACTGGCGCTCCAGGCCGGAGCGGCCGACCTGGTCGGAGCGCAGGTACGGCGAGTTGGTGTTCTGCGCCTTCTTGATCTCCTCGTCGGTGACCGGCGAGAGGTAGCCGAGGACCTGGGCGGTGTTGGCCTTGCCCGGGCTCGGGTAGCGGCGCACGGCCTGGGGCTCGGCGGTGATGCCGGGGAAGTCCTCGGCGCGCTCGCGGATCTGGAGGGCCTGCTTGGGGGTGGCCTCGTCGGTGATGGGGATGGGCTGGTAGGGCGAGCCGTTCCAGCAGGGCTGGGGCGTCTCGGCGTCGCACAGCCGGACCTTCTCCTGGACCTCCTTGGGCTTCATGCCCAGGACTGAGGCGAGCTTGGTGAGGACGTCCTTGCCGTCGTCCGGCATCTTCAGCAGGTCGGTGCGGGAGGCGGAGACGACCAGTCGCGTCTCGTTGTCGGCGAGGGCCACGCCGCGCGCGTCCAGGATGGAGCCGCGGACGGCCGGCTGGACGACCTGCTGGACGTGGTTCCCCGATGCCTCCTTGGCGTACGCCGCGCCCTCACGGATCTGGAGGTACCACAGGCGTCCGCCGAGGGTGAGCAGGAGGGAGAGGACGAGGACCTGGATGACGACGAGCCGGATCTGGACCCGTGAGTTCCGGCCGGTCTCGGGAATGTTGGTCACTGCGGCCGCCTCCCCCTCTCGGTGCGCGTACGGATGTGCGGGTACGAAGGTGTCTCCGGGCACGCGTGTGCGGATACGAGTGAGGAACGACGGGCCCCGGAGCCGGCGTTCCTACCGGAGCGGCGCGTTCGGGTGAACTTTCCTGCGGTCACAGCCGCTTGACCCCCTTGATGCGCCCCGCCCGCGCCATCCGTGCCCGGGCCGCCTTCACCCGCAGCCCGTTCCGCTGGCTGCCGATCCTCAGACCGGTGCCGCCGGAGAGCCAGCCGGAGGAGATGTCCGTGGCCTTGGCCGCGGAGCCGGTCTCGGCGAGCGGATCGTTCTCGGCGCGTCTGGCCAGTGCCATGACCCCCGGCACCACGAACGGGGCGAGCAGCAGGTCGTACAGGGCGGCCGTGAAGAGCAGGCTCCCCAGGCCCACATGGCGGGCGGCGGTGTCACCGACGAGGGCACCGACCCCGGCGTACAGCAGGGTGGAGCCCAGGGCGGCGGCGACCACCACGACCATGGGGCCGGTCGCGGACTTCAGCCGGCCCGTATCCGGCTTCACCAGGCCCGCGAGATAGCCGATGACGCACAGCACGAGGGCGTAGCGCCCGGCGGCGTGGTCGGCGGGCGGGGCCAGATCGGCGAGCAGGCCCGCGCCGAACCCGACGAGGGCGCCGCCCACATGGCCGTACACCAGGGCCAGGCCGAGGACGGTGAGGAGCATCAGGTCGGGCACGGCGCCCGGCAGTTGGAGGCGGGCGAGGACGCTCACCTGGATGACCAGGGCGACGACGACCAGGGCGGAGGAGAGCAGGATCCGGTTGACGCGCATGAAGTGACAGCTCCTACTGCTCTTGCTGGTTCTGGCCGTCCACGGGGGCCTCGGCGGACGGCGTCACGGTCACCGTCACCGTCGGCCTGGGGGTCGGCTTCGGCTTGGGCGGGAGAACCGTGTCGCGCGGGTCCTTCTTCGGGGCCTCGACGACGACACCGACGATGTCGAGCTTGCTGAAGGCGGCGTACGGCGTGACGTAGAGCGTGCGGGTCAGCCCGCCGCCGGACGGGTCGACGCGGGAGACGACACCGACGGGCACGCCGGGGACGAACGGCCGGTCGGCCTGCGAACCGAAGGTGACCAGACGGTCGCCCTTCTTCACCTCCGCCTTGCCGTTGAGGAGTTCCACGCGCAGCGGGCGGTCGCCCTGCCCGGAGGCGAAGCCGAGCTCGTCGCTGTCCTCCATCCGGGTGCCGACCGTGAAGTCGGGGTCACTGGCGAGCAGCACCGTGGCGGTGTTGGGTCCGACGGTGGTGACCCGGCCGACGAGCCCGTCCCCGTTCAGGACGGTCATGTCGCGCTTGATGCCGTCGTTGGCGCCGACGTCGATGGTGATGGTCCAGGAGAAGCCCTGCGCGGCTCCGATGGCGATGACCTCGGCGCCCTTGATGCCGTACTGGCCCCGGCCGGAGATCTTCAGCATCTTGTCGAGCTGCTTGAGGCGGCTGCGGCTGCGGTCGTCGCTGCCGAGCCGCGCCTTCAGGGCCGCGTTCTCCTCTTCCAGCACGGCGAGCCGGTCGTGCCGCTCACCGGAGTCCCGGATGGCGGAGACGGCGTTGCCGACCGGGTCGACCGCGGCCGCCACGCCGCTCTCGATCGGGCCGAAGACCGTCGCCGCGCCCTTCCGGGCACCGTCGACCGGGGAATCCTCCCCACCGCGAATGTCCACCGTGATCAACGCGAACGCGATGGCGATCAGCAGCACCAGGAGCAGCCGGCTCTCTCGTGTGTCCCTCACGTGCGGCGGCCGTGCCCTTCCTCATAGGAATTCGGGAAGCCCCAGGGAAACCCGAGGGGCTGCATTGTGGGAGCTTATGCATCTATATCAACGATCCGCCGTACGAGAGGAGATCGTCCCGTACGGCGGAATCGAAGAGTTACGTCATCTGCGCGGCTGGGCGTCCAGCACCTGCTGGAGCGCCTCGAACTCCTCGACGCACTTTCCGGAACCGAGCGCCACGCTGTCCAGAGGGTCCTCGGCGATGTGGATCGGCATACCGGTCTCCCGGCGCAGCCGCTCGTCCAGGCCCCTCAGCAGCGCTCCACCGCCGGTCAGAACGATTCCTCGGTCCATGATGTCGCCGGACAGCTCCGGCGGACACTTGTCGAGGGTCGTCTTGACGGCGTCGACGATCGCGTTGACCGGCTCCTCGATCGCCTTGCGGACTTCCGCCGCGGAGATGACGACGGTCTTCGGCAGCCCGGAGACCAGGTCCCGGCCTCGGATTTCGGTGTGCTCGTCGGTGTCCAGGTCGTACGCCGAACCGATCGTGATCTTGATCTGTTCGGCCGTGCGCTCACCCAGCAGGAGGGAGTACTCCTTCTTGATGTGCTGGATGATCGCGTTGTCCAGTTCGTCGCCCGCGACACGGATGGACTGGGCGGTGACGATGCCGCCGAGGGAGATGACCGCGACCTCCGTGGTGCCGCCGCCGATGTCGACCACCATGTTGCCCGTGGCCTCGTGGACCGGCAGGCCGGAGCCGATGGCCGCGGCCATGGGCTCCTCGATGATGTGCACCTGGCGGGCGCCGGCCTGGGACGACGCCTCGATGACGGCGCGGCGCTCGACGCCCGTGATGCCCGAGGGCACACAGACGACGACCCGCGGACGAGCCAGATACCGCCGCTTGTGGATCTTCAGGATGAAGTAGCGGAGCATCCGCTCGGTGATCTCGAAGTCGGCGATCACACCGTCCTTCAGCGGACGAACGGCAACGATGTTGCCGGGCGTGCGCCCGATCATCTTCTTCGCTTCGGCACCGACCGCGAGGATGCCACCGGTGTTGGTGTTGATCGCGACGACGGACGGCTCGTTGAGTACGATCCCGCGACCCCTGACGTACACCAGCGTGTTGGCGGTCCCGAGGTCGACAGCCATGTCACGGCCGATGAACGACATTGAGTTCCCCATCAGGATTCGTCTGGCCTTCCCACTAGCTTTTGAGGGCTTTTCAGGTAGGCAAAGGTGGGTGCTGTGACGTGAAGGCTTCCATCGTAGACGCGCCTTCGCGAACACTGCGGGAGGGTCTCCGCCAATGTCAGCAGATGCTGTGCGGGTTCGCTTGTGGAGACGGGCGTTCGGGGGCGATCGTTCCCTCGATCGGCACGTATATGCCAGAAAAGTCTGGGAGCGGACGCCCCCAGACTTTGCACGCCCTACGCGTCTTAGGCGCGACCCGGGAAGAAGATCTTCACTTCCCGCTCGGCGGACTCCTCCGAGTCGGAGGCGTGGATCAGATTCTCCCGGACGATGACGCCGTAGTCGCCGCGGATGGAGCCCGGGGCCGCGGCGATCGGGTCGGTCGGGCCGGCGAGAGCGCGCAGCCCCTCGATGACCCGCTCACCCTCGACGATCATCGCCACGACCGGGCCGGAGGCCATGAACTCCACCAGCGGCTCGTAGAAGGGCTTGCCCTTGTGCTCGCCGTAGTGCTGCTCCAGCGTGTCTTGGTCCAGGGTGCGCAGCTCCAGCGCGGTGATCGTCCAGCCCGCCTTGCGCTCGATGCGGCTGATGATCTCGCCGGTCAGGCCACGACGGACGGCGTCGGGCTTGAGGAGGACGAGGGTGCGCTGGCTCACGACGGGCTCCTTATGTATCAAGGTTGTGCGGGTGGGACGAGATTACCCGGCGTGTCGGGGCGCCTGTTACGCAGCGTCAGGTGTGGAGGAGCCGGACCGGTCGGCGAATCTCGCCTTCGCCTCGTCCACCTTCCGCCCGTAGTGCACGGACGCCCACCACAGGGCCGCGAAGACCACGCCCAGGAAGAACATCATCGGCACGGCGAAGCCCGACGCGATGAGCGCGATCTGCAACGCCCAGCCGAGCGCGACCCCGCCCGGGCGCGTCACCAGGCCGCACAGCACCAGACACAGGAACATCGCGACACCGCTGACCGTCCACACGGTCGTCATGGACAGGTCGGGGTCCTTCATGGCGACCAGACCGGCGAAGCCGATGATGAAGAACTCGCCGATCAGAGTCGACGAACAGAGCGTACGCACGGGATCTCAGCCCCTCCCCAGGAGCAGTCGGGCCTCGCCGACGGTGATGACGGAACCGGTGACGAGCACACCGCCGCCCGCGAACTCGCCCTCCTCCTCGGCCAGCGTGATCGCGGCCTCCAGCGCGTCGGGCAGCCGCGGCTCGACCTGGACGCGCTCCTCACCGAACACCTCGACGGCGATGCCGGCCAGCTCGTCGGCGTCCATCGCACGGTGGCTGGAGTTCTGCGTGACCACGATCTCGGCGAACACCGGCTCGAAGGCCTCCAGCAGCCCGCGCACGTTCTTGTCGCCGCTCGCGCCGACGACACCGACGAGCCGGCTGAACTGGAAGGCCTCACCGATGGCCTCGGCCGCCGCCCGGGCACCCGCCGGATTGTGGGCGGCGTCGAGCACGACGGTCGGGGAACGCCGCACGACCTCCAGCCGCCCCGGCGAGGCGACCGCCGCGAACGCCTTGCGGACCATGTCCAGGTCCAGCTGCTCGGCCCGCTGCGCGCCGACGCCGAAGAACGCCTCGACGGCGGCGAGCGCGACGGCCGCGTTGTGCGCCTGGTGCGCGCCGTGCAGCGGCAGGTACAGCTCCGGGTACTCACCACCGAGCCCGCGCAGCGTCACCAGCTGCCCGCCGACGGCCACCTGCCGCTCGACGACACCGAACTCCAGGCCCTCCCGGGCCACGGTCGCGTCCACCTCGACGGCCTTCTTCAGCAGCACCTGCGCAGCGTCGACCGGCTGCTGCGCCAGGATGACGGTCGCACCCTGCTTGACGATGCCGGCCTTCTCCGCCGCGATCTCCGCGTGCGTGGTGCCGAGCCGGTCGGTGTGGTCGAGGTCTATGGGCGTCACGACGGCGACGTCACCGTCGATCACGTTCGTGGCGTCCCAGGAGCCGCCCATGCCGACCTCGACGACGGCGACGTCGGCGGGCGCGTCGGCGAACGCCGCGTACGCCATGCCGGTGAGCACCTCGAAGAAGGACAGCCGGTACTCCTGCTGCCCGTCGATCATCTCGATGTACGGCTTGATGTCCTGGTACGTCTCGATGAACCGCTCGGGCGAGATGGGGGCGCCGTCCAGGCTGATGCGCTCGGTGATCGACTGCACGTGCGGTGAGGTGTAGCGGCCGGTCCGCAGCTCGAAGGCGCCGAACAGGGCCTCGATCATGCGGGCCGTGGAGGTCTTGCCGTTCGTCCCCGTGATGTGGATCGACGGGTACGACCGCTGCGGCTCTCCCAGCACGTCCATCAGCGCGGCGATACGGCTGACGGACGGCTCCAGCTTGGTCTCGCCCCAGCGTGTGGCCAGCTCCGCCTCGACCTCGCGCAGGGCCTTGTCGACCTCGGGGTCGGCGGGCCGGGTCGGGATGTCGGCGTCGGGCGGGCCGCCCTGGGTGCGCAGCGTTCGGCTGCCGGCTTCGATGACGGCGAGGTCGGGGTCGCGGGTGGTCTCCTCCGCGATGATCTCGTCGAAGGTGTCGAGGGGGTCGGGCTGGTCGTCGTCGTGGTCTGGAGGGAACTCGCTCACGGGGCCAGTCTACGGAGCGGCGGTGACATTGCTCGGGGGTGGTTTGTGTCGGGGTGTTCGCCCGGGTCGAACGCGTGGAGGCCCCGGCGCTCACCAGCACCGGGGCCTCCACGACCGTACGAACCCTTACGCCTGCGGCAGCCTCTCCAGCTGCGCCTGGATCCGGGCGATGTCCTCCTCCGCCTTGGACAGGCGGGTGCGGATCTTCTCCACCACGTGGTCCGGGGCCTTCGCCAGGAACGCCTCGTTGCCGAGCTTGGCGCCGGCCTGGGCCTTCTCCTTCTCCGCCGCCGCGAGGTCCTTCGCGAGGCGCTTGCGCTCCGCCGCCACGTCGATCGTGCCGGAGAGGTCGAGGGCGACCTCGGCGCCGGCGACCGGCAGGGTCGCCGTGGCCGTGAAGGCGTCGCCCTCCAGCTGCAGCCGGAGCAGCTGGCGGATGGCGGCCTCGTGCGCCGCGAACGGCGTGCCGTCCAGGGTCAGCCGGGCCGGGACCCGCTGGCCGGGCTGGAGCCCCTGGTCGGCGCGGAAGCGGCGGACCTCGGTGATGACCGACTGGAGGCTCTCGATCTCGCGCTCGGCGCCGGCGTCCCGGAAGCCACTGTCCTTCGGCCAGTCGGCGATGACGACCGACTCGCCGCCGGTGAGCGTCGTCCACAGAGTCTCGGTGACGAAGGGGACCACCGGGTGCAGCAGCTTCAGCGTGACGTCGAGGACCTCACCGAGGACACGCTTGCTGACCTCGGCCGCCTCGCCGCCCGCCTGGAACGTCGTCTTGGACAGCTCGACGTACCAGTCGAAGACCTCGTCCCACGCGAAGTGGAACAGGGAGTCGGACAGCTTCGCGAACTGGTAGTCGTCGTAGAACGCGTCGACCTCCGCGACGACCGTGTTCAGGCGGGAGAGGATCCAGCGGTCCGTCGAGGACATCGTCGACGGGTCCGGCAGCGGGCCGTCCACCGTCGCGCCGTTCATCAGCGCGAAGCGCGTCGCGTTCCAGATTTTGTTGGCGAAGTTGCGCGAGCCCTGGACCCAGTCCTCGCCGATCGGGACGTCGACACCCGGGTTCGCGCCCCGGGCGAGGGTGAAGCGCAGGGCGTCGCTGCCGTACTTGTCCATCCAGTCCAGCGGGTTGACCGCGTTGCCGAAGGACTTCGACATCTTCTTGCCGAACTGGTCGCGGACCATGCCGTGCAGGGCGATGGTGTGGAACGGCGGGGTGCCGTCCATCGCGTACAGGCCGAACATCATCATCCGGGCGACCCAGAAGAAGAGGATGTCGTAGCCGGTGACCAGGACGGAGTTCGGGTAGAACTTCGCGAGCGACTCGGTCTGTTCGGGCCAGCCGAGCGTGGAGAACGGCCACAGGCCGGAGGAGAACCAGGTGTCGAGGACGTCGGTGTCCTGACGCCAGCCCTCTCCGCTCGGCGGCTGCTCGTCGGGGCCGACGCAGACGACCTCGCCGTTCGGGCCGTACCAGACCGGGATGCGGTGGCCCCACCACAACTGCCGCGAGATGCACCAGTCGTGGAGGTTGTCGACCCAGTCGAAGTAGCGCTTCTCCATCTCCTGCGGGTGGATCTTGACGCGCCCGTCGCGGACGGCGTCACCGGCGGCCTTCGCCAGCGGGCCGACCTTGACCCACCACTGCATGGAGAGCCGGGGCTCGATCGTCGTCTTGCAGCGCGAGCAGTGGCCGACCGAGTGGACGTACGGCCGCTTCTCGGCGACGATCCGCCCTTCGGCGCGCAGGGCCGCGACGATCGCCGACCGCGCTTCCAGCCTGTCCAGACCCTGGAAGGGGCCGTGGGCGGTGATCACGGCGTGCTCGTCCATGATCGTCAGGGCCGGGAGGTCGTGGCGCTGCCCGATCTCGAAGTCGTTCGGGTCGTGCGCCGGGGTGACCTTGACGGCACCCGTGCCGAACTCCGGATCGACGTGCTCGTCGGCGACGACCGGGATGGAGCGGTCGGTCAGCGGCAGCTTGACCAGCTTGCCGATCAGGTGCTGGTAGCGCTCGTCCTCGGGGTGAACGGCGACGGCCGTGTCACCGAGCATGGTCTCGGCGCGGGTGGTGGCGACGACGATGGTGTCGTCCCCGTCGCCGTACTTCATGGAGACGAGCTCGCCGTCGTCGTCCTGGTACTCCACCTCGATGTCCGAGATGGCGGTCAGGCAGCGCGGACACCAGTTGATGATGCGCTCGGCGCGGTAGATCAGCTCGTCGTCGTAGAGCCGCTTGAAGATGGTCTGGACGGCCTGGGAGAGGCCCTCGTCCATGGTGAACCGCTCACGCGACCAGGCGACGCCATCTCCCAGGCGCCGCATCTGTCCGCTGATCTGTCCGCCGGACTCGCCCTTCCACTGCCAGACCCGCTCGACGAAGGCCTCACGGCCCAGGTCGTGCCGGGACTTGTTCTCCTTGGCGAGCTCCCGCTCGACGACGTTCTGCGTGGCGATGCCGGCGTGGTCCATGCCGGGCTGCCACAGCGTCTCGTAGCCCTGCATGCGCTTACGGCGGGTCAGGGCGTCGATGAGAGTGTGCTCGAAGGCGTGCCCGAGGTGCAGGCTGCCCGTGACGTTCGGCGGCGGAATGACGATCGTGTACGGCGGCTTGTCGCTCTTCTCGTCCGCCTCGAAGTAACCCCGCTCTACCCAGCGCTCGTACAGCGGCCCCTCTACGTCGGCCGGCGCGTACTGGGTCGGCAGGTCGGTGCTGGGCGCTGGTGGCTGCTGCTGAGCGTTCTCGGTCACGGGGGTCAGTTTAGAGGTGTCACCACCCCGTCCCGAAACGCGTTTGCTTTGTAACGGTGGGGGGCCCGATGCCATGGACACGGCGGGTCTGCGCCAGGATGTCTCGAACACATAAGCATCTGGAGGGGAACCCAGAAATGAGCTACAACCAGCCGGGCCCGTACGGCGGGCAGCCCCAGCAGCCCGGACCGTACGGGCAGCCGGGTCCCTACGGCCAGCCGCCGCAGGCCCCCCAGCCCGGCTACGGCTACCCCCAGCAGGCCCCTCCGCCCCAGCCCGGCTACGGCTACCCGCAGCAGCCCCCGCAGGGCGTCCCGCCCCAGCAGCCCGGACCGTACGGCCAGCAGCCCCCGTACGGCCAGCAGCCGCAGCCGCCCTACGGCCAGGCCCCGTACGGCATGCCCCAGCCCCCGGCCCCGGGCGGCGGCAAGAAGAAGACGGGCATCATCATCGGCGCGGTCGCGGTTGTCGCCGCGATCGGTGTGGGCGCGTACTTCGTGATCGGCGGGGGTGGTGGTGGCCTGGAGGACGACGGGCCCCACAAGCTCACGACGCCGGCGACGGTACTCAGCGACTACAAGCGCACCACGAAGGACGGGTCGACCGTCGGCGCCGACTCGACCTCGGAGCTGGAGAAGAGCGGCGTCAAGAACGCCAAGACCGCGGCGGGCCTCTACTCCACAGTGGACCTGAGCGACTACGACCCCGACGATCCGTCGTCCGCGGCGAAGATGGCGACGGCCAAGACCCTTTCGGTGGCCGGTGCCTACGGCGAAATCTCCGACCCGGAGGCGACTCTGGACCTGTTCTTCGCCAACTTCAAGAAGTCGGCCGAGAAGGAGTCCTCCACCGGGTCGGGCAAGCCCGAACTGATCGGCGAGCCCGAGGCGGCCGACCTCGACGGCGCGGTCATGAAGTGCCAGTCGGTCAAGGGGCAGGACCGGGCGACCAAGCAGGAAAAGACCAACTGGTTCTGCGCGTGGGCCGACTACAGCACCATCGCCATCGTGTCGCCAGGTGACGCGGCGCAGGGCGTCACCAAGGACGTGGCGATCGACCTCACCACCAAGGTCCGCGGGGAAGTCCGCGTCAAGGCCTGACACCGGCAACGACGAAGGCGCCCAGCAGAAGTGCTGGGCGCCTTCGCGTGCAGTGTGTGACTAGGCCGTCTTCTGCTCCCCCGGCCCCCGCCCCCGCGCATCCCGCGGAATCAGCGTCGGGTTCACGTTCGACTGGACGACGTCCGCCGTGATGACGACCCGGGCCACGTCCTTGCGGGACGGGACCTCGTACATCACGCCCTGGAGGACTTCCTCCATGATGGCGCGCAGGCCCCGCGCGCCGGTCTGGCGGAGGATGGCCTGGTCGGCGATGGCTTCGAGGGCCTCGCGCTCGAAGTCCAGCTCCACACCGTCGAGTTCGAAGAGCCGCTCGTACTGCTTGACGAGCGCGTTGCGCGGCTCGACGAGGATCTGGAGCAGGGCCTCGCGGTCGAGGTTGTGGACCGAGGTGATGACGGGGAGGCGGCCGATGAACTCGGGGATCATGCCGAACTTGACCAGGTCCTCCGGCATGACCTCCTGGAACTGGTCCTTGGACTCCATCTCGCGCTTGGAGCGGATCTGCGCGCCGAAGCCGATGCCCTTGGCGCCGGCCCGGGACTCGATGATCTTCTCCAGGCCCGCGAAGGCACCGCCCACGATGAACAGCACGTTCGTCGTGTCGATCTGGATGAACTCCTGGTGCGGGTGCTTGCGGCCGCCCTGCGGCGGGACGGAGGCCGTGGTGCCCTCCAGGATCTTCAGCAGGGCCTGCTGTACACCCTCCCCGCTCACGTCGCGCGTGATCGAGGGGTTCTCACTCTTCCTCGCGACCTTGTCGATCTCGTCGATGTAGATGATCCCGGTCTCGGCCTTCTTGACGTCGTAGTCGGCGGCCTGGATCAGCTTGAGCAGGATGTTCTCGACGTCCTCGCCGACGTAGCCGGCCTCCGTCAGGGCCGTGGCGTCGGCGATCGCGAAGGGGACGTTGAGCATCCGCGCGAGGGTTTGCGCGAGGAGGGTCTTGCCGGAGCCCGTGGGGCCGAGGAGGAGGATGTTGGACTTCGCCAACTCGATGGCGTCGTCGCGGCCGTTCGCCCCGCCGTTCTCACCGGCCTGGACCCGCTTGTAGTGGTTGTAGACCGCCACGGAGAGGGCCTTCTTGGCGGCCTCCTGGCCGACCACGTACCCCTCGAGGAACTCGTAGATCTCGCGGGGCTTCGGGAGCTCCTCCCAGCGGACCTCGCTGGTTTCCGCCAGCTCTTCCTCGATGATCTCGTTGCAGAGGTCGATGCACTCGTCGCAGATGTACACACCGGGCCCTGCGATGAGCTTCTTGACCTGCTTCTGGCTCTTGCCGCAGAACGAGCACTTGAGCAGATCGCCGCCGTCACCGATGCGTGCCACGGTGTGCTTCCCCTTCGCCTGGGAGACTCCTGGACGCCGACGTCCAGCGGACTCCTGGTGCTGCCTTATGTCCGACGGTACCTTGCCGGGCCCCTCGTTCGGGCCCCCCTTGGCGCGGTTCGCTTTGACGTGGACCGTCCCAAACCATGCCAAGGGGCGGCAGACGATACAGCCTCTCGCCTCAGCGCAGGCTCGAGTTGTCCATCTTCCGGGTGGAGATGACCTGATCGATCAGGCCGTAGCTCAGCGCGTCCTCGGCCGTGAGGATCTTGTCGCGCTCGATGTCCTCGCGGATCTTGTCGATCGTCTGGGTCGAATGCTTGGCCAGCATCTCCTCCAGCTGCGTACGCATCCGGAGGATCTCGTTGGCTGCGATCTCCAGGTCGGACACCTGGCCGCGGCCGGTCTCGCTGTACGGCTGGTGGATCAGCACGCGCGCGTTCGGCAGGGCCATGCGCTTGCCCGGGGTGCCGGCGGCCAGCAGGACGGCGGCGGCGGAGGCCGCCTGGCCCATGCAGACCGTCTGGATGTCCGGCTTCACGTACTGCATCGTGTCGTAGATCGCGGTGAGCGCCGTGAAGGAACCACCGGGGCTGTTGATGTAGACCGAGATGTCACGGTCGGGGTCCATCGACTCCAGGCACAGCAGCTGCGCCATGACGTCGTTGGCGGAGGCGTCGTCGATCTGGACGCCGAGGAAGATCACGCGCTCCTCGAAGAGCTTCGCGTACGGGTCGTACTCGCGAATGCCCTGGGAGGTGCGCTCGACGAAGCGCGGGATGATGTAGCGGGACTCGGCCTGCGGGCCGGTGTAGCGGCCCTGCGAGGCGTTCATGTCCTGCACGGCCTGCATACGGTCGTAGATCCCGCTGCCGGGGAACTGGTTCACGGTGTCTCCTGAAAAGGGCTGAGGCGGTCGGCTGGGGCTGTCTGGGGTCGCGGGGGCCCGGGAGGGCTCCGTGGGCCTCACGGGGCTCCACAGGCCCCGTGGGGACCTCTCAGGCCCCGGTGCCGCCGCCGCCCGGCATGCCGGCGGCCGTGGGAATGACGTCGTCGATGAGGCCGTACTCCTTGGCCTCGAAGGCGTCGAACCAGCGGTCGCGGTCCGAGTCGCGGGTGATCTGCTCGACCGACTGCCCCGTGTGCTGGGACGTGAGCTCGGCCATGCGCTTCTTGGTGTGCAGCAGCCGCTCGGCGTGGATCTTGATGTCGGAGGCGGAGCCCGCCAGGCCGGCGGAGGGCTGGTGGATCAGGATCTCGGCGTTCGGCAGCGCGAAGCGCTTGCCGGGGGTGCCCGCGCTGAGCAGGAACTGTCCCATCGACGCCGCGAGACCCATGGCGATGGTCACCACGTCGTTCTTGATGAACTGCATGGTGTCGTAGATCGCCATGCCGGCCGTGATCGAACCGCCGGGGCTGTTGATGTACAGGTAGATGTCCTTGTCCGGGTCGGCGGCAAGGAGCAGCAGCTGCGCGGTGATCTTGTTCGCGATGTCGTCGTCGACCGGCTGGCCGAGGAAGATGATCCGCTCGTTGAGCAGCCGGTTGTAGACCTGGTCGCCGAGGCCACCACCGATGGA
The DNA here is from genome assembly GCF_039532725.1 of Streptomyces coeruleofuscus. Classification (NCBI taxonomy): domain Bacteria; kingdom Bacillati; phylum Actinomycetota; class Actinomycetes; order Kitasatosporales; family Streptomycetaceae; genus Streptomyces; species Streptomyces coeruleofuscus. Next base: position 601,650 of record NZ_BAAASE010000003.1, read on the forward strand.
AGGCTCGCCGGCGGCTGAAGGCATCAGATTCGTCACGTATCCACCTGCTCGTCTTACGACGGCGCCGGGCCGTCTTCACGTGTTCCCTGCGGGGCGGGAGCCGTATCGGAGACTCCACTGCCCTGGTACTCATGGACCCTAACGCGCGGGTCCCTTCGGGGAATCCCGGAGATGGGAGTGTTCGCCGGGGGCGTAGCGCTGCGCGGGCTCGCCGGGGGTGGTTCGCCCCGTGGGCGGCTGCGGGCTCGTCGTGGTCGATCGCGCCCACGCGGCGGAGCCGCACATCGATACAGCCCCGCGCCCCTGAGGCCATGTAGCGCAACGGGCCCCGAGAGGCACTGTGTGTCTCTCGGGGCCCGTCCTTACGGCATCACGAAGTGCCCGGGGGCTCAGCCCTCGGTCTTCTCCTCAGCCTTCTCCTCGGCGGTCTCGGCCGGGGTCTCCTCGGCGGAGGCCTCCGTGGCCTGGGCCTCGGACTCCTCCTCCTCGTCGTCGAGGTCGATGATCTCGCCGTTGGTGTCCTTGACCGTGGCCTTCTCGACCACGACGGCCAGGGCCTTGCCGCGGGCGACCTCGCCGACCAGGAGCGGAACCTGGCCGCCCTCGACGACCGCCTGGGCGAACTGGTCGGGGGACATGCCGGAGGAGGCGGCACGCCGCATGAGGTGCTCGGTGAGCTCCTCCTGGTTGACGTTGAGCTTCTCCTGCTTGACGAGCTCGTCGAGGACGAACTGGGTCTTGATGCCCTTGACCGCGGCCTCGCGGGTCTCGGTCTCGAACTCCTCCTCGCTCTTGCCCTGGATCTCCAGGTACTTCGCGAGGTCCAGACCCATCTGGCCGAGCTGGTGGTGCTCGAGGTTGTGCTTGCGCGTGTTGACCTCGTCCTCGAGCAGCTTCTCGGGGACCGGGACCTCGACCAGCTCGAGCAGCTTCTCCAGGACGCGCTCCTGGGCCTGCGTGGCCTGGTCGTACTGCTTCATGTTCTCCAGGCGCTTGCGGCTGTCGGCGCGCAGCTCCTCGATGGTGTCGAACTCGGAGGCGAGCTGCGCGAACTCGTCGTCCAGCTCGGGCAGTTCACGCTTGGCGACCTGGGTGACCTTGACGGTGACCTCGGCCTCCTTGCCGGCCGCCGAGCCGCCCTTGAGCTCGGAGGTGAAGGTGGCCTCGCCACCGGCCTCCAGGCCCTTCACGGCGTCGTCGATGCCGTCCAGCAGCTCGCCGGAGCCGATGGTGTAGGAGACGCCGTCGGCGACTCCGTCCTCGAGGACCTCGCCCTCGACCTTGGCCTCCAGGTCGATCGTCACGACGTCGCCGTCCTCGGCGGCACGCTCGACCGGCGCGGTGGAGGCGAAGCGCTCACGGAGCTCCTCGACCGCCTTGTCGACGTCCTCTTCGGTGACCTCGACGGCGTCGACCTCGACCTCGATGCCGGAGTAGTCCGGGATCTCGATCGCGGGGCGGATGTCGACCTCGGCGGTGAAGTTCAGCGTCTCGCCGTCCTTCAGCTCCGTGATGTCGACCTCCGGCTGGCCCAGGGGGCTCAGCTCGGCCTCGTTGACGGCGTCGGTGTAGAACTTCGGCAGCGCGTCGTTGACGGCCTCCTCCAGCACCGCACCGCGGCCGAACCGCTGGTCGATGACCCGGGCCGGGACCTTGCCCTTGCGGAAGCCCTTCACCGTGACCTGCTGGTTGATCTTCTTGTACGCCGCGTCGAGGCTGTCCTTGAGCTCCTCGAAGGGCACCTCGACAGTGAGCCGAACCCGAGTCGGGTTCAGGGTCTCCACGGCGCTCTTCACGGTTCGGTCTCCTTGTGGCTGACTTCTTGGGTTCTGCCGGTGCCAGAGCGGCCCGGCGGATTTCGCCGCCCGGAGGACTTCAGACGATGAGACACACGGGCGTGCAGCTTGCATAGTAACGGCAGCGACTACACCGCCCAAAAGGCGATCACGCGAATGATCAGGAGACGATCACGCGAGGTGATCGGCCGGCTGGTCGGGGTGGCGGGATTTGAACCCACGGCCTTCCGCTCCCAAAGCGGACGCGCTACCAAGCTGCGCCACACCCCGTCTGGTGCGACACGTAGGGTACATGCCGCCAGGCGGTGCGGCCGACGCATTTCCACAGGGTCCGTGCCGCGTCGGCCACGGCGGGAATGCGGTGTGCGACGGACGGGCCCGACCCGCTACGATGCCTTCAGTGCCGCGGTCACCCGACCTGCGGCGCGCGCTGTGCGGGCGTAGCTCAATGGTAGAGCCCTAGTCTTCCAAACTAGCTACGCGGGTTCGATTCCCGTCGCCCGCTCTGTAGGCCTCGGGCCCGGTTCTTCGGAACCGGGCCCGAGGTCGTTTCCGGGGTTCAGAGGTCGCGGACGTTCACCGTGTAGACGGCGCGGATGCCGTAGGGGACGTACAGGGCGTCGCCGACGAGGACGAGCGGGGCGCCCGCGGTGACGAACATGCTGTTGGCGCGACCGCTGTCGTCGCGGCCGGAGCGGGTGCCCTCGATCTTGCCGGTCCTCGCGTTCAGAGCGGCGAGGCGGCCGCTGGGAGACGCCAGGTACACGTGGGTGGCGGAGGCGGCCGGGGGTCCCTGCTGCTCCACGGAGGAGTTCGATTCCCACAGCGTCCGGCCGGTTCGCGGGGAGACCGCGCGGACGCCTCCGCTCGCCCGCGTGAAGTAGACGGTGCCGCGCACCAGGTACGCGGCGGCGTCCACGGGCCGGGGCTGCGCGAGTCGCCGCACGGTGAGCACGTGGGAGGAGACGTCGATCAGCGTGAGCTCGCGGCTCGTGTCGAGGGTGTCCGCGAGCACCAGGCGTCCGTCGTGCTGGCCGAGCACCTGCGCGGAGCCGTCGACCTCGACGGTCCAGCGGGCCTTTCCCGTGGCCGGGTCGATCTGGGAGACGGTGCTGCGGCCGGTTTTCCCCTCCTCCTGCGCGGTCGCGCAGAGGAGGTAGGCACGGCGGGCCGCCGAGAGCAGCTCACAGTCCGGGAAGTCCGGCTTCGGCTGCCTCCAGCGGACGTCGCCGGTCTCGGCGTCGAGCAGGGCGTACTGGTCGCTCTGAGCCCCGTAGAAGGTGACCACGCCTTCGGGGACGGCGGTGGCCGCGCCCTGCGCGCTGTCGGGCACGGTCGCCGTCTCGCCTGCGCCGGTTTCAGTCCTCCAGAGCACCTTGCCGGTGTCGGCGGCCAAGGCGTTGACCGTGTAAGTGGTCCGGATGCTGTTCGCAGAGTTCTGGTCGTCGGCCTCGTAGCCGTAGACGCGGCCGTCGCCGGTCCCGATGAGCGCGCCCTCGTCACCGGAGCCGGCGTCGGGGGTGCGGTCGACGGGCCGGGACCACGTGTTGCGGCCGTCGGCGAGAGCGAAGCGGGTCGCCATGAGGTCGGCGCCGGCGCACACCAGGGAGGTACCGACGGCGGCACAGCCCCTGAGGGAGGTGTCGGGGCCTCCCAGGATGCGGTCGCTGCCCGGCGCTGCCTTCGCCGCGGTCGCCCAGGGCTTCCAGCCCGCGGGGAGGTCGGCCGGCTCGGCGGTGGGCGAGGGCGCGCGGTCGCGGTCTCGGTCGCGGGTCAGGGTGAGGGTGGTGGTGACGAGCGCGGCGAGTGCGACTGCCGCGGCGGCCGTGATCAGCAGCAGCCCGTGCCTGCGACGCCTGCGGGTGCGTCCGGCCTCCGGTGCCGGTGTCCCGGCCGGATCGGGGGCCGGACCGCGCTGCTCCGTCGGTGTCTTGCCGGGCCGGTGGCGGCGGTCCTCCTCCCGCTCGGTGTCCGGCTCCGTGGGCAGGTGGAGCGGGGCGTCGCCCCGGCCGGTGGTGGGCGCCTCCGGCCATGCCGCGACCGCGGGCTCGGTGGGGCGGGTGCCCGGCCAGGGCTGTACCGGACGTGGTGGGGCGGTGCCGGGGGTCGCGCCCCCACGGAGCAGGGTGAACAGGTCGTCCGCGGCGGGGCGCGACTTCTGGTGCTTCTCCAGGCAGGAGCGGATGAACGGAAGGAGCTCGTCCGGTACGCCGGTGAGGTCCGGCTCGCCCTCGACGACCCGCAGAGCCGTCTCGTACGGGCTGGGGCTGTCGAACGGACCCCGGCGGGTGGCCGCGTAGGCGAGGACCGAGCCGAGGGAGAAGATGTCGGCGGCCGGGCCGACGTCCTGGGGGGACGCGAACTGTTCCGGGGACATGAAGGGCGGCGTGCCCATGACGCGGCCGGTCTGGGTGAGGACGTCGGCGGAGGCGAACTCTGCGGCGCGGGAGATGCCGAAGTCGATGACACGGGGGCCGTCGTCGGCGAGCATCACGTTGGCCGGCTTCAGGTCGCGGTGGACGACTCCGGCGCGGTGCATGTCGCGCAGTGCCTCGGCGAGTCCGGCGGCGAGTTCGCGCAGGCGGGGCAGCGGGAGCGGGCCGTGTTCGCGGACGTGGGTGCCGAGGTCCGCGCCCGCTATGTAGAGCGTGGCCATCCAGGGGCGCGCCGCGTCGGCGTCCGCGTCCACGACAGGGGCCGTGAAGGCCCCGCTGACCTGGCGAGCGGCGGCCACCTCGCGGCGGAAACGGGCGCGGAACTCGTCGTCGTCGGCGTACTGGCCGTGCACGACCTTGATCGCGAGGGGCCGGCCGGAGGCCGAGCGGGCCAGGTAGACCACACCCATGCCGCCGGAGCCGAGGCGGTCCTCGATGCGGTAGCCACCCACCTCGGCCGGGTCGGAGTCGCGCAGCGCCATCCCCGTACGTTCCCCCCGTCACGCACTGCCGTCGTCGGGGAGGAGCGTATCCGCAGGCTCCTCGGCTCCGCGGTACCGACCCGGTCAGAAGCTGATGGAGTTGATGGTCTCCGCTATCGAGTTGAGGAATCGCTGGATGTCGTCGGCCATCCCGGTCGAGGCGAGGAAGAAGCCGAAGAGGACCGCCACGATCGCTGGGCCTGCCTTGATGGATCCCCCTCTCAGCAACACCACAAGGATGATCGCCAACAGCAGCACCACAGACAGTGAAATGGCCACAACTGATCACACCCTCGGTCGGTCCGCTCTCCCGGCCCGGGACGCGACCAGCGCACCCCGCCAGAACCATCGTGCCACCAACGCGGCCGGGCTATGCGGCCCGTGACGCATCGACCACGTCTCTCGTGTCCGAACCGGTGTGCGCCGCTTGGGGCCCGGGACCGAACGCCCGGGACTCGTACGGCAATTCGATGCGCCGCCCGCACAGGGAATTCAGCCGAATCGTTTCCATGCCCACACAACACGTTCGCAGCTAATTCGAATTGCCCCGCAAGCCCCTCAACAACCCTGCGAGGAGGCTTCGAAGGGTGCGGAAGTGGACATTCCGCCGGAGTCGCCTGCTGGTCTTATGCGTCACTTAGTCCGGAAGTATCACGACAAGCAGGGCTGGGGCGATGAGCACAGTCCGCTGTCGGCCGATGTGTTGGTCATCACTCCGACAGTGATGTCAACTACCCGAAATCCGGGGGTACCCACAGCGAATAGCCAGGATTCACATCCGGCGTTTTACGAATAGCCGCAGGGAACGCTAGGGTGCCTCAGATGTTCCACGCTGCCTCGTCCCCCGCAAGCGCAGCGAGGTCCCGGATCGTCTCCCCGAGTTCTTGGTGGGAGGGTCTGTGACGAACTCGCTGCGACCGAACGGCGACCGCAGGGCGCCACTTCCCCCGGCACAGTCGTCGGCCGACGGAGTGCCGAGCCCGCGCTCGCCGCAGAGCCCGCAGAAGAAGCAGAGCGGCAAGCAGCGCGACGCGTTCTTCGACAACGCCAAGTACCTGGCGATCGTGCTGGTGGCCATGGGCCACGCCTGGGAGCCGCTCAAGGGCGACAGCCGGATACTCGAGGCCGCGTACCAGGTCGTCTACGCCTTCCACATGCCGGCGTTCATCATCATCTCCGGCTACTTCTCGCGCAGTTTCGACATGCGGCCCGACCGGCTCAAGCGCCTGATCACCGGCGTCGCCGTGCCGTACATCCTCTTCGAGACGGCCTACCCCGTCTTCAAGCGGTGGATCGACAACGACCCGCACCAGGAGATCAGCCTTCTCGACCCCTGGTACCTGACCTGGTTCCTGTGCGCGCTGTTCATCTGGCGGATGACCACCCCCATCTGGAAGATGGCGCGCTGGCCGCTGCCGCTCGCGCTCGGCCTCGCGATGGTCGCGACCGTCTCCCCGGAGATCGGTGACGACCTGGACCTCCAGCGGGTCCTGCAGTTCCTGCCGTTCTTCGTGCTGGGCCTGGTGATGAAGCCCGAGCACTTCCACATGGTGCGCCGCCGTTCCGTGCGGATCGCCTCGGTGCCCGTGTTCGCCGCCGCGCTGGCCGTCAGCTGGTGGGCCGTGCCGCGCATGAACACCGCGTGGTTCTACCACCGGGACTCCGCGCAGGAACTGGGCGCGCCGTGGTGGACCGGCCCGGTCATGGTGCTCGCGATGTTCGGCTGCTCCCTGGTACTGACCGCCTGCTTCTTCGCCTGGGTGCCGCGCCGCCACATGTGGTTCACCGCGCTCGGCGCCGGCACGCTCTACGGCTACCTGCTGCACGGCTTCCTGGTGAAGGCCGGCGACTACCAGGGCTGGTTCGAGCCGACGTGGATGCACCAGCCGCTCGGCGAGATCGCCGTGACCGTCGCCGCGGCCGCCGTCGTGACGGTGCTGTGCACCAAGCCGGTGCAGCGTCTCTTCCGCTTCGCGATGGAGCCGAAGATGGAGTGGGCCTTCAAGCGGGACGCGGCCGAGCTCGCCCGTGAGCGCCAGAGCGCGGAGCGGACCGCGCGCGAACGTGAGCGGGAGCGCGAGAAGGTCAACGCCTGACGCCCGTTCCGCGATTCATCCGACGAGACCGAGGAGTGCGCGCATCCGCGCGTACTTCTCGGTCAGTCGTTTGCGGGTGTCCTCGTCCAGGACCGCGAGGCGTGCCGGGTCCGCGTTGTGGGCCAGGTCCGACTCCTTCACCAGCAGCGCGCCGGGCGTGGCGAGGATGCGCGCTGCGTACGCCTCGGGCGGTTCCCCGGACCGCTTGGTGACCGCCAGGACGATGTCCTTGGTACGACTGCTCAGCGCGGCCTCACGCAGCCACTCGGGCGAGAGCGCCTCGTCCTCGACGGCGTCGTGCAGCCAGGCCGCCGCGACCTGTTCCTCGTCACCGCCCCGCGCCCGTACGCCCTCCGCGACCGCCTGGAGATGCTCGGCGTAGGGCCGTCCGGCCTTGTCGGTCTGGCCGGCGTGCGCGGCGCGGGCGGTGGCCTCGACCTGGGCCAGGGTCATGGTGCGGGGTGTCTCGGTCACGGCTCCAGTGTGCACCTGGCTCCCGTGCGCACTCGGCTCCCGTGCGCGCCTGAGGAGAACGGCGCCTCAGCGGGCGGCGGCCGCCGTCGGGCCCTCCCGGCAGATCAGCAGCAGCGCCCGGTCGTCGTTGACGTCCTTGGCCACCGCCTCGATGAGGTGCCAGGCGGCGCCGTGGAAGCCCCCCGCGACGTAACGGTCGGCCTCGCCGGTCAGGCGGTCGATGCCCTCGACGATGTCGCGGTCGGAGGTCTCCACCAGGCCGTCCGTGAACAGCATCAGCACGTCACCGGGGCGGAGCGAGCCCTTCACCGGGTCGAACTGGGCACCGTCGTACACGCCGAGGAGCGGGCCTTCCGCCGTCTTCTCCTCCCAGCGGCCGCTGCCCGCGCTGAGCTGGAGGCCCGGCGGGTGGCCGGCGGAGTAGAGCTCGTAGTCGCCGGAGTCCAGGTCGAGGACCAGGTGGATGGAGGTGGCGAAGCCCTCGTCCCAGTCCTGGCGGAGCAGGTAGCCGTTGGCGGCCGGGAGGAAGGCGTGCGGCGGGAGGGAGCCGAGCAGGCCGCCGAACGCGCCGGACAGCAGCAGCGCCCGGGAGCCCGCGTCCATGCCCTTGCCGGAGACATCGGTGAGGACGACCTCGAGCGTACGGCCGCCGTTGGTGCGCGCGGCCACCACGAAGTCGCCCGAGAAGGACTGGCCGCCCGCCGGGCGCAGCGCCATCTCGCGGTGCCAGCCGTCGGGCAGGCCGGGCAGCTTGCTCTGCACCCGGATGCGTTCGCGCAGGTCGAAGAGCATGGTGCCGCCGCGCCGCCAGGGCACGCCGACGCGGCTGCGGAACTGGGCCAGCAGCAGCCCGAAGAAACCGCAGGCCGCGACCACCAGCACCACACCCGGAGTGACCCGGGACGGGCCCTCCGTGTAGGGGCCGAGCTGCACCGACTCCACGATCAGCGCCGTGGCCGCCGCCGCGTACAGGCCGAGCAGGCTCGCCGGGCGCAGCAGCAGGCCGCCCACGACGACCGGCAGGACCAGCGCGGCCGGCGAGAACCACACGGAGTTCGCCAGCGTCGCCGCCGTGATCAGCGGGACGGTCATGAGCAGACCGGCCAGGGCGATCCAGTCCGAGCCGTCGCCGCGGAAGTAGTCCACGGCGGCCCGGCGCACGCCGACGCGGGCCCGGTGCCACTGCTTCTTCAACCGGGCCGTGAACGTCTCGGCTTCCGCGCGCCGCTCTCGTCCTGCTGCCATTAGTTCGGGACCCTATCCATCGGACCGGGCACTTGGCACGGGAGGTCCTACTTGTCCCCCGTCCGAGGGCCGACTTCACAGTGAACTTCACCCCGCGCGCCTCCCTGCGCCACCCCGGGGAAATTCCCTCGCTCGTCCCGCATCGCCCTGCTAGGCATGGTCCATGACGACTGACACGGCCGGCTCCGCGGCGACCCCGCGGGTACTTCGGCAGGACGACTGGGACCAGTGGTACGACACCCTCATCCGCGGCTTCGGCGGGGTGCCGGAGTCCGCCGAGGAGCGGGAGTTGTGGAACTCCCTGACCGAGTTCGACCGTTCACTCGGTGTCTGGGACGGGGACGACTGCGTGGGGACGGCCGGGGCGTTCCGCTTCCGGCTCACCGTGCCCGGTGGGGCCTCGATGCCGGCCGCGGGCGTCACGATGGTGAGCGTGGCCGCCACGCACCGCCGGCGCGGTGTCCTGACGTCGATGATGCGGCGGCAGCTGGACGACGTCCGCGCCTGGGGTGAGCCGCTGGCCGTGCTCACGGCCTCCGAACCGGCGATCTACGGCCGGTTCGGATACGGCATCGCCACCTTCCACTTGAACGCCGAGATCGACACGAGCCGGGTGCGGCTGCCGTCGCTGCCCGCGGGTACGGACGAGGTGCGTCTGCGATACGCCGTTCCCGCCGAGGTCGTCGATGTGTGCGAGGCGGTGTACGCGCGGCTGGTGCCGTCGCGGCCGGGGATGCTCGCGCGGCAGCCCGGCTGGGAGCGGCTGGGCGTGCTCGATCCGGAGAGCGACCGGGACGGGGCGTCGCCGCTCCAGTGCGTGCTCGCCGAGCGGGGCGGGGAGACGGTCGGGTACGCGCGGTACCGCGTCAGGCCGAACTGGGGGCCCGCCGGGCCCAACGGCAGCGTGGTGGTGGAGAACTCGGCCGCGCTGGATCCCGCGGCGGACGCGGCGATGCTGAGGTTCCTGTTCGGCATCGACCTGACGTCGACGCTGGTGATGCGGGGGCGGCCGGTCGACGACGCGTGGCAGCACTGGGTGTCCGACATACGGCGGTGTCAGCCGAGGCTGCGGGATTCGCTGCACGTACGGCTGGTGGATGTCGGAGCCGCGCTGGAGGCGCGGACGTATCAGGCGCCGGTGGATGTGGTGTTCGAGGTGGAGGACGCGTTCTGCCCCTGGAACGCCGGGCGTTGGCGGCTCAGCGGGGATGCGAAGGGGGCGTCCTGCGCGCGTACGACGGATGCGGCGGATGTCGCCCTGTCCGTACGGGAGTTGGGGGCGGCCTATCTCGGCGGGGTGAGCCTCGGGGCGCTGGGGGCGGCGGGGCGTGTGCGGGAGGTGCGGCGGGGGGCGCTGGCGGAGGCCTCGCTGGGGTTCGGGGCCGGTGTGGCGGCGCCGTGGTTGCCGCACGGTTTCTGAGGGCGGAGCTGCTTTTTCAGGGGCGTTGGCAGGTCGGGCACCAGAAGAGGTTGCGGGCGGCGAGATCGGCGGTGCGGATCTCGCCGCCACAGATGTGGCAGGGCTGGTTGGCCCTGCGGTAGACGTACACCTCGCCGCCGTGGTCGTCCACTCGGGGCGGGCGGCCCATCGCCTCCGGGGTGTGTTCCGGGCGGACCGTGTCGATGCGGTTGTTGCGGACGCCCTCGTGCATGAGCTCGACCAGGTCGGTCCAGATCGCGTGCCACTCGGACGGGGTGATGTCCTTGCCCGCGCGGTACGGGTCGATGCGGTGCCGGAAGAGGACCTCCGCGCGGTAGACGTTTCCCACGCCGGCGATGACCTTCTGGTCCATGAGCAGGGCGGCGATGGTCGTACGGCTGCGTGAGACGCGGCGGTACGCGGTGTCCGGGTCGGCGTCGTCGCGGAGGGGGTCGGGGCCGAGGCGGTCGTGTATCGCCTGCTTCTCCGGGGGTGTGATGAGGGCGCAGGTGGTGGGGCCGCGGAGGTCCACGTAGGTGGTGTCGTTCGCGAGGCGGAGGCGGACGGTGTCGGTGGGTGGGGGCGCCGGGGCGGGGCCGAAGGCGACCTTGCCGAAGAGGCCGAGGTGGATGTGGATCCAGTCGGCGTCGTGGAAGCCGAAGCCGAGGAAGAGGTGTTTGCCGTGGGCTTCCGTGTGGGTGAGTTCCGTGCCGGTGAGGAGGGAGGCGGCGTCGGTGAACTTGCCCTGGGGGCTGGTTACCTTCGGGGCCGTGCCGAGGAAGGCCCTGGCGTAGTCGAGGGCCAGTCGGTGGATGGTGTGGCCTTCCGGCACCGATTTCTCCTGTGATCGTCGCCTTTGCCCACCCGGCCGCCCGACTCGGTCGGTCGAGAGGCTGACCTCGCCCACTGGGCACAGGACTGGGCGCAGATGCCGGCCCCAGGAGGCCCGGACGCTGAGCACCACGTCGGCTTCGGGCATGGAGCTGTGCGCCGGGCTCGGGGGTCGGGTCGGGCGGCCGTGGGGTATGTCGGCGGCCTGGCGCCCCGGGCCGGGGGCTGCGCCCGCTCGGGGTGAGCGCCTGGCCTCGGTCGTGCAGGTGTGTGCCTCCGGACCGGCGGGGCTTACGGCTGGGGGTGGTGGGGCGGGATGGGCGGGAGGTCGCCTGTTGATTCGTACGTCTCGAGCATGTCGATTCGACGGATGTGACGTTCGTCACCGGAGAACGGTGTGTTGAGGAACGTCTCGACGAACGCCGTCGCCTCGTCCTGCGAGTGCATGCGCGCGCCCACGGCGATGACGTTGGCGTTGTTGTGCTGGCGGCCGAGTGCCGCCGTCTCCTCGCTCCAGGCGAGGGCCGCACGGACGCCCTTGACCTTGTTCGCGGCGATCTGCTCGCCGTTGCCGGAGCCGCCGATGACGATGCCGAGGGCCTCGGGGTCCGCGGCCGTCCGCTCCGCGGCGCGGAGGCAGAAGGGCGGGTAGTCGTCCTGGGCGTCGTAGATGTGCGGGCCGCAGTCGACGGGGTCGTGACCCGCCGCCTTCAGCCACTCGACGAGGTGGTTCTTGAGTTCGTAGCCCGCATGGTCCGAGCCGAGGTACACGCGCATGGGACGAGTGTGACACGGGTGTTTCGGGGCAGGCGCGCGGGGTGGCGCTCACGAAAACGTGAGGCGAATGTGAGCCGCGTTATAGAAGCTCAGGAAAACCTCAAGTAACAATCTGGATTCAAAGGTTCTCCCCATCGTTCGCCTCCGATTCACTGGACGCGCTCGTACACCGCTCTTACACCGCTCGTATGAGCCCCTGTGCACCGTCTTGCCGCGACACACCCCGTTCGTACGGCTGAGGCGGTGCGTACGGAAAACAGCTCCCCGGCGCAAAGGAAAACCGTTCCATGACCTCGCAGCCGACTCTCAAGACGACAGGAAACGAACCCGGCCCCGGAGAACCCGGTGGCGAACCCGGGCTCCAGGCAGGGCTCAAGAACCGGCATCTGTCCATGATCGCCATCGGCGGTGTCATCGGGGCGGGCCTGTTCGTCGGGTCCAGTTCGGGTATCGCCACCGCGGGGCCCGGCATCCTGCTGTCGTACGCCCTCGTCGGCACGCTCGTCGTGCTGGTGATGCGGATGCTCGGTGAGATGTCGGCCGCCAACCCGACCTCGGGTTCCTTCTCCGCGCACGCCGACCGGGCGCTCGGGCCCTGGGCCGGTTTCTCCATCGGCTGGCTGTACTGGTTCTTCTGGGTGGTCGTGCTGGCGGTCGAGGCGACCGCCGGTGCCGTGATCCTGGAGGGGTGGATCCCGGCCGTGCCGCAGTGGGCCTGGGCCCTGATCGTGATGGTGGTGCTCACCGCCACCAACCTCGTCTCCGTCGGGTCGTACGGCGAGTTCGAGTTCTGGTTCGCCGGCATCAAGGTGGTCGCGATCGCCGCGTTCATCGTCATCGGCGGGCTGGCCGTGTTCGGGCTGCTGCCGGGTGTGGACAGTGAGCAGGCCGGGCTGAGCAACCTCACCGAGCACGGGGGCTTCCTGCCCCACGGTCCCGGGGCGATCCTCACCGGTGTGCTGCTCGTCGTCTTCTCCTTCATGGGCAGCGAGATCGCCACCCTGGCCGCCGGTGAGTCCGAGAACCCGCAGCAGGCCGTCACCAAGGCCACCAACAGCATCATCTGGCGTGTCGCCGTGTTCTACCTCGGCTCGATCTTCGTCGTGGTGTCCCTGCTGCCGTGGGACAGCAAGTCCATCACCGACGACGGCTCCTACGTCGCCGCGCTCGACTCCCTCGGCATTCCGCACGCCGGTCAGATCATGAACTTCATCGTGCTGACCTCGGTGCTGTCCTGCCTCAACTCCGGCCTCTACACCGCCTCCCGCATGGCCTTCTCGCTCGGCCGGCGCGGCGACGCCCCGAAGTCCTTCGCCCGCACGACCGCCAACGGCGTGCCGCGGACGGCCATCCTCGCTTCCGTGGCGTTCGGATTCGTCGCCGTCTTCTTCAACTACAAGTTCCCGGACTCCGTCTTCCTCTTCCTCGTGAACTCCAGTGGCGCGGTCGCCCTGTTCGTGTGGCTGGTGATCTGCTTCTCCCAGCTGCGGATGCGGAAGATCATCCAGGCCGAGGCGCCCGAGAAGCTCGTCGTGAAGATGTGGCTGTACCCGTACCTGACCTGGGCGACGGCCGCGCTGATCGTGTTCATCCTCGGCTACATGCTCACCGACACCGAGCACGACGGGCGCCAGACCATCGTGCTGTCGCTGCTCGTCGCGGCGCTCGTCCTCGTCGTCGCCTTCGTCAAGGAGAAGGTGCGTGGGGGGCGGCGGGCCGCCGCCGCTGACGCCGCACAGGCGCAGGCCCAGGACGACAGCCGGGACGAGGTCTCGGCCGGCTGACCCTTCCGGCGCTCGCCGTTGGTGGTGAACCGGGGCCTGCGGTGCGTGTTCCGCCAGAACACGCGCCGCAGGCCTTTTCCGTTGCCGCCTACAGCACCGTGAAGCTGTCCTTGACCTTCTCGTACGTGCGGAGGGCTTCCGGTTCGATGCCGGAGTCGTACCAGGTGTTGATCTGGTACGACTTGCCGTCCACGTTGAAGCCGAGCAGGCGGGCGTGCCAGTGGACACCCCGCAGCGTGAACGTGTACTCCCAGATCACCGCCGGGTGGTCGCGGAACGTCGTCTCCTCCAGGCGGATCTTGCGGTAGTCCTTCCCCTGCTGGGCGTTGCGCTCCGAGGTCTGCCAGGTCTCCAGCAGGTCGCCGCGGGCCAGGGACGACTTGCCGACGAGTTCCTGCGTGCCGTCCGGGGAGGTGTAGTGCACCTCCGCCCCCGTCTTCACGTCCCGCCGCCAGCCCTCGGGTGTCGCCCAGGCGAATCCACCGGCCTCACGGTGCGCGCCCGGCGGCAGGCTCTGCGGCCTGGATGTGCCTCCGACCGTGGCCGAGGGCGTGGAGTCGGGGGTGGGTTCGGTGGTGGGGTCCGTGGCGGGGGCTGTGGTGAGGGGTGCGGAAGCCGAGGAGCCCGCGCGGGGGTTGTCGTCGCCCGGTGAGCCTGATGTCGTCGCCAGCACGATTCCCACGACGGCGCCGACCGTCGCGACCGTGGCTGCCGCGGCGGCGAGCATGGTGCGGCGGTGGCCGGCACGGGGGCGGGCGGCGGCCGGTGTGGCGGGACCGGGGAGTTCGCCCGGCGGCATCGCGGTGGGGGTCGGGGCGGGGTGGGGGCGGCACTCCGTCGCCGCCTGCGCTCGGGTGAGGGAGACGCGGCTCGGGCCGTGGGTGGTCGTGGTGGTGGTAGCGGCAGTGGTGGTGCTGGCGGTGGTGGTGTTACTGACGGCGGGGTTCGGCGGACCCGCCGTGTTCGGTGGTGTCGTCTGCGGGGTGGGTGTGGGAGCGGGTTGGCGGGGGTCCTTCGGAGTGGGGGGCCGGGGTGGTGGCGGCGCGAGGGCCGATGTCCGCGGCTCCCGTTCCGGTTCCGGGGCAGGTTGTCCGTCCGGCTCGGGTTGCTCGTCCGATGCCGGCGGGTCGGGTCGCTTGCCCGAGTCGGGTTGCTCGTGCGGCTCGGGTTTCTGGTCGGGTGAGTGTTCGGGCCGACGACCCGGCCCTACCGCTACCGGTTCCTGCGCGGGCGCCGAATCCGACACCGGGTCCGGCAAGTTCGCTGCCCACTCCCGTCGTTCCCGGCCTGCCCCCACCGGCACCGTAGGCGTCGGCGGCGGGAACGCGACCGGCTCCAAGGCCTCTTCCAGTTCCTCGAGACCCGGGCGGGCCGACGGGTCCTTTTCCAGCAGGGAGGTCAGGATGCCGCGCAACGGGCCGTACGCGGCGGGGAGTTCGGGCTCCTCGTACAGGACCGCGTGCAGGGTCGCCAGCGTGGTGTCGCGGGCGAAGGGGGAACGGCCGCCCAGGGCCGCGCAGAGGGTCGCGCCGAGGGACCAGACGTCGGACGGCGGGCCCTGCGGGCGGCCGGAGATGCGCTCGGGGGCCATGTAGTCGGGCGAGCCGACCAGCATGCCGACCATGGTGAGCGCCTTGGCGTCCTGGATCGCGGCGATACCGAAGTCCGTGAGGACGACGCGTCGTTCGCGTCCCGGTCCGGTCGGGCCGCTCCCGTTCTCCACCAGCACGTTGCCCGGCTTGATGTCCCGGTGCAGTACTCCCCGCGCGTGGACCTGCCGTAGCGCCGCGACCAGGCCGATCCCGATCCGGGCCGCATCGCACGGGCCCAGGGGGCCCTCCTCCGCGAGGATCCGTTCGAGGGAGCGGCCGGCGACCAATTCCATGACGATCCACAGGCGTTCACCTTCGTCGACCACGTCGTAGACCCGCACGACGTTGGGGTGGTCGATCCGGGCCGTGGCCCTGGCCTCGCGCAGGGTGCGTTCGCGGCGCGTCCCGCTGTCCTCCGCGTCGAGGCCGTCGATACGCATTTCCTTGACGGCGACCTGCCGGTCGAGTATTTCGTCGGCGGCTCGCCACACCCGCCCCATTCCCCCCTGGCCGATACTTTCGACCAGCCGATAGCGCCCCGTCACCAATACCCCTGGAACACCGCCGATGTTCGCATTCCCCGGCAATCCGCTGCACCCCCTCCGCGACGCCGCGACCGACTCCAGTGAAACACAACGGTCACACTTCATGCCCCATCAGGATAGTGCCGGGAAATCTTGTGGTAGCTCTTTGAGTACTGCGAATTCAGGCGCAGTCCGGGACAGTCCGAGGGCAGTCCGGGGACAGTCCCAGGGGGACGCAAGGGGGGCGAACATGAGTTCTCGTCGCACGGCGGCGGTCACGGGATCGCTGGTAGCGGCATCTTTCTCGGCGGTGGTGATCCTTTCCGGAACGGCCGGCGCGGAAGACGAAGGGCCCGCGAGCAGCAAGGGAGGAAAGGTCGTTGACGAGGCACCGGCGGGGGTGAAGCTGACCACGCTGCTGCCCGAGAAGATCTCGGTCGACAACGGCTCCGAAAAGACAGCGCTCACCGCCACGGTGAAGAACGAGGGAAACAAGGACAGCGGGAAGATCCAGCTTTTGGTCGTCGGTTTCGACGGACTCACCGTCAAGAACGTCCAGGGGTGCTCCCCGATAGCCGAGAACAATCTTCCGGAGGGTTCGAACAGCGGTTTCAGCTGCCCCATCGACAATCTCGCGGCCGGTAAGTCGAAGTCGTACGCCGTCGACGCGACGTACGACCTGGGAAAGACCGGGAAGATCTGTCTGCCCGTCCAGGCGAGCGACGGGAAGAAGACGTTCTGGCAGCAGGGCCCGGTACCGTTCGGCACGACCAATCCCTCGCCGGACGCACCGGCGACGCCGCTGCTGCTCGGCACCGACAACGAGCCGGTCTCCCCCGGCAAGCCGGATTCCCCGGGCGGCAAGGAGCTGCCGAAGACCGGTCCGGCGCGTGATCTGCTGCCGCTGGGCGCGGCCGGTGCGTCGCTGCTCGCGGCGGGCGCGGCCGGGATGTGGTGGTCGCGGCGGCGGCCGGCACGGCAGGAGGTCTGACCCGGCCGCACAGCACCGCAACGCACAAGAGGCTCGCCGGGCTGAGGGAAACCTCCCCCGGCGAGCCTCTCGTCAAGTACCGCTGCAGGTTCAGCGCTTGTCGGCGAACTTCCATGCCGTCGGCAGCGCTCCCATCGCCAGCGCCGCCTTCAGCGCGTCGCCGATCAGGAACGGCGTGAGGCCGGCCGCGATCGCGGCGGCCGCGGACATGCCGGTGGCGAGGGCCAGGTAGGGAACGCCGACGGCGTAGATGATCGCCTCGCCGAGCAGCATCGTGCCCGCCATGCGCAGCATCGAGCGGTCGGCGCCGCGGCGGGCCAGGGCGCCCACCACCGTGGAGGCGAGGATCATGCCGAGGATGTAGCCGAAGGAGGGGGCGACGCCGGAGGTGCCCTGCGCGAACCACGGCATACCGGCGAGGCCCGCTACGGCGTACAGCGCCAGCGAGAGGAAGCCGCGGCCGGCGCCGAGGGCGGTGCCGACGAGCAGCGCGGCGAAGGTCTGGCCGGTCACCGGCACCGGGGAACCGGGCACGGGCAGCGCGATCTGCGCGGCGAGGCCGGTGAGCGCGGCTCCGCCGAGCACGAGGGCCGCGTCCCGGACACGGGAGGCGGGCAGCAGGTCGGCGAGGACCTTCCCGGTGCGGGCGGGTGTGGCGGCAGCGGTGCTCATGGGGACTCCGCGGGAGTGAGGGCCGTTCGGGACACGGTGACGCTATCCCAGCGGACTCGCCCGGTTCACCGTCAGCGCTCGACAAAGGCGAGATCGCGCGGTTGGTCGGCTTCGGACAAAGGGCGGGGGTACACGGGGCGCGGAGTGATGCCGGTCACGGAGGTGGCGAGGCTTCGATCACCTGGCGGTCGGGAAGGCGACTGTAGGGTTTTACCAAAACGCCCTTCGGACGCATGTCAACCCTCCGTTCACGGTCACTCACAGCACGCGTTCCATGCGTCCGCATGATGGACATCCCTCCCCGCGGGGCGGAGGGACCACCCAGACTGGCGGCGTTTTTGCCCTCTCATGCCTCTCACGCATTGGACGAGCCGCGCCCATGCCCAGCAGCACCACCACCGGGACACCGCCCAGCGCGGACGACGTCTCCCTCTCCCACGGCCTGAAGCAGCGCCACCTGTCGATGATCGCCCTTGGCGGGGTGATCGGCGCCGGTCTCTTCGTCGGCTCCGGCGCGGGTATCGCCGCCGCTGGTCCGTCGATCGTCGTCGCCTATGCCCTTTCCGGCGTCCTCGTGATGCTGGTGATGCGGATGCTCGGCGAGATGTCGGCCGCGTATCCGTCGTCGGGTTCGTTCTCGGCACACGCGGAGCGGGCGATCGGCCCCTGGGCCGGATTCACCGCCGGCTGGGCGTTCTGGGTGCTGCTGTGCACGGCCGTCGGTCTGGAGGGCATCGGTGCCGCGAAGATCGTCAGCGGCTGGCTGCCGGGCACGCCGGAGTGGGCGTGGGTCGCGCTGTTCATGGTGGTCTTCTGCGGCACGAACCTCGCGGCCGTGAAGAACTTCGGCGAGTTCGAGTTCTGGTTCGCGGCCCTGAAGGTCGGCGCGATCACCCTGTTCCTGGCACTCGGCGTCCTGGCGATCCTCGGGATCCTGCCCGGCACGGACTCCCCCGGCGCCTCGCACCTCACCGACTTCCTCCCCAACGGCGGTGAGGGCCTGGTCATCGGCCTGCTCGCCTCGGTCTTCGCCTACGGCGGGCTGGAGACGGTCACCATCGCGGCGGCCGAGTCGGAGAACCCCGTCAAGGGCGTGGCGAGCGCGGTCCGTACGGCGATGTGGCGCATCGCGCTGTTCTACGTCGGCTCGATGGCGGTCATCGTCACGCTGGTGCCGTGGGACTCGAAGGAGGTCGTCGAGAAGGGCCCGTACGTCGCCGCCCTCGACGAACTCGGCATCCCGGGCGCCGGCCAGCTGATGAACGTGGTGGTCCTGGTGGCGCTGCTGTCCGCCATGAACGCCAACATCTACGGCGCCTCGCGCATCGCGTATTCGCTGGTGGAGCGCGGCCAGGGCCCGAAGGCGCTGGGCCGGGTCTCGGGCGGGGTCCCGCGGATCGCCGTTCTCGCCTCCTCCGTCTTCGGGTTCCTGTGCGTGCTGCTGAGCTACTGGCGGCCGAACGATGTCTTCTCCTGGCTGCTGAACATGATCGGCGCGGTGATCCTGGTCGTCTGGATCTTCATCGCCGTCTCGCAACTGCGCCTGCGGCGACGCCTGGAGCGGGAGACGCCGGAGAAGCTCGTCGTGCGGATGTGGTTGTTCCCGTGGCTGACGTGGATCGCGCTGGCCGGCATGGCCGCCGTCTTCGTCCTGATGGCCCGCCAGCCCGACACACGGGTGCAGCTCTACTCGACGGGCGGGATGACGCTGGCCCTGGCGGCCGTCGGGTTCGCGTGGCAGAAGGCGCGCGCCCGGCAGTAGGCATCCCGGCACACAAGGCCCCCGCGACACAGGCGGGGGCCTTTTTGCGTGTCCTGAGCACCCACTTGCACTCTCTTACTGTTAGCGTGCAGTTGCAAGAGCATTGCAATAAGAGGTCCGGAGGGGATCCCGCCCATGCCCGTCTACACGCTGCCCGAGCTCCCGTACGACTACTCCGCGCTCGCCCCCGTGGTCAGCCCCGAGATCATCGAGCTGCACCACGACAAGCACCACGCGGCCTATGTGAAAGGCGCCAACGACACCCTGGAGCAGCTTGCGGAGGCGCGGGACAAGGAGACGTGGGGGTCGGTCAACGGGCTGGAGAAGAACCTGGCCTTCCACCTGTCCGGGCACATCCTGCACAGCATCTACTGGCAGAACATGACCGGCCCGAAGGACGGTGGCGGTGAGCCGCTGGCCGCCGATGGCGTGGGTGAGCTCGCGGACGCGATCACCGAGTCGTTCGGGTCGTTCGCGGGCTTCAAGGCGCAGTTGTCCAAGGCCGCCGCGACGACCCAGGGTTCCGGGTGGGGCGTGCTCGCCCACGAGCCGCTGAGCGGGCGGCTGATCGTCGAGCAGGTCTACGACCACCAGGGCAACGTCGGCCAGGGCTCGACCCCGATCCTCGTCTTCGACGCCTGGGAGCACGCCTTCTACCTCCAGTACCGGAACCAGAAGGTCGACTTCATCGAGGCGATGTGGCAGGTCGTCAACTGGCAGGACGTGGCCCGGCGTTACGAGGCCGCCAAGTCCCGGGCGGACGTGCTGCTGCTGACGCCCTGACGGCGACGCGCTGTCGAGTCGTCCTGCCTCGTGATCGTCTTCTCACCCTTCACGAACGGCAGGCGGAATGGAAGGAAGCCCCCGTGAGGACGTGACTCGCGGGGGCTTTCCGTGCGTGCGCCACGACGTGTGCGTGCGCTACGGCTTTCGGCCCAGGCCGCCGTGCTGGCCGATCGGCTCGGTGGGAGCGCCCGGCTCGGGGTGCCACAGCGGTACCGAGACCACGCCCGGTTCCACCAGCTCCAGGCCCTCGAAGAAGGCCTCGATCTGCTCGACCGGCCGCAGGTAGTACGGGACCGCGCCGGTCTCGTTGTAGGCGTCCTGGGCCTGCTCGTAGGCCAGGTCGGTACCGCGCGATCCCTCGTTGAGGGAGAGGTAGCTGCCGGAGGGCAGGCCGGCCAGGAGGCGGCGGACGAGGTCGCGGGCCTCGTCGTAGTCGGCCACGTGGCCGAGGATGCCGCTCAGAATCAGGGCCGTGGGGCGGGTGAGGTCGAGCGTCTTGCCTGCCGCCTCGATGATGCGCTCCGGCTCGAAGAGGCTGATGGGCTCGTACGCCGTCGCGCCCTCGGGCGTGGAGGTGAGCAGGGCACGGGCGTGGGCGAGGACCAGCGGGTCGTTGTCGACGTAGACGATCCGCGACTCGGGGGCGAGACTCTGGGCCACCTCGTGGGTGTTGTCCACGGTCGGCAGGCCGGTGCCGACGTCGAGGAACTGGCGTACCCCGGCCTCGTGGACGAGGTGGCGGATGCTGCGGCCGAGGAAGGCGCGGCTGCCGCGGGCGATGGTGACGATGCCGGGGAACACGGCGGTGTAGGCGTCACCAGCCGCCTCGTCCACCGGGTAGTTGTCCTTGCCGCCCAACCAGTAGTTCCAGATCCGGGCCGAGTGCGGCACCGAGGTGTCGATCTGCGTCATGGGCTCATGGTGCTACGGCACGTCCGTCCCGCACGGCACATTGAGTGAGAGGAGTGCGGCGGAACCGTCGGGGTTCATGCGCATTTCGCTGATCGCCGCGTTCCGCAACCGCGGGAACACTCTGCGGTACTCCCCGGCCGGGATCGACAGCAGTGTGCACAGCACCAGGCGCAGCAGGGTGTTGTGGGCGACGACGAGGACGCGTCCGCCGGGGTGGGCGGTGGCGATACGCCGCAGCGCACCGGCCCCGCGGGCCGCTGCCGCGGTCGGGTCCTCGGCGCCGGGGAAGGGGTGCGCGACGGGGTCGGCGCGGTAGGCCGCGGCCCGGCCGGGGTCCTCGGCCTCGAACTCGGCGAGCGTACGGCCCTCCACGACTCCGAAGTCGCACTCTCTGAGGCCGGGTTCGCGCTGCGGGACGAGGCCCAGGGCACGGCAGGCGGGCTCGGCGGTGGCGACGGCCCGGGAGAGCGGCGACGTCCAGATCGCGTCGACGGGGTGGGCGGCGGCCCAGCGGCCGAGGGCCTCGGCCTGGGCGCGGCCGGTGTCGGTGAGGCCGATGTCGCTGACACCGGCGTACCGGTTCTCGGCGTGCCAGACGGTCTGCCCGTGCCGGGCGAGGAGGAGGGTCGTGGTCGTGGTGGTCATGACTTCCCGGTGTCCAGGTGCGGGCGGGTGCGGGCGTGTGCCGCGACGGGGGCGGGGAGCCAGCCGCGGGTCTCCAGTGCGTCGACGAGGCGAGCGTACGGCTCGGTGAAGCGGGCGGTGCGGTCGGCGCGGGGTTCGAGGACGGTGCGGACGCGGACCATGCGCTCGGCGACGCCGGCGAGGGATCCGGCTCCGGAAGCCCCATGACCCTCGCATGCCCCGTACGCGGCCAACGCCGCCATTCCCAGGGCCGGTTCCGTCTGTTCCGGGACGCGGGCCGGGCGGCCGAGGATGTCGGCGCGGAGCTGGTTCCAGTACGGACTGCGCGCGCCGCCGCCGGTGAAGGTGAGCGGACCGTCGAGGGGGGCGCCCAGGTGGTGCAGGTAGTCCAGGCACAGGCGTTCCGCGAAGCCGACGCCCTGGAGCAGCGCGGCCCACAGGCCGGCGTCGCCCTCCGGTTCGCCGAGGACGAGGGGGACCGCCTCCGGCGCCCGGAACGGGAACCGCTCCCCCGGCGACACCAGCGGGTACGCGACCGCGCGGGACGGCTCGAACGCCGCCGCCCGCTCGTCCATCGTGGCGGGGTCGGCCTCCGGGAAGTGCGCCGCGAGGGCCCCCGCTCCCACGCTCGACGCCCCGCCGGGCAGCCAGGTGCCGTCGGGGGCGCGGTGGTTGTAGACCACGCCGGTGGGGTCCCGGACGGGGTCGCGGGCGGCTCCCTTCAGCACGAGCGTGGTGCCGAGCACCGAGTTCCAGGAGCCGGGGCGCAGCGCGCCCGAGGCGATCTGCGCCGCGCAGCCGTCCGTCATCCCGGCGAGCACCGGGGTGCCGGCGGGGATGCCGGTGGCGTCGGCGGCGTGCGCGCAGACCTCGCCGAGGCGCGTGCCCGGGCGTACGACGTCTGGCAGCAGACGGTCCGGGACGCCGAGTTGGGCCAGAACGGCCTCCGGCCAGGCCTCCGCGTGCAGGTCGTAGCCGGTCTTGAGGGCGTGGCTGGAGTCCGCCGGAGGTGGATCGCCGGTGAGGCGGGTGACGACCAGGTCGGGCTGGTGGGCGAGCCGGAGGCCGGGGCCGTACTCCCCCACCAGCCACAACGCCTTCGGCAGCGCCCAGGTGTCCTGGACCGCGAGCCCGGCCTCCCGGGCCCGCGCGGCCTCGGCCGACGCGCGGCCGTCGTCGTACATCAGCGCGGGGCTCACCGGACGGCCCGAGCCGTCCGTCAGCAGGACCGTGCCGGACGTGCCGCACACCGCGAGGCCGCCGACCGGGACGCCGGGCGCGGAGCCGAGTGCCGCCCGGGACGCCGTGCACAGCGCCGACCACCACCGCTCCGGGTCCTGCTCGTGCCGCACCCCCTCCCGCCGCCCGGTCAGCGGGGCCGAGCCGCTGCCGAGGACCCTGCCGTCGGCGGTGAGGAGCAGCACGCGGACGCTCTGTGTGCCCAGGTCGATCCCCAGCCAGCCCGCATCCTCGTCCGCCATCCGGAACCTCCCACGACGTCGCAGCCGGAAGTGTGAAGTTCTCACTGTGCCTCGATATTTTCCCGTGCGCGAGGGATTGACGCCCAACTTCAGCCGTTCCACCCTCTGTTGACGAGTCGACTCGACGTGTTGACCAGCCCCCACGTGGAGGTACGGATGAACACGCACGTGCACGACCGGCGGCGCTTCCTCGCACTCGCCGCCGGGGCTGCCGCGGCCCCGCTGCTCACGGCCTGCGGCGCCGGTTTCGGCGGGGACGACAGCAAGGGCGACGGGTCCGCCGCCGACGACGTCACCGGCTCCTTCGACTGGAAGCGGGAGAAGGGCACCACCGTCAAGGCGCTGCTCAACAAGCACCCGTACACGGACGCGCTCATCGCCGACCTGAAGTCCTTCACCGCGAAGACCGGCATCAAGGTCGAGTACGACGTCTTCCCGGAGGACAACTACTTCGACAAGCTCACCGTGGACCTGTCCAGCGGGCGTGCCTCCTACGACGTCTTCATGCTCGGCGCGTACATGGTGTGGCAGTACGGTCCGCCGGGCTGGCTGGAGGACCTCGGGCCCTGGATGCGCAACTCCTCGGCGACGGGCGCCGAGTGGGACCAGGCGGACTTCTTCCCGAACCTGCTCCAGGCCGACCAGTGGTCGCTGAAGGCGGGCGCGCCACTGGGCCAGGGCGGGCAGTACGCGCTGCCGTGGGGCTGGGAGACGAACGTCGTCGCCTACAACACCGAGGTGTTCGGGAAACTGGGGCTGAAGCCGGCCGAGACCTTCGACGAGCTGGCCGAACTCGCCGGCACCATCAAGCGGAAGGCACCGGGCGCCGGCTTCGACGGGATGTACGGGATCGCCGTACGCGGCTCCAGGAGCTGGGCCACCATCCACCCGGGCTTCATGACGATGTACGCCCGCAACGGGCTGAAGGACTTCACGGTCGACGGCGGGAAGCTCACACCCGCCATGAACAGCCCCGAGGCCGTCGCGTTCACCGAGGACTGGGCAGGCATGGTCAAGCGGGGCGGACCGCCGTCCTGGACGTCGTACACCTGGTACCAGTGCTCCAGCGACCTCGGCGCCAAGAAGGCCGGGATGCTGTTCGACGCCGACACGGCCGCCTACTTCCAGGCGGTGAAGGGCGCCAGCCCCGCCTCCGGGAAGATCGCCTTCCACCCGGGGCCAAAAGGTCCGGACGGGTCGCTGGCCACCAACATGTGGATCTGGTCGCTCGGCATGAACGCCAAGAGCGAGAAGAAGGGCGCCAGTTGGCTGTTCCTCCAGTGGGCCACCGGCAAGGAGCACCTGCGCAAGGGCGCCATCACGCACAACCACATCGACCCGGTGCGCAAGTCGGTCGCCGACGACGCCGCGTACAAGGACAAGATGAGGCACCTGCCGGGCTTCCTGGAGACCTTCGAGACGGTCGTCGACCAGACGAAGATCCAGTTCACCCCGCAGGCGCAGTTCTTCGACGCGACCACCAGCTGGGCCGCGGCCCTCCAGGAGATCTACGGCGGCAAGGGCGCGCAGTCGGTGCTGGACGGGCTGGCGGACGACCTCGCCGGCAAGGTGGGCTAGCCGATGGGGTGGCGGCTCACCCTGCGCCCGTACGTCCTGATCGTGCCCGCACTGCTGCTGACCTGCGGGATTCTCTACCCGTTCGGGCTCGGCCTGTACTACACGCTGTTCGACTTCTCGGCGAGCAAACCGCAGCCGGACATGGTGCGGTTCGAGAACTACACGACCGTCTTCACGCAGGAGGCCTTCTGGAACTCCGCCTGGGTGACGGTGCTGTACGCGGTCGGGGCGGCCCTCGTCGAGACCGTGCTCGGGGTGGCCGTCGCCCTGCTGCTGCATCGGTCGAGTCTCCTCGGCCGGGTCCTGGAGAAGATCCTGATCCTGCCGCTGATGATCGCCCCGGTGATCGCGGCGATCATCTGGAAGCTGATGCTCCAGCCGTCCGTGGGGGTCGTCAACTACCTGCTGAGGCCCTTCGGTCTCGGCGGGGTGCAGTGGACCGACACCCCGACCGGTGCCCTCCTGTCGTCGATCGCCGTGGACGTGTGGGTGTACACGCCCTTCGTGGCGATCCTCGCCCTCGCCGGTCTGCGGTCGCTGCCCACCTCCCCGTTCGAGGCGGCGGCCGTGGACGGCGCGGGGTGGTGGTACACCTTCCGGCGGCTGACGCTGCCGATGCTGTGGCCGTACGTGCTGGTCGCGGTGATCTTCCGGTTCATGGACTCGCTGAAGGTGTTCGACATCATCTACGCCCTCACCGAGGGCGGGCCCGGTGACTCGACCGTCGTCCTCCAGATCCGGGCGTACCTGGAGGCGATCCGCTTCCAGCGGTACTCCTTCGGGATCAGCTACACGATCGTGCTGTGGGCCGTGGTGTACCTGGCCGCGATGGTGCTGGTGAAGCACCTGGGGAAGATCCAGCGGCGGGCCGCGGAGGTGACCTGAGTGAAGAAGCGTGCGCTGGGGTGGCTCGCGGACGCCGCCCTCGTCCTCTACTTCGTCTTCGCGCTGTTCCCGATCGCCTGGATGGTGATCCTGTCGCTGAAGCCGGCGGACCAGCTCTTCTCCACCTATTTCTCCTTCTCGCCCACCCTCGACGGCTACCGGACGGTCCTCGGCGACAGCGAGGGCATCCCGTTCGTGCGGTTCTTCGTCAACAGCCTGGTGGTGTCGGTCGGCGCGGTGGTGCTGTCGCTCGTGGTCGGACTGCCGGCGGCGTACGCCTCGGCGCGGTGGCGGTTCAAGGGCTCGGAGAACCTGATGTTCACGCTGCTGTCGTTCCGCTTCGCGCCCGAACTGACCGTGATCATCCCGCTGTTCGTGCTGTACCAGAAGCTCGGGCTGTTCGACACGTACGTCGGCATGGTGTGGGTGCTGCAACTGGTCACCCTGCCGCTGATCGTGTGGATCATGCGGTCGTACTTCGCCGATCTGACGCCCGAGCTGGAGCAGGCGGCGCTGCTGGACGGCTACACCCGCAAGCAGGCGTTCTTCAAGGTGGCCCTGCCGCTCGTCAAGCCGGGCATCGCGGCCGTGTCACTACTGGCCTTCATCTTCGCCTGGAACAACTTCGTGTTCCCGCTGATCCTCACCTCCAACGAGGCCCAGACGGTGACGGTCGGCGCGCTGTCCTTCCTCGGCGGGGACCGGCCCAAGTACAACCTGACGGCCGCCGCCGCGCTGGTGTCCGTCGTACCGCCGCTGCTGCTGGCGCTGACGATCCAGCGGTATCTGGTACGGGGCCTGTCGTTCGGGGCGGTGAAGTCATGATCACGCTGAGCGGGATACGGAAGGCGTACGGGAAGACCGTCGCGCTCGACGGACTGGAACTGGAGGTGCGGGAGGGCGAGTTCTTCTGCCTGCTGGGCCCGTCCGGCGCGGGCAAGACCACGACGTTGAAGACCGTCGCCGGGCTCGAACAACCCGACTCCGGCACGGTCGCGCTCGACGGCGAGGACATGCGGGGCGTCGAGCCGTACGACCGGGGCGTGGCGATGTGCTTCGAGAGCTACGCCCTCTACCCGCACCGCTCGGCCTACGACAACCTGGCCTCGCCCCTGCGCTCTCCCCGGCACCGGCTGCCCGCCGCCGAGGCCAGGCAGCGGATCGGCGCGATCGCCGAACTGCTGGGGATCTCGGGGCTGCTGGACCGGCCGGTGGGCCAGTTGTCCAACGGGCAGCGGCAGCGCGTCGCCCTCGGCCGGGTGCTGGTCCGCCCCGCCCGGGCCTTCCTCCTCGACGAGCCGCTCTCCCACCTCGACGCCAAGCTCCGCCAGCAGATGCGGGCCGAACTGAAGGCGATCGGGGCCGTGCAGCACACCACCACGCTGTACGTCACCCACGACTCCGTCGAGGCGCTGGCGCTCGGGGACCGGATCGGGGTCATCCGGCAGGGCCGGATCGTGCAGACGGGCACCCGGGAGGAGATCTGGTACCGCCCCCACGACACGGAGGTGGCGCGGGCCTTCGGGCGGCCCCGGATCAATCTGCTGCCGGGGGTGGTGACGGAGAGCGGCGTGCGGTCGGACGGCGGCGTGGAGCTGCCGGTCCGGGCGCGGGCCGCGCCGGGCACGGACGTCCTCGTCGGCATCCGCCCCCGGGACATCGCCCTGCACGGCGAGGGCCACGAGCTGACCGGGACCGTGTACGTCACCGAGGTGCTCGGCCGGTCCGTCGAGGTCACCGTCCGGCTCGGGACCGGGGAACAGCGGGTGTCGCTGGTGGCCCCCCGGGCGGACGCGGCACGCCTTCGTCCGGACGATCCGGTACGGCTCGTCGTCCGGCCTGAGAACCTGCTGCTGTTCGAGGCCGACCGGCCGGAGCGCCCGGGACGACGGATAGAGACACAGCTATGAGCAGCAGCATGGGTGGACAGCAGGGGCCGGCGGTGCGGCAGGCCGCCATGGCCGAGCAGGTGCTGGCCGACGGCTCGGCGACGGCGGCGGAGCTCGCCGAGCGGTTCGGGGTGAGCCTGATGACCATCCACCGGGACCTCGACGAGCTCGAACGGCAGGGGATCGTACGGAAGTTCCGGGGCGGGGTGACCGCGCAGCCGTCGGGGGTCTTCGAGTCGAACGTGCAGTACCGGCTGAAGACCATGCGGGCGGAGAAGGCCGCCGTCGCCGAGCACGCGCTGCGGATGGTGGAGCCCGGCATGGCGATCCTGCTGGACGACTCCACGTCCACCCTGGAGATAGCCCGGCGCCTGCGCACGGGCGAGGTCACGCCGCTGACGGTCGTCACCAACTTCCTGGAGGCGATCAACCTGCTGGCCGACCAGCGGGGCATCCACCTGATGGCGCTCGGCGGCGACTACGACCCGCTGCACTCCTCCTTCCTGGGCGTGTCCTGCGTGGAGGCGGTCGAGCAGTTGCGGGTGGACGTGTGCTTCGCGTCGACGTCTGCGGTGCACGGGGGTTACGCCTACCACCAGGAGCAGCACATCGTGTCCGTGAAGCGGGCGATGCTCGACGCGGCCGCGCGGAACGTCCTGCTGATCGACCACACCAAGCTCGGCCGGGTCGCCCTGCACCGGGTCGTCCCGCTGTCCCGCTTCGATCTGCTCCTGGTGGACGACGGGGCGTCGGCGGAGGCGCTGCGGGACCTGGACGAGCACAAGGTCCGTTACGAGGTCTGTGCGACGAAGGGCAGCGATGACCGAGCTGGAGCTACGTGATCTGCGCAAGACCTACCGGGCCCGGGGTCGTCCGGGCGTGGACGCGGTGCGCGGCCTCGACCTCGCGCTGCGTTCCGGGGAGCTGCTCGGACTGCTCGGGCCGTCCGGCTGCGGCAAGTCGACGACTCTCCGCATGATCGCCGGTCTTGAGCCGGTGACCGGCGGGGACATCCTGGTCGGCGGCGCGTCGGTGGTCGAACGGCCCGCGCAGCAGCGGAACATCGGGGTCGCGTTCGAGAACTACGCGCTGTATCCGCCGCTGTCGGTGGCGGAGAACCTGGCGTTCGGGCTGAAGGCCCGGGGACGTAAGGCTCGTGGGGACGTCGACCGCAAGGTGAAGGAGATCGCCGAACGGGTCGGCCTGACCGACCTCCTCCACGCTCGCCCGGCCGGCCTGTCCAGCGGCCAGAAGCAGCGGGTCTCCCTGGCCCGGGCCCTGATCCGCGAACCGGACGTGCTGCTGCTCGACGAGCCGCTGTCCCACCTGGACGCGGCCCAGCGCGACACCACCCGCCGCGAACTCAAGCGCATCCAGAAGGACCTGGGCCACACCACGATCCTCGTCACCCACGACCAGGAGGAGGCCCTCTCCCTCGCCGACCGGATCGCCGTGATGAAGGACGGCGTCATCCAGCAGCTCGGCACCCCCTACGAGATCTACGACAGCCCGGCCGACGTGTTCGTCGCGGACTTCGTCGGCGAGCCCGCGATCACCCTGCTGCCCGGCATCGCCGACCGCGACGGCCACGCCCGCCTCTCCGACTCGGTGCGGATCGCGCTGCCCGTGCCGGTGGACCCGGGGCGGGAGGTGGTGGTCGGGATCCGCCCGGAGGACGTCCGGCTCATCGCCGAGGACGGCCTGCCCGCCCGGGTCGTCGCCCATGAGCCGTTGCTGGAGTCGGGCATCGCGACCCTCGCTCTCGACGGTGTCGAACGGCACCTGGTCGTCCTCACCGATCCCGAGGTGCGGCTCACCCACGACCAGCGGGTCCGGGTCGCCGCCGACCTCCAGCACACCCATGTCTTCGACGCCGAGACAGGAGACTCCTTGCGATGACTGCCGGAAACAGCGTGCGTGTGGTGGCCGCCGGTGACCACTTCGTCCTGCCGTCGCTGATCACGCGGGCGGTGGAGCACGAGGTGGGGCGGGCGGACGTCAGGGAACTGAGGCTCGGCTGGCCGCTGGAGCCGTTCGGGCCGGTCGCCGAGGTGCAGGAGGCCAGTGACGCCGAGGACGAGATGATCGAGGCGCTGGCCGGGGCGGAGGTGCTGGTCACGCAGATGGGGCCGGTCACCGAGAAGGTGCTCGCCGCCTGCCCGGATCTGAGGCTGGTCGTGGTCTGCCGGGGCGGACCGGTCAACGTCAACCTGGACGCCGCCGAGCGGCGTGACGTGCGGGTGTGCTTCGCGCCCGGCCGCAACGCCGCCGCCACCGCCGAGTTCACGGTGGGCATGATGCTGGCCGCCCTGCGCCGCATCCCCCAGGCCCACGACCCGCTGGCCAGGCAGGGCAGCTGGGAGGGCGCGACGTACTACACGTACGAGCAGAGCGGTCTGGAGCTGGAGGACCTGCCCGTCGGGCTGGTCGGGTACGGGGCCGTCGGCAGCCGGGTCGCGCGGGTGCTGTGCGCGTTCGGGGCGCGGGTGATGGTGTACGACCCGTACGTGCACGGCGAGATCCACGGACTGCGCGTGACCTCGCTGGACGAACTCCTGCGCCGCTCCCAGGTGATCACCCTGCACGCCCGGCTCACCCCCGAGACCCGGGGTCTGATCGGCGCCCGGGAGCTGGGGCTGCTGCCGTCCGGCGCGGTGGTGGTGAACGTGGCCCGGGGCCCGCTGCTGGACGAGGGCGCGCTGTGCGACGCGCTGGAGAGCCGGCAGGTGTCGGCGGCGGCGCTCGACACGTACGAGCGGGAGCCGCTGCCGGCGGAGTCCCGGTTGCCGGGACTCTCCGAACGCGTGGTGCTCACCCCGCACTTGGGCGGCGCTTCGCGCGCCGTCGCGGAGAAGGCCGCGCGGATCGCCGCCGAGGAAGTGGGCCGCTGGGTCCGTGGAGAGCCACTCGCCCACTGTCTGACCTGAGACCTGGAGGAGAGCCGCATGTACGTCGGTATCGATGTGGGCACGTCCATGGTCAAGGCGGCGGCCTTCGACGGCACGGGCCGGGAACTGGCCGTGTCCTCCCGCCCGGTGGACCTGAAACTGCACGGCGGGTTCGTCGAGCAGGACATGGAGGAGGTGTACGGGGCGGTCGTCGCCGTGCTGGACGAGGTCACCGGACGGGTCCCGGGGCCGGTCGAGCTGGCCGGGCTCACCGGGCAGGGCGACGGGGTGTGGCTGGTCGACGGCGAGGGGCGGCCCGTGCGGGCGGCGGCTTCCTGGATGGACGGGCGGGCGCACGAACTGGTCGACCGGTGGCTGGCCGACGGTACGTTCGAGACGGTGTTCCGGCGGACCGGCAGCGCGATGTTCCCGGGCTGTCCGGGGCCGCTGCTGGCCTGGCTGGACAGCAACGAACCGAAGGCGCTGGATGCCGCGAAGGCGGCCCTGTACTGCAAGGACATGGTGTTCCAGCGGCTGACGGGAGCGGGTCCGGCGACGGATGTGTCGGACGCGTCCATGCCCTTCCTGGACCCGCGCACCCGGACGTACGACAACCGGGTCGTGGAGCTGCTGGGGCTCACGCACCGCCGTGGGTTGCTCGCCCCGGTGAGCGACCCGGTCGCGACGGCCGGGGCGCGGGGCGAGGGCCTGCCGTCGGGCACCCGGATCGCGAACGGACCGTACGATCTGCCGGCCTGCGCGCTGGGCGCCGGGGTGACGGCCCCGGGGGACGGTCTGCTGATCGTGGGGACCTGTCTGGCCAGTCTGGTCGCCACGACCGAGCTGGACCTGACGGGCGAACCGGCCGGCCTGTACATCTCCACCGACCGGCCCGGGTACTGGCTGCGCGCCATGCCCGCGATGGTCGGCACGGCGGCCCTGGACTGGGTGCTGTCGACGACGGGGGTGCGGCACGACGAGGTGGACGGCCTGCTGGCTCAGTCCCCGCCGGGCGCGAACGGCGTCCGTGTGCTGCCGTACTTCGCGCCCTCCGGCGAACGCGCCCCCTTCGTCGAGCCACGGCTGCGCGCCGAACTCACGGGTGTCTCCCTGGAGTCGACCCGGGGCGACCTGGTCCGCGCCACCTGCGAGGGCATCGGGTACGCGGCCCGGCACTGCCTGGAGGCGGCGGGCCTCACAGGGAATCTGGCCGTCTGCGGCGGTGGCACCCGCAGCCCCGCCTGGATGCGGCTGCTCGCCGATGTGCTCGGCCGGCCCCTGCGGGTCGTCGAGGGCGAGGTGGGCGCGCGGGGCGCGGTCCTCGCGGCGGCCGAGCGGTACGGGGTGCCGCTGGACGCGCGGGTGTGGACGCGGCCGACGCAGGTCGTCGAGCCGGACCGGAGCCGGGCCGCGTACTACACGAAAGGGTACGAGGAGCACCTGGTCCGGCTTGCCCGGGCACGGGTCCGGGCAAGGAGCTGAACATCCGGATGGCGAAAGGGAACTGGATGCACCTGAGACGCCGATCTCTCCTGCTCGCGGCCGCCGCCACGCCGGCGGCCGCGACCGTACCCGCGCTCGCGGCACCCGCGGACGCGGTCACTGCCCGGGGGCCGCTGGTCATCGGGCACCGCGGCGCGGCCGGCTGGCGCCCCGAGCACACGGCCGCCTCGTACACGTACGCCGTGCACACGGGCGCCGACTGGATCGAACCGGATTTGGTGCCGACGAAGGACCATGTGCTGGTGGTCCGGCACGAGAACGAGATCTCCCAGACCACCGACGTGGCCCGCCGCCCGGAGTTCGCGGACCGCCGCACGACGAAGACGGTCGACGGCCGGTCCGTGACCGGCTGGTTCACGGAGGACTTCACCCTCGCCGAGCTGAAGACGCTGCGGGCGGTGGAGCGGCTGCCACAGGTCCGCAACCGCAACACGGTCTTCGACGGGCGCGAGGAGGTCATGACCTTCCAGGAGGTCGTGGACCTGGCGCGGAAGCTGTCGAAGACGCACGGCCGGACGATCGCCGTCTTCCCGGAGACCAAGCACCCGACGTACTTCCGTTCCATCGGCCTGCCCCTGGAGCCGAAGCTGGCGTCCGCGATCCGCCGCAACCGGCTGGGCCGACGCGAGTGCGTCGTGCAGTCCTTCGAGCCGACGAGCCTGAAGCGCATGACAGGCCTGGGCGTACCGCTGTGGCAGGCCCTCGGGACCACGGGCGGGCCGTACGACCTGCCCACGACGACCTACCGGGAGATGATGACGCCGGACGGGCTGGCGGACATCGCGGAGTACGCGGACTGGATCGGCCCGGACAAGTCGTCGCTCGTCGGCACGTCACTCCTCGCGGACGCCCACGCGGCGGGGCTGCGCGTGGGGCCGTACACCTTCCGGGCGGAGAACCAGTTCCTGCCGGCGGATTTCCGGCGCGGCACCGGAAGCACCGATTTCGGGGACGCGTTCGCCGAGTACGCGCTGTACTACCGCTGGGGGGTCGACGCGGTGGTGACCGACTTCCCCGACCTGGCGGTGATGGCGAGGAGGGGCTGATGTTCTTCAAGGACAAGCACTGCCCGACCTGTGGCGGCAGCGGAACGCAGGTGTTCACGCCGCTCAAGCCCGAGGAGAGAAAGGCGCTCGGGACGCACCGCACGGACCTGTGGCGCTGCACCGCGGCGGGCTGCCGGTGGTACCAGCCCTGGGGCCATCAGGCCGGCGGGGGCCGGCTCCCGGAGGAACTGCAGAACCCGGGAGCCGACGCCTCGGTGTGACCTCTAGAGGTTGGAGAAGTCCGGGCCCTTGGTGCGGGTGCGCTTGATCTCGTAGAAGCCCGGCACCGAGGCCACGGCGAGGGTGCCGTCCCAGAGGCGGGCGGCCTCCTCGCCCTTGGGGGCCGGGGTGACGACCGGGCCGAAGAAGGCGATCTGCTCGCCGTCCGCGCCGGGCACGGCGATGACCGGGGTGCCGACCTCCTGGCCGACCTTGTCGATGCCCTCCTTGTGGGAGGCGCGCAGCTCGGGCTCGTACCGGGTGCCGTCCCAGTGCTCCATGAGGGACTCGGGCAGGCCGACGTCCTTCAGCGCGGCGGCGACCGTCTCCTTGCCGGGGCCCTCGCCCTGGTTGTGGAAGCGGGTGCCGAGCGCGGTGTAGAGGTCGCCCAGCACCTCGGCGCCGTGCTCCTGCTGCGCCGCTATGACGATCCGGACGGGACCCCACGCCTTGGTCTCGAGCAGCTCGCGGTACTCCTCGGGCAGCTCGTCGAGCTTGTCCTCGTTGAGCACGGCGAGGCTCATGACATGCCAGCGGACCTGGATGTCCCTGACCTTCTCCACCTCCAGCACCCAGCGGGAGGTCATCCACGCCCAGGGGCACAGCGGGTCGAACCAGAAGTCGACGGGGGTCTTGTCCGACATGTCTCTCCTCATGAGGAAACCGTTTCTCCGGGAACGCCACCGCTCGCCCCGGTCATTCCCGGCTGCCTCGCGTCAGGGGTACGTGGCAGGATCGTCGCTGTTCAGCCCTATCCGACGACGCTTGAGGAGTTCCGCCCGTGCCCGGTGAGAATCTGTCCCGCGACGAGGCCCGGGAGCGGGCCGCCCTGATCGGCGTCGACGGGTACGAGGTGTCCCTCGACCTGCGGTCCGCGGTCGGTGCGGACGACGCCGACGGGCCCCGCACCTTCCGGTCCGTCACGACCGTCCGGTTCCGCTGCAACGAGCCCGGCGCGAGCAGCTTCGCCGATCTGATCGCCCCGAGTGTGACGGCCGTCTCACTCAACGGCCGTGATCTGGACCCCGGGGAGGTCTTCGACGGCTCGCGGATCATGCTGGAGGACCTGGCCGCCGACAACGAGCTGGTGGTCGACGCGCAGTGCGCCTACTCCCGCACGGGCGAGGGCCTGCACCGCTTCGTCGACCCCGAGGACGGCGAGGTGTACCTGTACACGCAGTACGAGCCGGCCGACTCGCGCCGCGTCTTCGCCAACTTCGAGCAGCCCGACCTCAAGGCCCCGTTCCGCTTCGAGGTGCGGGCGCCGGAGGGCTGGACGGTGTGGAGCAACGGTGTGGGCGAACGGGCCGACGGGGTCTGGCGGTTCGCCGAGACCAAGCCGATCTCGACGTACATCACGTGTGTGGTGGCGGGCCCGTACCACTACGTGACGGACAGCTACTCCCGTACGTTCGCCGACGGCACGACGCTGGAGATCCCCCTCGGCGCCCTGTGCCGCAAGGGTCTCGCGCCCTACTTCGACGCCGAGGACGTCTTCCTGGTCACCAAGCAGGGCCTGGACTTCTTCCACGACCACTTCGACTATCCGTACCCGTTCGGGAAGTACGACCAGGCGTTCGTGCCCGAGTACAACCTGGGCGCGATGGAGAACCCGGGTCTGGTGACGTTCCGGGAGGAGTTCATCTTCCGGGGCAAGGTGACGCAGGCGTCCTACGAGGGCCGGGCCAACGTCGTCCTGCACGAGATGGCGCACATGTGGTTCGGCGACCTGGTCACCATGGAGTGGTGGGACGACCTGTGGCTGAAGGAGTCGTTCGCGGACTTCATGGGCGAGTTCTCGCTGGTCGGCGCGACCCGCTTCGTCAACGGCTGGGTCACCTTCGCCAACCGCCGCAAGTCGTGGGCCTACCGGGCCGACCAGCTGCCCTCCACACACCCGATCACGGCGGACATCCGGGACCTCCAGGACGCCAAACTGAACTTCGACGGCATCACGTACGCCAAGGGCGCGTCGGTGCTGAAGCAGCTCGTGGCGTACGTCGGCCAGGACGCGTTCCTGGAGGGCGCCCGGCGCTACTTCAAGCGCCACGCGTACGGCAACACGCGCCTCGGTGACCTGCTGTCGGTGCTGGAGGAGACCAGCGGCCGGGACATGAGCGCCTGGGCGCGGTCCTGGCTCCAGACGGCCGGGGTGAACTCGCTGACCCCGCAGCTGCTGCTGGACCCGCAGGGCCGCGTCCAGGAGCTGGCGGTGGTGCAGGAGGCGGCCGAGTCGCATCCCGAACTGCGCCCGCACCGGGTGGCGGTGGGCCTGTACCGGGCGACGGACGGCGGAGCGGTCGAGCGGTACGCGCGCGCCGAGGTGGACGTCGACGGCCCGCGGACGGTCGTGGCGGAACTGTCCGGCGCCGCGGCGCCCGACCTGGTCCTGGTCAACGACGACGACCTGACGTACTGCAAGATCCGCTTCGACGAGACCTCGCTGGCGACGCTGCGCGAGCACCTGGGGTCCGTGACCGACCCGCTGGCGCGCGCCCTGTGCTGGTCGGCGCTGTGGAACATGACGCGGGACGCGCTGCTCCCGGCGAGGGACTTCGTGGACCTGGTGCTGCGGTTCGCGGGGAGCGAGTCCGAGATCGGCGTGGTGCAGATGCTGCACGCGTGGGCCGAGTCGGCGGTCACGCACTACGCGGCGCCCGCCCGGCGGGAGACGACCGCCCGCCTCCTCGCCGAGGGCGCGCGGCGCGAGCTGTACGCGGCCGAGGCCGGCAGCGAGCACCAGCTCGCGTGGGCGCGTTTCTTCGCCCGGACGGCCGCCGCCGAGGCCGACTTCGAGCTGCTGGGCGACCTGCTGGCGGGCACGGCGTCGGTCGAGGGCCTCGACCTGGACCAGGAGCTGCGGTGGGTGTTCCTGGAGCCGCTGGCCGCGCACGGGGTGGTGGACGAGAAGACGCTGGCCGAGGAGCTGGCCCGGGACGACACGGCGTCCGGCAAGCGCCACCAGGTGCGCTGTCTGGCCGCCCGGCCGTCGGAGGCGGTCAAGGCGCAGGCGTGGGCGCAGGTCGTGGAGTCAGACGCGCTGTCCAACGCCATGGTCGAGGCGACCATCGCGGGCTTCTCCCAGGGCTCGCAGCGGGAGTTGCTCGCGCCGTACGCGGGGAAGTACTTCGCGGCGATCGAGCGGGTGTGGGCCGAGCGGTCGATCCAGATCGGGATGCACGTGGTGCAGGGCATGTTCCCCTCGCTCCAGCAGTCCCGGGAGACCCTCGACGCCACGGACGCGTGGCTGGAGGCCCACCGGGAGGCGGCTCCGGCCCTGCGCCGGCTGGTGCTGGAGGCCCGGGACGACCTGGCGCGGGCGCTGCGGGGGCAGGACTGCGACGCGGCCTCCGACCAGTAGCTTTGGCCTGAGATCCGGGCGTTCCGCCATCGTTACGAGATGCGTGCCCCGCAAGCCGTAACCCCTGGTCCGCACCCGAACGGACCAGGGGCTTTCGGCATCCGAACACCCGTCCTTTAGGGCTGGGTTGTCCGTATTTGTCGACGGGCCTGTAACAGCGGTTAAAAGGCGGTCGGAGCACGGGAAATTGCGGGTCATGACCCACAACACCCCGCTCTCCCCCCGCCCCCTGCATGACGTGTCCGGCCGCGGCCGGCTCCGCGTGATGACGGTCGCGCAGCTCCGCTCGCACGGCGTGACGACGTCCGGGACGAACGAGCAGTGCCGCCCCGGCGGACCGTGGCAGCAGCTCCTCCCGGGCGTCGTCCTGCTCCACCCGGGCCCGCCGACCAGCGAGGAGCGGCTGCACGCGGTGCTGATGTACGCGGCGCGGGAGCGCGGCACGGGCGTCCCCGCCCAGCCCGGCGCGAGCGGGGGGCACGCCCCGGCCTACCCGGATGCGATGATCACCGGCCTGGCCGCCCTGACGCTGCACGGCTTCTCCTCCACTCCCCCGCTGCCGTCCCTGGACGCGATCGACGTCCTGGTCCCGCGGCTGCGCCGGCTGCGCTCGACGGGCTGTGCGCGCATCGTCCGCAGTGCCGCGCTGCCCGCCCCCGAGCAGGTCACGGGCCTGCCGGTGGCCCCGGTCGCCCGCGCGCTGGCCGACGCGGTGGCCGGGCTCGCGGACGCCGGCACCGTGCGCCGGCTGATGACGGAGGCGGTGCGCGGCGCCCACTGCGAGCCGGCGGCGGTGGTGCGGGAGCTGAACCAGGCGCGGCTGCTGAGCCGTCCGCACGTGGTGGACGCGGTGGACTCCCTGCTGGCCGAGGGCCGGGTGATCGCGGAGGACCGCCTGTACCGGATGGTGCGCGAGTACGGCCTGCCCGACCCGGTCTGGAACGTGGACCTGCGCCTGCCCGGCGGCCCCTACCTCGGGGGCCTGGACGCGTACTGGCCCGACCAGGCGGTGGCGCTGGAGCTGGACACGCGGGCGCCCCGGCAGGACGACGACGCCCTGTGGTCCGAGTACGCCCGCAAGCGCGAGCACCTGGAGCGCCTCGGCATCACCGTCGTCCACATCACGCCCAGGAAGCTCCGCGACTCACTGGAACAACAGGCGGCGGTGGTCCGCACGGCCCTGATGGCCTCGGCCGACCGCGATCCGGCCGCGTATGTCGTGGTACTGCCCCGGTAGTGACCGGCCGGGCAGGGCCGGGAGGGGAGAGGAGGGGCCGCCGGAGTCGCCGGCGGCCCCTCCTCCCACTCCGGCGGCGACTGATCATGATCTGTCGCGGCGGCAGCTTCGAACAAAGGGTGAGGGGCAACGCCCCGCCCCGCTCCGGCCGGCGCGAGTGGCGATCACGGGCAGGGCGCACAGCACGAGGAGCAGCGCGGTGCCGAACACCACGCTCCGCAGGTAGGCGTCGAGCAGGTGCGCGTACGCGGAGATCCATTCGTAGCCCTGGGCGGTGACGGCGGCGAGGAGGAAGGCGTAGCCGAGGAAGGCCAGAAGCTGGAGTGCCCCGCAGAGCACGTGGTCGGGGCGGCCCGTCGGCGGCGCCGGTGCCGGGGCCTCGGCCTGTTCCCTGGGCAGTACCGGCGGGCCGGGCGTCTCGGATACGGGTGGCGGCGGGGTGCTGTCGAGCAGCGCGGCCGCGAGACTGCCGGCGGTCGGATGCCGGTAGACGTCGCGCATCGACACCGGCGGCAGGTCCGGCTGGTTCCTCACCCGCGCGCAGAAGTGCGCCATCACCAACGAGTCGGCGCCGAGATCATCGAAGAAGTTGCCGTCGAGCGGTACCTCGTCCAGCCGGGCGACATCCGCCAGCAGTGCGGCGAGCCGCTCTGCCGCGGCGGACACCGCGGGATGCGGCGGCTCTTCGCAGGGCCGGGCTCCCTCCATGACGCCCCTGGCCGCCTCCTGGAGTTGTTGTCCCTTCATGAGGAGGGCCCCCTCGGCTGCGACTGTCGCGTGCCCTTCCTCGCTAGGGATTCGGAGCCAGGCAGCCGAGGGATGGGGGGTCCGGCCGTCTTCTCGCATGGTGAGCGGGCCTCTCACCAAGCGGACGGACGGCACCGTCCTACGTGTCGCAGAACTCCGCCTCGATGATCGCCTCGGTGCTGCCCGACCAGTCGCCGTTGAAGTTGACGGCGAGCGTGTGGCGGCCGTCCTCGGTCGTCACGGCGTCCGAGTTGGAGCCACTGATGCCGCCGTCGTGGCCCCAGACGTGGACGCCGCAGCTGAGCTCGCGGTCGACGAGCCCCAGGCCGTAGCGGCTGGTCTCCCGGCTGGAGGGAACCGTGGTCTTCATCTCCTCCAGCTGCTCGGGCGGGAGCAGCCTGCCGCGGAGCAGGGCCGAGTAGAAGCGGTTCAGATCGGCCGAGCTGGAGACCATCTGGCCCGAGCCGTAGGCCAGACGCGCGTTCAGCTCCGTGACGTCGTACGTCGGGCCCGTGTCCGTCTCGGCCAGCTTGGAGTAGGCGCGGCTGCTGGGCCGCGGCAGGGTGACCCGGGTGGTGGGGACGGACGTGGAGGTCAGGTGCAGCGGGGCGATGATGCGCCGGTCGATCTCGTCGCCGTAGTCGTTGCCCGTGGCCTTCTCGATCACCCGCGCGACCAGGAGGTAGTTCGTGTTGGAGTACTCGAACGAACTGCCCGGCGCGGAGTACGGCTCGTTCGCCAGGGCGAAGGCGAGCAGTTCCTCGGGGTCCGCCTCGTCGAACCGGTGCTTCATGAAGCCGTCCGCGGTCATGTACGTCCGCTGGAAGCCGGGGTCCGCCAGGTAGTCGAAGATGCCGCTGGTGTGGTTCAGGAGCTGGCGGAGGGTGACCTTGCGGCCGTCGTGGCCGTTGCCCCGCACCACGCCCGGCAGCCACTTGTCCACCGTGTCGTCCAGCGACAGCCGCCCCTCCGCCTCCAGTTGCAGGACGACGGTGGCGACGAACGTCTTGGAGATGCTGGCGACGCGGTAGTGGTCGCGCGTCGAACGCGGCTTGCCCGTCTTGAGGTCGCCCACTCCGG
This sequence comes from Streptomyces coeruleofuscus, assembly GCF_039532725.1. Classification (NCBI taxonomy): domain Bacteria; kingdom Bacillati; phylum Actinomycetota; class Actinomycetes; order Kitasatosporales; family Streptomycetaceae; genus Streptomyces; species Streptomyces coeruleofuscus. The sequence continues at coordinate 640,788 of NZ_BAAASE010000003.1, forward strand.
CCGTGGCCGCCCAGGCGCCGTGCCCTCGCTGCACTCTCAGGGTCACGCCCGGGACGCCGTCGGCGACCGCCGCCCGGACCGCCTGCCGCGTCGCGTCGTGGCCGTACGTTTGCGGGGCCGCGACCGCGGGGCCCGCCAGGGCCGCCGACAGTGCCACGGCCGTCGCCGCCGTCAGGATCGTGCGTGTGCGTCTGTTCATGTCCCCTACCCCCGTCATGTCGAGCGGTGTCAGGGGGTGGGACCCGAGCCGCCGGGCCGGAGTTGACCGGACGGGGCGGGTTGGGCGGGATTCAGTCCTTCTTGAGCACCAGCTCGGTGTTGCGGTCCTCCGGGTCGCCGCCGAGGGTCGTGCTCGCGCCGGGGGCGTTGAGGGACAGCTCGCGGTAGAGGGCCGCGAGGCCGGTCTGGGAGAGGTCGGAGAAGTCCGTGCGGTGCGGGGCCGAGGACTCCACCAGCGTGGTGAACAGGGAGACCGTGCCGTCCTTGTTGTCGGTCAGCTCGATGATGCGGGCGAGCTGGGGGTAGTCGACGTGGGACGCCGTGGAGATCTCCCAGAAGGAGCCGCCGGAGGACATCGCGTGCGGGGTGATGACGTTCTTGTGGATGTGGCCGTTCACCCAGGCGAGCACGTTGCGGTGGCCGCCGAGGAGGGCGAGGACCTCCTGGCCGTTGTGCCGGCGCTCGTGGGGGCGGGCCGGGTCGGTGCGGGTGTTCGTCATCGTCTTGCTGGTGTGATGGCTGAAGATCACCGCGTAGGAGTCCTTGTTCTCCCGCAGTGTCCGGTCGAGCCACTTCAACTGGGCCGTGCCGAGGGAGCCTTCGTAGTGGCCGCCCGCGTCGGTGGTGTCCAGGCTGATGCCGATGACGTCGTCGGAGACGCGGAAGGCGTAGTACTGGGTGCCCGTGTCGAGGTTGGCGGAGGAGTAGCCGTGGCCGGCCGGGCCGATGCCGCGGTAGGCCGGGTCCAGGTGCGCCCGGATGTACTCGGTGGGGGTGAAGGGGGCGCGGCTCTCGTCGGGGGTGACCGAGCGTGTGGACCGGGCGTGGGTCTTGAGGAAGTCGTGGTAGCGGACGCCCTCGGGGTCCCGGGCCTTCTTGATGAGCGTCTGGAGCCGCTGCGCCTCGGCGGCGGACACGTTCATCAGCTTCTTGCCGCCGACGGCGAGTTCGGTGAGGTAGGAGTCGCCGTGCGAGGCGTAGCAGCCCATCGGCATGGTGTCGTGGTTGCCGACGGTGGAGTACCAGGGCAGGTTGAGGCCGGGGCTTCGGACCTCGCGGATGGCGGCCTTGAGGAAGCCGTCGAGGTGCGGGAAGCCGGCCTGCTTGTCGGTGTCGCGGACCGCGGCGTCCGGCTGCCAGTACAGCTTGAGGCCGCTGTTCTGGACGCCTTCGTACCGGCGCGGGTCCCCGGTGTTGGGGGTGATGCGCCCGCCGCTCATGACCTTCAGGAACCATTCCAGCTCGGACTTGGCGTTGTTGTCCGTGTTGTCGCCGGTGGTCATGGCGAAGTGCAGCGGGCTTCCGGTGACGGGCGCGCCGCGCAGCGCGTTGATCCGCTCCACCAGCGCGATCGCGCCCTGCACGGTCAGCGCCTCGTGCGGCCGCCAGGCGTGCACGTCGGCGGAGCGCAGGTACTCCAGGCGCAGCGGGTGCTGGGCGTCGATGATGTGCAGGTCGGTGAGCTGGACGAACGCCGCCAGCGCGGTACGGCGCCCGGCGCGGCCGGACTTGGGCGCGGCCAGGTCGGAGCGCACGACCCGCTGCCAGCCGGGTCCGTCGCCCAGACGCCGGTAGCCGGAGCCGCGCGGGGTGGACACGGACGCCACGGTCGTGCCCTTGGTGTACGGGGCCAGCGGCGCGGCCGGTGCCCGGCGGGAGGAGGCGGCGACGGCCTCGGTGGTTTGCCTGGTGCCCGTGGCGGCCTGGCTGTCGCTGGGCCGCAGGGCGTAGCCGACGCCCGCGGACAGGGCGACCGCTCCCGTGGCGGCGAGGACGGAACGACGGTGGATGCCCTGGCCGGAGCCGGCGACTGAGCGTGTGCGCGACATGCGCTTCTCTCCCCGAGTGCGAACGCGTCGGCAGTGGTCGCGGGATGTCCGGCACGCGAACATCCCGCTCGTACTGGATCGTTGGCACTGGGAATGACCTGCGCGTAAACGGGGTGGCAACGCGCAGCGCCGATCACCGTACGTGGATCTTGGACTACCCTGCGCGTCGTCGGCCGCTCCGGGAACGGCCGGGAGCCGGTCACGCGGTGTTCATCTCCCGGGGTACTGAACCTATTCGGCGTCCTCCATGACGTCGGCGAGCCGTCCGGTGACCGGCCGCTCCCGCCACAGGCGCAGTGCTATGTCGACCATCCCCACCCGGACCAGTCCGGGCACGGCGTCCAGGTCCTGCCACGCGGCGAGGTCGGTGGAGCCGTTCACCTCGTTGCGCAGTTCGCCGCCGATGATGCGGCCCTCGTAGACGAAGCGGACGGCGTGATGGTCGACGGCACGTCCGATGCCTTCGCGGAAGACGCGGTGGGAGGAGTCCACGCCGAGCAGCCCGGTGACCTCGATGAGATACCCGGTCTCCTCCTCGACCTCCCTGCGCACGGTGTCGTAGGGGTCCTCGCCGTGCTCCATGCCGCCGCCGGGCATGACCCACTCGGGGGTGCCGTCGGCGGCGGGGGAGCGGGCGAGCAGGATCTGTCCGTCACGGACGCATACGGCGTAGGCCGCCACCCTCAACTTCTGTCTCACTCCGGGACGTTAACCGATTTCGCCGCCTTCGGGACTCATGCCCGCAAAACGCATCGCGGGTTTTCCCCATACATCCATTTCGTTTCGGTCAACCCTCCCCAAAGAACCTCACCTTGCGTAAAGCTGTGCGATCGTCCGGGCCTGCGTTCCGGACGGTCGCGACCAGGACCGATCGGCCCCGGTCGCTCCCGCACGTTCCTTTACCTACAAGGGATGCCGATGACCAACACCCCCCAGCGTGACCTGATATCGGCCCGCAGACGCGTGGCGCGCGTCGCCGTGGCCGCCGGTCTCGTCGCCGCGCTCTCCGCGGCCGGGCCGGTCCCTCTGGCCTTCGCCGCCGACGAGCCGGGTGCGTCCGCCCCGGCCGACGCCGACGTCAAGTCCGCGCACGACAAGCTCGGTTCGGGCGACGCGGACCTGCTCGCCGAGGCGAAGGCGGACGGCGACAAGACCGTCACGATGATGATCGCCACCGCGCCCGGGCAGACCGAGCAGGTCGCCGGGCAGCTGGACGCGGTCAAGGGCGGCTCGGTGGGCCGGTCCGACGACAAGCTGGGCTACGTCCGCGCCACCGTCCCGACGTCCCGGGCGGACTCGGCCATCGCCGCCGCCGCCAAGCTCTCCTCCGTGCACGGCATCGACCTGCGCGAGGAGATCCCGCTGGACGACCCGACGCCGGCCGCGGACACCGCCAAGGGTGCCAAGGCCGCCGCGGGGACGTACCCGGCACCGGGGAAGAAGACTCCCGCGGAGAACCCGTACAACCCGTCCTTCGAGACGGGCGCGGTCGACTTCGTCGAGGACCACCCGAAGGCGGACGGCCGCGGCATCACCATCGGCATCCTGGACTCCGGCGTCGACCTGGGCCACCCGGCGCTCCAGAAGACCACGACCGGCGAGCGGAAGATCGTCGACTGGGTGACGGCGACGGACCCGGTAGTCGACAACGACAACACCTGGCGCCGGATGGACACCTCCGTCTCCGGCCCCACGTTCACGCACGACGGCAGAACGTGGAAGGCGCCGTCGGGCGCGTACCGGGTGAGCACCTTCAAGGAGTCGTACACCACCGGCGGTGACGCCGCGGGTGACGCCAACCGCGACGGCGACACCACGGACTCCTGGGGCGTGCTGTACGACCCGGCCGCCGGCACGGTCCGCGTGGACCTGAACAACAACGCCGACTTCGGTGACGACACCGCGATGAAGCCCTACAGGGACGGCTTCCAGATCGGTTACTTCGGCACCGACGACCCGAAGACCGACATCGCCGAGCGGCAGCCGTTCGTCGTCGAGATCCGCAAGGACGTCGTCCACAACGGCGCCGGCGCGAAGGCCGACTTCGTCAACATCGGCGTCATCGAGTCCGAGCACGGCACGCACGTCGCCGGCATCACCGCCGCGAACGGCCTGTTCGGCGGCAAGATGGACGGCGCCGCCCCGGGTGCCAAGCTCGTCTCCTCGCGCGCCTGCACCTGGTCCGGCGGCTGCACCAACGTCGCGCTCACCGAGGGCATGATCGACCTCGTCACCAAGCGCGGCGTCGACATCGTCAACATGTCCATCGGCGGCCTGCCGGCGCTGAACGACGGCAACAACGCGCGCGCCGAGCTGTACACGCGCCTCATCGACACCTACGGCGTCCAGCTGGTGATCTCCGCGGGCAACTCCGGCCCCGGCACCAACACCATCGGCGACCCGGCCCTGGCCGACAAGGTGATCTCGGTCGGCGCGTCCGTCTCCAAGGAGACCTGGGCCGCCAACTACGGCTCGGTCGTGGAGAAGAAGTACGCGCTGATGCCGTTCTCCTCGCGCGGCCCGCGTGAGGACGGCGGATTCACCCCGACCCTGGTCGCCCCGGGTGCCGCGATCAACACCATCCAGACGTGGATGCCGGGTGCCCCGGTCGCCGAGGCGGGCTACTCCCTGCCGGCCGGCTACGGCATGCTCCAGGGCACCTCGATGGCCTCCCCGCAGGCCGCCGGCGCCGCCGCGCTGCTGCTGTCGGCCGCCGAGCAGAAGAAGATCGAGCTCACGCCGGCGACCCTGCGCACGGCCCTCACCTCGACCGCCGACCACATCAAGGGTGTGCAGGCGTACGAGGAGGGCGCGGGCCTGATGAACATCGAGGACGCCTGGGACTCGATCCGCGACGGCGCGACCTCCCACGCGTACACGGTCAAGGCGCCGGTCGACACCGCGATCGACCAGTTCCTGAAGACCCCGGGCCACGGCACGGGCCTGTACGACCGTGAGGGCGGCCTGAAGGCCGGCCAGAAGAAGACGTACGAGATCACCGTCACGCGTACGTCCGGCGCCGACAAGGCGATCCGGCACGAGCTGCACTTCGAGAACAACGCGGGCGGCACGTTCCGCATCGTCGGCTCCGACGAGGTGAAGCTGCCGCTGAACAAGCCGGTCACCGTCAAGGTCCAGGCCGCGCCGAAGTCCGCGGGCATCAAGAGCGCGATCCTGGAGGTCGACGACCCGAAGACCGAGGGCATCGACAGGCAGGTCCTGAACACGGTCGTGGTCGCGGCGCCGCTGAAGTACACGTTCTCCGCGTCCGGTTCGGTGCAGCGCAACAGCTCGAAGCACTACTACGTCACCGTGCCCGAGGGCGCGAAGACGCTCGAGGTCGCGATGAGCGGGCTGAAGGACAAGAGCCAGACCCGGTTCATCTCCATCCACCCCTACGGCGTCCCCTCCGACCCGACGTCGACGATCAACTGCTACCCGAACTACCCGAACCCGGCCAACACCTGCCGCCCGGACCTGCGTTCCTACGCGAACCCGCAGCCCGGCGTGTGGGAGATCGAGGTCGAGTCGCGCCGAACGTCGCCGCTGCTCGACAACCCGTACAAGCTGGACGTCGCCGTGCTCGGCGCGGCCTTCGAGCCGGAGACCGTGACCGTGCCCGAGGCGAAGGTCGGCACCCCGGCCGCCGCCTCCTGGAAGGTGACGAACGGCTTCGCCGCGATCGACGGCAAGCTGGTGGGCGGCCCGCTCGGCTCGTCCAAGACGACCCGTCCGTCGATCAAGCAGGGCGAGACGCAGACCACGACGGTCGAGGTGCCCGCGGGCGCGAAGTCGCTGGACGTCGCCATCGGCGGTGTCTCGGACAACGCCGCCGACCTGGACCTCGCGGTCTATGACGCCGCCGGCAAGCAGGTCGGCAGCTCCGCGGACGGTGACTCGGAGGAGTCGGTCTCCGTGCCCTCCCCGGCCGCCGGGAAGTACACCGTCGAGGTCGTCGGCTACTCGGTGCCGGCCGGCACGACCGAGTACGACTACCGGGACGTGTTCTTCGCTCCCTCCCTCGGCAGCGTCACCGTCGACGGTTCGGCGCCGGTGAAGCTCGGCACGGGCGACTCGGCGACGGTCTCGGGCAGCGTCACCGCCGCGGCGGCCGCGCCCGAGGGGCGTGAGTTCTTCGGCCAGGTCCAGCTCGTCAACGCGCGCGGGACGGCCGCGGGCGTGGGCAGTGTGAAGATCGAGAAGGTCCTGCCGTAGCGGTTCGACGGCATCAGGAGGGCGGGCGTCCGGACGGACGCCCGCCCTCGGCGTTTCCGCCGTGTGCTCACTCGGCTCACTCGCAGGGAAGGGTCCCCGACTCGGGAAGGGCGGCGGCGATCCGGGCCCGCTCGGGGGCGATCTCCTTCTCCCCCGCCTTCCACAGGTCCGGCTGGGCCTGCCCGCGCGTGATCCCGAGGAGGACGCGTTCACCCGGCTGCGGCTGGGGTGCGGCGTCCTCGTCCATGGGGAAGACGACCCGGTCCTGGCCCTTGGCGGGCTTGTAGTAGCGGTCCACGTCCAGGGTGACGCGGTCCTGGCCGGTGCCGGGGACGGGTTCGACCTCGGCGACGGTGCCCTCGGCCACGAGCCGGGCGCAGGCGAGGTAGCCGGCGCGCCCGGGCCCGGATTCCTGAACGCCCTGGCGCGAACCGGCCGCGGAGTCGGCGGCCGAGTCGGAGCCGGAGCCCGAGTCCTGCCCCGACCCGCTACCGCCCTGCACGACGAGCCATCCCATACCCACGACGACGGTGGCGGCCGCGGCAGCGGCGAGCCCGCGCAGCACCACGACGAGGGGCCGGGGCCGGCTGCGCCGCCCGGACGACGACCCGGCACCGCTCCGTTGCCCGGGCCGGCCCCCAGTTGCCCGGGGCCCCACGGGCAGCTCCCTCACCGGTGGGTCGACGGCCGCCCCCGGCCCTTCGGCGTGCGGGCCGGCCGCCGGCCCCGCCTCCCCCCGAGCCCGCGCCCCGGCCTCGCTCCCGGCGCCGGGCTCCCCCTCGGCCCCGGCCACGTCCGCCCCTGCGTCGCGCGCCAGGGTGTCTCCCAGGAGCAGCAGCTGGTCCCGCAGCTGTGCCACGTCCGCCATGGCCGCGCGGTGGGCCGTCATGAAGGCCGGGTCCCGCCGAGCCCCCTCCGGCAGTGGGTCGTCGACGAGCGCTGCCATCAGCGCGTCCATGCCGTCGTAGTCGGCGTCGCGCCGGCCGTCGTCGTTCCGGGCGGGCATGTCACACCACCTCGTCCTCGTACAGGCGGGCGCGCAGAGCCCGTACCGCCGTGTGCAGCCTGCTCTTGACCGTGCCCTCGGGGACGCCGAGCTGCTCGGCGATGGACCGGACCGGCAGGTCGGCGTAGAAACGCAGCACGACGACCTGCCGCTGGGCGTCGGGCAGCTCGTCCAGGCCCTGGGCGACGGCGACGGACAGCACGCTGCTGTCCTCGCCGGAGGGGTGCTCCAGCTGCCGCAGGGCGGCCAGCCGCTCCCCGAGTCGCTCCTGGCGGCGCTTGGCCCGGTGCCAGTCCATGGCCAGGTTGGAGGCGACCACCGCCGCCCACGCCGAGACGTCCCGCGGCGCCTCCCGGCCGCTCGCGGCCCGCTCCAGCAGCCGCAGGCGGACCTGCTGCACCCCGTCCGGCAGGTCCGCCTGCGGCACCCCGCCCAGCGCGAGCACCGCCCGCACCCGGCGCTCCTGTGCCGCGTCCAGCGGATCGTCACCGGTCCCGGCGTGCGCCTCCCGGCCCCGCCGGGCCCTTCCGCGCAGCAGCACAAGCCACCCCCCTCGCCGTGTTTCCTCTACGACGCCGGTACCGCCCGGAACGTTCGGTCCCTTTCCAACGGGCGGCAGAGGCGTACGTCACACTCCCGTGTGGCCGAGAACAACAGGGGCAGGCGACCTTGCGGCGTATGACCCCCGGCAAACGAATTTATCCAGCTCAGCGGGGGTGGACGCCGAATGTCCGCAACCATGGAACGGGACACGTCGTCCCACTCCCCGGGCAGACCGGGGAAAGAAGTGGACAGACGGGCCTTGGTCGGCCGCATGATGGAAAAGCCTCGGCCAAGCAACGAGCACGTGAAGAGACGCAGGAGAGGGAGTCACCGTGAGGGTCGGAATCGTCGGAGCCACCGGACAGGTGGGCACGGTCATGCGCAGGATCCTCAAGGAACGGAACTTCCCGGTCACGGAGCTGCGTCTGTTCGCCTCGGCCCGCTCGGCGGGCTCTGAGCTGGACGGCGTGACGGTGGAGGACGCGGCGACCGCCGACTACACCGGCCTGGACATCGTGCTGTTCTCCGCGGGCGGTGCCACGTCCAAGGCGCTGGCCGAGAAGGTCGCGTCCCAGGGCGCCGTCGTGATCGACAACTCCTCGGCGTGGCGCAAGCACCCGGAGGTCCCGCTGGTCGTCTCCGAGGTGAACCCGCACGCGATCGCGAACCGCCCCAAGGGCATCATCGCCAACCCGAACTGCACGACGATGGCCGCGATGCCGGTGCTGCGTCCGCTGCACGCGGAGGCGGGCCTGGAAGCCCTGGTCGTCGCCACGTACCAGGCGGTCTCCGGCTCCGGCCTGGCGGGCGTGGCCGAGCTGCACGGCCAGACCCAGAAGGTCGTCGCCGAAGCGGACAAGCTCACGCACGACGGCGAGGCGGTCGACTTCCCCGAGCCGGGCGTCTACAAGCGCCCCATCGCCTTCAACGTGCTGCCGCTCGCGGGCAACATCGTCGACGACGGTCTGAACGAGACCGACGAGGAGCAGAAGCTCCGCAACGAGTCCCGCAAGATCCTGGAGATCCCCGAGCTGAAGGTCTCCGGCACCTGCGTGCGCGTCCCGGTCTTCTCCGGCCACTCCCTCCAGGTCAACGCCCGCTTCGCCCGCCCGATCTCCCCGGAGCGCGCGACGGAGCTGCTCAAGGACGCCCCGGGCGTCGAGCTCTCCGACATCCCCACCCCGCTCCAGGCCGCCGGCAAGGACCCGTCCTACGTCGGCCGCATCCGCCGCGACGAGACGGTGGACAACGGCCTGGCCCTCTTCGTCTCCAACGACAACCTCCGCAAGGGCGCCGCGCTGAACGCGGTCCAGATCGCGGAGCTGGTGGCGGCCGAGCTGAAGGGCTAGCTAGTCCCTGCGCACCTCGCGGCCCCTGCGCACCTCGTAGAGGAAACAGCCGTACTCGACGGCCCGGACGTGGACGAGCGCCACGGCCGGGTCGTCGAACGCTTCCGTGAGGGCCCCGTCGAAGTCGCCAGGCTCCTCGACCAGCCGGCCGCCCAGGATGTGCCCCTCGGCCGAGTAGCGGCGGACCGTGCGGTGGGCGTTGGTGAAGGGCAGGGCGGCGTCGGCGTCCGGTCCCGGGCAGTCGTCGGCGTGGATGAAGACCGGGCCCACTTCGTCGTACGCGCCGGGATCGACGCCCTGTTCCGCCGCCCAGCGGCGCAGCGGGGCGTACGACACCAGGGCGATGCGCTCGCCCGGCTCGCTGCGGCCCAGGCAGCAGCGGAGGGGTGCCCCGCCCTCGGTGTCGGTGAAGGGGGCAGCGGGACGGCCCGCGTCGTCCGTCGTGCGCAGTTCCTTCAGGACGCGCGCGGCGATGGGCTGCGCGGTGTAGGTCGTCGTCATGCTCATCAGGCTTGCTCGCCCGCGCCCTCCGGACCGGCGGGAAACGGACGTCGTGTTGCCCCTGTCCCGGGCAGCCCGGTCCGTACGGCCGCCGGCAGGGTCAGGAGCGCCGGGCAGCCGCCCACGCCGGGCACCGCAGTCGGGCCCAGTGCGTCGGCCGCGCGGCCCCCGGTGAACGCGGCCGGCATGATCCCCGTGTCGAGGACCGTCCCCATCTCCCCGCTCGCAGGCGGCACCGCCCCGGGCACCCGCGAAGAGCGCCGATCTTGGCTCGCGGCCCTCGGCGCGGCGGTCGGCAGCCAGGTCTGGGCGCAGACCTGGACGCCCCCCCTGAAGACCAGGCCGCAGACGACGAGCCGGCGTGTGACCACGCCGCCGGGGCCGGCAGGCGGACGACCGTCCCCGGCCCGGCCGCGATGACCGGCAGGGCCCGGCGTGGGTCGCGGGTCGCCGGTCATCGGCCCGTGTTCGTACCGGTGGAGCCCGTGCCCGAGTCGGCTCTCGGCCTGGTGTGGCACCGCGACGGAGAGACGGCGGCGGTGCGTCGCGTTCGCCCCGTCCCTCGCCGGGCGAGGGGTATCCCTACGAGAGGCCCAGGTCGTCGCCTGATGCGAGGCTGCCGTGGAAAGATGGCGCAACCCACCCATACCGAGGAGATGACCGCGTGCCTGGCACAAACCTGACCCGCGAGGAGGCGCAGCAGCGGGCGAAGCTGCTCGCCGTTGACTCGTACGAGATCGAACTCGACCTCTCCGGCGCGCAGGAGGGCGGCACCTACCGGTCCGTGACCACGGTGCGCTTCGACGTCTCGGAGAACGGGGCGGACTCGTTCATCGACCTGGTGGCCCCGGCCGTGCACGAGGTGACCCTCAACGGGGACTCCCTCGATCCCGCCGAGGTCTTCGCGGACTCCCGGATCGCCCTGCGCGGCCTGCTGGAGGGTCGCAACATCCTCCGGGTGGTCGCCGAGTGCGCGTACACCAACACGGGTGAGGGCCTGCACCGTTTCGTCGACCCGGTCGACGACCAGGCCTACCTCTACACCCAGTTCGAGGTGCCGGACGCCCGCCGGGTGTTCGCGAGCTTCGAGCAGCCGGACCTGAAGGCGACGTTCCAGTTCACCGTGAGGGCGCCGGAGGGCTGGACCGTCGTCTCCAACTCGCCCACGCCCGAACCGCAGGACAGCGTCTGGGTCTTCGAGCCGACGCCGCGCATCTCGACGTACATCACGGCGCTCATCGTCGGCCCGTACCACTCGGTGCACAGCGTGTACGAGAAGGACGGCCAGTCCGTCCCGCTCGGCATCTACTGCCGTCCCTCGCTCGCCGAGTACCTCGACTCGGACGCCATCTTCGAGGTGACCCGGCAGGGCTTCGAGTGGTTCCAGGAGAAGTTCGACTACGCGTACCCGTTCAAGAAGTACGACCAGCTGTTCGTGCCGGAGTTCAACGCGGGCGCGATGGAGAACGCGGGCGCGGTGACCATCCGCGACCAGTACGTGTTCCGCTCGAAGGTGACGGACGCGGCGTACGAGGTGCGCGCGGAGACCATCCTGCACGAGCTGGCCCACATGTGGTTCGGCGACCTCGTGACCATGGAGTGGTGGAACGACCTCTGGCTGAACGAGTCGTTCGCCACGTACACCTCGATCGCCTGCCAGGCCGCAGCTCCGGGCTCGCGCTGGCCGCACTCGTGGACGACGTTCGCCAACTCCATGAAGACGTGGGCCTACCGGCAGGATCAGCTGCCCTCCACGCATCCGATCATGGCGGACATCAGCGACCTGGACGACGTCCTGGTCAACTTCGACGGGATCACGTACGCCAAGGGCGCCTCCGTGCTCAAGCAGCTCGTCGCGTACGTCGGCGAGGACGAGTTCTTCACGGGCGTACAGGCGTACTTCAAGGCGCACGCGTACGGCAACACGCGCCTGTCCGACCTGCTGGGCGCCCTGGAGACGACCTCCGGGCGTGACCTGAAGTCCTGGTCGAAGGCGTGGCTGGAGACAGCCGGCATCAACATCCTGCGCCCGGAGATCGAGACGGACGCGGACGGTGTCGTCACGTCCTTCGCCATCCGCCAGGAGGCCCCGGCCCTGCCCGCCGGCGCGAAGGGCGAGCCGACGCTGCGCCCGCACCGGATCGCCGTCGGCCTGTACGAACTGGACGACGCGAGCGGCAAGCTGGTCCGCGAGGAGCGGATCGAGCTGGACGTGGACGGCGAGCTGACGTCCGTGCCGCAGGTGGTGGGCAAGCGCCGCCCGGCCGTGATCCTGCTCAACGACGACGACCTGTCCTACGCGAAGGTCCGCCTGGACGAGCAGTCCCTGGCCTTCGTCACGGAGCACCTCGGCGACTTCGAGTCCTCCCTCCCCCGCGCCCTGTGCTGGGCGTCGGCCTGGGACATGACCCGTGACGCCGAGCTGCCCGCCCGCGACTACCTCTCGCTGGTGCTGTCCGGCATCGGCAAGGAATCCGACATCGGTGTCGTGCAGTCGCTGCACCGCCAGGTGAAGCTGGCGGTCGACCTGTACGCCGACCCGGCCGCCCGCGAGGCACTGCTGGCCCGCTGGACCGACGCGACGCTGGCCCACCTGCGGGCGGCGGCGCCGGGCAGCGACCACCAGCTGGCGTGGGCGCGCGCGTTCGCCGCGACGGCCCGCACGCCCGAGCAACTGGACCTGCTGGACGCCCTGCTGGACGGCTCCCAGACGATCGAGGGCCTGGTCGTCGACACGGAGCTGCGCTGGGCGTTCGTACAGCGGCTCGCGGCGGTCGGCCGGTTCGACGAGGCGGAGATCGCGGGCGAGTACGACCGTGACCGTACGGCCGCCGGTGAGCGGCACGCCGCCACGGCCCGCGCGGCCCGGCCGACCCCGGAGGCCAAGGCGGAGGCGTGGGCCTCGGTCGTGGACTCCGACAAGCTGCCGAACGCCGTGCAGGAGGCGGTCATCGGCGGTTTCGTCCAGACCGACCAGCGCGAGCTGCTCGCCCCGTACGCGGACCGCTACTTCGAGGTGGTCAAGGACATCTGGGAGTCCCGCTCCCACGAGATGGCCCAGCAGATCGCCGTCGGCCTCTACCCGACGGTCCAGGTCTCCCGGGAGACCCTGGACAGGACGGACGCCTGGCTGACCTCCGCCGAGCCGAACGCGGCCCTGCGGCGGCTGGTGTCGGAGTCGCGCGCGGGCGTGGAGCGCGCGCTGAGGGCGCAGGCGGCGGACGCGGCGGCGCAGTAGCCGACCGTACGGCGATGAGGGGCGCCCGGCGCAGTGCCGGGCGCCCCTCGTTCGTGCCGGGGCTGGTGCGTGCGCCCTAGCGGCGGGTGAGGCGGGTGAGGGTGACGCCGTTGGGGAAGGCGGTGCGTTCGGCTACGTCGAAGACCGTGGGGTCGAAGGCGCCGTCGAAGGCCGGGACGCCGGCGCCCGCGACCACCGGGTAGTTCTTGATCACCAGTTCGTCGATCTCGGGCAGCAGGGTGCCGGCGAGCCTGCCGCCGCCGCAGAGCCAGACGTCCAGGCCGGTGCCCTCCTCCCGTTTGAGCTCGCGGACGAGGGCCGACGGATCCCCCGGTACGACGGTGACGGCCGGGTCGATGTCGGGCTTGAGCGTGCTGGAGACCACGTACTGGCGCAGGTGCGCGTAGGGACTGGGGATTCCGCCGTCGAGGGCGGGGCGGTAGGTGCCGAGGCCCATGACGACGGTGTCGAAGCGCCGGTTGGGTGCGTCGGCGAGGCCCACGGCGGCGCGGAAGGCGGTCGGCACGGTCTCGGGGTACAGGCTGTTGGTCCAGGCGCTGTAGGCGGCGGACTGCTGTTCGTCGCCGCCGGGGAAGAAGTCGTACTCGCCGCCCGGCCCGGCGATGCGGCCGTCGAGCGTGACAGCGACGTAGTACACGAGCTTTCGCATATCATTCAACTCCGCATGTAGTACTCTGACTGAAGTGGTTTGAACGTAGTACTACGAATGGAGTGGTGTCAATGGTCAGGCGGAACGAACAGCGGCGTGCCGCCCTCGTCGACGCGGCGATCGAGGTGCTGGCCGGAGAAGGCGCACGGGGTCTGACGTTCCGGGCCGTGGACACCGCGGCCGCCGTACCCGCCGGCACCGCGTCCAACTACTTCGCCAACCGCGACGACCTGCTCACCCAGGCCGGCGCGCGTGTCTACGAGCGGCTCCAGCCCGACGAGGCCACCATCGCCCGCCAGCGCGCGGCCGGCCGCGACCGGGAAACCTACGTGGAGCTGATGCGCGAACTCGTCGGCCGCGTCGCCTCCTTCCGCACCGGCTACCTCGCGCTCCTCGAACTCCGGCTGGAGGCCACCCGCCGCCCCGAGCTGCGCAAGGTCCTCACCGAACGGGTCCGGGCCGACGTCGACGCCAACGTCGCCTATCACGAGGCCTCCGGCCTCCCCGGCGACGCCATGGCCGTCAAACTGCTCATGCTGACCCTGAACTGGCTGATCGTCGAGCAGCTCACCCTGCCGGACGTCTTCACGGAGGCCGAGCGCGAACAGCTCGTGACGGCCGCGGTCGAGCGGATCGTGGCGGCGGACTGAGCGGGAGCGGGGCCTATCGCCGCAGCGCCGGACCTGTCAGGCCCTGGCCTGTCACTCCCTGGCCTGTCACGCCCTGCCCTGACCCGCCCTTGAGCTCCCTTGGATCCTTCCGTCCAGGAGAACCGAGGACCGGCCCGCCAGAGGTGCCCCGGACCGCCTCCGGGCCCGACGGCTTCCGCCGCGGCCCGATCTGCCCCGCCACCGTCGCCCCGAAAGCCAGCGCCATGCCCGCCAGTTGCACCGGTGTCAGCGCCTGGCCGAGTGCCGCCCAGCCGACGACGGCCGCGGTGAGCGGGGAGAGCGGGCCCAGGAAGGTGACCTGGGTGGCGGTGAGGCGGCCGATGCCGCGGAACCACAGCCAGTACGCGACCGCCGTGTTCGCCAGGGCGAGGTAGAGGTAGCCGCCGACCGCCCGGCCGTCCAGCGCGGGCGGCGCGCCCTCGACGAGGACGGCGAGGGGCGCGATGAGCAGGCCGCCCGCGGTCAGCTGCCAGCCGGTGAGGGCCAGCGGGCCGACACCCTCCGGGCGCCCCCACCGCTTGGTGAGCACGGTGCCCGCGGACATGGACGCCGTGGAGGCGAACGCCGCCAGCACGCCCAGCGCGTCCAGCGCCCCGGCCGCCTGGAGCACGACCAGGCTGACGCCGAACGCGGCCGCGATCCCGGTGAGCAGCGTGCGCGGCGACGGCCGCTGCCCCAGCAGCAGGGCCGAGAGGCCGACCACGAACAGCGGGCCGACCGAGCCGACGACCGCCGCCATGCCGCCGGGCAGCCGGTACGCGGAGAGGAACAGCAGTGGGAAGAAGGCGCCGATGTTCAGCGCGCCCAGCACCACCGACTTCCACCACCAGGCGCCGCGCGGCAGCACCCGGGCGAGGGCCAGCAGGAGAAGACCGGCGGGCAGGGCGCGCAGGAGGCCGGTGAACAGGGGGCGGTCGGGCGGGAGGAACTCGGTGGTGACGGCGTAGGTCGTGCCCCAGGAGACGGGGGCGAGGGCGGTGAGGGCGGTGAGCGTGGCGCGGTGCGCGGCCTGGGGACGCATGAGTCGCACCCTTCTGAGTAGGTCAGTGGCAAGTAGCTTAGCGTTAAGCAACTTGCCGTCAAGCCACTTTCTTGCGGGCGACCCGAAGCCGTCGGATACTCGTGCCATGACCGAACGTCCCGAGCAGCGCACGGACCCCGTCGACGCGATCATCGACCAGTGGGCGACGGTGCGGCCCGACCTCGACACCGCCGCCATGGAGGTCTTCGGCCGTATCTACCGGCTCTCCCGCGCGATGAGCGAACGGACCGAGAAGGCGTACGCGCGGTTCGGGATCGGCCGCGGGGAGTTCGACGTCCTGGCGACCCTGCGCCGCGCCGGCGAGCCCTACACGCTCTCGCCCCGGCAGCTCTCGGCCACGCTGATGCTCACGACGGGAGGCATGACGGGCCGCCTCGACAAGCTGGAGCGCGCCGGCCTGCTGCGCCGCTCCCCCGACCCGCACGACCGCCGGGGCCTGAAGGTCACCCTCACCGACAAGGGCCTGGAGCTGATCGACGAGGCGGTCGGTGCAGGACTCGCCGTCCAGACGGAGGCGCTGTCCGGCCTCGACGCCGAGCAGGCCGGACAGCTGGCGGAGCTGCTCAGGGAGTTGCTCCGCACGACGGAGGACCGGCAGGACTGAACCGGCGTCCGACGCGTTGGCCGGTGACCCGACGCGCCGGTGCCGACGTCGGCGCCGGCCCGCAGAGGCGCTACCCCACGTGGGCGGTGACGGCCGCCTCGATCGCCCGGGCGTCCGCCGAGTCGGCCGCCCATGCCGCGTACCCGTCGGGCCGCACCAGCACGGTCGTACGGCGGTCGCTCGCCCAGCGCTCCACGGCCAGCCGGTCCTCACGGGCGGCCCCGGCCTTGTACGGCTCCGGGGTGATCAGCACGAACCGGCCGCCCCGCATCGCCTCGTGGAGGCGACCGCCTCCGCCCAGGGCGACGTCCGGGACGCGCATGCCGGTGAAGCGGTGGGAGCCGCGGGGTGCGGGGTAGCGGTAGCCGATGCCGGTGACCTGGCCGAGCGCCTTGCGGCGGGCCGGGCCGACGGTGCCGAGGAAGGCGGCGAAGGCGGTGCGCAGGGCGATCGTCCAGGGCCGCCGGGCCATCGCGGCACGCACGATGCCGCCGCTGCTGCGCAGCACCGTCCTGCCGATGGGGTGCCGTTCGGCCTGGTAGGTGTCGAGGAGCGCGTCGGCCGCGTGCCCCTCGATGACGGCGGCCAGCTTCCAGCCGAGGTTGGCCGCGTCCTGGAGGCCGGTGTTCATGCCCTGGGCGCCGGCCGGGGTGTGGACGTGCGCGGCGTCACCGGCGAGGAGGACGCGGCCGGCCCGGTAGGCGGGCGCCTGCCGCTCGTCGCTGTGGAAGCGGGACATCCAGCGTGGGTCGTGCATGCCGAAGTCACGGCCGAGGGCGCGCCGGGTGGTCTCCCTGATCTCGTCGAGTCCGACCGGCGCGTCGTCGGGGAGCTCGCGGCCGCGGTCCCAGCAGACGACGCGGTGGTAGCCGTCGCCGAAGGGGACGAGGAAGGCGAAGGCGTCACCGACGGCGTCGAAGGTGAGCAGTTCCCCGGGCTCCTCGGTCACCCGTACGTCCGCGAGCATGACGGAGCGGATCACCGAACGGCCGGGGAACGGCAGCCCGACGGCGTTCCGCACCGTGCTGCGCATCCCGTCGGCGCCGACGACGTACGCCGCGCGCAGTGCCTCCGCGTCTCCGCCGGGCCCCCGGACCTCCACCGTCACCCCCTGCGCGTCCTGTGTCAGCCCGGTCACCTCGGTCTCGTGGCGGAACCGCGCCCCGGCCTCCAGCGCCCGCCGCTCCAGGACCTTCTCCACCTCGTACTGCGGAAGGACGAGGAGGTGGTTGAAGCGGGAGGGAAGCGCGGAGAGGTCGAGGTCGAGCCGGCCGTAGAGGCGGAACCGGCCGAGCCGCCGACCGACCGCTTCCACTTCGTCGGCCAGCCCTCGTGCGTCGAACTGCTCCAGTGTCCGTGCGTGCAGGACGAACGCGCGGGAGAGGTTGCTGATCCCGTGCGGGCGCTTCTCGACGACGGTGACGGGGACGCCGGCGGTGGCCAGGTCACCGGCCAGGAGCAGGCCGGTGGGTCCGGAACCGACGACGATCACAGTGCGGGTGGTGTCGCTCATCAGGGCCTCCCTATAAGCCAACACGTGTTGGTCGATGCCTGTTGGCCAACACACGTTTGCCAACGCTCGTTGACCAACGCTCGTTGACCAACGTAGAACCGGATTCCTGCTTCGTCAACGGTTGTTGGCCTACAGGTGTTGGCATACGCTCGTCGGCATGCCCGACCACAAGCCCACCGCCCCCTCCAGGCGCTCCGACGCCACACGCGCCGCCATCCTCGACGCCGCACGCGAGCGTTTCGCCGCCGACGGCTACGAGCGCGCCACCATCCGCACCATCGCGCGGGACGCGGGCATCGACCCGTCCATGGTGATGCGGTACTACGGCAGCAAGGAGGGCCTGTTCGCGGCCGCCGTCGCCGTCGATCTGAAGCTGCCCGATCTGGGCCCGCTGCCCCGGGACGAGGTCGGGTCAGCCCTCGTGACCCACTTCCTCGCCATGTGGGAGGAGAACGAGGTGCTCACGGCCCTGCTCCGGGTCGGTGCCACCAACCAGGCCGGGGCCGAGCGCATGCAGGGCATCTTCCAGGAGCAGCTGCTTCCGGTCGCCCGCCAGGTGTGCCCTGACCCCGAGCAGGTCCCGGCGCGAGCCGCGCTCACCTCCACGCAGCTGCTCGGGATGGCGCTCGCCCGGTACGTCCTGCGCCTCCCGCCGGCCGTGGCGCTCAGCCGCCAGGAGATCGTGGCGTGGCTGGCGCCGACGGTGCAGCGCTATCTGACGGCGCCGAATCCCTGACTCCCGGCCGACTCACGGCCGGCTTACGGCCGACTCGCGGCCGGCTTACGGCCGCCGGGAAAGCCGAGGGCGCCGCCCGGTCGTCGCACGGCGGCATGCGCGTTCGTACGGCGGGGACGGCGCCCTCGGAAAAGGTGCGTGACGGACTCGAAGGGAGTCCTGGTCAGGCCTTGGCGTCGGCCTTCGGGTCGGCCTTGGTCCTGATGTTGGAGCTGGTCGGGTCCTTCTTCTTGTGCGA
This sequence comes from Streptomyces coeruleofuscus, assembly GCF_039532725.1. Taxonomy (NCBI): domain Bacteria; kingdom Bacillati; phylum Actinomycetota; class Actinomycetes; order Kitasatosporales; family Streptomycetaceae; genus Streptomyces; species Streptomyces coeruleofuscus. Next base: position 659,162 of record NZ_BAAASE010000003.1, read on the forward strand.
CTTGTCCCCGACCATCACCAGACCGTGGATGACCAGGTACAGCACGATCGGGGCCGCGACGAAGAGGCCCAGCGTCTCGATGACGCTCAGGCCCTGACCGGGGTCGTCACCGTCGTCGCGCGTGAGCGCGGAGGCGGGCGACGACATGAGCAGCATCATCAGCGTCGTACCGGCGGCCAGGGCGCCGGCGCGCAGGGCGTTCTTCTTGTCCACGGTGCCAAAAGTATCCAACGCCGGTCGGGGCCGCGCGCCCGGGGTGCCGTAAGAGACGTCCTCAGCCGCCCGACGCGTCGGGCGGCTGCCGCAGAACCTCGATGAGGGCGTGCAGCCGGGGCGAGGCGGCCAGGTCCTCCAAGGTCACGGGACGGCCCGCCGCGTCCGCGATCGGCAGCCGCCAGTTCGGGTACTGGTCCCACGTCCCCGGGAGGTTCTGCGGGCGGCGGTCGCCCACCCCGTCGGGGAGCCAGACGCCGACCATGCGGGCCGGGGTGCGCAGCAGGAAGCGGTGGACGGCCTGGATCTCGGCCTCCTCCGAGGAGGTGTCGGTGCCGCCGGTGCCGTTCAGCAGGCCGAGCTCGGTGAGCAGGGCCAGCCACTCGGCGGTGTCGGCGGCGGCCTCGGCACGCTCCTGCTCCAGCGGGCGGGTCAGCAGACCCAGGCTGTCGCGGAGCTCGACGTGCTCGCCGGTGAGGCGGGCGGCGGTGGAGGGCAGGTCGTGGGTGGTGGCGGTGGCCAGGCAGTCGGCGCGCCAGCGGTCGGGGGGCAGCGGGCGGCCGTCGCCCTCCCAGTCGCGTTCGAACCACAGCACGGACGTGCCGAGCACCCCGCGCTCGCGCAGCGCCTCTCGCACGCCCGGTTCGACGGTGCCCAGATCCTCGCCGATCACCAGCGCCCCGGCCCGGGAGGCCTCCAGGACGAGGACGGCGAGCATGGCCTCGGCGTCGTAGCGGACGTACGTGCCCTCCGTGGGCGGGTGGCCCAGCGGTACCCACCACAGGCGGAACAGGCCCATGACGTGGTCGATGCGCAGAGCTCCGGCGTAGCGGAACAGGGCGCGCAGCAGTTCTCGGAAGGGGGCGTAGCCCGACTCGGCCAGGCGGTCGGGGCGCCAGGGCGGCAGGCCCCAGTCCTGGCCGCGGGCGTTGAAGGCGTCCGGCGGGGCGCCCACCGACATGCCGGCGGCGAAGTAGTCCTGCTGGGCCCAGGCGTCGGCACCACCGGGGTGGACGCCGACCGCGAGGTCGTGCACGATCCCGACCGGCATCCCGGCCTCGCGCCCGGCGCGCTGTGCGGCGGTCAGCTGGGTGTCGGTGAGCCAGGCGAGCCGGGACCAGAAGTCCACCCGGTCCATCAGTCCGTTGCGGGCGCGGACGGTCTCGGCCGAGCGCGGGTCGCGCAGGCCGGTCGGCCAGCGGTGCCAGTCCGGGCCGTGCACCTCGGCGAGCGCGTACCAGGTGGCGTGGTCCTCCAGGGCCTGGCCCTGCTCGGCGAGGAAGTCGCAGTAGGCGGCGCGTCTGCCGGGGCCGAGCGGGACCTCGCACAGCAGCTCCAGCGCCTCCCGCTTGAGCTCCCACACGGCGTCGCGGTCGATCAGCGCGCCCTTGTCCAGCACCGCTTCGCGCAGCCGGCCGGATCTCTCCAGCAGCGCGCGCAGCCGCTCGCGGTCCTCGACGTACGCGCACTCGGGGACGTCCTCGATGCGCAGGTGCACGGGGTCGGGGAAGCGGCGGGAGGAGGGGCGGTACGGGGAGGGGTCGGTGGGGGCGCCGGGCACGGCCGCGTGCAGCGGGTTGACCTGGACGAATCCGGCGCCGAGCGACCGCCCGGCCCAGCCGGCCAGCTCGGCGAGGTCGCCCAGGTCGCCCATGCCCCAGGAACGGCGGGACAGCAGGGAGTAGAGCTGGACGAGGAGTCCGTGGGAGCGTCCGGCGGGACTGGGCAGGCGGGCCGGGGCGACGACCAGGTGGGCGGTGGCCGTGCGGCCGTCGGGGACGGTGACGGTCAGCCGGTGGACACCGGGCGGGAGGTGCTCGGCCGAGGCGCGGGTCTCGCCCTGCTCGGTCTCGATGAGCAGCCGGCTTCCCTCGGGGAGCGCGGCCAGGGCGGCCGGGGGGCCGGAGCCCCAGCCGACCACCGTGGGCGGCAGCAGCCTGGCGCCCAGTTCCCGCTCCCGGGCGGCGAGCGCGGCGCGTACGGCGCCGGGCGTGCTCGCGTCCACGCCGAGAGCGGCCAGGGTGAGGGCCACCGCGGCGGCCGAGGCCGCGACCGTACGGTCCGGGGACGGGCTGTACGCAGTGGCGACGCCGTGCAGATCGGCGAGTCGGGACAGGTCCTCGGAAGGCGGTTCGGCCGGCCGGGGTGCGGTCATCTAGGACCTCGTGAAGTCCGGGACGAAGGCGGCGGGTTCGCTGGTCAGGGGGGCGGATTCGGCGAGCGGCGGCTCACTGGTGAGGGGCTCGGCGTCGGGCAGCGGGGGCTCGCTGGTCAGCGGGGGCTCGGCGCAGGTGCTCTCGGAGCTGAAGATGCAGTAGTGGGGGTCTTCGTAGCGGGGGTCGTCATAGTGGGGGTCGAGGTCGGCGGACGTGTCCGCCACGGGTTTGGACGGGGCCGGGAGCGGAAGGAAGGTCATCACAGCCACGGGGGCCTCCTTGTTGGGTACGGCGTTCAACGGCTATCGCAGCCCTACCCAGTCGACGCGAAGGCAGACACCCCAGGCCGAACATCGTGCTTCTGCTCACATTCCACTCTCCTCCACTCCCTCCAGAGTCCGGCAATACGGCCATAACGGCCACTCTCGTTGACACCCTCACCGGGCGGGTGGTGGGCTCGTTCTCCCGGTCGAACACCTGTGGAGGGGGCCTGTGGGACTGCGGCGTGGGAAGCGGGCGGCGGCTCTCGCCGTCGCCGTCGTCGCCGGAACCCTCGGCACCCCGCCCGCCGCGGTGGCGGCCCCGCCCGTCCCGGAAGCGACCGCGACACCCACCACCCCCGACACCCCCCGTCCGGACCTTTCCGTCTGGCCGCGCCCCCAGTCCCTGCGGGCGAACGGCGCACCGGTCGCGGTCACCGACGAGGTCGCGCTGATCACCGACGCACAGGCGGACCCTCCCCCAAGTTCTCGGCTTCGCTCGAACAGGGGGGACCCCCATGCCGTCGAAACCCTGCGCGACCTGCTGCGACAGGCCGGAGCCCGTCGCATCACGGACTCCGCTTCGCCCGGGGCGCTGGTCGTGCGGGTGCGGACGGAGCCCGTCCGCCGGGACGACCGCCGCGCCCTCCCGTCCGGGGGATACGAACTGTCCGTGGGCAGGAGCGGCGTCTCGCTCACCGGCACCGGCGAGGACGGCCTGTTCCACGCGGTCCAGACGCTGCGGCAGCTCCTGCGGCCCGGCGGTGCGATCGCCGCCGCCGTCGTACGCGACTGGCCCGGCACCGCCGTGCGCGGCATCACCGAGGGCTTCTACGGCACCGCCTGGACGCACCGGCAGCGGCTGGGGCAGCTCGACTTCATGGGGCGCACCAAGCAGAACCGCTACTTGTACGCCCCCGGTGACGACCTGTACCGGCAGGCCCGCTGGCGTGAGCCGTACCCGGCGGGGCAGCGCGCCGCGTTCCGGGAGCTGGCCGAGCGGGCGCGCCGCAACCACGTCACGCTCGGCTGGGCGGTGGCCCCGGGCCAGGCGATGTGTTTCGCGTCGGACGACGACGTGCGCGCGCTGACCCGCAAGCTCGACGCCATGTGGGCGCTGGGCTTCCGGGCCTTCCAGCTCCAGTTCCAGGACGTCAGCTACAGCGAGTGGCACTGCGACGCGGACGCCGGCCGGTTCGGCTCCGGCCCCCGGGCGGCCGCGCGGGCGCAGGCCCGGGTGGCGAACGCGGTGGCCCGGCACCTGGCGGAACGGCACCCCGGTGCCGCCGGTCTGTCGCTGATGCCGACCGAGTACTACGAGGACGGCACGACCGACTACCGACGGGCCCTGGCGAGCTCGCTGGACACGCGTGTCGAGGTGGCGTGGACGGGTGTCGGGGTGGTGCCCCGCACCATCACGGGCGGCGAACTCGCCGACGCCCGGGAGGCGTTCCGGCATCCGCTGGTCACGATGGACAACTACCCGGTCAACGACTACGAGCCCGGCCGCCTCTTCCTCGGCCCCTACCGGGGCCGCGAGCCGGCCGTCGCCGCCGGCTCGGCCGCCCTGCTCGCCAACGCGATGCAGCAGCCCGAGGCGTCCCGCATCCCGCTGTTCACCGCGGCCGACTACGCCTGGAACCCGCGCGCCTACCGCCCCGGGGAGTCCTGGCGCGCCGCGATCGCCGACCTGGCGGGCGGGGACCGGCGCCGCGAGGAGGCCCTGGCCGCGCTCGCCGGGAACGACGCGTCGTCGGTCCTCGGCGAGGAGGAGTCGGCGTACCTGCGCCCGCTGACCGAGGCGTACTGGCGGGCCCGTACGGCGAGTGGTCCCGGTACGGACGGCGACGCCGCGCGGCGGCTGCGCGAGGCGTTCACCGTGCTGCGCGAGCTGCCCCGGCGGCTGACGGGCACCGCCCTCGCCCCGGAGGTCGCCCCCTGGTCGGAGCAACTGGCCCGTTACGGCGAGGCGGGCACGACCGCGCTCGACATGCTGGACGCGCAGCGCGCCGGGGACGCGTCGGCGGCCTGGACGGCGTACCGCGAACTCGGCGCGCTGCGGGCCCGGCTGGAGCCGGCGCCGGTCAGAGTCGGCACGGACGTCCTGGACCCCTTTCTGGGGCGGGCGCAGAAGGCGTACGCGGCCTGGTCGGGCATCGACCACGAGCCGCCCCCGAGCCCCGGTGACCCGGGCGACGGCCGCACCCTGCGCTTCCCGCACCCCCGGTCGTTGACGGCCGTGACCGCCCTCACCGACCCCGGCACCGAGGGCGACGTCGAGGTACACGTACCGGGCCGGGGCTGGCGGCGGGCCGGCAGGCTGGCCGCTTCGGGGGCGACCGAGGTACCGGCCGGGCAACGGGTGGACGCCGTGCGGGTCACCGGTCCCGCGTCCTCCCGCGTGCGTCACCTGGTCCCGTGGTTCGCGGACTCCCCCGCCACCTCTCTGGAGCTGACGCGCGACCGCGTGGACGCCGAGACCGGCAGGACGCGGCGGCTGACGGCCGGGCTGGGCTCGCTGCGCCCCGCCGACGCCCGCGGCAGGCTCACCGTCGAGGCACCCGAGGGCGTACGAGTCCGGGTGCCCGGGTCCGAGCTGTCCGTGCCGCGCGGCACGAAGGTGGAGGTCCCGGTCGAGGTGACCGTGGAGCGCGGTGCGCCGAAACGGTCCTACGACATCCGGCTGGGGTTCGCGGGAGCCACCCGCACGCTCACCGTCCGGGCCTTCCCGCCCACCGGCGGGCCCGACCTGGCCCGCACCGGCACGGCCCGGTCCTCAGGTGACGAGACACCCGACTTCCCCGCGTCGGCGGCGAACGACGGCGACCCGGACACGCGCTGGTCGTCCCCGGTCGACGACGGCGCCTGGTGGCAGGTCGAGCTGCCCCGCCCGGTGCGGCTCGGGCAGGTCGTACTGCGCTGGCAGGACGCCCACCCCTCGGCGTACCGCGTCCAGGTCTCGCCCGACGGCCGCCGCTGGCGCACGGCGGCCGCGGTACGGGACGGCAAGGGCGGCCACGAGAGCGTCCGCATGGACGAGCGCGACGTGCGCTTCGTCCGGGTGCAGGGCGAGAAGCGGGCCACGCCGTACGGGTATTCGCTGTGGTCGGCGGAGGCGTACGCCGTCACGGACTGATCCTTCGGAGGTCCCGCGACGGACTTCTCCGGACTCACTATTCACTCAGTACATGTACTCAGTACATAATGATCGCCATGAGCACCCGCCACATCCTGCTGGGCCTGCTCGCCACGGGTCCGAGCCACGGCTACGACCTCAAGCGACGCCACGACGAACGGTTCCCGCAGGCCCGACCGCTGGCCTACGGGCAGGTCTACACGACCCTCCAGCGCCTCGTCCGGGACGGCCTCGCCGCGGTCGAGGGCACCGACTCGGACGGCGGCCCGGAGCGGACGACGTACCGCGCCACGCGCGAGGGGACACGTGAACTGTCCCGGTGGGCCGGGGAGATCGCGCCGCCCGCGCCCTTCGTGGCGAACGAGATCTTCGCCAAGGTCGTGGTCGCGATCCTCGCGGGCGGGGACCCGGCCGCGTACCTGAGCGCCCAGCGCGCCGCCCACATGGAGCGGATGCGGGAGCTCACGGCGGTCAAGGCCGCCAAGGGCGCGGACCTCGCGACGGTGCTCTCGGCGGACTACGCCCTCAACCACCTCGACGCCGACCTCCGCTGGATGAGCACCACGGCGGCCCGGCTCACCACCCTGACCGCGGAGGTCGACGCAGCATGAGCAGACCCGTGCCTCTTCTCTCGGCGAGCGGCCTCACCAAAACGCACGGCAGGACACCCGCGCTGCGCGGCGCCTCGGTCGACCTGCACGGCGGCGAGATCCTCGCCGTGACCGGCGCGAGCGGCAGCGGGAAGTCGACACTGCTGCACTGCCTGGCCGGGATCGTCCGGCCCGACGAGGGCTCGGTGTCGTACGACGGCCGGCGGCTGGAGGACCTGCCCGAGAAGCGGCTGAGCGAGCTGCGGCGGACCGAGTTCGGCGTGGTGTTCCAGTTCGGGCAGCTCATCCCCGAGCTGACGGCCCTGGACAACGTCGCCCTGCCGCTGCTGCTGGCCGGCACCGACCGCGGCCGGGCCCGGGACCGGGCCGGTGAGTGGCTGGAGCGGTTCGGTGTGCGCGGACAGGAGGACCTGCGGCCGGGCGAGATGAGCGGCGGCCAGGCCCAGCGGACCGCACTGGCCCGGGCCCTGGTCACCGGCCCGAAGGTGGTCTTCGCCGACGAGCCGACGGGCGCCCTGGACTCGCTCGCCGCCGAGCAGGTCATGACGGCCCTGGTCCACACGGCCCGCGAGTCGGGCACGGCCGTCCTGCTCATCACCCATGACGCCCAGGTGGCGGCGTACGCGGACCGGGAGGTCCAGCTGCGGGACGGCGCTGTGACGCCGCTGGGGGTGACGGCGTGAGGACCTGCGTGCGCCTGCTTCAGGAGCCGCGACCCGGCTCCGCCCGCCGGGCATCCGACTGCGGGCGACCGGCCCGCGGCACCGGCCACCGCCCGGAGGTGACGGCATGACATCCCTGCGTACCGATCTGCGTCTGGCCTGGGAGCTCACCCGTGGTTCCGATCGAGGCGAGTGGTGGCGGGTCGCGCTGACGGCGACGGGCGCCGCGCTCGCGACGGGCTTCGCGATGGCCGCCGTAGCCCTGGCCGCGCTGCGGGGCAGCTACCGGGTGCCCCTCGCCGCGGGCCTGCTGAACGAGCCCGGCACACGGTCCGGCGTGATCGTCGGCCTGCTGCTCCTGCTCGTGCCCGTGCTGGGGTTCCTCGGCCAGTGCGCCCGGATCGGCGCCGTGCACCGCGACCGGCGGCTGGCCGGGCTGCGGCTGGCCGGGGCGACGCCCCGGCAGGTCCGGCGGATCGCCGCGCTGGAGACCGGCCTGGCCTGTCTGCTCGGCTCGGCGGCCGCCACCGTCCTGTCGGTGCTGGTCCTGCTGCGCCAGTGGGACCGGCCGACCGCCCTGGCCTGGGCGGGGATCGCGCTGGTCGCCGTCGCCGTACCGGTGCTGGGCGCGGTGGCGGGCGCACTGGCGCTGCGCCGGGTCGTGGCCTCCCCGCTCGGCTGGGTGCGCCGGGTCGGGCCGCGCAGCGGACGGGGGCCCGGACTGCTGTTCCTGGCCGGGGTCCTGCTCGTCGCGGTGCTGGCGCTGGTGACCGTGGCCACCACGTCCACGGCCGCCCCCAACCGGCCGAACGGCGGGCCGCCGCTGCAACTGATGGGCGTGGTCCTCGCGGTCGGCGCGGGCGCGGTGTGGCTCTCCGGGGCCACCGCGAAGGCGACCGGGCGGATCCTCGCGCCCCGGGCCCGGTCGGCGGCGACGCTGATCGCGGCGGAACGGCTGCGCGACGACCCCTGGTCGGCCGCCCGCACGCATGCGGCGGTGCTGCTGGTGACGCTCGTCGGGACCGGCTTCATGGGCATCCGGCAGGTGCTGAGCGACATGGTGCGCAGCTCACCGAACGTGTACATGTCCGCGTCCTACTACGCCACCGGCCTCGCCCTCACCGGCGCCGCCGTCCTCGTCGCCTTCGCGATCACCCTCTCCGGCCTCGCCGTCGGCACCGCCGAGTCCCTGGCCACCCGCCGCCGGGGCCTGGCCGCGCAGGCCGCCGCCGGGGTGCCGCGCACGGTGCTCGGCCGGGCCCTGCTGCTGGAGACCGCGCTGCCGCTCGCCCCCGCCGTACTGCTCTCGGGCCTGGGCGGGACGGCCATCGGCGCCTGGTACGCCCTGCTCGCCGGCCGGCCGGTGCCCTGGGCGGTCGCCCTGGTCCCCGTCGCCGCCTACGCCGCCTGCCTGCTGGCCGCGGCCACCTCGCTGCCCCTGCTGCGCCGCTCGGTACGCCCGGGGGAGCTGCGGTACGCGTAGGCGCCCTCCACAGAGGCGGGCCGGCCCGGGGGAACGGGGGTTCACCGGGCCGGTCGGCCGGCCGCACGCGCCCATGACGAACGTCATGCGGCAATACGAAAGCCCGGATCCTCTCAGGCGGAAATGCCGTCGATCCGGGCCAAGGCGTCGTCCGCGCCGTACGGCTGCAAGTACGGCAGCCAGCGCGGGTCCCGATGGCCGGTCCCGATGATGCGCCAGGCCAGGCCCGTGGGCGGGGCGGGTTTGTGGCGCAGCCGCCAGCCGATCTCGAAGAGGTGCCGGTCGGCCTTCACGTGGTTGCAGCGGCGGCAGGACGCCACCACGTTGTCCCAGACGTGTTTGCCCCCGCGGCTGCGCGGGATGACGTGGTCGACGCTGGTTGCGACGCCACCGCAGTACATGCACCGGCCCCCGTCACGGGCGAACAGCGCCCGGCGGGTCAGAGGAACGGGCCCCCGATAGGGAACCCGGACGAATCGCTTGAGCCGGACCACGCTGGGTGCGGGGACTGTGACGGTCGCGCTGTGCATGAAGGCGCCGGACTCCTCGAGGCATACGGCCTTGTTCTCGAGGACGAGGACGAGCGCGCGGCGGAGCGGTACGACACCTAGCGGCTCGTACGACGCGTTGAGGACCAGGACGTGCGGCACGGATGCCTCCTTGGACGCCGGCGGCGCGTGGCTCGCGCCGGGACGATTCGTAGCCAGTCTCCCCTCATGCCTGGTGAAAGCGCCACCATGTCCCCGTAACGGGCTGGGAGTGTTTTCGACCACATCCCATTCATCCCCAGGATCATGGCCTGTTCAAGCCCAGGTGAGCACGGTCTCTCCTTCACACATCCTGCCGAAGCACACACAATGCCCCGTTAGTGTGGTGGTTCTGCCCCCGCGGTGACCCAGTCGTGACCTCGACCCCCCTGAACCACCGCACCGGGGCGGACCGCTGTACTTGGAGGTACCTGCCGTGTCCCTGTCCGCTGTCCTGCTCGCCGCCGGCCCGTCGCCGTCGCCGACCCCCTCGGATACGGAGACCCCGAGAGTCCCCTCGCTCCAGGACGCCCAGGAGAGCGCGACGAACGCCGCCGGCTGGGTCGAGCAGAACTGGTCGACGTGGCTCGCGATCGGCCTGAGGATCCTGCTCATCGTGGTGATAGCGGCGGTGCTGAGGGTCGTCGTCCGGCGTGCGATCACCAAGCTGATAGACCGCATGAACCGGACCGGCCAGTCCGTGGACGGCTCCGGGCTCGGCGGGCTGCTGGTCAACGTCGAGCGCCGTCGCCAGCGCTCGCAGGCGATCGGCTCGGTGCTGCGCTCGGTGGCGTCCTTCCTGATCGTGGGCACGGCCGCGCTGATGGTCCTGGGCACCTTCCAGATCAACCTGGCCCCGCTGCTGGCCTCGGCCGGTGTGGCCGGTGTGGCGATCGGTTTCGGCGCCCGCAACCTGGTCACGGACTTCCTCTCCGGCGTCTTCATGATCCTCGAGGACCAGTACGGCGTCGGCGACACGATCGACGCGGGGGTCGCCTCCGGCGAGGTGATCGAGGTGGGCCTGCGCGTGACCAAGCTGCGCGGCGACGGCGGCGAGATCTGGTACGTCCGCAACGGCGAGGTCAAGCGCATCGGCAACCTGTCCCAGGGCTGGGCGACGGCCAACGTCGACGTCACGGTCCACTCCGGCGAGGACCTGGACAGGGTCAAGGCCACCCTGGACGAGGTCGCCGAGAAGATGGGCGCCGAGGAGCCCTGGAACGAGCTGCTGTGGGGCCCGATCGAGGTCCTCGGGCTGGACAGCGTCCTGCTGGACTCCATGGTCGTGCGCATCTCGGCGAAGACCATGCCCGGCAAGTCCCTGACCGTGGAGCGCGAGCTGCGCTGGCGCATCAAGCGGGCCTTCGACGCGGCGGGCATCCGGATCGTCGGCGGCGCCACGGCCCCGGTGGAGGAGACGCCCGCCGATCCGACGGCGGGGATGGCGCCCCCGTCGGTGTACGCGAACTCGACGTCCCCGCAGTCGGCGGCGGCGTCCCCGCTCACGCCCGCCGCACCGCCGACGAGCACCACGAAGTAGCCGACCCACCACACGAAGAGGGCGGCACCCGGGCTTTCCGGGTGCCGCCCTCTTCGCATGCCCGGGTAACGACTGCGTTGCCTGAACCGTCCCCTATTGACGCCCGCGAGGCGCCGGGCTTACCTTCCTCCCCACCGATAGGAAACTTTCCTAACAGTGGTCCGGCGCAGGTCGGCCGGATGGACTTCCCCGCCGGATCACTGAGAAGCTGAGCAGCCGAAGGGCAGGTGTGGACACGCATGGCAGGAACCGCCGGCACGCCGGGCACCCCGCGCGTCCTGCGCGCCATGAACGACCGGGCCGCCCTGGACCTGCTGCTGGAGCACGGACAGTTGTCGCGCACCCGGATCGGCAAGCTCACCGGCCTGTCCAAGCCGACCGCCTCCCAGCTCCTGGCCCGCCTGGAAGCCGCGGGCCTCGTCCTGGCCACCGGCACCACCGAAGGCCGGCCGGGCCCGAACGCCCAGCTCTACGAGGTCAACCCGACCGCCGGTTACGCCGCCGGACTCGACGTCACCCCGCAGCGGATCCTCGCCGCGGTCGCCGAAATCACCGGCCGTACGGTCGGCCGCCACGAACTGCCCACCCCCGGCAGGCGTACCGGCACCCCCGTCGTCCAGCAGGTCACCGACGCCCTGGACGGCGCGGTGAAGGCGGCGGGCCTCGCCCGGGACGACATCCACCGGCTCGTGATCGGCACCCCCGGCGCCTTCGACCCCACCACCGGCCGTCTGCGCTACGCCTCCCACCTCCCCGGCTGGCACTCCCCCACCCTCCTGGACGAGCTCGCCGCCGCCCTGCCGATGCCGTTCGAGTACGAGAACGACGTCAACCTGGTCGCCCTCGCCGAACAGCGGCTCGGCGCGGCCCGGGACCACACGGACTTCGTGCTGCTGTGGAACCAGGAGGGCCTGGGCGCCGCCCTGGTCCTGGGCGGCCGGCTGCACCGCGGCTGGACCGGCGGCGCCGGCGAGGTCGGCTTCCTGCCGGTGCCGGGCACGCCCCTGGTCCGCCAGGTCACCAAGGCCAACAGCGGCGGCTACCAGGAGCTGGCCGGTTCCCAGGCCGTCCCGAGGCTGGCCCGTGAACTGGGCATCGAGGACATCCCCGCGGGCCCGTACACAGAGGCCGCCGCACACCTGGTGGCCCGGGCCGCGGAGACCGACGACGAACCGCACCGCCGCCTCCTCCGGACCTACGCGACCCGGCTGGCCACCGGTCTGGCCTCCCTCGTCTCGGTCCTCGACCCCGAGCTCGTCGTACTGAGCGGCGCGTCCCTCACCTCGGGCGGCGAGACGCTGCGCGCCCTCGTCCAGGCCGAGCTGGAGGAACTGGCCGCGTCACGCCCCCGCCTGGTCGTGGGCGACGTCCGTGAACACCCCGTGCTGCGCGGCGCGCTGGAGAGCGCGCTCGCGACCACACGCGACGAGGTCTTCGACACCTCGCGCTGACGCCGCATCCCCGCGCTCAACACTCCCCCCCTCACTGACCCCACCCCCCTTTCCCACGCCGTTCCCCGTGCCCTAGGGAGACCTCGCCATGCCCGGAATATCCAGAAAAGCAGCTATCGCCCTCGCCGCATCCGCCTCCATCGCCCTCCTCGCCACGGCCTGTACGGGCCAGGCGGACTCCGGCGCCTCCGACGACGCCTCCAAGGAGACGACCCTCAACTTCTGGCACGCCTGGAGCGCGCCCGCCGAGGTGAAGGCCGTCAAGGATCTGGTCGCCGGCTTCGAGAAGACGCACCCCAACATCAAGGTCAATGTCGTCGGCAACATGACCGACGACAAGATCAACCAGGCCCTGCGCGCCGGCGGCGGCAAGGCGCCGGACGTGATCTCGTCCTTCACCACGAACAGCGTCGGCAAGTTCTGCTCCTCCGGCGCCCTGGTGGACCTCAACCCGTTCTTCGAGAAGTCGGGAATCGACCCGGAGAAGACCTTCCCGAAGGCGATGAACGAGTACACGCAGTTCGAAGGAAACCGCTGTGCGGTGCCCCTCCTCGGCGACGCGTACGGCCTCTACTACAACAAGACGGCCTTCGAGAAGGCGGGCATCACCAGCCCGCCGAAGACCTGGTCCGAGTTCGAGAAGGTCGCCGAGAAGCTGACGATCCCGCAGGGCAACACCTACAAGCAGCTCGGCTTCATGCCGAACTACCACGGCTGGGAGACCACCACCGAGCACTACCTCGGCCAGTTCTCCCCCACGTACTTCGACAAGGACGGCAAGTCGAACGTCGGCAAGGACCCGGCCTTCGAAAAGGCGTTCACGGTGCAGAAGAAGCTGGTCGACGCACTCGGCGGCTACCGCAAGCTGGAGACCTACCGCTCCAAGCTCGGCGACGAGTGGGGCCCCAAGCACCCCTTCCACACCGGCCAGGTCGCCATGCAGCTCGACGGCGAGTGGCGCCTGGGCATGGCCCTGGACACCAAGCCGGAGTTCGAGATCGGCGTGGCCCCGCTGCCCGTCCCCGACGACCAGGCCGACCAGTACGGCAAGGGCTACATCACCGGCACCATCGCCGGTGTCGCGGCGACCAGCACGAAGCAGAACGCGGCCTGGGAGCTGGTGAAGTACATGACCACGGACACGGACGCGGTGGTGAACTTCTCCAACGCCATCCACAACGTGCCGTCGACGCTCGCGGCCCTGAAGTCCCCGAACCTGAAGTACGACCCGCGCTTCAAGACGTTCCTGGAGATCGCCGCCGACCCGAACTCCACCACCGCCCCCGCCTCCGTCAACGGCGGCGTCTACCTCACCACGATCCAGGAGTTCGGCTACGACTACGAGAGCGGCAAGGCCACCGACCTCAAGGCCGGCCTGAAGAAGACGGCCGAGCAGATCGACACGGACATCGCGCAGGCGAAGTAGGCCATGAAATCCGTGAGCACCGCCGTGAGCACCGTGAGCACTCACACCCTGCGCGCGAAACACCGCCGCTCGACCCTGCGCACCCTCGCCTTCCTCTCCCCCTGGCTGATCGGCTTCTCGGTCTTCTTCGCCTACCCGCTGATCTCCACCGTCTACTTCTCCTTCATGCAGTACGACGGCTTCAAGCCGCCGACGTGGTCGGGCACGAAGAACTGGACGTACGTCTTCGAGCACTACCCCCTCTTCTGGCCCGCCCTGCGCAACACCCTGTGGCTGGTCGTCATCATGGTCACGCTCCGGGTCGCCTTCGGCCTGGGCGTGGGCCTGCTGATCACCAAGATCAAGACGGCTACGGGTGTCTTCCGCACCCTCTTCTACCTGCCGTACCTGGCCCCTCCCGTGGCAGCCACCATGGCCTTCGCGTTCCTCCTCAACCCCGGCACGGGCCCGGTCAACTCGCTCCTGGAGAAGACCGGGCTGCCCGCCCCCGGCTGGTTCAACGACCCCACCTGGTCGAAGCCGGCCCTCACCCTCCTGGCCCTGTGGGGCATCGGCGACCTGATGGTCATCTTCATGGCCGCGCTGCTGGACGTACCGAAGGAGCAGTACGAGGCGGCGGAACTGGACGGCGCCACACCCTGGCAGCGCTTCCGGTTCGTCACGCTCCCGAACATCTCCCCGATCGTCATGTTCGCGGTCGTCACGGGCGTGATCCAGACCATGCAGTACTACACGCAGCCGCTGATCGCCGGAAAGGTCGCCTCGGGCGTGATCCAGGGCGCGGGCACCCAGTTCGAGCCGGGCTACCCGGACAAGTCCACGCTCACGCTCCCCCAACTCGTCTACAACCTGGGCTTCCAGCGCTTCGACTACGGCTCCGCCTGCGTGGTCGCCCTGGTGCTCTTCGCCCTCTCCATGGCCTTCACCGCACTTCTGATGCGCCGCAAGGGCGGTCTGATCCAGGCAGGTGACCGATGACCCAACTACTGGACAAACCATTGGAGTCGAAGGCACCGCCCAGTCCGGCGGAACGCACGGCCCACCGCAGGGCGTTCCTGGAATGGATCGCGGTCCACTCCCTGGGCGTCGCGGTCGCCCTCTTCTTCACCCTCCCCTTCCTCTTCGTCTTCCTCACCTCACTCATGAGCGACAGCCAGGCGCTCAGCCGTGACCTGATCCCGGACACCTGGGAATGGGACAACTACCGAAGGGTCCTCGACACCCCCGGCTTCCTCACCTGGTGGCGGAACACCCTGTTCTACGCGGTCCTGGGCACGGCGCTCACGGTGATCTCCTCGATCCCGGTGGCCTACGCCCTCGCGAAGTTCCGCTTCCGTGGCCGCAACCTCGCCCTGATGCTGGTCATCTCGATGATGATGCTGCCGCCGCAGGTGATCATCATCCCGATGTACCTGTTCTGGGCGAAGCAGCTGGACCTGTCCGGCACGCTCTGGCCGCTGATCATCCCCATGGCGTTCGGCGACGCCTTCTCGATCTTCCTGCTGCGCCAGTTCCTCACCACGATCCCCGACGAGTACCTGGACGCGGCCAAGGTGGACGGCTGCGGCGACCTGCGCACCCTCCTGAAGGTCGTCCTCCCGATGGCGAAACCGGGCATAGCCGCAGTGGCCCTCTTCCAGTTCTTCTACGCGTGGAACGACTACTTCGGACCCCAGATCTACGCCTCGGAGAACCCGGGCGCGTGGACCCTCTCCTACGGCCTGGAGTCCTTCAAGGGCGCCCACCACACCGACTGGAACCTCACCATGGCCGCCACCGTGCTGGTGATGGCCCCCGTGATCCTCGTGTTCTTCTTCGCCCAGAAGGCGTTTGTAGAGGGAGTCACGCTCACCGGCGTAAAGGGCTAGGCGCAAGCCGAAGGGCTTGGACGTAAGCAAACGCCTGAATGCAAGCAAAGGGTTGGACGCAATGAAACTCACCGTGGTCGGCGGAGGCTCGACCTACACCCCCGAACTCGTGGACGGCTTCGCCCGCTTGCGGGACACCCTGCCCGTCGGGGAACTGGTCCTGACGGACCCGGCGCAGGACCGCCTGGACCTGGTGGGCGGCCTCGCCCGCCGCATCTTCGCCCGCCAGGACCACCCCGGCCGCATCACCACCACGACCGACCTCGACCGGGCGGTCGACGGCGCGGACGCGGTCCTCCTCCAGCTCCGCGTGGGCGGCCAGGCGGCCCGGGAACAGGACGAGACCTGGCCCCTGGAATGCGGTTGCGTGGGCCAGGAGACGACCGGCGCCGGCGGCCTCGCGAAGGCCCTGCGCACCGTCCCGGTGGTCCTGGACATCGCGGACCGCGTACGCCGCACGAATCCGCAGGCCTGGATCATCGACTTCACGAACCCGGTCGGCATCGTCACCCGCGCCCTGCTCCAGGCCGGCCACAAGGCGGTGGGCCTGTGCAACGTGGCGATCGGCCTCCAGCGCAAATTCGCGGCCCTGCTGGGCGTCGAGCCCCCGGAAGTCCACCTGGACCACATGGGCCTCAACCACCTCACCTGGGAGACGGGGGTACGCCTGGGCGGCCCGGAAGGCGAGGACGTCCTGCCCAAGCTGCTGACCGAGCACGGCGACAGGATCGCGGCGGACCTGCGCCTCCCCCGCGCCCTGCTCGACCGCCTGGCCGTGGTCCCGTCGTACTACCTGCGCTACTACTACGCGCACGACGAGGTCGTACGGGAACTCGGGACGAAACCGTCCCGCGCGGCCGAGGTGGCGGCCATGGAACGGCAACTGCTGACGATGTACGCCGACCCGTCCCTGGACGAGAAGCCGGCCCTGCTCGCCGAACGGGGCGGGGCCTACTACTCGGAGGCGGCGGTGGACCTGGCGGCGGCCCTGCTGGGCGGCGGCGGCACCCCGTACCAGGTGGTGAACACGTACAACCGGGGCACGCTCCCGTTCCTCCCCGACGACGCGGTGATCGAGGTGCAGGCGGCGGTGGGCGCGAAGGGCGCGTCCCCCCTTCAGGTCCCGTCCGTGGACCCCCTCTACGCGGGCCTCATGGCGAACGTGACGGCGTACGAGGACCTGGCCCTTCAGGCGGCTCTGCACGGCGGCCGGACCCGCGTCTTCCGGGCCCTCCTCTCCCACCCCCTCATCGGCCAGTACGCGTACGCCGAGGAGCTCACCGACCGGCTGATCGCACACAACCGGGAGCACCTCGCGTGGGCCTGACCGCACACGTCCTCGCCATCGACGCCGGCAACAGCAAGACGGACGTCGCGGTCGTGACGGCGGACGGAGAGGTCCTGTCCACGGCACGCGGGGGCGGCTTCCGCCCGCCCGCGGTCGGCCTGGACACGGCGATGACCACGCTCGCCCACACGGTCGCCCAGGCCCTGTCCACCGCCGGACTCACCACCGTCGACCACGTCTCGGCGTGCCTCGCCAACGCCGACTTCCCGGTCGAGGAGGACCGGCTCGCGGCCGCACTGGACGCACGCGGCTGGGGCACGACGGTGACCGTCCGGAACGACACCTTCGCCATCCTCCGGGCCGGTGTGACGGAACCCCGGGGAGTCGCGGTCGTCTGCGGCGCGGGCATCAACTGCGTCGGCATGCGCCCCGACGGCCGCACGGCCCGCTTCCCGGCACTGGGCCGGGTCTCGGGCGACTGGGGCGGCGGCTGGGGCCTGTCGGAGGAGGCACTGTGGCACGCGGCGCGCTCGGAGGACGGCCGCGGGCGCCCCACGGCCCTGGCCCGCACCCTCCCCGCCCACTTCGGCCTGTCCTCCATGTACGCCCTCATCGAGGCACTGCACCTGGGTGACCTGGAACAATCTCGTCGCCACGAGCTGACCCCGGTCCTCTTCGCGACGGCGGCGGACGGCGACACGGTCGCCCGCGCGATCGTCGAACGCCAGGCGGAAGAGGTGGTCGCGATGGCCGTGGTGGCCCTGACCCGCCTGGAACTGCTGGACGAGCCGACGCCCGTCCTCCTGGGCGGCGGGGTGCTGGCCGCCCGGCACCCGCAGCTCAACGGCATGATCACCGATCTGCTGGCCGACCGAGCCCCCAAGGCGGCCCCTCAGGTGGTCACGGCCGGTCCTGTCCTCGGGGCGGCGCTGCTGGGGCTGGACGAGGTGGGAGCCGGGGAGGGGGCGCAGGGGCGTCTGCGGGCGCACTTCGGGGTGTGACCGGGGCTTGATCGGGGCTTGATCGGGGCGGGCGAGAGACCCTCCCACGAGAGGGGCCGGGGCCCCGCGGGACAGTTGAGATGGACAGACGAAGGCGCCCGAACACGCGAGGGCGCATACTAGGGGCAATGACAAAGCCTGCTGCACCTAAGCGCCATCTGCCCACCAGCCCCTTCAAGGCCCCGGTCATTCCGGCCCCGAAGCACTTCTCCGTGGGCGACCAGGTCACACACGACATGTACGGCCTCGGCCGGGTCATCAGCATCGAGGACGGGATCGCGGTCCTCGTGGACTTCGGCTCCGCTCAGAAGCGGATCCTGAGCCCGTACTCCAAGATGACCAAGCTCTAGCACCGCTGTGCCCGGTCACGGCACACCAGGTCCCTCCCGGGGCTTGGCACCAGAAGGAGACCTCTCATCGATCTGACCTCGCTCTTCTCCGCCCCGGAAGGGGCGCCCCACTCCGCGGCCACGGCATCACCGCCTCCGGCCACGAACCCCTTCCAGGCCCCGGACTTCGGAGAGGACGACAGCGCGACTGCGCCGGAGCCGCTCCACGGTGACCGGCACGGACGGTAGAACCCGGCCAAGAGCAGACTTTCCCTTACCCCAAAGGGCATGAAAATGCCCTTCACCAGCGGTTTCCTCACCGATGAGGGGCCGTGTCAGGCGGCTTGGGCCGTCACCTGGGCCGTCGTGGGCTTGACCGGCGGCCCGGTGGATTCGCGGAGACGGCCTTCCGCGTGCCCGGCTCCGGACGGCTGCGCCGACGTTCCGACGTTGTGTGCCGGGACTGATCAGAGGTTCGCGGTAATGGCGCGGAAGACGGCCGGGGTCACCCGTTCCTTGACGATCTTGTCGAAGGCGGCCGTGTCCTCTTCGGCGCCCTCGAAGTCGATGTACTTGAAGCCCACGCCGTTGCTCTGGAACATGAGCGGCCCTTTGCGGCAGACGACGGTCGGTATCTCCTTCTTGGACCTCGCATGGGAGTAGCACTCATCGGCTCCGAACGTCCTGGCGTCCGTTTCGAGGACGACCGCATCCCTCTGGTGCGCGGCTTTGGAGTCGGCGACGTACCGGGTGAGCAGTTTCGGGTCGGCCACGGCGAGGATCTCGACGTCGAAGGCGCCCCAGCCTTCGATGTGTCCCTTGTACCCGCCGTTCTGCGGCAGCCCGAACGAGTACGCACACTTGCCGTCGGAGGCGAGCCCGGCGCCCGCCTTCCCGCCGAGGGCGCCGTCCACGGGGAGCTTGACCCAGTCCGACTCCCGGCTGAGCTTCCCTGCCTGCGGCAGTATCGCTTTGATCTCGGCGTCGGTGACGAACGAGCAGGCGTCGGGCCAGCGCACCGGGCTGAGCACCGTGCCGGCGGGCACGTCGATGACGGTCTTCTCCCGTCCCGGTGCCGCGTTATGGACAGCGATCTCGGCTCCGCAAGCCGTCAGCGCGAGGCACGCCGACACCGTCACCACGCCCACCAGGGTCCGCCGTGCATCCATCGCATTCCTTCCGCGAGCAACTACCTCTGGGAGAACAGTCCGAGGGGGACCATATGACGCCACAGGGACCATCACGGTAGAGCACTCGGACGGCTCGGCCGCGGCACAGGGTGGTGGACGAACCAGCAGGAGTCGGCGTCGGCAGAGGTGCCGAAGGCGGCCAGGCGACACAGTAAGCCTGCCCGGCGTAGGGCCAATTGCTGGCGAGCAGGGGTTCCCCGAGGCGTTCCCGGAATTCGATCCTGCCGGCAACAGCGATGAGCGTTCGCGGCCACTCATACAGAGAAGGGCGCCGCCGAGTCTGAGATACCGGCGGGCCCATCGAAGATCGCCACGTCACACAATCAGGCCGCGAGAGGCACCTGCTCGCCCTCTTCCGGGATCTTGTAGTGAGCCCAGATCTGGTTCAACTCGTGCTGGTAGTAGAGCGGGTACAGACCAGCCAGGATGAAAAGGATGAGGCCGATCCAGGGGTTGCAGCTCCGCTGCAACCCGGCCGACTCCTGCATGCGGGCAATGCGCAGACCGGTGTTGTAGACCGATACGAAGGGGGGAACGATCAGCAGCCAGCCGACAGCGAGAGCCAGGAGGGACTTCACCGGATCGACCTCGATGCGGTGATCGAAGTCCCGGGCCTCGCGATTCACCTTGTAATACCAAACCAGGTGGTAGATGCCCAGCGTGATCAGCGGCCAGATCAGCCAGACAAGAAATATGTTGCGGGTCTTTCCAGCGCGACCTGACATGACGCACCTCCCATAAGTCCAGTGCATCACGACCAGCAGCCACGCGCGCGTGGTGAAATTCGGCGCGGTCCCACAGCCTGCCGTGCCTCACGGAGGCACGGTGCTCATCCCGGCGCGACGGCACCGAGCCAAGCAGCGAGCGTGAGGAAGTCGGCGTCGTCGAGGCCTTTGGCCGGGTCGACGTGATGAAGCAGCGACCGCCCAGGATGGCCGGCAGCGACCCAAAGACGGTCCATGGCGCTGATCTCGTCGTCGACCCAGATGAACGGCCGACCGTCGGCCCACTCGACAAGGGGGCGGGTCTTCCAGTGCAGACCGCGCGGAACCGCCTCGGCGCCGTTCTCCGGCCACTCCAGTACTGGCAACTTCGGCAGACCGATGCGCGGCGCGACGACCTCGTTCGCCTCCTCCATCCAGGTCGAGGCCCATACGAGACGGCAGCCCAGGGCCATGAGACGCGACCCGATCCCGGGGTCGAGCCGCCGCAGCAGCGGGTTCCCCTGATCGGCAGGCGCCGAGGCCTCGGCAGCCGCGGAACGCGGGGGGCCGGACGGCGACCCGAACGGGATGAGCGGGCCATCGACGTCGAGGAAGAGGAGAGGGCGCTCCACTGCGCTAGTCACGCCGGCACGATAACCCGGTGCGATGAGGAGTACCTTCGGGCCGCGCTCACCGTGGCCGAGTCGGCCGCCCTCGCCGTAGCCCCGACTCGCCGTTCGCCGATCGTGGCTACGACCACGACGTCTATCAAGACCAGGTCCGCGCCCGCGGCATCGTGCCGGCCATCGCCAGCGGCGGCACTCGGCACGGCACCGGACTGGGCACCTACCGGTGGGTGGTCGAGCGGTCCGCCTGGCTCCATGCCTTCCGGCGTTTGCGAATCCGCTGGGAACGGCAAGCCGACATGCACGAAGCGCTCCTAAGGCTTGCCTGCTGTCTGATCACCCTGCGCCAAATCCACTCACTGTGTTAAGTAAAGCGATGACACAGGGGTGATCGTTCGGCCGTTCGCCCGAAGCTGTCGTTCGCCGCACCGTCGGAATGCCAGTCCCCGGGTTCCGGGGTTCCATGGGCGGTATGACCAGGCTGAGCACTTTGGCGCAGTTGCACCGAATCTCTCACCGCAGCACACGTCACGGAAGCCCAAGGCCGGCAAGACGCCCTCGCACGGACGACCGTACAGCGGGGAACCGACTGCAGTCGGTGGTGCTGGTGGCCTCATCACTACCAGGCATCGCGGCTCTTGCCGCCCTGCTGTTCACCTGGGTTTCGGTCGAGCAGTCGGGAGAACAGCTGCGGATCGCCGAGCGCGGGCAGGTGACCGGCCGGTTCAATGCAGCAATCGGCAGCCTCGCCTCACCGGCTGTAGACGTCCGCCTGGGCGGCATCTATGGCCTGGAACGCCTCATGCGGGACTCGCCGCCCGACCAGCCCACCATCGTCAGTCTGCTTACGGCATACGTCCGTGAGCACGCCCACCGGCAGGTGGCCAGCTCAGCCGATGCTCGCCCGGCCACGGACGTCCATGGGGCCATGACGGTGCTAGCCAACCGGGATCCCGCGGCTGACGGCAAGGGCGACTTCAACCTGCGCAATGTTCGCCTTCGCCACTTGGGCTACATGGGGATGTGGGACCGGGCGCGCCAACGCGTCATCGGTATCAGTTTTCCGGAGGCGGACTTCAGTTCCGCAGACCTGAGTGACGCGGACTTGGAGCACGCCCGTCTGACCGGGGCGGTCATGGCGGGCACAGTTTTGCGGGAAGCAACTCTGAATGAAGCCCAGTTGGCGGACGCGGTCCTAACCAATGCGGATCTGGCGCGGTCGCACCTCGTGCGAGCCGACCTGAGGCGGATCCAGGCGGCCGGGGCGCAATTCGACAACACGTATCTGACTGGGGCTGAAATGGAGGATGCCGACCTGCAGCGGGCCAGCCTCGTCCGTGCCAGCCTGCCCCGCGCGATCCTGCGCGGAGCGGACTTGAGGCAAGCCGATCTCCGTGACGCGGACTTCACCGGAGCAGACCTTACCGGCGCCGACCTTACCGGGGCGAAGAACCTGTCGACAGCGGGTTTCGATGGTGCGGTCCTCAAGGACACCCGAGGGTTGCCTGCATGACCACAGCCCGATTTCCACCACCTCGACTCATTGTGTTAGCCGTTCTAATACTCCAGCCGCAGTTCGCTATCACTGCTGGTCAGAGCCGTGTCCCCGAGTGTACTCGGCTGATGCCACGTCAGGTTGTGGAAGTTCGTGACCTCGGGTGCGGCGGGCCGTTGTGCTTGTCGTGCAAGACGATGTGCAGCTCGATGCCTGGTCCGCGGAACTGGAAGAAGTACTCGTGCGGGTCGGCCATCGGTTCGGTCGGGTGGATCTACGCCGGAGGATGCGCGCCTACGTGCACGGCCTGATCGGTCCGGTGGGCCGGAAGAACAGCTGGCAGCTGGCCGAACATGCCGGTCACCGCTCTCCTGCGGGGCTGCAGCACCTTCTGGGCCGGGCCTGCTGGGATCCCGATCATGTACGCGATGACCTGCAGGAATACGTCGCCGAGAAGCTCGGGGACGCGGCTGGAGTACTGATCATCGACGACACCGGTTCATCAAGAAAGGCACGGTCTCGGCCGGAGTGCAGCGCCAGTACTCCGGCACCGCCGGCCGCACCGAGAACTGCCAGATCGGTGTCTTCGCCGCCTACGCCTCAGCCAAGGGCCGGGCCCTGGTGGACCGGGAGCTGTACCTGCCCAAGTCCTGGATGTCCGACCGAAGTCGCTGCCGGGCAGCGAGGATCCCCGACGAGCGGGAGTTCGCCGTCACCGGGGGACGGTCAACTGCCAGGAGTCGCCGGATTTCTGCCACGGTGAGCGGTGCGAGAGCTCCGGAACCGTTTCTGCCGCCCCCTTTTCGGCTGCCGCTGAGGCCATGGCGGCGAGGAAGGCGCGAGCGGGCATGGCCAGGGTGATGTGCCGGTACCAGCCCGTATACGGCGGACCTCGTACTGGTCCAGGCCGCACTCGTTCTTCGCGGCCTGGAAGGCTTCCTGTGTGGGCTCGCCTCCACCGGTCGTCCTCGACGAACTCGGCGCCCGCGGTGAACTGGACTGGTCGCGGTGCGCGATCGACTCTGCCAGGGTCCGGGCGGCAAAAGGGGGCCACTGACCGGACCGCATCCGACCGACCGCGGCAAGAGCGGATCGAAATCCACCTGATCACCGACCGGAACGGTCTGCCCCTGTCACTGGGCATCTCCGGTGCCAACATGCACGACAGCCTCGGCCTGGAGCCGCTCGTGCGCGGGATACCGCCCATCCGCTGGTCGACGACATCCCACCCGTGGCCGGGCAACCCCGGCCGACCGAGTCGCCGACCCGACGCCGTGCTCGGCGAAAAGGAATACGACACCTACGACCTCACCGTCGGCACTCTCGTCGTTCTCCCCGAGGGAGGCCCGCACGCAGGGGCAGGTGTCGTGAACCGCATGTCCGCGATCGGTGTCACCGTCAGCCACGCCGTGGAACAGCCGGAGCCGCGACAGGCGACCGCCGAGGAGGCCTCTCTTCTGGGCATCCAGAAGGCCGCACTCGTCACGCACATCCGGCGGACGTATTACAGCGACCAGGGGCGACCCGTCGAGACAGCGGACATCGTCGTGCCCGCCGCTCACTGCGAGATCGTCTACGAGATCCCGATCAACCGGTAGGCACAGGCTTCGCGCGCGGGCTGCGGCGCGACCACGTCTGGCAAGCGGTGAGGGCGGTCAGCCCTGCCGTTCACGTCGCGACGGTGGCCCAACCCCCGTACAACGCTGCCATCGAGTGATCATCCCTGGGCCGTCTCTGGGCCGTGCGAGGGCGCCCGAGACCGACCAACGGCGACCGACAGTGACAGACGGGTCTCGGCTGCCAACCACGAATTCCCAGGTCAGAGCCCCCCGGCCATACGCGTTTCCACCCAGGGGTGGCGGTACGGCAAGATGGGGTGTATCTGCCCACTGCCGTATTCAAGCTGCCGGACGGTTTCTCTTGGCTGAGTTCATTTACACCATGCGCAAGGCGCGTAAGGCGCACGGCGACAAGGTGATCCTCGACGACGTGACGACCAGCTTCCTCCCGGGAGCGAAGATCGGCGTCGTCGGCCCGAACGGCGCCGGCAAGTCGACGATCCTGAAGATCATGGCCGGCATCGAGCAGCCGTCCAACGGTGACGCCTTCCTTACTCCCGGTTACACGGTCGGCATCCTGCTCCAGGAGCCCCCGCTGACCGAGGACAAGACCGTCCTGGAGAACGTCCAGGAGGGTGTCGCCGGGATCAAGGGCAAGCTCGACCGGTTCAACGAGATCGCCGAGCAGATGGCGACCGACTACACCGACGAGCTCATGGACGAGATGGGCAAGCTCCAGGAGGACCTCGACCACGCCAACGCGTGGGACCTCGACGCCCAGCTGGAGCAGGCCATGGACGCCCTGGGCTGCCCGCCCGGCGACTGGCCCGTCACCAACCTGTCCGGTGGTGAGCGCCGCCGGGTCGCGCTGTGCAAGCTGCTGCTGGAGCAGCCCGACCTGCTGCTGCTCGACGAGCCGACCAACCACCTCGACGCCGAGTCGGTGAACTGGCTGGAGCAGCACCTGGCCAAGTACCCGGGCACCGTCGTGGCGGTCACCCACGACCGGTACTTCCTCGACAACGTCGCCCAGTGGATCTGCGAGGTCGACCGCGGCCGCCTCTACCCCTACGAGGGCAACTACTCCAAGTACCTGGAGACCAAGGCCGCCCGCCTCAAGGTCGAGGGCCAGAAGGACGCCAAGCGGCAGAAGCGGCTCAAGGAAGAGCTCGAGTGGGTGCGCTCCAACGCCAAGGGGCGGCAGGCCAAGTCCAAGGCGCGTCTGGCCCGCTACGAGGAGATGGCCGCCGAGGCCGACAAGATGCGGAAGCTGGACTTCGAGGAGATCCAGATCCCGCCGGGCCCGCGCCTGGGCAACGTCGTCGTCGAGGTCAACAACCTCAGCAAGGCCTTCGGTGAGAAGGTCCTCATCGACGACCTCAGCTTCACCCTGCCGCGCAACGGGATCGTCGGCATCATCGGCCCGAACGGCGCCGGCAAGACGACCCTGTTCAAAATGATCCAGGGCATCGAGCAGCCCGACTCGGGCGAGATCAAGGTCGGCGACACCGTCAAGATCTCCTACGTCGACCAGAGCCGCGAGAACATCGACCCGAAGAAGTCGCTGTGGGCCGTGGTCTCCGACGAGCTGGACTACATCAATGTGGGCCAGGTCGAGATGCCGTCGCGTGCCTACGTCTCGGCCTTCGGGTTCAAGGGGCCGGACCAGCAGAAGGCGGCCGGTGTGCTCTCCGGCGGTGAGCGCAACCGCCTGAACCTCGCGCTCACCCTCAAGCAGGGCGGCAACCTGCTTCTCCTCGACGAGCCGACGAACGACCTCGACGTCGAGACCCTGAGCAGCCTGGAGAACGCGCTGCTGGAGTTCCCGGGTGCGGCCGTGGTCGTCTCCCACGACCGGTGGTTCCTGGACCGGGTCGCCACGCACATCCTCGCCTACGAGGGCGAGTCCAAGTGGTTCTGGTTCGAGGGCAACTTCGAGTCGTACGAGAAGAACAAGATCGAGCGGCTCGGCCCGGACGCCGCGCGTCCGCACCGCGCCACCTACAAGAAGCTGACCCGGGGCTGATCTTGCGGCACATCTACCGCTGCCCGCTGCGCTGGGCGGACATGGACGCGTACGGCCACGTCAACAACGTGGTGTTCCTCCGCTACCTGGAGGAAGCCCGTATCGACTTCCTGTTCCGTCCGGAGAAGGACTTCAAGCAGGGGTCCGTGGTGGCACGCCATGAGATCGACTACAAGCGGCAGCTCGTCCACCGGCACACGCCCGTGGACATCGAGCTGTGGGTCACGGAGATCAGGGCGGCGTCCTTCACCCTCACGTACGAGGTGAAGGACGACGACCTGGTCTACGTCCGGGCCTCGACGGTGATAGTGCCGTTCGACTTCGAGGCACAGCGCCCGCGCCGGCTCACCCCGGAGGAACGCGAGTTCCTCCGGGAGTACACGGACGACGAGGAGGAGGCCGTCGCCGCATGACGGTGCTCCACCTGGCCGACGAGGGGGAGGCGGCGGATCTCGCGGCCTTCCTCTCCCGGCTGCTCCACTACGACCGTGGGGCCGCGGTGCGCCTCCAGGCGGCGGGCACCGCCCTTGCCGTGTTCGGGCGGCCGCCGTCCTTCGACGTGCTGGCCGTGCGCGCGGTGCGGCTGGCGAAGCCGTACGAGGACGGGCTCGACGTCACGCTGGACGTGACCGTGTCCGCCGGTGAGCTGCTGGAGTCGGTGGACGAGAGGGGCGCCACGGCCCTCGTGCCGGGCGCGGTGACCGGGCCGCCGTGGGCGGGCGTCCTGCCGCCACGCGGCGGCTGGCGGCCCGAGCCGGGGCTGCCGGCGCCCGACGCGCTGCGGTCCCTCGTGGCCGCCGTCGTCGCCGAGTTCCGGTCCCGTACGCAGGAGTTGTCCCCGGAGGGGCGCACGAGGGCCGAACTGGACCGGATCGGGCGGGACATCTGGTCCCGTACGGTCGGCGACACCCGGCTCCCGGTCCGCGCCGTGCACGCGGCGCAGTCGCTCGGGTTCCTGCGGCCCGGGGCGCCACTGGTGCTGTTCTCGTCGGGCGCGTGGCTGCGGCTGCGCACACCGTACGGGTCGATCGCCGTACGACAGGCCGGGCTCGGGGCGCTGGACGTCAGCGTCCGCTGACCGCGCCCTTGTCCGTCAGCCCGGGGCGTTCACCATCGACGCCGCCGCGTAGGTCAGGTAGTTCCACAGCGTCTGCTCGTGCTCCTCGGACAGCCCGAGCTCCTCGACGGCGACCCGCATGTGCTTCAGCCAGGCGTCGTGCGCCGCACGGTCCACCGTGAAGGGCGCGTGCCGCATCCGCAGGCGGGGGTGGCCGCGGTTGTCGCTGTACGTCGTGGGGCCGCCCCAGTACTGGATGAGGAACAGCGTGAGGCGCTCCTCGGCCGGGCCCAGGTCCTCCTCGGGATACATGGGCCGCAGCAGCGGGTCCTCGGCGACTCCCTCGTAGAAACGGTGGACGAGCCGACGGAAGGTCTCCTCCCCGCCGACCTGCTCGTAGAAGGTCTGCTCCTGAAGCGTGCCGCGCCGAATCTCTTTCACGCCCTCCATGCTCTCAGACGTGGGGACATAGGTCTCAAGCCCTAGGACCGGCCCCGGTGCCCTTACTGTGGGGGTATGGGCGGGCATGCACCCGACAGGGAACCGGACGATCTCGCCGCCTCCGCGCGGGCGGCTCTGGTGCGCCGGATCGACGCGAGCGGGGCCTGGGGCGCCGACCCGGCGTGGCGGGCGGCGTTCGCGGCGGTCCCGCGCCACCTCTTCGTGCCGTACTACTACGTCGGCGTCGCCGGCGGCTACGAACGCCGGTGGGGCGAGAGCCCCGACCCGCAAGCGCGCGAGCGGTGGCTGCGGGGCGCCTACGAGGACACCCCGCTGGCGACCCGGCTGCGCGACGGCGAACTGCTCTCCTCCAGCAGCCAGCCGTCCCTGATGGCGGACATGCTGGCCGCGCTGCGCGTGGCGGACGGGCACACGGTCCTGGAGATCGGCGCCGGCACCGGCTACAACGCCGCGCTGCTCGCCCACCGGCTGGGCGACGACAGGGTGACGACCGTGGACCTCGACCCGGAGATCACCGAGTCGGCCCGCCGGCACCTGGCCGCGGCCGGGTACCACCCGGTCGTCGTCACCGGCGACGGCGCCCGGGGCGTGCCCGAGCGCGCGCCGTTCGACCGGGTCATCGCCACCTGCGCGCTGAGCACCGTGCCGCGCGCCTGGCTCGCCCAGAGCCGCCCCGGTGGCCGGATCCTGATGCCGCTCGCCACCGGCCTGGTCGTGCTCACCGTGCGCGACGCCGGCCATGCCGAGGGGCGCTTCCTGCACACGCCCGCCTACTTCGTGCCGCTGCGCGGCGGGAGCCGACCGGGGGGCGAGCCGCTCCAACTGGGCGGCGTACCGCGCCGGGCCAGGGAAGACGACCTGTTCCGTTTCCTGCTGGCCCTGACCCGCGGCAGCCTCGACCCGCAGGAGGCGCACGCGCTGTGGGAACAGGAGGGCATGCCGCAGCGCGAGCGCTACGGCATCACCGTCAGCGGGGACCGGGAGTGGGCCTGGCTGGACGACCCGGAGGGGCCGTACGCCTGGCCCCTCCCGGCCTGACGAGGCTGCTGCCGGGGCTCAGCCGCGGCGGATCGTGATCGTCGTCCAGGCGCCGACGTGCACCCGGTCGCCGTCCTGGAGCGGTACGGGGACGAACGGCTGGATCGGCTCCTCCGAGCCGTTGACCGTCGTGCCGTTCGTCGAGTTCTGGTCGACGACCGCCCAGCTGCCGTCGGGCTGCTGGACCAGCACCGCGTGCTGGTGCGAGACGCCCGGGTCCTCCGGCGGCACCGAGAGATCGATGTCGGGGGTGTCGCCGGTGGAGTGCCGACGGCGGCCGATCGTGAGCTGGTTGCCGGTGAGCGTGCGCTGCTGCTCGGGCGAGTACGCGGGCAGGTTCAGGCCCGCGGCCTCGGGGCCGGAACGCTGCATCATCGCCATGAAGTACTCACGGTCCGGGCCGATGGTCGCGGTCCAGGTCACCGGTCCCTGGGGCGCCTGGGGCTGCTGCGGGAAGCCGCCGGGCCCGGGCGGTGCCTGGGTCGCGCCGGGCTGCGGATAGCCGTAACCGCCGCCCTGACCTCCGCCGGGGCCGGGCGGTGCCTGGATCGCGCCGGGCTGCGGGTAACCGTAGCCGCCGCCGGGCCCGGGCGGTGCCTGGGTCCCGCCGGGCTGCGGATAGCCGTAACCGCCGCCAGGGCCACCGGGCCCGCCAGGGCCGCCGCCCGGACCGGTGGACGACGGCGGGGAGATCACCCAGTCGTCACCGCCGCCGCCGAAGGACTGACCGCCCTGCTGCGGACGCTGGGTCTCCTGCGGGAATCCGGGCGGAGCCGGCGGACCGGACTGCTGGAAGCCCTGCGGAGCACCGCCGTGACCGCCGGGGCCACCGGGCGCGCCGGGGCCGGGCGGCGGCGGGACAGGCCGCGAGGGGTCGGCACCGAATCCGGGCGGGCCGGAAGGACCACCGGGACCGGGAGGACCGCCCGGACCGGGAGGACCGCCGGGGCCACCAGGACCGCCGGGGCCACCAGGGCCGGGACGACCGCCGGGCCCGCCGGGTCCGGGGTAGCCCGAGGGGTCGCTGCCGAAGGGCGGGATCGGCTCGGCCGGGCGGTTCATCTGCGACGGGCGGGAGCCCTGGTACTCGTACGAGTCACCGCCGCCGTACGACGGTCCCGGCGGGCCGGACGGACCGGGCTGGCCCGGCGGCTGGAAGCGCACGCCCGGGCCGGGCGGCGGCGGGGGCGGGGCGGCGGGGGTGTACGAAGTCGCCGTGTTCGTCAGGAAGTTCCACCGGCACTCCTCGCAGAACGGCGCGCCGCCCTCACGCGGCGTACGGCACTGCGGACAGAGCTCCGGCTCGGCGCTCGGCACGGCGGACAGGTGCGGCGGGCGCCCGCCGGGCTGACCGCCGGGGCCGCCGGGAGGTCCCCCAGGGCCACCGGGGCCGCCCGGGGGCGGGAAGCCGTAGCCGCCGCCGGGCGGGGGCGGCGGCGGAGGAGGCGGAGGCACGGCACCCGCCATGCGGTGACCGCAGACCTCGCACCAGTCGTCGGAACCCGACTGGTGTCCGTTCGGGCAGGTCGGCATGTCGGCGCGTCCCTCCTTCGATTCCTTCTAGGTCACTTCTTCACGCGAACAGTCTTGGTGGACCGGGTCTCGAGCGTCATCTCGTCGGCCTCTTCGACCTTCGCCTTCAGTCGCACAGTACCGGTCGCGGCATCGACCACGTCCACCACCTTCGCAAGCAGTTTCGCAGTATCGGCGTTCCCGGAGGCACTCGCGAGCTGAACGGCCCGGCCCAGTTTGGCCGTTGCTCCGTCCATATCTCCCGACTTACGAAGATCCAGCCCTTGTTGGATGACCTGTGCCAGTTCTGCCTGCCCGGTGTAGTGGGCGACCTGGGGGTTGATCGACGTCGAGGCGACCATGTCGTCCGTCCACACGGCACGGACCAGGCCCTGCGCGCCGAGGTTCTGGACGGTGCCGTCGGGCTGCGGAATGACCAGCGAGATCCGGGCCGCCAGCATCTCCTGCCCGATGTTCGCGGCCGGGACCTCGACGCATACGTGGTAGTCACGGGACTCGTCCCCCCAGGAACCCAGGGGGTAGTCACCGGCGCGCGGCCCCGCCTCGGTGCGCCGTCCGGTCAGCTCCTCGACCGTGGGCGCGACCTGCTTGACGAACTTCACCGTCGTGCCGACCGGGGTCCACAGCCGCAGGGAGACGTCCGCGACCTCCTTGCCCATCGCCGTCTCCATCATCTGCGTGAAGTCGGCGGCGAGTCCGGCCGGGTCGGCGACGATGTCGGCGGTGCCGAGCAGGGCGGAGGCGATCCCTGTGACTTCTTTCACTTCCCAGTCGGTGCCCACGCCGCGCGCGTCACAGGTGAAGCGCCCCGCGCACGCGTCGAGCGCGGCCTTCAGGTCCTGGGGTGACTCGTGTTCGTTGCGGCCGTCGGTGAGCAGGATGCCGTGCCGGATGGCGACGTCCGCGGAGGACAGCAGGCGGTCGGCCAGTTTCAGCCAGGTGCCGATGGCCGTGCCGCCGCCCGCGCTGAGCGAGCGCAGCGCCCGTTTGGCCTGCTCGCGGGTGGTGGCGTCGGCGACCGCGAGGCGACCACCGCCCGGGTAGACCTCCTTGGCCACGTGTGTCCCGCCCACTACGGCGAAGTGCACACCGTCGCGCAGGGTGTCGATCGCGGCGGCCGTGGCGTCGCGGGCGTTGCGCATCTTGGTCGCCGGGTAGTCCATCGACCCGGAGCAGTCGACCATGATCGCCACGGCCGCGGACGGACCCTGACCGGGCGAGAAGAGGTGGGGCGCCGAGACCGCGGTGCCGATCGTGCCGCCGCCGGTCGCCGTCACCGTGACGATGGCGTTGACCTCGCCGGCGCCCTCCGGCAGGTACTCGTTCTGGTACACGTCCACCGAGAACTGGGGCACGTTCGACTTCGAGAAATTGGCCATGCCTGCTTCGATCCCCCTCGAAAGCCCCCACCGGAGCGGGGTGATGACGGAATGCGGACCGGTCCCCTCCGGTCCGCTGAGGCATCCCCGTAACGCGGCCTCAGGCCGATCCTGCCCCCTGAGAGACGGCCGGGAACGGCACGAGGGCCACTGTTACGTTGTCGTGGCCCCCGCCGTCCAGGGCGTGGCCGACGAGCACCCGGGCGCTGTGCAGCGGGTGGGCCGCGGCGTCGAGCGGGACGACCCGGGCCAGCTCCTCGGCCGCCTCCGCGTAGTTCCACAGGCCGTCCGTGCAGACCACGACCACGCCCGGCCGGTCCGGCTTGAACGCGGCGGTGTGCGGCTCCAGTTCGTAGGCGTCCGCGCCGAGCCAGCCGGTGATGGCGTGGGCGCGCTCGTCGGCGTAGGCCTCGGCCTCGCTCATCAGGCCCGCGGCGACCATCTGCGCGGCCCACGAGTCGTCCTCGGTGAGCCGGGCGGGGGGTGCGCTCCGGTCGACCGGGACCCAGTAGGCGCGGCTGTCGCCGACCCAGCCGACGATCAGCAGGCCCGATGTGACCACGGCGCCGACGATGGTGCACGCGGGGGCGTTCTGGTGCGGGGCGTGCTCGCGGGCCGTGGCGGGTTCCGCGGCGAGCGAGTTCACCGCGCGCGAGGCGGCGATGATCGCGTCGTGCATCGCCTGCTGCGGGTGCGTGCCGCGCGGCAGGGCGGCCAGCAGTGACTCGCTCGCCGCCTTCGACGCCGCCATCGAGGCGTCGTCCGGGCGGGTCGCCGAGGAGACGCCGTCGCAGACGATCGCCACGGAGGCGGGCGAGCCGTCCGGCAGCGCGGTGCTGCCGATCGCGAACGCGTCCTCGTTTCGGTGGTGGCGCAGGCCGCGGTCGCTGACCGCGGCCACCGGGCCGGACTCCTGCTCCATGTGGTCCCGTTCGCGCGGCTGGGCGTGGCCGCAGTTCTCGCAGTAGCCGTCGTCGTCCACGCGGCCGGCCCGGCAGGCCACGCAGACCTTGCCGCCGGCGCCGGCGGCCTGGGCCGCCGGGTCGGCGGACACCCGTGGGTCCGGTGCCTGGAGGAGGTACTCGTCGGGCTGCTGTGCCTGATAGGTCTCTGACTGTGCCGGATATCCGTCGGACTGCGGGGCGTAGCCGCCGGGCGGCACGGGGTGTCCCTCGGCGCTGCCGGGCGGTACGGGGTGGCCCGCGGCCTGCGGCGGATGGTCGAAGCGGACGCCCGCTGCCGGGGCCGGCGGAACGCCGGGGGGCGGGGGTGCGTCCGGGGGCAGCGCGGAGCCGCCCGAGTCCGTGCCCTGAAGGTCCGTCGGCAGGTGCGCCGCCTGCGGTCCGCCCGCGCCGTTCGGCCCGGGGGCGGGCCAGCCCCCGCCGGCGGGCGGCACCCTCGGCGGCTCGGGATACGCACCGGCGGCCGGGGCGCCCTGCGCGGGCACCGAGCCGTTCATGGTGATGGTCGGGTTGTCCTCCGGCCGTACCGGCACGGCGGACAGGTCGTATCCGCACGCGCCGCAGAAACGGTCACCCGATTCGAGGGGTTCCTCGCAACTCGGGCAGGCGGACAACTGGGGCATCTGCGACATCAACTACACCCACGTCCGGGGGCGGTAACGATTGGCACGTTCCACCAGGTCGATCCTCTCCTCGCCGCCCCGCGCCAGCCGGGCCAGCGTGCGGTACGAGCGTTCCAGTCCGAAACGCAGGCCCCGCTCGTCCAGGCCGCTGCCGAGCAGCGTCCGTCCCCCGGCGGCGGGAGGGGCGGAACCCTGGCCCCCGGAGAGTACCCAGTCCAGCGCGCAGCCGAAGACTTCGGCCGACAACTGCTCGCGCCGCGCCGGGTCCAGACCGTACGCGTCCAGGGCCTCGACCTGCGCCGCGGCGGCCGTCAGGTCCTCCAGGAACGGTACGTCCGAGGCGGCCGCCGTGCGCTGCCGCAGCCGCGCCCGGACGGCGGCCACGCGCGCGGCCGTGTAGTGGATGGAGGACTCCGGAACCGACTCCAGCGTCCGTACGGCGCTGCGCCGGTCCCCGGTCGCCAACTGCACGCGGGCCAGCCCGAACGCGGCACTCACATAGCTCGGGTCGGTCGACCACACCAGCCGGTAGTACTCGGCGGCGTTGTCGAGCTGGCCCAGCACCTCCGCGCACAGGCCCAGCGCCAGCTTGGGCGCGATCTCGCCGGGGAAGGCGTCGTAGATCGCGTCGAAGGCGAGCGCGGCGCCCTCGTCGTCGCCCGTCACCAGCGCGGCCACGCCCCGGTACCAGACCACCCGCCAGTCGTCGGGCCGCTCCCCCTCCAGCGTGACCAGCGCCTCCAGCGCGGCGGCCGGATCGCCGGTCTCCAGCCAGGCCCGGATCTGCCGCAGCCGCGTCTCGATCGACGGGGCCGGAGCCGCCGCGAGGGCGCCGAGCAGTTCGGCCGGCGCGGAGGTCATCAGGCCCGCCAGGAAACCGGCGTTGGGGTCGGACGGGTCGACGCGGGGGACGGGAAGGGCGAGGGCGGCGGCGGGGGTGTCGACGGGTTTGACGAGGCCGTGGAGGGTGGGAGGGCTCTGCGCGCCACCCTGGCCGCCGGGGCCCGGCCCTGCCGCGGCTCCTGGTCCGGCGTGAAGCTGGGCGGCGTGGGGCTGGGAGGGGACAGCGGGCAGCGCCGCCGCGGTCCCGGAATGGCGCCGCTTCCGTACCGCCCTCGCCCCGAGCCGGGACACCTCACCGTCCAGCTTCGGGAACAACACCGTGTCCGTGACCCGCAGCTCGGGCCCGAACAGTGTCGACAGGGCGGGCCGGGCGCGGCCCGTCTGGAGGGAGACGACCTCCCGCAGGACGCCCGTGAGCTGCTCGGTCATCTCCTGCGCGGAGGCGAACCGGCGGGCCGGGTCGGGGTCGGTGGCGCGGACCAGGAGGCGGTAGAACGACTCGTACTGCCGGAAGACCTCGATGTTGTCCGGGTCGGGCAGGGAGTCGACGTAGACGTTCGTGTAGCCCTGGAAGTCGAAGGTCATGACGGCCAGGGTGCGGGCGACGGTGTAGAGGTCGCTCGCCACCGACGGGCCGACCTCGGCGACCTCCGGCGCCTGGTAGCCGACCGTGCCGTAGATGGCCGACTCCTCGTCGTCCATCCTGCGGACCGCGCCCATGTCGATCAGCTTGAGCTGGTCCTCGGTCTGGATGGCGTTGTCGACCTTGAAGTCGCAGTACAGCAGGTTGCGGCTGTGCAGATGGCCGAGCGCCTCCAGGGCCTCCAGGCCGTACGCGCAGGCCTGTTCCACCGGCAGCGGATCGCGCCTGCCCTGCGGGGTGCGGCGGGAGTTGGCGATCTCCTTCAGCGACTTCCCGCCGACGTACTCCATGACGATGTAGCCGTCGAGGGATCCCGTGCGCTGGTCCAGGTGCTCCACGAAGTTGTAGATCCGCACGATGTTGGCGTGCTCGATCTCCGCCAGGAAGCGCCGCTCGGAGATCGCCGCGGCCATCGCGTCCTGGTCGCCGGTGTCCAGCAGACCCTTGAGGACCACCCAGCGGTCGGAGACCGCCCGGTCGACGGCCAGGTAGATCCAGCCCAGACCGCCGTGCGCGAGGCAGCCCACCACCTCGTACTGGCCGTGCACGACGTCCCCGGCCTTCAGCTTCGGCACGAACGAGTACGGATGGCCGCACTTGGTGCAGAAGCCCTCCGTACGGCCCGGACGGTCGCCGCGCGCACGGCCCACCTGGGCACCGCAGTCCGAGCGCGAGCAGAACCGCTTCCGCTCGGGCACTTCGGGGTTGTCCAGGACCATGGCGCGCGGGTCGGGCCGCGGGATCGGCGGGACCTGGACCAGTCCGGCGCCCAGCCGGCCCCGGGACGAGGAACCGGCGGCGGAGCCGGAGCTGCGCACCGACACCGAACGGCCCGTCGCCTTGCCCGACAGGGAGCGCGAGAGGCGTCCCGACACCGAGCGGCGGGACTTCGACGACTGGGACGACGTACGGGAAGTGCGGCCGGTGGAACGGGAGCTGCCGCTGCCCCCCGAGCCGCGGGAGCCGCCCTTGCCGCCGGCGGTGATGCCGGTCGGGGGTGACCCGACCATGCCGTTCGACGCGACGACCGGGGCCAGGCCGCAGGTGTCGCAGTACAGTTCGCCGCCGCCCACGTCTTCGTAGGTGCCGCCGCAGGAGGGGCGCTGACAGGTGCGCTGCGGCTCACCCCGGACTTCGCCCGGTGACCGGCTCGGCGGTTCGTTCGGTGGTTCGTTCGGTGCCTGACTCACGGACTCCCCCTTGTCGCTCATGCGCCCGGCCCCCTCCGGTCGTCCTCCGGCACGCCCTGGTCCGGCACCCGCGGGCCGCCGAGCAGTTCCGCGGCGGCCTGCTGGTAGCGCAGCACGGCCTGTTCGGCGGCGCGCAGGTCGCAGGGGGCGCTCCACAGCATGCGACGGGCCTTCTCGTACCGCTCGACGAGCAGCGTGTCCTCGGCGAAGCCGTGCCGGGCGACCTTCGCCTTGTACGCGTCGAGCCGGCCACGCAGTTCGGCGCGGACCGCCAGGGGTGCGGTGACCGCGGTCAACGACTCGCGGGCCCGCAGCAGTTCGTCCTCCGCCTTCTCCTCCAGCGACTCCAGGAGCGGGGACAGCCGGTGCCACTGTGCCTGTCTGCGGTACTCCGCGGCCGCCGCCAGCTGTTCCTGCAACGCGGTCGGCGGTCCGCTGACGACCGGCACCTCCGTCGCCGCGATCTTGGCGAGCACCTCGCCGCGGGCAGTGCGCGCCTCGGCGAGCGTACGGTCCGCCCGGCTGAGGACGTCCCGCAGTCTGACGATCCGCTTCTCGGCGTCCTGCCGTACGGTCAGGACCGCGTCGATCTCCCGGCGCACGTCCTCCAGGGCGCGCGCCTCACGGTCGTACACCGTCGTGTCCGGCCTGCCGCCGCCCGGGGCCGAACTGCCCTCCGCGGCCAGCCAGAACGCCAGCGGGTCCGACACCACCTGCTCGCGCAGCTTGGTGAGCGTGCGGGTGATGCGCTCCAGGTCGTCGCCCGCCGGGTGCTCGCCGGGGCGCACCCCGACCGAGTGCGCGAGCCGGCGGGTGCGCTGGAGTTCGGCCGCCAGCAGATCGATCCGGGCGGGCAGCGCCGACCAGACCGCATCGGCCGCGACGACCATGTCCAGGCTCGTCGCGTACAGCTCGTTCATCCGGTCGACGAGGGTGACGAGCGAGTAGCGTTCGCTGAGTTTGTTCCCCGTGCCGTGCAGCGTCGGGGCGTTGGCCGTCGCGGTGACGCTGCCCGCGACCGTGACCGACTCGCCGCTCAGCAGCTCCGTCAGCTCCACCAGGTCCTCGCGGCTGGACCAGCGGCGGCGGGCACGGATCTCCCGGGCGGAGCGCAAGGCGTCCGTGTACGCGTCGAAGTACGTCCACAGCAGCGTGATCGACGCCTCTGTGGACGTCCAGCGCTCCTGGGTGACGCCGGTGAGCTCGGCGCCCTCCAGGAGTCTGCGGCCCGCGTGGTCCTGGAGGGCGAGGAGCGAGGTCTCGATCGCCTCGTGCTCCGCGCCGAGCCGCGCCAGCGCACGGTCCACCTCGTCCCGGTCCATCACCGGCCCGGTGGATCCCGTGACGCCCATCGATCACCTCTCGCTGCGGTTGTGCCGGTTGGGGGGTCGGTGCGGTTGTCAGGTCGTGCGCAGGTACTGCGGTGCCGGTGGTTCCGACTTCTCCGAATCCTTGCCCAGTGTCGCCGACAGCCATTTGTCGTACGACGCCTGCCAGCCGTTCGCGATGTCCTTGCGGTAGTCCACCAGGATCTGGTTGACCCGGCGTACCAGATCGTCGGCGTCCTTCTTCATCGCCACGCCGTAGTACTCGGCAGTGAAGGCGTCGCCCTTGAGCTCGACCGTCGGATCCTGTGCCGCCTGGCTCGCGGCGAGTGCGCCGTCGGTGACCACCGCGTCGGCCTCGCCGAGCTGGAGCCTGACCAGGCAGTCGAGTTGGTTCGGGACGGTCCCGGAGATGTCGGTGGAGGCGGGGAGTTCGCCGCTCTTCTTGTCCGCTTTCAGCGTGGAGTACGCCGTGGAGCCCGTGGCCGTGCAGATCCTCTTGCCGGCGAGTGTGTCGTCATAGCCCTTGATGGGCGAGGACTTGGGGGCCAGGACATGCTGCCCCGTCTTGAAGTACGGCGCGGAGAAGGCGACGTCCTCGATGCGCTCGCAGTTGATCGTCATCGTGCGGACGACCATGTCCACGCGGCCGCCCTGGATCGCCGGGATGCGCTGGTCGGTGGGGATCGCCTTGAACTGGACCGCCTTCGGGTCGCCGAGTATGTCCTCGGCGATGCGGTGGACCAGGTCGATGTCGAAGCCCTCGAGCTCCGCGGTCCTGCCGCTGTTGGGGTTGCGGTAGCCCCAGCGGTAGCTGTTCTGGTCGACGCCGACGATCAGCTTTCGCTTGTCGCCCTGGCGGTTCTTGATCTTCTGGATGGTGTCGCCGTCGGCGGAGGAGGGCGACAGGGTCTGCTTCTCGGGGGCCTCGCAGTCCTCTTCGGCCTTCTCGGCCTTGACCCGGGCCGACTGGGCCACGGACTGGCCGTCCACGGTCTTCGGTCCGGACAGCGGGACGCACAGTGCGAAGAAGGCCACCAGGGCGCAGACGACCGCCATCGCGGCCACCCCGCCCCAGCCCTTCAGACTGGCCCGCAGACGTCGTGCTCGCATGGTCGCGCCCCCTTTCACCCGTGTCCCGTTCACCCGTGTCCCGTTCATCGGTACTCCGACAGCCTGCGGCCGATGCCCAGCACGGCGCCCGCGGCGCCGAGCACCGCAAAAACGGCCGCGCCTGCCGACAGGCCCGTCAGAGCGTCCCTGCCGTCACCGGCCGCGCGCTTGAACTCGGTTTCCTCGTGCGCGAGTGCCGTGCGCAGGTTCTCGTCGACGCTGTCGAAGCACTCGCCGGTCGCCTTGTCGGTGCCGATGACCTTCTCCAGCGCCTGCTGGTAGTTGCCCTTCTCGTCCTGATCGCGGGCCGCGCCGTGGCGCTTCTTCCACTCCGTCATGTTGCCGACGGCGGCGGTGACGGGGCTTTCGCCCGCTGCGTCGTCGGCGAGCTCGCCGGCGGCCGCCAGGTACTTGCCCAGGGCCTTGATGTCCGTGCTGAAGTCGTAGTCATAGGCGTCGTAGGTCTTTTCGCCGACCTTCTTCGTCTCGGCGCCGCGGGCCACCAGGGTCAGGTTCTCGTTGCCCCTGGCCTTGAGGGAGGCGATACGGGCGTCGTGTAGCACGTTCAGGGAGCGGACCCCGTGGTCGTAGGAGTCGTTCAGGCCCGCTCGGGCGACGCTGTGGCCGACGACCAGCCAGAGGAGGACCACGGTCGCGGTGGCCGTGGCGGCGACCAGGCCGTGGTTCAGGACGCGGTTGGTGCGCTGGTAGTTGCGGTGCTGGGCCCAGGCCAGGGCGGCCAGGGCGGCGATGCCGAGGGCGATGGCGGCCCAGGGGTAGGGCGTGGCGTCCGCGTAGTCCGCGCGCAGGCGCTGGTTCTCCTTCTTGTACAGGTCCTCAGCCGCCGGGAGCATCTCCTCCTGCATCTTCTCGTTGGCGTAGCGGAGGTAGGCGCCGCCGACCGGGAAGCCCTGGCGGTTGTAGGTGCGGGCGCGTTCGACCAGGCCCTTGTACTCCGGGAGGAGTCTGTTGAGCTTGGCGATGGTCGCCGCGGACGGGGAGTCCGGGTCCGAGTTGGCGGCGGCGTTGACGAGTTTCTCCGCTGCCGTGCGGATGTCCTTCTCGTAGCGGTCGCGGGAGGCTGCCGTCTCCTGGCCGCCGGCGAGGAAGCCGCTGGAGGCGGCGGTGTTGGCGTCCGCGAGGGAGCGGTAGATGTCGGCCGCGTCCGAACTGAGGGGCTGGCTGCTGGTCAGGACGTCGTCGGCGGCGGCCGCGCGGTCGGTCATCTGCCAGGCGGTGACGGCACCGAAGGCGACGACGAGGAGCGCGAGCAGGGCGCCGATGATACGCAGGCGGCCGGGCTCTGTGGTGGCGGCGGCCCGGAGTTGGTCCAGCCCCTCGGCGAAGGCGGTACGCCGGGGCTGAGGCACCGCAGGGCTGCCGTGGGGGGCTTGGGCCGGTGGTGTCGGCGGTGCCGGTTGGGCCGGCACGGCCGGGAGAGTGGGCACGCCCGGCCCCGTTGGTGGTGTGCTGCTCGTCGGCAGGTGTGTCACTGTGACCTCCCCCATGGTCATCCGTCGCCGCAAGTATCCCTTCCGGCACTGACATCCGCACCGGCCTTGCCTCGATCTTGATCTGATCGCAGCGCGAGGCACCACCCCTTGCCCAGAAACACGTCAGGGGAATCGGTTCGGTTCCCCTGGAATGCGCACAGCTACTCCACGTAGCGGCGAAACCCTTGCGCCAGCGCTTTGAAGCCGCACGCTTCGTAGAAGCCGTGCACGTACTCGTCGTCCGCCGCCAGCAACTGCACCTTGTAGCAGCCCGCCGACTCCCCC
The DNA here is from genome assembly GCF_039532725.1 of Streptomyces coeruleofuscus. Classification (NCBI taxonomy): domain Bacteria; kingdom Bacillati; phylum Actinomycetota; class Actinomycetes; order Kitasatosporales; family Streptomycetaceae; genus Streptomyces; species Streptomyces coeruleofuscus. Next base: position 698,659 of record NZ_BAAASE010000003.1, read on the forward strand.
AGCCGCACGGCCGCCTCCATCAGCCGACGCCCGACGCCCCGCCGCTGGTAGCGGCCGGCCACCACCACGTTCTCCACGAACAGGATGGCCCGACCACCGCGGGTGAGATTCGGCATCACCACACAGTCCACCGTCCCGGCCACGACACCCTCCACCTCGGCGACCAGGACGGTCCGCCCCTGCTGCCCCGATATCGCCGCCCAGACGGCCTCCGCGGCCCCCTGGGACAACGGCACGTCGTCCGGGCTCAGTTCGCCGTAGAGGCCCAGCAACGCCCCCAGATCCGCCTCGCCTGCCGCACGTGTCGTGATCTTCATGGGGTGAGCGTAGAGCGAGGGCCTGCCCGGGCAGTGGCCTTCAGCGGAGTGTGACCGTCAGTCCCCCGTCGGCGTCTCCCCGCGGCGGAGCACGATCAGGGTCGTTCCGCCGATCAGGACCAGGGCGATGGCGATGCCGGCGATGAGAGGGGTGACTCCGGAGCTGCCGGTTTCGGCGAGGTTGGTGTCCGAAGCCGTGCCGCCCACCGAGGCCGGGCTCGGCTCGCTGAGGGTCTGTGTGGCCGTGCCGGTCTCACCGCCCTGGATCTGACAGTCCAGCATGCCGGTGAAGCGCTGGGTGAAGCCGCCCGGGCCGTGGATCGTGAAGTCGTACGCCTGGTCCTCCTGGAGCGGGACCGTCACCGTACGGGACTCACCCGCGGCGATGGTGTGCTCGAGCCCGGCCAGTTCGAAGGTGAAGGGCTCGTCGCCCTTGTTGGACGCGATGATGTCCACACCGCCCTCGGCGCAATTCTTCGCCGCCGTCAGTGCCGGGATCGGGCCCTCCTTCGCCCAGGTCGCCGCAGCCGCCGCCGACACCGTCGACTCGCTGGAACCGGCCAGGATCTGCGTCTGGCTCCGGCTCTCGGAGGCGAAGGCACGGCCGACCGGCACGGTGGTCGAGGCCTGCACGGTCAGTTCCGCCGTGCCGGCCGTCGTGTCCTTGGGCACCTCGAAGAACACCTGTCCGCCGTCGGACGTCGAGGTGACGGCCTTGCCCTGCTTGTCGACGATCCGGAGCCCGCTCGTGGCGGCGTCCGCGGGCGGGCTCACCGTCACGCTGCGGGCGCCGGTGCGCACCGTCACCGGGCCCAGCCGCTCCCCCGGCCGGCCGGAGACCGCCGGCGGGTCGAGGGTCAGCGAGGCCCGGGGCTCCGGCCGGCTCCGGGCGTTCTTCTCCAGATAGTCCGCGAGCTGCTCGGCCTGCGGGTCGAGGGCGTCGACGGCCACGTCGTCCGAGTAACGCCAGATCGCCACCTGCGTGCCGGCCGCCGCGTCCTGCTCGGTCAGCGCACCGCGGACGCCCGCCTTCCGGGCCAGCGCCGCGAGGTCGTTCACCTGCGGGTAGGAGTTCTGAAGAATCCAGCGGATCCGGCCGGCGTCCTTGTTGGCGCCCAGGGACGTGCCGCTCCAGGGCGTCTCGTGGTACTTGGCGTCCCGCTGCGTCGGGTTGTGCAGGTCGACGCAGTACGTCTGGAGCATGCCGCCGCCCTCGACGGACATCTCGAACAGGCCCGCCGACACCTGCTGGTCCCCGCTGGCGCCGTGTATCACCGCGGTGCCGAACGTCTTGAGCCCGGCTATCGTCGCGGTCGCTCCGCCCTGACTCCGCGGGGTCTCCTGAGCGGTCGCTTGGCCGGCGCCGGCCAGCCCGCCCGCGGCGACGAGCCCGGACACCAGCGTCGCGGCACCGAGGCGGGCAGCCCCTCGCCTGCGTACGAACACCGCAGAGAACGAAGCAAACACCAAATTCCCCTTCGAGCAGGACCCGTCGATGTGGGGGGTACGGTCCCACCTGCAGAATCAGAAGCCTCATAGGCCGCAAGAGCCCCGAGAGCCATGCCCGGCATCCTAGGTACGCCGCGGACGCCGCTCGCCGGTGAGACGGTCGGACGAGCGATCCGACTCGGAATCGTTATCGCCAAGACCCCTTGTGAGCAGGGCTTATCGACAAGTCCACCGCCGATCTTTCGGTGCGCACTCGCCGATAAGCCGCAGTTCGGGCGGGCAGTCGGGTGATTGACCTCACGTCAACGCGGCGGCTTCGGGAGGTTGTTGGGTGGTGGCGTCCATGGGATCCGGGATGCGGTCCGGCGAACCCCCGGGCGCTGTCTCCCAGTTGGGTTCCGGCTGGGTCGGGGCGGACGCCGTCTCCGGCTTGCCCGCGCGGCGGAACGCCGAAGTGCCCCACGCCAGGTCGTGGCCGATCGCGACCGCGTCGATGTCCGCGGAGGTCCAGCTCTGCCCCTCGCGCACATCGGTCCGCACCTTCAGCCTGCCCTGGACGATCACGGGCTCGCCCACCGTCAGCGACGCCGCCGTGTTCGTGGCGAGCTGCCGGTTGGCCCACACCGTGAAGAAGTTGGTGTGCCCGTCCGTCCACATGTTCTTCTCGCGGTCCCAGTAACGCGCGGTTGCCGCCAGCCGGAACCTCGCCGACGGGCCGGACGCCATCTCCCGGTACACCGGCTGTGTCGCCACCCTGCCGACCGCGCAGACCATCGTCTCGTTCATCGCGAACCCCTCCCTCGCCCGGACTGCGACACCGGGCCGACACGCGTACGGGCCCGTCCCGTACGGCTGTGTCTGCCAGACTGCCGCCGCCCGGCCGAGCCCGCTGAGCGCTGTGGATCACCGCCCGCCTGTGGACAACGCCGCCACCCGGGCGGGTGACGCGGAGTGGCGAGGGACGCGGAGTGGCGAGGGAACGCGGAGTAGCGAGGGAACGCGGAGTAGCGAGGGACGCCAAGTTCCGAATGACGCCGGCCCGGCGTCAGCCCCCCGCCCCCACCACCCTCCCGTACTGCTCCCGAACCTCCCGGTACCGCAACAGCTCCGCCGCCACCGGATCCAGCACCCGCGCCCTCCCGCACCCGGCCGCCGCCTCCCGCAACCGGCGTTCCGCTTCTAGTCCGTAGCGCCGCGCCGGCCCCCGCGCCGCCATCCGGCAGCCCCACTCGATGAGCGGCCCGCCGACGATGCCGATCACCATCAGCAGCACCGGCACGCCCAGGTTCGGCGACATGACCCCGACGATCTGGCCCAGCAGCCACAGACCGCCCAGGAACTGAAGGATGGTCATGGACGCCTGGGACAGGACGGCCATCGGCCACCACCCCGGCCGCGGCGGCCGCCCCGTCGGCACGCCCGCGCGCACGCTCAGCTCGTCCAGCGCTTCGGGCAGCCCCTGGGAGCCGCGGACGGCCGCCTCGCGCACCGCCTGCGCCCAGGGCACGGGCAGACCGGCCGAGGCCCGGTCCGCCACCGTCCGTACCGCCTGCTCGACCCGCTGCCGGGCGGTGGCCTCCTCATCAGCCTGCGTGCGCGAAGGGAGCCGCCCCGTGGCGGGCTCGCCACGGTCCTGGTACCAGCGCCACAACCGCAGCCAGGGCGTGCCGCAGGCGCGGTTGGCGTTGCGCAGCCACGCGCGCTCGGCGGCCTCGCCCGCCGCCGTGGCGCCCACGGCGTCCGCGAGCCGGTCGGCGAACTCCTCCCGGGCCTGTTCGCTGAGCCCGGTCCGGCGCTGCGTGGCGTAGACGGGCCACAGCCGGGCCGCCGCGATGTCCACGTCGGCCGAGATACGGCGGGCCGGCGCCGCGCGCTCCCCGACGAACTGGCCGAGCGCCTCACGCAGTTCTCCGACACCGTCCCCGGTGAGCCCGGACAGCGCGAGCACGGTCGTACCCGGTTCGCCGTGCTCCCCGAGGGCGATGCCGTCCTCGTCGAGGAGTCGCCGCAGATCGTCGAGGACCTGCTCGGCGGCCTCCCCGGGCAGCCGGTCGATCTGGTTGAGGACGACGAACATGACCTCCGCGTGGGCCGCCATCGGCCGCAGATAGCGCTCGTGGAGGACGGCGTCGGCGTACTTCTCCGGGTCGACGACCCAGATGACCGCGTCGACGAGCGCCAGGATGCGGTCCACGTGCTCGCGGTGCTGTACGGCAGCGGAGTCGTGGTCGGGCAGGTCGATGAGGACGAGTCCGCTCAGCTGGGAGTCCCCGTCCCCGGTCGGCAGCGGACGCCGGCGCAGCCGGGGCGGGATGCCGAGCCGTTCGATGAGGCTCGCGGCTCCGTCGCTCCAACTGCACGCGATGGGCGCCGCGGTGGTGGGCCGGCGCACACCGGTTTCCGAGATGGCCACCCCGGCGAGCGCGTTGAACAGCTGTGACTTGCCGCTGCCGGTGGCGCCCGCGATGGCGACGACGGTGTGCTGCCCGGAGAGCCTGCGCCGCGCGGACGCCTCGTCGAGCACCCGGCCCGCCTCCGCCAGCGTCCTGCTGTCGAGCCGGGTACGGGAGAGCCCCACCAGTTCGCGCAACGCCTCCAGCCGGGAGCGCAGCGGCCTGTCGTACACCAGCGGGGACACCGTCGGCGGGGCGGCGGTACGGCTGTCCATTGCGGCGTACTGGTTCCCTCCGGTGGTCTCGTCGACCCGCCGTGCGATGAGGCCGTCGTCCCAGGCGCCGGAGGAGTCCGTGCGGGGATTCGTGCGGGGATTCGTACGGGAATCCGCACGTGGTTCCGCACGGGGATCCGCACGGGGATCCGCACGGGGATCCGCACGGGGATCCATACGGGAGGAGGAGTCGCCGTCCGGCGCGCCCTCGGAGCCGTTCTCGGAGGCGTTCTCGGAGGCGTTCTCGGGGGCCTTCGACGATGGGTTCTCGGAGACTCCCGCCTTGCCCGCGTCGCCCGGCTGGTCGGCGCGCTCGGTGTGGTCCTGGTCAGTGACGGCGGTCACCGGTCACCTCTCCTTCTGCAGTACGGACAGGGCGGCGATGAGTTCGGCCTGGGGCTCCGGATGGACGTCGAGGGCGTCGAGCGGGGCGAGCCGGCGTTCGCGCTCGGCGTGCAGGACCCGGTCGACGTGCTCGGCGAGCAGCCGTCCGGCCCGGTCGCGCAGGCGCAGCGCGCCGTGGGCGCCGATCCGCTCGGCGAGACTCTCCCCTGCCATCCGTCCCCGGCGGCCGCCCAGCAGGGAGGTGGCGACCAGGGCGGCGACCAGCTCGGGGTCGGGCGCGAGATTCCGGTCGAGCTCGCGCACCTCGTCCTCGGCGTACTCCTCGAGCTCCCGCCGCCACCGCCGCACGGCGAGACCGATCCGGTGCTCGGCGCTCTCCGCGGCGGGTTCCCGGTCGGCGAGCCCGGGTGCGGCCGCCGCGGGTTCGCGCCGCCAGGCGTCGTCGATGCGCTCGTCGGCGGCGGTGACGGCGCACAGCAGCAGTGTGCTCAGGCTCTCCACGAGCGCGTCGAGGAGTTCGCCGGCGGTGCAGTCCAGGGGGAAGGCGCGCCACCGCTTGAGGGCGTCCCCGGCGAGCACCGCCCCGGCCTGCAAACGGCCCCGCACGCGCGTGTGCTCGCTGTCGTACGCCCCGTCGACGGCGGTGGTGAGCCGCAGCGCGGCGGCGTACTGCGCGGCGGCGGCGCCGGCCAGCTCGGGCATCCGGGACTTGAGGGAGTCGAGGACGCCGTGCGCGGTGCGGGCCATGACCTGCTGCCGAGCCGCCGGGTCCTGGGCCTGGTGGACCAGCCAGGTGCGCAGCTGGGCCACGGCGCTGGCCGGCAGGAGACCGCCGCCCCAGGCCGACTCGGGCAGTTCGGGCACGGTGAACCGCGGCACCTGCCCGAGTCCGGCCTTGGTGAGCAGGGCCCCGTACTGGCGCGACACCTCGGCGACCACCTGGTGGGGCACCCGGTCCAGAACGGTGACGAGGGTGACGTCGTACTCCTTGGCGGTGCGCAGCATGTGCCAGGGCACGGCGTCGGCGTAGCGGGCGGCCGTGGTGACCATGATCCAGATGTCGGCCGCGCAGATGAGCTCGGCGGCCAGGACGCGGTTGTCGGAGACCAGGGAGTCGATGTCGGGGGCGTCGAGGAGGGCGAGGCCGGGCGGCAGCGTCTCGGCGGTCTCGACGCGCATCACGCGCGCGGGGTTCTCGCCCGGGAGCAGCAGATCGTCCGGTGGGTCCTGCTGTGGTACCCACACACGGGTGAGATCGGGCAGCACGCGCATCCCGCTGAACCAGTGATGGTCCTCCGGGTGGCAGACCAGCACGGGCGTCCGTGTCGTCGGCCGCAGCACCCCGGCCTCGCTGACCCGACGTCCCACGAGGGAGTTCACCAGCGTCGACTTACCAGCTCCGGTGGAGCCCCCGACGACGGCCAGAAGTGGCGCTTCGGGGTCTTTCAGCCGGGGCACCAAGTAGTCGTCGAGCTGGGCGAGCAGTTCGTCGCGGCTGGCACGCGCGCGTGGGGCCCCCGCCAGGGGCAGCGGGAAGCGTGCGGCGGCGACACGGTCGCGCAGGGCGGAGAGTGCGTTGAGCAGCTGAGGCCGTACGTCCAAGGTCACCACATGTGAAGAATGCCCAACTTTGGGGGAATTCTGAAGCATATGAGCATGTCTGCGCGCCGATGGAACACAAGGGATGGAAGGGACTACTGGGACACGGGCCCACTCCAGGCATAACGAGTGCACAACACCCGATGCCTCTGACGCCAAAAGCGGTGCACGATTCGTACCTGCCTGCGATTATCAGGACCGCTTCACCGAACCTCCACATCGAGCCACGGAGGCGAAGCAACAGGGACAAGGACGCGGGAGCCCTATCCTTGTCCCCGGCAACGTCACGGATCGGCCCACACCAGGGCACCACGACAGAGGCCACCACACCGGCCCCCGTAGCTCAGTGGATAGAGCAGGCGCCTTCTAAGCGCTTGGCCGCAGGTTCGAGTCCTGCCGGGGGCGCAAGTCTCCGCCCTCCCTTTGGGGAGGGCTTTTTGCTGGTCAGGGTGGGTGTCAGCCGACAGCACGAAGCCCCGGACGCCCCCTCGATGATCAAGGGCGGGCTCCGGGGCTGTCCGGCTGTTACCGGGTTTTTGCGGGTGGCCGTGTCGAATACGTGTCGAAGTTTCTGCGGGCCGCGAGGTCAGTCGGACGGCCGCTCGGGGAGATCTCCAGCAGCTTCGAGCCGCCTCTTCAGGTCGGGCAGCTGGCCCTCGACGCATCGGGCGTAGGTCGCCAGGAGCACGGCAACACTGTTCCCGGCCCAGTCGGCCACCTGGGCGGGTGGGATCCCGTCGTTCAGCCACTTCGTCAGGCGCGTGTTCCGGTTGTCGTAGACGCGCCGTCCGGTGGGCGACTCGAAGACGTGCGGGGGCAGTACGGCCTTACGCGCGCTGCGCCATGCCCGGCGGATGACGGAACCGGCGAGGATGCCTCCAGACTCGCCTTGGAACAGCAGGTCACCCGGCCTGAGCTGTTCGTCCTCGATGTGCTGCCGAAGGATGCGGGTCAGGGCGGGATGTCCAGGGACAGTGCGGGTCTCACCCTCCGCACGGCCTTTCAGGTCGCGTTGCTCGTGGATCTCCCCCGTGTCTGTCCACTGCTTTCCGACCTCGGGGGTCGCGGTGTGGATCAGCAGCTCGCACCACTGGTCGTCGGCGTCAGGCTCGGGCAGGGTCACGTCCTCCACGCGCATTGCTACGGCTTCCTCGGGCCGTGGACCGCAGTAGTACAACGTGGCGAAGAAGGCGTGAAGTCGCTCGCCGCCGCGTGGCCGGCGCCGTATCCAGTCGAGGATGGCCGCCGCTTGCTCCGGGTTAAGCAGGGACCGTTTGTCCACGGCGTTCGTGGTCTTTACGACGGCCGTCGACTCCTTGCCCTTGGGAAGCGGGTTGGTTCGTAGGATGCGCCGCCGGATCGCGTACTTCATGGCGACATTGAGGATGCGGCGGTTGCGCTTGCGGGACCAGGCCGCCGCTTGCTTGCCATCTAGGCGCGTGTCGATGGCGCGTAGGACCTGGTCGACCTTCTCCGGGTCCTCCCAGGCCGAGACGGGCAGGGAGTTCCGCTCCACCCATCGGAGGATGGCCACCACGTCTCGGGGTGCGTCGGGACGTCGGTTGGTGTTGAACGCCCACTCACGCAGGGCGGTGCGCACGGCCACAGGTGCGAACTGGGTGGGCTTGGCCCGCAGCAGCGCGATGGTGGTCGCCGTCAGGGTCTTGGCGATGTTCTTACGGCTGTTGCCGCCGAGTTGTGCCCAGCGAGCATCCACGTACTCGACGGCGAACTTGTACCAGGTCATGGCAGCCGACTTGGAGCGGTGAGACACGGGGAGTCCGGTGGCGATGACGAACGCCTCGCCCTTTCCGGTGGCCCGGATGAGTTCGGAGCGGAAGCCCTCGGCGAGGGCGACGGTGCCGAAGGGCTCACGCCAGCGCTTCCCCGCGACCACCCAGCGCACGGTGTATGTGGTCTTTCGGGCTCCCTTGTAGGTGAGGATTTTGTAGACCTTGACGTCGTAGGTCGTCTCCATCAGGCGGCGTCCTCCCGGTCGTCAAGCCAGTGGTCGAGGTCGCTCCGCCGGATTCTGAGGTCGCCGTTCGGGAGCTTGATGCAGCGCGGTGCGCGACGCTTGGCCCGCCAGTCGTAGAAGGTGGAGCGCGAGACGGCCAGCTCCTCGCAGACTTCGGCCAGGGTGAGCATGGTGCGCGATCTGGTGGCCGTGGTCATGTACTGCTCCCTTCGCTGAGCAAGGCTTCGCGTGCGGTTTCGCGATTGAGTTGGAGGTCGCGGGCGATGGTGGCGGCGAGAGCGGATTCGCCGGGGGTGTGGCCGTGTCCGGCGTACTGCCAGTCGGCGAGGACCAGGACGGTGTCGGGCTCGCGTTCCTCCAGGCCGAGGGCGGCGTGTTCCTGGGCGGCGCGGTAGTCGGCGCGGGCCTGGCGGAGGGCGCCGAGGGTGGTGGAGTACCGGCGCGACGTGCTGGAGAAGTGGCCGCGGAAGCCGAGCATGTGAGCCCAGGCCCACAGACGCCGTTCTGGGTAGAGCGGGTCGAGCACTTTGCAGGCCTCGATGAGGCGGCGGGTGTGGTCGGGAACTTGGTGGCGGTCGAGTTCGGCGAGTTCGCCGATGCGGCGGTCGAGGGTGCCGGTGTTCTCGGCGGCTTTGGTGGCGTACTTGGCCACGTAGGAGGCGACTGCCTGTTCGGTGATGTCGGAGCCGTCGCCGAAGGCCTTCACGGGCCGGACGTCGAGCTGGGTGCCCCAGCGGAAGGTGCGGGCGGGCTGGTCGTCGGCGGCGGGGACGGAGACCGAGGTGTAGGAGTGCGCAGCTGCTGCTCGGATCGCGTCGGCGAGGAGGTCGACGGTGGCCCAGGAGGGCGGGGTGGTCTCGGGTCCGTCGGGGCCGTCGATGCGGATCACGGCATGGAAGTGCAGGGCGCCGCGCTTCTGAAACTCGGCGACCTTGCCGTAGGAGAGGCGGGCGCGTTCTTTCAGCTCTCGTTGGGTGATGCCGGCGCGGGCGGCGATCTCGCGGCGGAGGCGGTTGGTGAAGCGCTGCCAGAGCTGCCCGGCATGGTTGTTGAACAGCACGGCACCCGCGTAGTCGTACGTCGCCGGGTCCAGGGCGGTGCCCAGTTCCGGGGCGTTCGGGGCGTGGCGGGTGCCGCAGCGGCATGCGTCGTGGTCGGGCCGGTTGTGCACGCGACCGAATGAGGGGGCGGTGAGCGTGGCGAAGACGCGCGGGTGGTCGCGGACGGTGGCGGGGATGTCACGTCGGTCGTCGCCAGCCAGGCCCGCGCGGATGAGGTGGTAGGTGTCGCCCGCGTAGGTCCAGGCGCAGGAGGGGCAGCGCGAAGCGCGGCGGTTGCCGCATGCGACGCGAAGGCGTCCGCCCGGCTCGTTGGCGGTGGAGTAGTGGTGCAGGGTCTCGCCAGTGGTCTTGTCCTTAGTGAGGGTCCAGCCGGTGAGGTGAATGGGGTCGGCGCAGCCGCCGGTGCAGCGGATCTGCTCGTGCCAGCGGTGGTAGTCAGGGGCCGAAGCCACCCTCAGCAGGTCGCCGAGGGTGGTCGGGTCGAGCAGGTCAGGCACGTGCACCCTCCTGGACGCGGCGGGCGGGGACGGTGCCCTGGCCGTTGCAGGCCCAGCAGGCGATGGTGAGCGTGGGCAGGTGGCCGTGCTGGTCGCGGCTGCCGGTGGTGATGGCGGCGGTGGCGAAGCCGTCGCAGTTGGGGCAGATGCGGGGCGTCGGCGTGGTGGGGTGCGTCATGCTGGGCGTTCCTTCCGGTTGTGAGATCGGACAGGGACGGCGCCCGGGCGGCGGATGCTTGGCGGTATCGAGGCCGCCCGGGGGCCGGTCAGCGTCGCTTCGTCTCCGAGGCGAGGAGCGAGCGCAGGACGACGGCGCAGACGGCGACCGAGGCGCCGGTGGTGGCGACCGCCAGGAGCATGGAGACCAGGACGGCGCCGACGACCAGGACCACGGCGGTACCGCCGCCGACGAGGGCGAGAGCGGTGCCGGGGGTGAGCTGCACCGTCGGCCGAGCAGGCGCGGGGGCCGGGGCCACCGGAGCGGGCGGCGGGGTCTGAGCGGCCGGGACAACGGTGGTCGGCTCGACCACGGAAGGCGTGACGTGGCCGGTCGGCGTGGGCATGGTCGGGATCTTCGGACGGAACATCAGCGGTTCTCCCTTGCGGGGGTGGCTACTTGATGAAGGTGTCGATGGCTGGGGCGAGGACGCTGTCGGCGAGGAGGAAGCCGCCGAGCAGCAGGACGGCGATGAGCCAGGCGGGCGGGCGGATGAGCTTGACGCCGAGGTAGCCGACGACGAGCAGGGCAAGCCAGAGCGGTACTTCCATGGCGGAGGGCCTCCTAACGGACGCGGCAGCGGTGGGTGCGGGCGGCGAGCTGGGCGGCGGACTGGCTGGAGTAGTCGGCGGACCAGCCGCAGCGGTCGGCGGTGCACACGGCGGCGTATTTGGTCTGGCCGTGGCGGTCGCGGTGGGTGCCGATCTGCACGGGGCCGATGCGCATCACGGAGTGGAAGTGGTCGCGGACGGGCATGTCAGTCGGTCTCCTCTCGGGTCAGGGCCGGGTCGGGGTAGGCGGCGCGGATACCGGCGGCGGTGGCCGGGTCGGCGGTGCGGCGGGCGGCTTCCTCGGCGAGCAGGTGCGCGAGGAGGGGCCGGTTCGCGGCGGCCATCTCGCGGGCGGCGTCGAGGTGGTCTGCGGCGGTCAGGTCGGCCGGGTCACTGGTCATGGCGTGTCTCCCGTCGATGTCAGGCGAGTTGGGCGGCGATGGCGTCGGCGAGCTGGGGCGGGACGCCGAGGCGGGCGCGCAGGGTGTCGGTGTCGATCGGAGTACCGGTGCGGGTGCGGTGGTCGTCGGCGACCTTGCGGGCGTGGTCGACCAGCGCGGTCGGGACCGGCACAGCAGTAGCGGGCACGGGCGGGACGGGCTCGGCGGCGGCAGGGGCCGGGGTGTCGTCGATCGCCGGAACCAGCTCAGGCTCGGGCTCTGGTTCGATCTCGTCCTGCTGGGTGGCCGGGGCTATGGGTGCCGGCGGATCCGGAACCTGCTCCGGTGCGGAGTGGGCGAGGAGGGTGCCGCCCATGAAGGCCAAGGCGGGCCAGGCGGCGACCAGGATCCGCAGCCACGCCGGGACGTGGTCGAGGTCGAGGAGTCCGGCGGTGGTGACGTTGGCGCCGAGGGAGGCGACCAGGGCGACGATGAACCAGCCCCAGGCCAGCCGGGACGGGCCATCGGCACGGAGCCGCCGCCAGGAGGCGACCAGGAGCAGATCCACGCTGATCGGGTAGGCCCAGGCTTTCCAGCCGTCCTGTCCGGCAGCGGCGGCGAGGTCGTGCAGGTGGGCGAAGGACAGCGCCCCGGCAATGACGGCCTGGACCAGGACCGCGTCGACGCGGAGAGCGGGGCGGGCCATCACGGCTCCTTCCTGTGATGTGGCATGGCGGGGGTAGGGACCTGGCGCGAAGCGGTCGCACCGACCGGGGAGCGGGGAAGGTCAGGCCGTGGCGGGGGCTGTCTTGGACAGCGGCACCCGGGCCGAGGGCAGCACGGCGACCGCAGGCCGGTAGGCCTCCAAGGCGGGCACATCGGGGGTGCGGTCGGCGTACTTGTTGCAGATGTTCACGGCCTGGCGCAACGAAGTGTGCGGGGCGCGAATGCGGTGCCAGCCCCCGGTGGAGTCACCGGCGATCGCGATGCCGCGTGTCTCGGCGGGGATCTGGATCGCGGCCAGGACGGCGTCCGGGGAGATGTCCCCGAAGGCCATGTTGGCGGATGTTTCGTCGTTGACGCGGTGCGCGGTGCGGCCGGTGAGCTGGGCACGAAGCATGGTGATGCCCTTGCCGAGTTCGGAGCCGAAGCGCTGCCCGCAGATCTCCAGATAGATGCCAGCCGCGCGGCCGAGCTGGGCGAGACGAACCAGGGCAGTGATGATCCGGTCCCGGCGCTTCTCCTCCTCCCTGCTGGCGAACAGAGCGAGTTCGGCGACCTCGTCGACCAGAACCACGACCGGGACGGGTCGGATGTCGTCGGGCAGGTCCCAGATGTCGGCGGCGATCTCCGCATCCGGCACCGCGACACTGATGCGCTGCTCAGCGCGGATCAGTTGGTAGACCTCCCCCATGTGCTCAACCAGCGCTTCCAGCAGCTCCAGGGCGGTGTCCGGGTTGTCGGCCAGCGCGGAGAACCGGCGTGCCAGCGGGAACAGCTCGACGCCTTGCTTGCAGTCGATGCCGACCAGGGCCACGTCCATCGGGGCCAGCCCGGCCACCAGGTTGCGCTGGTAGACCGACTTGCCGGACTCCGTGGCCCCCAGGGTCAGCCCGTGGGGAACGGCGCGATAGTCGCGGTAATGCACCGAGCCGTCCTCCCGCAGTGCGACCGGAACCCGCATCGGACGTTCCTCGGTCTTGGCGGGCATCTGGACCTGCTTGAGCACGTCGTAACCGGTCATCCGCACCTCAACGACACCGGAGCGGACTTCGCGGGAGGTCACGCCGTACATCCCGAAGGAGTGGCGCAGCCGGTCCGTCGCGGCAGAGACGTCGAAGGCGTCCTGTCCCGGTCGGAGCTTGAGACGCAGGACCAAGCCGGTGCGGGTGGGCCGCAGCCGCAGGATGCGCGGGACACGGGAGTCCGGCACCGGCCGGTTGGCCACCCGGGCCAGCGCCAGGCGCCAGCGCGAGGGCGGAACCGTCAGGCCGCAGGCATCCATGCCCGAGGCGTAGCGGACCAGGATCCGCACCGTGGCGACGACGACGCCGAAGGTCAGCCAGTACCGGGCGGGGCGCCGCCACCGCAGGAGACCCGCAGCGGCGACGACCACAACCACAGCAACCATGAACCAGGTCATGATCAGGCCGCCTCAGAGGCCGAACCGGTAGCGGCCAGCGAGGTGACGGCGACCGCGCGGAAGGCGATCCCGTGGCGCTTCTGGCCGTTGAACTCGTTCTCCCACGGCCGGGCGATCAGACCCGTCAGCGCTACGGGGGTGCCCATGGCCAGGTCACTGGAGATACCGGGCTCCGGGACGGTGATGGACAGGATCTCGACCTCGTCGTTCGCCGCGAACATCACGTCCACGGTCATCAGCTTGACGCCGTCGGCGTCGATAGCGATCTCACCGGTACGGCGGTCACGGACCTTGGGCTGCGGGGCCTTGGCGACCATCACGGTCGCGCCGGACGTCTCAACGGGAATCTGACGCATGATGGAACTCCCTTGCGAGGGGCGGGGGCGGCGTACTTGCTTGGCGGTGGGTCGCCGCTCTCGTGCATTGACAGATGAATGCAGCAAAGCTGCGGGGAGTGCGCCCCAACTGGTGCGCACCAGTAGGCTGCATCTGGTGCGCACCAGATGTCAAGCGCTGTCGCTGCTTCGGCTTCTCAACTCGCCTTGCTGCGATGGTTCTAGGGAACCGTCTCCGCCAACGCCCCGGTAGCCAACAGGGGTTAACACCTGACGCGTTAACCCCTGCCGACCTGCGGTGATCTCAGGCATGCTGCAATGAAGTCTCTGTAATCCAGGCAGGGCGGCGCCACGTGACGAACGGACTCAAGACAGCAAGGAGCGCACGGGAGTGGTCGCAAGAGCGGCTCGTTCGGGAGATCGAGCGCTATGCGCGACAACACATGCTCGACGTCGCTTCAACAGCCAGCCTGCGCGTGTACGTCTCGGAGTGGGAGAACGGCCGGCGCTCCATCTCAGCCCGCTACGCGAAGATACTGCGAGCGCTGCTCGGCATCACGGACGACGAGCTGGCGGGCCGGACGGAATTGCTGGTGCCTGCCGCCACGACCGACGGGTACGACGACCTGATGGGACGTATCGACGCGGCTCGCAGCATCAGCGTGACCATGGTGAGCACGTTCATGGATCAAACGGAACTGCTCAGGACCGTGGACCGGCAGATGGGCGCTGCAAGCCTGGTCGACCAGATGACGGCCCACCTTGCGACGCTTGAGGACGCTCTCACCTTCGCCGTCCTGCCCGAGACTCGGCGTCCAGTCGCACGCGCCTTGGCTGGAGCAGCGACTCTGGCTGCCTGGCAAGCACTTGACGTCGGAGCCATCGAGCGAGCCTGGCGGCACTACGAGTTGGGCAAGCGAGCCGCCCAAGAGGCCGAAGAGCCGATGTACCTGGCACACGCTACAGCCGAACAGGCCTACGTCCTCTGCGACGCCGGACGCGCGCCCATGGCAGTGCAGCTCATACACGAGGCCCAGCGACTCGGCGGAAAGGCCATGTCTCCACGCCTCACAGCCTGGCTGTACGCCGCAGAAGCCGAGATATGCGCCAGAGCGGGTATGCCCGACGAGTGCAAGCGCGCACTGGAGAGCGCGGCGCGCTCCCTGCCCTCGGGTGACGAAGCCCGTGACCCCGACATGCTGAGCATCTTCCTCAACGGCGGACACCTCGCCAGATGGCGCGGTAACGCACTGGCCCTGATCGGCGACGAAGAAGCGGTAGAAAGCCTCTACACGGCCCTGGAGACCTCCGACCCGACCTTCATACGCGCCTCCGCAGGCCTGCGCTGCGACCTGGCGCAGGCACACATAGCCCGCGGCGAGTACGACCAGGCGCACAAGCACCTCCGCCAGGCCCGCTTGATAGCGAACCGCACCGGGTCCGTACGCCAACGGCGTCGAGTCGAACAGCTCACGCAGCGTTTGTAGGCGGAGCTCCAGCACCTCGTGCGGAGAGGACATGGAGCAGAGCCACGAGCGTGCCGGAGCCCATTAGTTCACCCCGCGCCATGAGGCCAGGAATGTCGGCGAGCGGCACCCAGGCGATGTGCCCGGCCTCCTCCAAATCGGACGGCTCACCAACGAGCTTGGCGCCCTTGCCCACGAAGATGTCGTGCGGCGAATCGACCATGCCCACCATGGGCTGATACGTGACCACGTGTTCCAAGGAATCCGGCCGCCAACCAGTCTCCTCCTCGACCTCACGCAGCGCCGCCTCCAAGGAGTCCTCCCCCTCGTCGACGATGCCGCCCGGGAGCTCCCACCCGAACGAGTCTGGCACGAATCGGTAGCGCCACATCATCAGCACACGGTCCTGGTCGTCGATCACGGCCGCGATGGCCACGTGATGAAGTTTCACGACATGGTGCTCGAAGCGCTCGACCCCTGGCGGTTCGACGTCGACGAGGCTGAGCTTCACCCAGCGGTTGTCATACAGAGTCCGCTCGCCATGGATCTGCCACGGTTCAACATCAGCCGGCGCCTGCGTCGTCACAGACCGATCCGGCACCCGGTAGGAGCTGCGGCCGTGTACCTCAATCACACTCTCCGCAACGAGCTTGGCGAGCACCTGCCGTAGCGCGGTCCGGCCGATGGCCAGCTCGTCCGACAAAGTCCGCTCAGACGGGAGCTTGGAACCTGGCGGGTACTGTCCCGCCGCGATCCACTCGCGAATCGTGCGGTAGACCCGCTCCGACTTGGGTCCCATCCGGTCAGCACGCTCCCTGTCGTCCTCTTGTGTCGGCCGGCACAAGCGTAGCCCGGAGCCCACTCTCAAGAGTAGGCACTGACCACGTCGACGATCAGCAGCCAAGCCGAGGCAAGCGGCGCCAAGCATCTCCCGGGACCGGACAAGATCAGCAGCCAAGAGCGCGGTAGAACTTTCCCTACTTCATCAAGGCCCGCGCACGGCGCGGGCGCGCGCCGCCTCTGCGGCGCGGCCTGCCTCCTGTCTTCGCCCCGGCTGGCCGCGCCCGGCGGCGCGCTGGCGAGTTGCGGGCATGAAGTGGGAGACACCCTCTGTGGCTGGGGCGGTCGGCTCCACGGCTTTAGGCAGCCACTTTGGGGCGAGCCTCTAAGATCATGGCCCCAACGTCGTGCTTTAACGGGCAGGTCCACAGACTGCCCGACGCGCCGGAAGCTTACGGGGCCATGATCACTCGCCCCAAAGCAGCTCCAGCCCAAAGCCGTTCCGCCGACCTAACCGGAAGCCTGCGACCAGAGCCGACAGTCTGAAAAGCACTGTCGAGCCCCTGACGCTGTACGCTAAGTTATTCTCGATGCCCAAGGTCATCGCGCACATTATATCGGTAGCGCAAGTCAGGGGGACTAATGAGCTTTGGACTTGACGCAAAGAAGGCTGCGGACATCTGCCAGACGGAAATGTACGGAGATTGGTACCGGGACCCCTGGGGGTGGCCCGAACTGTCTTGGGTGATGAAAAGTCCGCAGGAATTTCCATGGTCGGAGATCGTGCACCGAGACGGCAATATCACTCTGCGGCGAGAGCCTAGGTTCGAACCTACCGTCGTGCCGAAAAGTCGCCTAGGCGTACGTCCGGCCGTAGTGATGTCGCTGGATGTAAGGATTGCCTATGCGGCGGCTATCGCGCAGGTAACCTCAAAGCTTCACGCCAATTTGCCCGAATGGGTTTACGGCTGGCGATTGCGTAATGAGAAGAGACTGGCCAGCAATGGTGACGAATGGAAGAATTATTCTTCATTCTTTCATGACCCTGCACTGATGGAAGGGTACGCACTCCAGACTGATATTACCTCCTTCTTTGCTTCCATTGATGTCAACAAGGCGGTAGATGTCGTCTATTCCGAGGCGGGTGATTCTGCCGGTGCGCGCCTAATTGAAAAGATTGTCCGATCTCATCACGAGCTTGCATCCAGAAATGGACTTCCTCAGCGAAGTTGGCCATCCGCCATCCTGGCGAACCGATACATGGCCCCACTCGACAACCTGATTTCACAGAGGTTGTCTTCAGGTCAACTAACAGGGGCAGTCAGGTGGATGGATGATATTTACGTAACCGGAGAAGAGGCGACGCTCTATAAATTCTTCCTTGACTTCCAGTCTCGCGTTCGAGAGTTGGGTCTTGAGGCCAACGCCTCGAAGAGTCGCCTGGGTCGACTTAAAGAGATCCGACAGGATGTTCTACTAGAAGGCCTTCAAGAAGTGCCGATCCCGGTGAAGAAGAGGATTCAGATACTGGAGAATGGATCCGATGTCGTTGAAGCCGCGGTCGAGGAGATGGACATCGAATGGCTCAGGAAGCTAGAGGGTGCAGCTCTAGAAAGGCCGTTTAGTCAATCTTCTGCCACGATCAAAGTGATCCTGAAGACTCTCAGAAAGCATAAGGAATACGGGAATTTTGACCGATGGCTTGAGTTTGCGGAGAAGCTCTCCCACGTTGCAGACGCGCTAGGCAGGTACTTCCGCGATGCCGTTAAGGAAGATTCGCGTAGAATGGATGCCTACTGTGATTGGTACAGTGGCTACCGTGCAACCGAATGGGCGGCAATCCACTGGTCGTCTGCCCAGTTCGCCTTGGCTATCCCCAGTTCCAATCGGCTGCCAGTATATCGAGAAGTGATGGCGGAATGGCTGGAAAAGGGTTCTGACCTGCATCAAATCTCGGTGGCGGCCCAACGCTTGGCTCAGATTGACCCCACCGCAACCAAGGACATCATTCGTCGACGCCTGGATGATGAGGCGCGACCTATTTTCCAGCGAGTCTATTCTCTGGCTCTAATGAATGCGCGAGATGAGAGGTTGTTGATTTCGCGTACCATCAAGCAGGATGCCAGCAACGTAGTGACTCGGGAATGGTTGGAAGCCAACAACTATGCGGCTCCCAAAGTCTCTGCGGACTATGACTCGGTTGCTTCCGGTTAGCGGCCAGGACTGCGGCGTTCCTGGATTGGCCGGCTCACGTTACGTGGGCTGGGTGAACGGAAGGCTGCTGGTAGTTCCATAGCGATTGGGATGGCGGTGATCACGGCGTACTCGGACCAGGGCTGGGCCGCCTCTAGGCCGACCGCCGCTGACAGTCGGCACCACAGGTGACCACCCCCACCCCGCTCCGGCCTGGGCTCCCGGCGATGATCTGCCACACTGGATGGGTTATGTTCTCGGGGTATCCGCGCCGCGGGCAGCGTTGGTACGGCGAGTGATGGTATCCGGTACTGGTCGACCTTGCGGCGAAGCAGTTTCGGCGTGTGTTGCTTGGCCGCTATCCGCTTCCTCGGGAGCACCAGCCTGCTTCCGATTCCAAGTCACCCGCATTGTGGCTCCCGCGTGAGTAAATCCGTGCTCGCCGCGCATGGGGATGGAGTCGGTTAGTTGCAAGTCTTCAGTTCCAATGGCGGCCCGAATTTCTAGGTCACCCAATGCCGATCCCTCGATTTCCAGAATCCATGAGAGGGCGGGAGCATTGCTCCACAAGGGAATTATGTCATCGACATTCCGGTACCCGACAGCTTCGCATCGCGCTTCACAAGTGCCGCTCGGTACGATATGTGGGATCCAGTGACGCTCTTTGAAATCATCCCCTAGGCCGACACCGCCATCTATTTCCCTAATGAAGTCGGCCAGATCGCCGGCTCTCCACCGTTTGTGGAATTCGACGGGGGCGCGCAAGCCTTGAGGTGGGTTTCGGATCGTGAATTCCAAGCCCTGCAGTGCGCTTGTTGGCCCCCCTTCAATCGAAGGAGGAAGCCACGGGAGAGAGGGCTTCCATTCATAGTCCGATATATTCTGCTTAACGCTTCGGGTTTCATAGGTCGTTTTGATAATGGTATGCCGGTCGTCATGCCATTCAAGGTTGACTCTCAATTCCGTGACCAGGGTGACCCCTTTGTATTTACCAAGCGACTCGCTCAGTTTCTCTATGTAGTCCTGCGGCGCATTGACCCCCCAGGAATTTCGAAGGGCTTTAGCGGCAATCTCCCGAACCAATTGGGCTTTGAGTAGGCCGTCCACAGTAAGGCCGAGAGCGCCAGCAATGAACATGGCTTCGCCAATAGAGCCGAGTAGGGATGCGTACCAACGTTCCTCGACTGTGTGATTAACATGCATGCCGACTATTAGGGCAAGGCCAACCACGGTGAAAGCCCAAAGAATGCTCCGGACGATCGTCTTCTTTCGGTCGCGCCGCTTGCGGGCACGCTTCTTGAGGGCACGCTTCTCCTGGCGCTCGCGCTTCTTGCGCTCGCGCTTCTCGCGCTTCTCCTGGCGCTCGCGCTTCTCCTGGTCACTACGCACGGCCAACACCCCACTACGCAACTGGCGTGTTGCTCCTTGCACCCCTTTGAGTAATTCTAATTCCATACCTGTCAGTCGCAAGTCAGGCCCAGCAAGGCCCTAGTCTGCTATCAAGCGATCTTGGTGCGCGATGGTGCAAGTACTCGCTGTTCGCCCCTGAGGGCCTGCCTCGGAGGCGGTCAAGCAGCTTCGCGGCCAATTCAAGCCCCAAGGGCGCCCAGGGTCGCCATGGCGGATTGCCGTGTGCGGCTCGAAACGCGTCATTTACCGCCGCGATGTCGGGGCGACCTGCCTGCAGGAAAGACCCTGGCGGCCGACGCACTCCCGGGGTGGCGACTCGCCCGAAGACATCGACCTGAGCAGTTGAGCCAGCGCAGCGGCCTGCATTGCTAGTCAGGACATTGATCGTTTTGCGACCGCACGCCACGGCAACTGGTGATCAGTTGTAGCTGAACTGAGGATGCACTAGGCCCCCGCCGGGGGACCTGCTCCGCCGAGGGGTGGCCGAGGCGAAGGGCCGTGCCATTCGCGTGCCAGATACTGCGGGGCACCACGGGGAACCGCCGGAACTTGCCCTGGGAGCGGTCAGAAACTCCAACCCCCGCTCAACCGCAGGTCGGCGCAGCAACGGCCACCTAGAGACCCGAGCTTCCCAAGCTGATGGCTCGGCCGCACGGCATCTGAGTTCATAGAGTCACCCCGGAGGAGGGGGAGATGTCGTCTCTAGCGATCACATGGACGTTGGCAATCACGGCTGGGCGAGCGTCAAAGTCGCTGATGATCACGGGGAGACAGAGGCCAGGGCCGACCGTTTTCCCCGAACCGAACTCGAATCTCTGCGAACCGCAATGCGGTCGCACCAGAGAGCCACAGCAACCAACGGCACCGCCTCCCAGGCGGGCCGATGAGCGGAAGGCTGGGCCGTCCCTGGGCCGTCCGAGGTCGCTCAACAGTGGCCAATGACGACCACCAGGCCCACGCGCCCACCGCCCTTGACAGCAAAAACCCAGCTCACCAAGATCCCCGGCAGGACCCAGGGCAAGAAGACATATGTGGTCGCCCGCGCCGGCGGCACGATGACCTAGCCCGATGATGGGCAGGAGCGACCGGTCAAGGCCTGAAGCGCTCTACCTGCTCCGCGATCCATTCAGGGAGCGCGATGCGCGCATGTGGGTTTCGGATGAGCTAGGTCTCGGGCCGCCACTCATAGCCACCGTCAGCCAGATGGACACCCGATGAAACCAAACAGACTTGAAGACTTCATCGTCAGCGTTAATTGCTCCACTTTGCAGAAAACCGATGTTGGCGCAATCGTCTATCTCCACCTCGCCTACTATGTTATTCCGTCCTAGAGAGGATTTCAGAGACGGGCAGATAGCAGTGACCAGTCTGGCTGGCGTGCTTCCTCTTGTGAGTCATCAGGTGGTCCAGGCGGATGCGTTGGTCCAGCACAGCCATGAAGTCGCCGCCGTCCATCGTGATGAACGGCGTGCTAAGGCTGTAGATCGCCAGGGCATCGGACGTGAAGCCGCTCATGCTGACGTACAAGCCGAGAGTGTTCTTGCCCTTGCGCTCGATGTTGGTTTTAAAGACGTCCAGCTCCCGCCGGCCGATGCGCTCTTTCCACCACTTGGCCTCAAGAACGTAGTAGTCAGTGTCGAAGGAGAACGCGCCATCGATCTGCTCGTACTCCATGATGTAGGCCGCCCGCGGCTCCAAGTCGTACAGGGCGAAGAGCTCGTTGATAAAGCCCTCGAAGTCCGTCCCCCGCTGGTGCTTGTCGGTTGCCGCGTGCATCACGATGAACCGTTGCTTCAGATCGTCATGAGCTTGGGCGAAGACCCGGCCATCCTGGTCCTTCTTCGCACTCTCGGCTATGGCCGCCGCGTGCTCCTCGTGTTCCTTGATGATGTCCTGCTGCTTGCCAGTCCAGCGCCGCAGTTCCGCAACGGCCGCCGTGGCCTTGGCCACCATGACGTCACCATCGACCTGTCGTTCGAGGTTCGGAAACCGGTCCATGGCAGCGATGTCGAGCATGAGCGCCACGGTCACGTCCAGGTACCGGGTCTCATTGGACCGCAGCAGCTTGACCAACTGGCCGGAGACTTCGCGCTTGGTGGCCTGGAAGTTGAGCTGCGGCAGGAGCTCACTGTGGTCCTTCAGCATCCCGCGGACGTACAGCTCAAAGGGGTCTTTGTTCCAGTAGATCAACCAGAGTGCGTCGGCCAGTGCGTTGTACGCGCTGGGGTTGATCGTCTTCTTGCGGGCATCAGGCTGCTGCACCTGCCCCTCCTCCACACGCACTGTCACCGACCTATCACGGTACCGCGCGATCAGTCGATGACCAGCCTGTACGACAAGGCTTGATCCAAGGAACCGTGATGACCCGTCATCCAGCGTGCACCGGGGCTCCGATGACACAAGCGGATGGCGAGTGACAGAGGCGGCTTGTCCTGGCTGTCATCGAGACGGACTGACGAGCCTCAGGCCCGGAAGTGGGCCGCCACGTCGTCGAGCATGTCCAGGTAGTCGCCCGCACCAACAGTGCCCCCAGCCGCCTTGGAGCCGTGCAGCGCCGATGCCAGGACAATGCCGCGCAACTCTGCTGGCTGCCTCGGTTCCCCGTTCTGAAAGTACCAACGATTGCCGTGCGCACAGGCGTTGCGGAAGTGCCGCACGAACTGAAGCAACGGGCGTGTCCTGTCACTCAGCCCGGCGCGCTGAATGGCATCACCCAGGCGGGCTGCACCATGCATCGTCGCGAAGTTCAGCAGGTCCTCACCGAGTCCAGCACCCGCAGTTGAGCTGGCCTTGGCGAAGATGTCTGTCAGCCGCTCCGCAGAGTGCGGCGTACCGTCATTGCGGTAGATGACCAGCGGTGAGTCAGCGGTTTGCTCGTACAGGTCGCGGTAGATGGCCATGAGCGGCTGACGGGGGTCAGCTAGCGGAAGTATGGCCAGGCTGAGACCACAGAACCCAATCTTGAGTTCGTCAGCCAGCTGCGCGATGCCTTCCGCCTCGATGCCCATGGGCCGGCATGTTAGGGCTCTCCTGCTCCCCTGCCCAGTGACCGCTTGATCTCCAGCTCCTCGGCTTGCCGGTCAAAGCCGACGCCCAACAGGCGCCGGCCGCAATCGCCCTCGCCAAGAGTACGACGGTCTGCCTCGTAATCCCGACACCCAGAAGCGGGCTGCATTGAGACGAGCATTCCCGCAACATCGACGCACATGTCGTCGGAACGACTCTGTCCGTCGACCCTCGTGTCACGTCGTGGCTGAATGAGCAGCGGCGCAGCCCAACGGATAGCTCCCGTGGGTCCCTCATTTGCTTGTGGACTATCTGCGGGCTCAGCTCGCCAGATCTGCCACGCCTGAGGCCCTGACGTGCTGCGTCATCTTGGCCTCAAAGGGCCTCCGGAGCCGTGCCCGGTACAGCAACTGTGGCGATTGGCATCGACCGCCGGTGGCTCTGACAGACGATCTGATCAGTGCGTCAGACCCTCAGCGACCTTGCTGCTAGGAGTTCGCATCGAGGCGCACGCACGGCCACGTAGCTCAGGCCAGGCTCTAGAGCCGCCCCGTCTGCCAGATCGGGTCGTCCGGTGCGGGGCGTCCGTCTAGGCGCTGGAGGGGTTCTCCGGTGAGCGAGAGATGCCGACGAGCGACGGCTATGAAGTGCCCCTGCGCGGCGACGACTCTCCCTCTGAGCTCCATCCAGTTCTCCTCGGGAGTTAGACCCCGCCGAATGGCAATGTGAAACCGCCAGATCTGCTCGTCGATGGCGTGCGCGGCTGCTGCAATGTCCCTGCTGGCAACGAGATTGACGCTGCCGAGGGCCTCGCCCCAGGGGCGCCAGTCGACTGTCGTCGGGGCCAGCACGCCTTGAGGGATGTCGTCAGGCCGGTTGCGGTCCATGTCGCTGAGGTCTACAAGCACTGAGGATGATTCCCGCAGTACGCGGACGCACGCTGCCGCCTGCTGTTCCCTGATCCAGTGGCGATCTTGAGCTCTTCTGCTGACGATGCTCCCAACGAATACGCCAATCAGTGTGGTCAGCACGGCCCCGACCGGAGCCGCCAGTAGGGCCAGCAACGACGTCATATCAGTCATTCTGGCGACGATGCGGTGGCTTGAGTAGCGGCTCATCTCAGCTCGCTGCGGTCGGCCAGTGGGCACTGCCAGACGTCCCAGCCGCTCTCCTGAAGTGGTGCTCAGCCGGTCGTGGCCTATCCGTGTACTCGTCCCACCTGATCACGGCTGTGATGGCCTGTCAGTCCAGCCAGACGAGCATCGCGTCGTCTGCCCTGGCAGCAGCGTCGAAAAACTGTGTGAGGCCGTCGTACCAAGGACGCCCCCACTCCAGGGAGCCTGGCTCACCCCATCCGAGCGGATACACCTCGGCGCTGGTCAGTTCAGCAGGCTCCACGCCACTGATGAGCTGGGCATAACTGGTAGCCCGCAGAGCTCCCGCCGCGAGCCGGACCCGCTCAGGCCGCAGGTACCTCGGAGGCCCGTACCCCCAATCCTCATCCTCGGCGAACGGCTCCTCACCGTGGATCACGTTCACGGGGAACCCGGTGCGCGCCAGCAGGAAGCGGAGCAAGTCCCAAGCCTTGTATGTGGTGAAGTGGCGCGCTTCGTACAACGCAGGCTCCGTCTCCTCCTCGGCGTCCTGAACCTCTTCGACGAAGTCCAAAGCCAGTCTGGGTCTTGGATCGCCCTATCGAGCTCAGCAGCCGTGACACGCAGGTACTCGCCGATCATGCTCATGGACGGAGACTAGGCGGGGCCACTGACAACGGCCGTCGGACGGACCGTCTCAGTTTCCGTCTCATTCAGCCCGGTTCACCGGCGTTCAGCCGAGGCCCGGAGCCGATCCCAGCTCGCTGCCGAACCGCCAATGACCGCAGGTGAACTCCCTTGCACGCAGCCCGCCACCCCACCAACACAGTTGGAAAGCGTGTTGGCCACCAGATCGTCACCCCCAACACTCCCACGACTCGCGCCTGTCGCGGAGAGAGCCCCGAACGGGTAGCTGATGGATACGGGTGACAAGGCGTTCCGCACCTGTGGTGCCTGGTGCTACCGCCATGCCAGCGAGGTGACACGAACCGGGAAAAACGTCGCACGTCTCGACCCGAGGCCCATATCATCCTCGAATGACCGACGCGTCCGGGGCATTCGCTGTCGCCGCTCTCAGCTTGGCCGTGTCTACGGTGTCACTCAGTTGGCAAGTCGTTAGCCACTTCTTGAGCGGCGCCCGGGTGCGCTGCGAACTGTCGATCGCGATCCATGACGATGGGGATCCTGTCCCGTCCATCGTCTCGGAGGTTGTCGATCGCACTACAACGGACCTTCAACGCATCCAAGGCGCAGAGTTCGAATCGTACGTGCACGACGCATTCAGTGTGGTCGTACGCAACACTGGGCGTGGACCCGTGAGCGTACGCGTGCCATGCATATCCGACAGACGTCGCTCCTACTGGGGCGGTGCGCCATCTCGCGTTCGAGCGGTCGACTTCACGATGCAAGGGAGCGTCTGCCGTCTGGAGCCTGGTGAGGCGAAGACATGGCTCTTGCCAATGTGGCAGATCATCGACACGATCCGCGCCTCCCGTCCCGGTGAGCCTCTGACCTGCCGGGCCGCAGTTCTCCTAGGTACCGGACGGTGGGTGAAGGGCAGCCGCGCCAACTCATGGCAGGTCCCGGCAGGGATGACAAGCCTGAGACGCTAGTCGTGTGTTTGCGCTTGGAGTCCTGCCGGCGTCGGAGCTGTTCCGCTGACATCCAACGCTGACATCAACGACCCCGGACGGCGGCGACACACAGCAGCCACGTGTGGCACCGATGCACAGGGCAGGCCACACCTGGGTGAGGGATAGATCGAACTCCTAAAGCGGTGGTCACCAAGTTCAGCCCCAATGCGAGCGTGCCAAGGGCACGCCAGATGAAACGGGGAGCCCCGGACCGTCTCCGAGGCCCCTGCCGCACTACACACGGCTGCCGCTCAGTCCCCTCAACGATGCCCAGGCGCGACGGGCCTGCGTCCGCGGCTGGTCGCTACGCGCAGCACGTCCCGCAATGCGCTGGTCAACTGGGCGGCGAGAAGATGCAACTCCTCCAGGTCTTCGGGGTCCTCGTCGAGTACCTGACGCGCATGCTCAAGCAGTTGGGATGCCATCCCAAGCTGGTACGCCTCGATGTGGTCCGCCAGGCGGGACACGTAACCCCCTTGGTCACCCGTGCTCAGATAGCACGGCTTGCCGTCCGGCCCCACCCATGGGAGGAGCCTCAGTTCGTCCTCTGTCGTCATCCCTATGCTCGCCCCTCGGTAGCCTCGATGCTGGGCGCCGGCGTACCGCTGGATGTCGAGCTCCTCGCTGCGTCGCCTCCGGGCCGAGACTGGTCAGATGCCGCGTGGCACAGGCAGCCGCAAGCCTCGTAGATCAAGGGGAGGTCGACCGGCGCCAAATCCGGAGTGGACTCCGCGCAGGCCTGGTGCGTGCCGACCTGGCAAGCAGCCGAGCGGTACGAGGTAGCTGAGATGTCCGGGCCAAGAGTCTGCCGCCGCGAGGACGTCACTGAACCCCCAGGAGATTCGACCAGGCGTCGGTCGACAGGCAGGGAGCAATGACGACCGTCGGGCGCCGTCGGGTGCGTTCTTCTCGCGCCAGCACGTACGGACGGACGAGTGCACTGTCCTCGCCCCTGAGCAAGTGCCGATGGCTCGGCTCGTCGACGGCCTGCGCGAGGGCGACTGTCGGCTCGTCAGCGGATGCCGGGAAAGCAGGGGCGATCGGTGGCCGCGAGGGCCTTAACGTGCGGCGGTGCCTGCCCTTGGGGACATGCCGCGCTCTGGCGAGAGCAACTGCGCGATGGATACGGTTGAGCATGCTGGTCAGCTCCTATCGCTGATGGCTCGGTCCCCCGACATCGCCCGTCGCGGGGACCGCTTTACGTACGACCGCCCAGAGGGTGCGGTCGTTCAAGCTGGTGGCGAGCAGCCCGAATCGATCGGCCTCGGCCACCACTTCCAGGACCTCCCGCCATAAGTCGGCGGAGAGCGACTCCGGCACTGCCGCTTCGACCGACGCGTGCCGGTCGTGTTCCTCCACGCGCGCGGGTAGCCCGAGGTCGGACAGCCGGGCAGCGATGGCTGCCGCGCGAACTCCCGAAGCGGGCACAGGGCAGCCTCCGTCACCGACGATCACGTTGAGTAAAGCTAGTTAACTAGATTAGAGCTAGTGGACTAGATTTTCCATATGCCTGAGCAGCCGCCCTATCTCCGCATCGCCGACGAACTCCGGCGGCGGATCGCGGAACACGTATGGGAGCCCGGGGACCGCCTGCCCTCCCGCGCGCAGATCGGCCAGGAGTGCGGCGTGGGCGAGAACGTGGTCCGCCGGGCTCAGGAGCTGCTGATCTCCCAGGGTGTGCTGGAGGGACGCGCCGGTTCGGGCACGTACGTCGCCGAGCCCCGACAGCGGGTCCGGGTCGTCCGGTCATCAGCCCGCGAGCAGCCCAGCGGATCGCCCTTCCGGGCGGACATGAAGGCCCTCGGCAGGCAAGGGGATTGGGAGAGCCGGACCGAGGCCAAAGTGCCGGTTCCGGCAGACATCGCGGCGCGGCTCGGAATCGCTGAGGGTGACCTGTGCGTCCGGACGGTGTACGAGTTCCTGGCCGACGGCAGGCCGGTGCAGTTGTCGACGAGTTGGGAGCCGTACGACGTCACCGCCGGCACACTCGTCGTCCTCCCCGAGGGTGGGCCGCACGCCGGAACGGGTGTCGTGAACCGCATGGCCGCAATCGGTGTCACCGTCAGCCACGCCGTCGAGCAGCCGGAGCCGAGGCAAGCAACCGCCGAGGAAGCGTCCCTCCTAGGCATCCAGAAGGCCGCACTCGTCACGCACATCCGGCGGACCTACACAGCGACGAGGGTCGGCCGGTGGAGACGGCAGACATCGTGGTGCCCGCAGCTCACTGCGAAATCGTCTACGAGATCCCGATCAACCGCTAGCTCCGCTCACAGGGCGACTTCGGCTTGGCGTGCCAAGTAGGGTCCCCAGGCATGACCACTTCTCCTGATCACGTCGACAGCAGAGAAGACCTGGCAGCCTTCGTTCGCTCCTTGCGTCGCAGTCACGCCGAGGACGGAAACTCATGGGGGAACGCGGACCTTCCGAGCTTCCTGGACGCTCTGGCCGCCTGGACGGATGACGCGGACGGTTGGTACCGCAACACCGGCCGGGAGTTGCCGCCTAGCGGTGACTGGGCGTTCTTCGCGCGAGCTCTGCAGGCAGCGACGACGTACGAGTAGTCCGAGCCGCGTCGAATACGTGTCGAAGTCCAGACGATGACCCGCGCTGCACGATAAGAGAAGCAGGTCAGCCAGGGCGTGGCACGCTACGCACAAAGCGCCTTCTAAGCGCTTGGCCGCAGGTTCGAGTCCTGCCGGGGGCGCAAGTCTCCGCCCTCCCATCGGGAGGGCGTTTTTACTGTCCGAGGCCTTGTCCTCGCCTGCGCACCACTCCGGGACGCGTCGGCCGACGAGGAGCCGATGTGCGAGCCGCGCCGGCCGACCATGAGCAGCGCCGGGCCCAGCCATGCAGCGGCGGGCCCGCCTCCACCCTGCCCTCGGTGAGTCGAGGAACGTCCGTGCCGCTTCCCCATATGGCAAGACCGAGCGGGCCCAGACGCCCTGCCGCCTCCCCATACCGAACGACCGAGCGGGTCCGGACGCCCTGCCGCTTCCCCATACCGGAAGACCGAGCGCCCACACCCCGAGCCGGCCAAAGCCCTGTCCGCGACCAGGACTCGGCCTCGAATCGAACGATTTTCGATAGGCTCTCGGCACTCCTGCAAGGGAACGCCGCCCACTCCGAAAGGCACCCGTGTTACGACTCGCATGGCGGACCCTTACGGGTCGCAGGGCAGGCTGGGCGGCCGGTTTCGTGGCTCTCGTCCTCGCGTTGGTCACGACGACGGCATGTGCCGTGCTGTTGGAGTCGAGTGCCCGCGCCGGCTCCCCCACCGAGCGCTACGCGGGCAC
The DNA here is from genome assembly GCF_039532725.1 of Streptomyces coeruleofuscus. Taxonomy (NCBI): domain Bacteria; kingdom Bacillati; phylum Actinomycetota; class Actinomycetes; order Kitasatosporales; family Streptomycetaceae; genus Streptomyces; species Streptomyces coeruleofuscus. Next base: position 727,075 of record NZ_BAAASE010000003.1, read on the forward strand.
GGACGTGGTCGTCGCCGGGCAGCCGTTCGTCCCCCGGGCCGGGGAACTCCGTGCGGCGCTGGACCGGCTGGCGTCCGTCGAGCGGTCCGTTCCCGAACTGTCCTTCCCCACCACGGCCGTGGACGCGTCGGGCGAGCCGGTCGAGGCGCCCTGGGACGGACCGTTCCTCGGGCACTCGTGGGAGAGCGCCGCCCTCGGACCCTTCCTGCTGCGGCAGGGCCGCGCCCCCGCCGGCGACTCGGAGGTCGTGCTGGATGCTGAGCTGGCGGGGCGTCTCGGCGTCGGGGCGGGCGACACCGTACGGCTGGGCGGACCGGACGGGCTGCGTCCGTACCAGGTCTCGGGCGTCGCCGACCCGCCCCGGCGACCGGCGCGCCAGTACGCGGTGTTCCACACGGCCCGTGAGGCGGAGCGGCTCGCGGGATCGGAGCAGCCCGTGCGGGCCTTCGGGGTGTTGGCGGCCAAGGGGACGGCCAACCCCGAGACGCTCCGGCGGCAGGTGGAGAAGGCCGTCAGGGACCTGTACGGCGACAACGCCGGGTCCCTCGTGGTCGCCTCCGGCGCCGGGCGGGCGGACGCGGAGTTCTGGGGCGTGCCGTCCCCGGCGTCGGTGCTGTCCTCCCTCGTCGGGACGTTCGGGGTGCTGTCGCTGTTCGTGGCGGGTTTCGTCGTCGCCGGCACGCTGACGCTCGCGGTCGCCGGACGGCTGACGGAGATCGGCCTGCTGCGGGCCGTCGCGGCCACGAAGGGGCAGATCCGCCGGATGATCGCGGTGGAGGTCCTGCTGGTGACGGTGGCGGCGGCGCTCCTCGGCGCCCCCGGCGGGATCGGCGTGGCGATGCTCCTGCACCGGGTGCTGGTCGACGGGGAGGTGCTGCCCCCGTCGTTCGTCCTGTCCGTGGGGCCGGTCGCGCCCTGGGCGACCGTCGTGCTGGCAGCGGTCGTGGCGCAGTTCGCGGCGTTTGCCGCCGCACGCCGCTCGTCGCGGGTACGGCCGGTGGAGGTGCTGCGCGAGTCGGCCGCTCCGGCGCCGAAACCGGGCCGGCTGCGTGTGCTGCTCGGGGTGGGCGTGTTCGCCGGGGCGGGCGGCTGTCTCGGCGCGGTGGCGACCGGTCGGCTGGACGGGGGCGGCGGGACGACCGAGAGCATGGTGCTCGTCCTGTTGGTCGGGACGGCGCTGCTGGCGCCGCTGATCTGCCGGGTGGCCGGTGCCTTGTTTCTGGCTCCGGTGGCGTGGTTCCTGCCCAGGGAAGGCACGCTGGCGGTCCGCAACCTCCTCAGGAATGAGGCGCGGTTGGCCGCCACCGTGACACCGCTCGTGCTCGCCCTCTCCCTCACCGGCACCCTGCTCTGCGTGCCGCTGATCACGTCGCAGGGAGCGCAGCGGGCGGAACGGGAGCGGCTGCTCGCCGATCACGTGGTGTCCTCGGCCGGGCCCGGCATCGCACCGGGTTACGCGGAGCGGGCCGCCCGGCTCCCCGGCGTGGCGGCGGCCTCCGGGCAGCTGTCCGTGGACGGCGAACTGAGCCGCGCGGACGCCGACCAGGACGACGACGCGTCCGTCATCGGCGGAAACCTGGTCGCGATGCGGGCCGACGCGGTGCCCGAACTCCTCGACCTCGGGGTCCACACCGGCTCGCTCGCCCGCCTCGGCGAGGCGTCCGTGGCGCTCGGCGACAGCGCCGCCCGGGACCTGAGTGTCACGGTCGGCGACCGTGTCCGGGTGGACTGGGACGACGGTGGCCGGGACACGTATCGCGTGGCGGCCGTCTACTCCCGCGACCGGGACTTCGCCGACGCGCTGCTGCCCCGCGCCTCGGCGGCCCGGCACGCGCCCGCGCTGCTGGACGACACCGTCCTCGTTCGGACGGCCCCCGGAGCCGACCGGGACGCCGTCGAACGGCAATTGGACGACCTCGCGGCTGTCTTCCCCGGGGCGTCGGTGGACGGCGCCGCGAGCGGGGACGCTGGGAGTCATTCGGAGTCCGGCGCGGCGGCGAACCTGTTCGTCCTGCTGTTACTGACCATGATCAACGTGTTCACGGCCATCGCCGTCGTCAACACCCTGAGCATGGTGACCGCGGGCCGCCGAGGGGAGTTCGCCCTGCTGCGGCTGGCCGGCGCGCAGTCGGCGCAGGTGCTGCGGATGCTGGCCTGGGAAGCCGTGCTCACCTGCGCGGTCGCGTTGCTGCTGGCCACTCTGGTCTGCGCGGCGGTGCTGGTGCCGCTCAGCATCGCGGTCACCGGTTCCGCCGTGCCGGCCTTGGCCGGCGGGCCGCTTGCCGCGCTGGCCGCCGGGGCGCCCCTGGTGGCCGTCGCGACGACGACCCTCGTCGGCCGCTTGGCCATGCGCAGCGCCGCGGCCACGCCCGGAGGCCTGGCGAGGGCCGTCTCCTGACCGCCCCCGCCGTGTCCCGCGGGTCCCACCCCGCTTCCCGCAGCGCGGCTCAGTCCCGATCATGGTCCGGGAACCCGTCGTGGGCCGAGGAAGGGGTGTGACGTGCGGCTGCGCTGTGCTGTGCTGGACGACTTTCAGAGGGTGGCGACCGAAGTCGCCGACTGGTCGCCGGTCGCCGACGAGGTGGAGGTCGTCTCCTTCGACACCCACCTGGACGGCGAGGACGCCTTGGCCGCGGCCCTGGCCGACTTCGACATCGTGGTGACGTTGCGGGAGCGCGTGCCCTTCCCCGGGTCGCTGATCGCCCGCCTGCCCCGGCTGAAACTGCTCGTCGCCTCCGGTCTGCGCAACTCGGTCATCGACTACGCGGCCGCCGAGGAGCACGGCGTCACCGTGTGCGGCACCACGAGTTCCTCCACCCCGCCCGTGGAACTGACATGGACCCTGCTGCTCGGCCTCGCCCGCGGCCTCGTCGAGGAGAGCAACGCCCTGCGCTCCGGCGGCCCCTGGCAGTCCACCGTCGGCGCCGACCTGTACGGCAGCCGCCTCGGCCTCCTCGGCCTCGGCAAGATCGGCAGCCGCGTGGCCCGGGTCGGCCTCGCCTTCGGCATGCACGTCAGTGCGTGGAGTCAGAACCTCACCAAGGAGCGCACCGACGAGGTCGGCGTCGAACTCGCCCCCTCCCGGGAGGACCTCCTCGCCGGCAGCGACTTCGTCTCGATCCACCTCGCGCTGAGCGACCGCACCCGCGGACTGCTCGGACCCGCCGAACTCGCCCTCCTCAAGCCGACCGCGTACCTGATCAACACCTCGCGCGCGGCCATCGTCGACCAGGAAGCCCTCCTCGCCGCCCTGCACGAGGGACGGATCGCCGGTGCCGGCGTCGATGTCTTCGACATCGAGCCCCTGCCCGCCGACCACCCGATGCGCACCGCCCCCCGCCTTCTCGCGACCCCGCACCTCGGCTACGTCTCCCGCGCCAACTACACGACGTACTACGGGCAGGCGGTCGAAGACATCCGCGCGTTCCTCGACGGGGCGCCCGTACGACGGCTGCCTTGACGCCCGGCCGGGGCCGCGCCCGAGACCGTCCGGGCGAGGACACGGAGATGGCCGGGACCCGGTAACGGGTCCCGGCCTGTCACCGCCGTAAGCGGTGAATTCACACCACGGGCGCCGACGTGAACAAGGGCGCCTCGACTGCCTCTTCGGACTTCAGGACTGCTTGCCAGGGACGATGACGTTGCTGACGCAGGTGACCTGGCTGTGCGAGGTCGGACAGCTCTGCGTCGACTCGTTGGCGAAGCGGACGCTGCCGTCCTTGGCGGTCGTGAGCTTGTAGGTGTCCCCCTGTACGCAGCGAACCTGCCCCTTGCCGTCGTCCACGCACTTGCCGGGGCCGCCATGGGCCGCGGCCTGGGCTGCGCCGACCCCGATCAGAGCAAAGCTCCCCAGGACTCCGGCTGCCGCTGTAGCTGCGATCTTCTTCGAGTTGAGCATCTACTTTTCCTTTACGGACGCCCCCTGAACAGCGGGGTCGTTCCGGACGCTTGGGCCGACAAAGAAGCCAGACGACAGGCCCCGGGGCTCGGACCACCTGGTTCGAGCCCCGGGACCTGCCTAGATCACCTGATCAGTGATCACTTGCCACCGAGGATGAAGTTCTGGGAGCAAGTCACGGACTCGCGCTCGCTGTTGTCCTGCTCGGACCAGCCGAGGATGCCGAGCGAGATGTTGACGTCATCGATGTTGATGAGGCCCTTGGTCGAGTCGTTCTGCTCACACGACTGGTTCTGCTTGTTCTCCAGCTTGACCTTCTCGTCCCCGTCCGCAGCGTGGCCGACACCGGCCCCCAGGAAGCTGACGCTGCCGAGCATGGCCATGACGACCGCGGCCTTCTGGTAGTTGCGCATTACTGCTCCGTTCTTGAGTGGACACAACCCGTGATGAGTTGGTCACCGACAGTCGCCAACTCTAGGGACCCTCATGCGGCTTCTGCCGGGCGAAACGCCCACTCAGGCAAGTTTCTTGAAAAAAAGTGCGTTGTAACGCGGTTTTGCATGTATCGGATGGCCGAACCCAGCTGGCCACTCCGACCGACTACCGCTAGAGCGCCCCTTGCCCAAGAGCCGAACGCGCCCGCATCGGCCGGCGAGGCCTAGCGCCGAGGGGGGACGACGCTGTCGACACACGTGACCTGACCGTGCGAGGCCGGACAGGTCTGCGTCGACTCGTTACTGAGGTGGACGCTGCCGTCCTTGCTCGTGGTGAGCTTGTACGCAGTCGTCTGCACACAGCGGACGTGCCCCTTGCCGTCGTCGACGCACTTGCCGGGGCCGCCCTGGGCGGCGGCCGGGACGACTCCGCCACCGATCAGCGCGAAGCCCCCCAGGACTCCGGCCGTTACCACCGCTGCGATCTTCTTCGAGTTGAACATCTGTTTCTCCTATACGGTCGACTCCCCGCGGCTGAACGGCGGAGTCGTTCCGGACATGTGGACCAGCTGGACGGCACACAGCAGGCCCCGGGACTCGGACACATGGCCGAGTCCCGGGGCCTGCCTCAGATCAACCGATCAGTGCTTGCCGAAGCTCTGGGAGCAGGCCAGAGACTCCTTCTCGCTGTTGTCCTGCTGCGACCAGCCGAGGAGGACACCGGCCGAAACGTTGACGTCGTCGAGCTGGATGAGCCCCGTCTGCGCGTCGTTCTGGGCGCACGCCTGGGTCTGGTCGTTCTTGATCTTGACCTTGTCGCCCCCGTCCGCGTGGCCGACGCCGGCACCCAGGAAGCTGACGCTGCCGAGCATGGCCATGACGACCGCGGCCTTCTGGAAGTTGCGCATTACCTCTCCGTTCTCGAATTGACACAGTCCGTGAGTGGCTGGTCACTGACAGTCGCAACTGTAGGCGACGTTCGAGGCTTTTGATAGACAAAACGCCCAATCGCGTAACTTTCCTGAAAAAACACATTGTGATGTTGCCGTGCAGATGTCGAGCGGCCAGCGACACGGGCCACCGGCGTCGGCCAACTACCGGTCGAGCAGCGGCTGTTCACGGCGAACGGAGCCTCCACCGCCCATGGAAGGGCGTCATCGCCGCCGCGAACAGAAAGAGCACCTGCCGACTCGGGGTGCGTGTCGGACCACGTGCGCCCGAGGTCCGGGCAGGATGGCCGCGCACACGTTCGCGGGTCGACCGCACGAGCGATACCGCGCGTCGACGGCATCAAAAAGGAGCAGGCCCCGAGGGGCGACACATGGTCGCACCCCGGAGCCTGCCCTAGATCAACCGATCAGTGCTTGCCGAAGCTCTGGGAGCAGGCCAGCGACTCCTTCTCGCTGTTGTCCTGCTGCGACCAGCCGAGGAGGCCGACCGAGACGTTGACGTCGTCGAGCTGGATGAGCCCCGTCTGCGTGTCGTTCTGGGTGCATGCCTGCTTCTGGTCGTTGTCGAGCTTGACCTTGTCCCCGTCCGCAGCGTGGCCGACACCGGCACCCAGGAAGCTGACGCTACCGAGCATGGCCATGACGACCGCGGCCTTCTGGAAGTTGCGCATTACTTCTCCGTTCTCGAGTCGACACAATCCGTTATGGATTGGTCACTAACAGTCACGTACTGTAGGTCACGATCGATGGTTTTTATACGCAAAACGCCCAATCGCTTAACTTTCCAGAACCGAGAGGCGGGAGGCAGCCTTCGCCGCACCACGCCCTCGGCACGGGTCGCGCGGAAACAACGCCCGTACGGCGGAGCATCTGTTCAAAAAGGGTGATCCGGAGAAAAACCTCGTTACCGGTCAGAGGTCCTCGCGTTGAAACGGGCAGTGCGGCCGCGCGTACTGCTGCCGCACTCACCGAGTCACTAAGGAGAACGTGATGTCTCGCATCGCGAAGGTTGGCGTTGTCGCTCTCGGCACGGGCGCTCTGGTGCTCAGTGGCGCCGGTCTCGCCGCGGCGGACGCCGGCGCCAAGGGCGCTGCCATCGGCTCGCCCGGCTTCCTGTCCGGCAACGTGGTTCAGGTGCCGGTCCACGTGCCGATCAACGTGTGCGGCAACACCGTCCAACTCGTCGGCCTGCTCAACCCGGCTGTCGGCAACACCTGCAAGAACGAGGGCCACAAGAAGGACGACCACAAGAAGAGCAGCACGAAGAGCGGCCACCGCCACTGACGTCCGCTGTCTGCCTCGAGAGCCCCGGCCCCCGAACGCCGGGGCTCTCCCCATTCCGGCGTGAGAGCCCTCGTCACCTCACGCGTACCGGTAGATCCGGCCCACGTCCTCCAGTTCGTCCGGCGTCACGTCCCACGGAGGCAGCCTCTGGTGCCGCGCCACGATCCGACCGTGCTGCGCGTCGCCGGTACGCGGCGCTGCCGCGGGAAGGTAACGGGCCCCGCGGTGTCTGCGCTGCCAGCGGTACCACTGCAGGTCGATGAAGGCGTGGTGCAGCCAGAACACGGGGTCGTTGACGGAGGCGCCGCCGAGCATGTCCCCGCCGACCCAGCCGTGCACCCGGTTGTGGTTGCGCCACGACGCGCCGCCCCCGCCGGTGCCCCAGCCCTCCAGTTTGTTGCGGAAGCCCCGTGTGACCGTCGAGTCCCAGGGCGCCACGTCGTAGACGGGGTCCTTCAGCGCCCACTGCAGCTCGCTCTTCGTGGGCAGTTCGATGGGGGAACGGCGGCGGCCGAGGTCCCGGGTGAGGAACACCGCGTCGGTCACGGCCACTTTGATGGTCCAGTTGCCCTCCCGGTAGGCGAAGGGACCCGTCATCACCTGGTGGTCGGAACGGCGTCCGTTGCCGCCGAGGAGGTCCGCCGTCCAGGGTGCGGAGGTGGTCGTGCGGTAGCGCGTCCAGTCCCAGTACGGCACGGTCACCGAGGAGTCCACCCGGCGCAGCGCGCTCTCCAGGTCGAGCAGGAACCGGCGGTGCCAGGGCAGGAAGGAGGGCGCCATGTGCGCGGCGCGCAGTCCGTGTTCGCCGTCGGAGGAGAAGTACTCGACGTGCATCCGCACGAACTCGTCGTACTCGCCCCGTCGTTTGACCTCCAGCAGCGCCTTGACGAACCGCCGCTTCTCGGCCTTGGTGAGCGTGCCGGCGTCCCTACGCACGTACGCCATGCCGGTCCCCCGTGTGTACATGCCCCGCGTCTCCTGGTTCCGGAGCCAGGTCGCGCAGCCGTCGGCCGGGGCCGAGCTCGTCGACGGCGGCGCGGGCGGCCTCGAGCGGTGACCGGTACGAACAGTAGTGGTCGACCATGCTCAGCCAGGTCCCGTCGGCCCGGCGCATCAGATGCAGAGGGCGGCCGTCCACAGTGACGTGCCACCGACCCTGCTCGGCCGAACCGCCCGACCGGGTCCACGTCACACGGATGCGGTGGTTGCGGTAGGTCTGGTCGAAAGCGGTGTCGCCCGGGGCGTTCCCGGGTCCGGGGCGCAGGAGCCGGAAGGCGGCGGCCACCGGGGCCGCCAGGGCTGCGGCGAGGGCGCAGGCACGCAGACCGCGCGTCACCTCCCGCCGAGTACTGCCCGCCGGTCCGGGGTGCGCCGGGGCTGACGCCTCGCCCCCCGCCGGTCCTCCGCCGATGCTGACGACCATGTCCACTCCTCGTCCGGTTCCGGTGTCGTAGCCGTAACCGCCGGACGTCCCGCGCGGTCACCGCCGCGCGGCCAGACAAGTGATCGCCGGCGTCCGTCCCGGCGGGGAACGGGTCGCGTCACCGGCCGGACACACACGGAAGGCCGGCCCTCGAACTGTCCGAGGGCCGGCCTTCCGTACGACGTGGTCCCAGCTCTAGAACCACAGGTTGCCGTGCACCGGCTTGGCGTCGTTGACCGCGGACGCGGCATTCTTCGCCGTGTGGACCAGGGACTCCTTGCCCTGAGCGCTCACATCGAGGGGGACCCTGGTGCTCACACCGCCGGTGAGGTCGGTGGACGCCAGGTCGCGAGTGTTCTCAGCGGCCGGAGCGGGCTGAGGAGCGGGGGCGGGCTGAGGAGCGGGGGCGGGGGCAGGCTGAGCAACGGGGGCAGGCTGAGGAGCGGGGGCGGGCTGAGGAGCGGGGGCGGGCTGAGCGACCGGAGCAGGCTGAGGAGCAGGCGGAGCAACCGGAGCGCTCTGAACAGCCGGGGCACTCTGGGCGACGGGAGCGCTCTGAACCGGAGCAGCCTGAGCAACCGGAGCAGCCGGAGCACTCTGGGCGACCGGAGCAGCCTGCACGTCCGGAACGCTCTGAGCGGTCGGCGCGCTCGGGGCGACCATGGCGTCCTGGGCGAACGCGGGGGTGGCGGAACCAGCGGCGATCAAGGACCCGGCAAAGACGGCGGCAGCCTTCAGAGACTTCATCGTGTTCCTTTCTTCGGCAACGCGCGTCGCCGGAGGGGATTCTGTCGCCGTGCCTAACGAGCCCTGGCCTGGGCGGAAACCGGAGAAGCCCAAGATTGCCGATACCTCATACGAGATCTATTAACAGACCGGGCCGCGGAACGGAAAAGAACCGGAGGAATACGCGAAGTCGGGCGGGAGGAACAACAGTCGTGGCGCCGCTCCCTGAGGTCGGCACCACGACTGGACGTGGCTCAGGAGGCCGGCTGCGCCGGCGGCAGCAGCGTGACCGCAGGGTACGTGACGGCCTCCGGCGTCGTCGTCGACACCGATGTCGGCGACGTGCTGGACGGCGTCGACGAAACGGGCTCGTCCTGAGGCGTCAGATTGCCTCCGATCAGTCCGGCGAGGAGGTCGTCCACCCCGTTCAGCAGGTCGTCGACGGAGGGAAGGATGCCGCCGACACCAGAGGTGATCGCCTGCAGGAGACTGTCGACAGCCCCCAGCACGAGGTCCAGCAGGTCGGTCACGGGGTCGGCGGCGCGCCGCTCGGGTGCTGCGGGCACCAGGGCGGGCAGGGCGGGGGCCGGCAACAGCACGACCGTCGGCGTCAGCGGGGTTCGCGCGTCCTTGGCGGCCACCTCGGCCAGGGCGGCCTTCGCTTCGGCTCCCAGCTTCCTGGCCTCGGCCGGGGGCAGTAGGCCGTTACTGTCCAGCACGGCGTTCAGCAGGTCGGCGACCGGGGTGAGCTCACCCCCGTTGAGTTTCGCGATCTGTGCGAGACGCGCGTCCGCGCCGGGAAGCCGGGCATCGGGCGCCACATGAGCGTGCCCGCGAGCCGAGTCGGCCGCCATGGCGACGGGGCCGGTGATACCGACCAGAAGGGCGGCGCACAGGGCGCTGGACGCGATGCGCCGTGCGGGCAGAGCACACATGGGGATTCCTTTCGACGGCGTTGGATCTTGAGCCCACCGTGAAAGCGCCCGCGACTTCCCGCAACCGCTCATACGCTTTTCAGGATTTAACAATTCCCCCATTCGCCGTGCCCACCCTGATCAGACGGTATGTCAGGACGTCCCCTTCTCCGCCTCTGCCGGAGTAAGGCACCGGCCGCCCCCGAGCGGAGGCGCTGACCGGCACGGGAGGCGACGGCCGGAACCCGCGAAGACTTGCGGTTTCACGATTCCGACACACTTGTCAGACTTCACCGAATTTCTTCACCTATGTCCGATTGGTGACTAGAGTTGCGAACCGCCCGACGCACTCTCAGCGCGGACACACCGCACTCGTGGCGCTGCTGCCACGGCCACCTGTTCCGAAAGGGCAACGACCGGTCATGCGCCATCCTCTGGGCCCCGTGTTTCGCCGCGCGACCGTGGGCGTCCTGGCCCTTGCCGCCGTGTGGGCAACCACCAGTTCCCCGGCCGCCGCGCCGGCCGCCGCGCCCGCACCGGAGGCCGAGAGCCTCGGGTTCGCCGAGCGGTACCGCACCCTCCAGCACGGCGGCATCGTACGCGCGGCCAACGCATCGATCACCTGCCGCTCGGCCCAGCGGCCTTCGTGCCAGGACGCCCAGGCAGGCGGGTCCGGTGTGAACGGCGACTTCGACATGTTCTACGTCGATGTCGACCGCGACCCCAACACCTACAACTCCTCCCGCGCGGAGGTCCGCCTCCCCAACGGCTCCCGGGTGACGTACGCGCGCCTCTACTGGGGCGGCAATCTGCGCGTGGGCGAACAGAAGCCGCCGCAGGACAACGGACGCGTGCTGATCGCCGAACCCGGCGGGGAGTACAAGGAGTTGGTCGCGGACACGACGGTCGGACACCGCGTGGCGGACGGCATGGACGCCTTCCAGGCCTCGTCCGACGTGACACGGCTGGTGCGGGAGGGGGGGCCGGGCCTGTACACCGTGGCGCAGATCAACGTCGCCATGGGCAGATCGACGGCCGGGGCGTGGGGTGGCTGGACGCTCGTGGTGGTCTACGAGAACCCGTCGGAGCCACTGCGGCACCTCGCGCTCTGGGACGGCTTCACCCCGCTCAAGTCCGGTGCGGGACAGGGGATCGCCCTGACCAGCCTGGGGTTCGCCGCGGGCGCGTCGGGCCGTGCGGGGCTGGTGGCGTACAACGGCGACCGCGGCACCACCGGCGACGCGCTCACCATGACGACCGGCCAGTCCGAGGTCGCCCTCGGCAACGCCGCCAACCCCCAGGACGACGTCCTCAACTCCACCATCAGTGAGCCCGGGGCGGATGCGGCACGTGTGCCCGCGCACGCCAACAACCTCGGCTACGACTCCGACGTGTTCGATCTCGGAAGAGGCCTGCAACACGCCGGTGACCAGGCGACCTTCCGGCTCCATTCCCAGCAGGACGCGGCATGGGGCGGCGTGCTCTTCGTCGCCGTCGACGCACGGCGGTGACTTCGTCACCGCCCGCCCCGAACACCTTCGCGAGCGAGGAATCCGCCCACATGCACCTGTCATCCACCGTCCCTCTCCCAAGAGTCCTGCACCTCACCCAACCGGTGGACGGCGGCGTCGCGCGCGTCGTGACGGACCTGGTCCGGGCACAACTGTCGGACGGCCTGGACGTCACCGTGGCCTGCCCCGACAGCGCGCTCACCACGAAACTGCGGACCCTCGGCGCGCGCGTACGGCACTGGCACGCGACACGGTCGCCGGGTACGTCGCTCGTCCGGGAGGTACGGCACCTGGCGCAGGTGATCGACGAGGTGCGGCCCGATCTGGTGCACGCGCACAGCGCGAAGGCCGGGCTCGCCGGACGGCTCGCGGTACGCGGGCGGATTCCGACGGTCTTCCAGCCGCACGCCTGGTCGTTCGAAGCGGTCAGCGGGGGCACCGCGGCCCTGGCGCTCATGTGGGAACGCTGGGGGGCGCGTTGGGCCTCACGCGTGGTGTGTGTGAGCGAGGCGGAACGCGCCACCGGCATGGGCGCCAGGATCACCGGCCGGTGGACCGTCGTCCCCAACGGCATCGACCCCGAGCGCTTCCACCCGGCCGCCGCGGGCGCCGTGCGGGCCGGACTCGCACCGCTCGCCGGAATCCACCCGGCGGCACCGCTCGCCGTGTGCGTGGGGCGGCTGTGCCGGCAGAAAGGGCAGGACGTCCTGCTGCGGGCCTGGGAAGCCGTCGTGCGGCAGGTGCCCGACGCCCGCCTCGTCCTGGTCGGCGACGGGCCGGACCTCGACCGGCTTCGCGAAGGCGCCCCGGAATCGGTGGTGTTCGCGGGAGCCGTCGCCGACGCCTCCCCCTGGTACCAGGCCGCCGATCTCGTCGTCCTGCCGTCCCGCTGGGAGGGCATGGCCCTGGCGCCACTGGAGGCGATGGCCAGCGAGCGGCCCGTAGTGGTGACGGACGTCGACGGCGCCCGCGAGAGCCTGCCGCCCTCCTTCGCCGCCCGGTGCCTGGTCCCGCCGGAGGATCCGGCAGCGCTGGCCGGGGCCGTCACCGAGCTGCTGGCCGACCCGCTGCTGCGCGAGTCGCTCGGCCATCAGGGCCGTCGGCACGTGCTGTCCACCCACGACGTGCGGTACACCGCCGAGGCCGTCTCGGACCTCTATCGCGAGCTGCTCGGCCCATGGACCGCCACCACCCCCAGCGCTGACCACGGTCAGCCGCTCGGCACCGGACGTGGCGCCGAGGTGAACCGGACGACACAGCGCGTCGAGCCCACCGAGTACAGGGAGTCCATCCACTCGTGACCGCCGAACGTACCGTGCCCACCCCCGGCGTACCGCCACGGGACCACGGATCCTCACCAGTCTCGGTCATGCCGCCGCGCGGCACCGCCACCGGTTTCCGGTCGTCCGCCCCGCGGCGCCCGGCCCGGCCCGCCTCCCCCGTTCCGCTGCTCGTCGCGGACGGCGTCGCCGCCCTGGCGGGCGCACCGGCGCTCACCGATCCCCAGCGCCATCCCCTGCTCGTCACCCTGCTGATCGTCATGTCGCTGATGCTGCGCCGGCGCGACGGGCGGCCGCCGGTACCGGGGCTGCTGGAGGAACTGCCCGCCGTGTGCGGCCGCATCGCGGTGGCCTGGCTGGCACTCGCGGCGCTCCTGGCGGCGTACCGGCCGGAGCACGCGTTGTCCCTCCGTACCGTGCTGACGGGCCTCGCCCTGCACGCGGCGGCCGGCTGTGTGCTGCGCGGAGCCGTGCACGCGCGGCGGCGCGCCGCGCTGCTGCGTCACCCGCACACCGCACTCGTCCTCGGACCGGCGGCGACCGCGCAGCGCGTGGCCGCCGCCGTACTGCGTCACCCGCGGTGCGGCGTGCGGCCGGTGGGGATCGTCGCCGAGCAGCCGGACGGCACCGAGAGCCTGCCGGTGCTGACGACCCCTGAGGAGGTCGAGCGTGCGGTCATCCAGAACGGGGTGCGGGCGGTGCTCGCCGTTCACCCCTCCGTACGGGCCGAACAGGAGCCGCTGCTGCGGGCGCTGGCCGAGTCGGGCTGCGTGGTCTGGGAGGTCGACGCCGATTCCCCGTCGTACGCGACGCGGGAGCGGCTGGCCGGGTTCTCCTGCCGGCGCCTGGACATGTCCCCGGCCCGGCGCGGCAGCGCGGCCAAACGGACGCTCGACATCCTTGTGTCGGGAACGCTGTTGCTGCTGGTCAGCCCGCTGCTGCTGGCCTTCGCCGTGGCGCTGCGGATCAGCGACGGGCCGGGCGTGGTGTTCCGGCAGGAGCGCATCGGCAGAAACGGCGAGCCGTTCACGCTCCTGAAGTTCCGTACGCACCGCCCGGTCGACGAGCACGAGTCGGCAACCCGGTGGAGCGTGGCGAACGAGAACGAGATGCGCTGGTTCTGCCGGATGCTGCGGCGCACCTCGCTCGACGAACTGCTCCAGCTGTGGAACGTGCTCCGGGGCGACATGAGCCTGGTCGGACCGCGGCCCGAACGCCCCTACTTCGTCGCGCAGTTCGGCCAGACCTACCCCGGTTACGCGGTCCGCCACCGCATGCGGACCGGCATCACCGGCCTCGCCCAGATCCACGGACTGCGCGGCGACACCTCGATCGAGGACCGCTGCCGGTTCGACAACGCCTACATCGACGACTGGTCCCTGTGGCAGGACGTCTGCATCCTGCTGCGGACCGCGGCCACGGTGGTACGTCCCACGGGGAGCTGAGAGAGGTGAGCCTCGCACTGACACCGCTTCCCCGCCGCGTCGCCGCGCTGACACCGGCCCTGCCCGTGGTGGCCGTACCCGCCCTGTTGGCGCTGCCGCTGACGCCGGACGGTGCGGGGCCCGCCGACGTGCTCTCCGGGCTGATGGTGGTGTACTGCGTGATCCGCCTCCTGCTCGAACGGCGGCGCCCGCTGTCGCCCGCCGCCGCCGTGGTGCTGGGCCTGCCGGTCGTGGGGCTCGCGCTCGCCGCCATGGGGGCGTTCTCGCCCGAGGCCGGGCTCACCGGCCTGGGACGCTATCTGCAGACCTTCGTACTCGTGCCGGCGGCCGTGCTGCTGCTGCTCCGCGACCGGGCCGGCTTCCGGCTGGTGGCCTGGTCGTTCGTGGGCCTCGGTCTGTGTCAGGGGGCCGTCGGCGTCCACCAGTTCGTCACCCGGACCGGCGCCTCCTACCAGGGCGAGAACATCCGGGCGGTCGGCACCTTCGGACCGCACGACGTGATGGGCATGGCGACGGCGGTCTCCCTCGGCCTGGTGTGCGCGGTCGGGATCGCGCTGGGCCGGGTGCCCGTACGGCAGCGGGTGGCCGCCGCCGCGTGCGCCTTCGTGCTGCTGCTGCCGCTCGCGCTCTCCTTCAGCCGCGGAGCCTGGATCGCGACCGTCCTGACATGCGCCCTCCAGCTGGTGCTGGCCGGGTTGCGGCGCGCGCTCGTGGTCGTGGCGGCCACGTTCGCCGCGGGCGTGATCCTCGTGGGCGGCTTCGGTGTGGGCTCGGCGCTTCTCCAGGAGCGGATCGACAGCATCGCCCAGGTCACCGACGCTCCCGACCAGTCCGTCGTCGACCGGTACACCCTGTGGGCGTCCGCCACGGAGATCTGGCGGCAGCACCCGCTGACAGGGGTCGGGCTGAAGGGCTTCCCCGAGTACCGGGACGGGCACGCCACGCTCGCGCTGTCCTCGGGCAGCGAGACCGACGGCGCGGGTGTGGCCTACCAGAGGCAGCCGCTGCTGTCTCCGCACAACATGTACCTGCTGGTGCTGAGCGAGCAGGGCCTGATCGGGCTGCTCGCGCTCGCCGGGAGCTGGCTGGCGCTGCTGGTGTGCGGGATGCGGCGGCTGCTGCGCGTCCGCGACCGCGGGCCGGGACTCGAGTGCGGACTCGTCGCCTGCGGGCTGCTGGTCTGGCTGCTGACCGACTTCATGTACGGAGACATCGGCGGTCCCTCGACCGTGCTGATCGCCGTGGCCATGGGGCTCGGGGCGTGGTGGGCGCTGACCGGCGAGGCGCCTGCGGATGCGCCCCGCAGCGGGGTGCGGGAACGCGCCGAGGAGGCCCTGGCGCGATGACGGTGGTGCCTTCGCAGTCCCCCGGCTCCGAAACGGACGACGTGGCGACCGTGCCCCCGGCACGTGCCGCCACCAAGGCCGGGGAGGGCGCCGACCCGTCCTCGGCGGCGTCGGTTTCCGGGAGTTTCCTGGCCAGGGCCGCGCTCGTCACGGCCTCGCTGTCCATCGTCGGCTCGCTGCTCGGCCTGGTGCGCGACCAGTCGCTGGCGCGGCTGTTCGGCGCCGGGAGCGACACGGACGCCTTCCTGGTCGCATGGACCGTCCCGGAGTTCGCCGCCACGCTGCTCATCGAGGACGGGCTGGCGATCGCGCTCATCCCGGCGTTCAGCATGGCGCTCGCGCGCCGCGCCCGGGGCGCCCCGGGCGACCCGGTCCGCGCCCTGGTCGGCGCCACCCTGCCCCGGCTGTGCCTCGCCCTCGCCGCGGTGGCCGCGCTGATCGCCGGCACGGCTCCCTACCTGGTCCAGGCTCTCGCTCCCGGCCTGCCCGACCCCCGGCTCGCCGCCGACTGCACCCGGATCACGGCGACCTGCGTGCTGGCCTTCGGGCTCGCCGGGTACTGCAGTGCCGCCCTGCGGGCACACCGCTGTTTCCTCGCGCCCGCGGCGATCTACGTCGCCTACAACGCCGGCATCATCGCCGCGATGTTCCTCCTCGGTGACGACTGGGGCGTGCGCTCTGCCGCGGTCGGGGTAGCGGCGGGCGGCTGTCTGATGGTGGCGGTGCAACTGCCGTCGCTGTGGCGGCGACTGGCGTCGCCCGCGCCGCCCCCCGCCAGGGCCGGGGCGGACGTCGAGGAGCGGCCGATGCAACTCGCCCTGGTCGCCGCCGTACTCCTCTTCGCCCTGTGCCGCCAGTCCCAGGTCCTCGCCGAACGCTTCCTCGCCTCCGGCCTGCCCGCCGGTGCCATCTCGCACCTGAACTACGCGCAGAAGGTCGCCCAGATCCCGATGACGCTGTCGCTGATGGTGTGCACCGTCACCTTCCCGGTGGTGGCGCGGGCCCTCGCGGACGGTGACACGGCGCGGGCCCGCAGCCGCGTGGAGCGGGATCTGGCGCTCGCCTCGTGCCTGGTGCTGCTGGGCACGTGCGCGGTGATCGCCTGCGCCCCCCAGATGATCGAGCTGCTCTTCCAGCGGGGCGCGTTCACCGCGAGCGACACCGCCGCGACGGCGGACGTCATGCGCGTGTACGCCCTCGGGCTGCTGAGCCAGACCCTGGTGGGCGCGCTCGTGCGCTCCTACTTCTCGGCGGGCCGGGCCAGCTGGTATCCCCTGGGCGCGATGACGGCGGGCATCGCCGTGACGTCGTGGATCGGCGCCGCCACCGTGCACTCCTGGGGCGTGGCGGGCATCGCCGCCGCCAATGCCCTCGGCATCACCGTCACGGCCACCCTGCTGCTCGCCGGGCTGCGAACGGGCCGGCCGAACAGCCCCCACAGCGTCTCGGTCCGGGTCCGGCGGGTCCTGGACGAACTGAGCAGGCTGGTGTGCGCCGCGGTCGTCGCCACGGCCGCGGGGGCGTTCGCCGCGAGCCGGCTGCCGTCGCCGGCTGCGGGCCTCGCGGCCGGCTTCCTGACCGTGACCTTCGTCTTCCTCCCGCTCACCTGGGCCCTCGGTGCCCAGACTCCCGCGTCCGCTCTGCGCTCCCTACGCGCCGTCACACGAAGGCTCACACATGGCCGCTTCCGTTGATTCCCTCGGCACCGGCAGACCCGCGGCCCCGCACAGGGGTCCCGTCCCGTGGGTGGCGATGTACCACTCGGTGGGCGACTGCTCGGACGACCCGTACCGCATCACGGTCACGCCCGAGCGGCTCGCGATGCAGCTGGCCTGGCTGCGCCGGCGCGGGCTGCGGGGCGTGTCCGTGACCGAGCTGCTCGCCGCCCGCGCCCGGGGCGAGGGGCGGAACCTCGTCGGGCTGACCTTCGACGACGGGTACGCCGACTTCGTCACCGACGCCCTGCCGCTGCTGCACCGCTGGGACTGCGGCGCCACCCTCTTCGTGCTGCCCGGGCGGCTCGGCGGCGACAACGCCTGGGATCCGCTCGGTCCGCGCAAGCCGCTCCTGACCGCGGACGGCATCCGGCGCGCGGCCGCCGAAGGCGTGGAGATCGGCTCGCACGGGCTGACGCACGTCGACCTCACCAAGGCGGACGACCTCACCCTCAAGGCCGAGGTCGCCGAAAGCCGCGCACAGATCGAGGAGCTGACCGGCGCCCCGGTCGACGGTTTCTGCTACCCGTACGGCACGATCGACGCCCGCGCCGTCCAGGCCGTACGGGAAGCGGGATACACCTACGCCTGCGCCATCGACCCCGGCCCGCTGACCGGCCCGCACGCCCTGCCGCGCGTGTACGTCGGCCAGGACGACACGGCCTGGCGCCTGCACCTCAAGTACTGGCTGCACCGGCTGCGCCGGCGCCCGGTGGAGGGCCTGTGAGATGAGGGCTCTGCACATCATCACCGGCCTCGGCGTCGGCGGGGCCGAGCAGCAGTTGCGCCTGCTGCTGCGTCACCTGCCCGTCGACTGCGACGTCGTGACGCTCACCAACCCCGGTGCGGTCGCCGAGGGCCTCGTGGCCGACGGCGTCCGCGTCACGCATCTCGGCATGGGCGGCAACCGTGACCTGGCCGCGCTGCCGCGCCTGGTCCGGCTGATCCGCGCCGGCGGCTACGACCTGGTGCACACCCACCTGTACCGGGCCTGCGTCTACGGCCGGTTCGCCGCGCGCGCGGCCGGGGTCCGGGCGGTCGTCGCCACCGAACACTCCCTGGGCGACTCGCAGATGGAGGGCCGCAGGCTGACGGCTGGGGTGCGCGGGCTGTATCTCGCCAGCGAGCGGCTCGGTTCGGCGACGGTCGCCGTCTCCCCGACGGTGGCCGAGCGCCTGAGGCGCTGGGGCGTGCCGGCGCCCCGCATCGAGGTCGTCCCGAACGGCATCGACCTGGACCGCTTCCGCTTCGACCCGGAGCGGCGCGAGCACACCCGCCGGCACCTCGGCCTGCCGCAGGACGCCTGGGTCGTGGGCGGTGTCGGCCGGCTCACCGCGGGGAAGCGGTTCGACGTCCTCGTCCGCGCGCTCACCCTGCTCCCGGACGACCACCGGCTGCTGCTGGTGGGCGGGGGCCCCGAGGAGCACGCCCTGCGTCGCACGGCCCACGACGCCGGCGTGGCCGGCCGTGTCGTGTTCACCGGCGAACGTCCCTACGTGCCCGACGGCTCGCCCGGTCCGGACCTGCCCTCGCTCACCTCGGCGATGGACCTGCTCGCGTCCCCGTCCACGGAGGAGGCCTTCGGTCTGGCGGCCGTGGAGGCGCTGGCGTCCGGCCTGCCCGTGCTCTACGCCTCCTGCCCGGCCATCGAGGATGTGCGGCCGCCCGCCGCCGCCGGCGCCCGGCGGGTGCGCGGCGGCCCCGAGGCATACGCCCGCGCGATCGCCGAGGTCCGCGCGGCCGGCGCCCGGCCGCGCACGGCCTCGGAGGTCGCCCACCACTACAGCATCACCCACTGCGCGGCCCGTCTGACGGACGTGTACGCGGCAGCGGTCTCCAGTTCGCCGTCCCTCTCACCTCTGGGAGCCACCTCCTCATGACCGACACTCCGCCCCGTCAGCGCCGCTTGTCCCTGGCTCGTCTCAGGGGGCTCCCCCTGTGGTCCGTGCTCGCGGCCGGCACCCTCGCCGGGGGTCTGCTCGGCGGTGCGTACGGCTTGCTCACCCCCTCCACGTACACGGCCACGAGCTATGTCATCGCCGTGCCGACCGGGAAGTCCACGCCGGACGCCGCCCTCGGATTCGCCCAGGCGTACGGCCGGGTCGCCACCCAGCTCGCGGTGCTCGGGGACGCGCAGGTGTACGCGGGTGTGCCGGTGCACACCCTGCAGCGCAGTGTGCGCTCGGCGACGTCGCCGGACGCGCCGATGGTCGCCGTCTCGGCCACCTCCTCGCGCCCCGGCCTCGCCGTCGACATGGCCAACGCGGTCACCCGCGCGCTGACCCGACACGCGGACGACAGCAGGGGCAACACCAACGTGCGGCTCGTGCAGTTCTCGCGGGCGGTGGAGCCGAGCGAGCCCACGTCCGCGTCACCGGCGGTGACCGGTCTGGTGGGGGCGAGCGCGGGCGGTCTGCTGGGCGGCCTGGCCCTGCTGGCGCGGCCGAGGAAGGCCGGCCAGGACGACGAACCCGCCCCGGCCCCCTCGGTGCCCGGCCCGGCCGCCGCCGCCGATGCGCGCGGACAACGGTGACGACGGCGGGCCTGGCGGGACACGGCACCGGGGAGCGCTGTTTCACCGCGCCCTACCACCAGTCGAAGCGGAGGCAGAGCTTCCCGCCGAGCCACTCCTCCACCCAGCTGCCCAGGTCGAGCGGCGTGCAGTCCGCCGGGGGCGGCGGTGTGCTGGGCGGGGTCGGCTTCGGCGTGGGCGTGGGCGTGAGGGGCGGGGTCGCCTGGTCGGTTCGGCCGAACAGGGCGGACCGGTAGAGGTGGGACGACCTCGGGTTGGCCCCGCACTGCCACACACCGTGCGGGCAGTAGTCGGTCAGCGTGTTGTAGAGCGGTTTGTGCTCCTCCATCCAGGCGAGCATGCTCCGCATGTACTCGGCATTGTCACCGTTGCGGAAGAGCCCCCATTCCGGATAGGAAATGGGTTTGCCGTGAGCCTTCGCGAAATCCACGTGGTGTTGCAGCCCGTAGGGCTCTTTCACCTGTTGCTCGAACGACATCCCGGCCGGCTGGTCATAGGAGTCCATGCCAATGATGTCGACCGTGTCGTCTCCCGGATAGCATTTCGTCCATGGAACGGCGTCCACGCCCCGACTCGGCGTGAAATCGAACCGAAACTTCTGGCCCGGCACGGAACGCATGGTGGTGACGATCCGATTCCAGTACTTCTTCCAGGCCTCCGGGTCCGGCCCACACCGATGGGTGTACGTGGTGCCGTTCATTTCCCAGCCGAGCACGATGACCGTGTCCGGCACCTTCAACTCCACCAGCCGCTCGGCGAGGACACGGAAGTGGTGATCGAACTCCCCGGCCGCGCCCTGCCGCAGCAGCCGCCGGACCTCGCCGTCGGAGACGCCCTCCTCATTGCGCTCCTGCATGGGGACGTTGAGGACGAGCATGCGATCGGCCTTCTTGTTGCGCCAGTGCGCCCACACCTTGAGGAAGTCGGCGGAACCCTCGATGTCGCGCCAGCGGTGGCCCGGCAGATAGGTGTGGCCGGCGCGGAGCTCGGCGCCGCCCAGCCAGTGGCTGAACAGCGGCATCCGGGCCACACCGCGGGCATCGGACTTGAGGAAGACACCGAAGGCCGGGGCTTCCTCGCCCGCCGGAGTGGTGGCCGAAGCCGACGCCGAGGGCAGGGGGACGGCCGGAGGCGCGAGGGCCGAGGGCGTGGCCACGGGTGTCGTCGGGCTCGGTGCCGGAGCCCGCGGATCGGCGGCTCGCGCCACCCCCACCCCCGCCACGGGGCCGGACGCCAGGGCGGCCGACGCGGCGACCGCTGCCGCGCCCAGGGCAAGCCGGCGGACCCCGGCCCGCTTGTGCTGTGGGGCCATGCCTGTTCCTTCCTTCGCTCTCGTCCGGACTGCTGCCACTGTTTGTGTTATTGACGGGCAGTCACATGAAGTCAGTCACAGAAAAGCCAATAGCGCCACAACCGTTACGACTTTCGAGTGCCGGGCTCGCCCGTGCGGGTGAGCCGATGAGAAAAGAAAGAGAGAGTTCGTGTCGCTACTCGACATCCGCGTCCCCGCTGTGCTGCTGCGGATCGACCGGAATCCCTTTCACCACGGAACCCTGGGGGCCGCGCGTTCGCTCGGCAGGTCGGGAGTGGAGGTACACGTCGTCGCGGATTCCGCGGGGAGTCCCGTGGGCGCGTCACGTTACGTACGTCGAATGCATCCCCCGCCGCTCCCGGGAGCGTCCCCGGACGAGGTTCTCGCCGTGCTGCGCCGCGTGGCCGACGAAATCGCACGCCCCGCCGTGCTGGTCCCGTTGGACGACGCGAGCGCGATCGCCGTGGGCCGGATGCGGGACGAACTCGCCCCCTCCTACCTCCTGCCCTCGATGCCGGGCAGCCTCGCCGAACGCGTCGCCGACAAGGCGGAGCTGGCCGCCGTGTGCGCGTCCACCGACGTCCCGCACCCGACGACGCTGATCCCGGACAGTCCGGCGGAGGTCGCCGACGCCATGCGGCGGCTCGGGCTGCCGGTGGTGGCCAAGTGGAGCCGGCCCTGGCTGCTGCCCGCCGGCAGCGGGCTGCGCAGCACGGCGCTGGTCCGGTCCGTGCAGCAGGCCCGGGAGCTGTTCCTGCGCACCGAGGAAGCGGGCAGCCGGCTGCTGCTCCAGGCGTACCTGCCACCGGGGCCGGACCGGGACTGGTTCTTCCACGGCTACGCAGACCACTCGGGCACCGTGCGCGCGGGCGGACCGGGCCGCAAGCAGCTGGCCTGGCCGCGCGGGGCGGGGCTGACCGCGGTCGGCTGCTGGACGCCCAACACTCAGGTGCAGGCGCTGGCCGAGCGGCTCACCGACGAACTGGGCTACCGGGGCATCTTCGACCTCGACTTCCGCCGCTGCGGCGCGACGGGCCGCTACCACCTGCTCGACTTCAACCCGCGCGCCGGCGCCCAGTTCCGGCTCTTCGCGGACAGCGCGGGCCTGGACGTCGTACGGGCCATGCACCTGGACCTGACGGGCCGTCCACTGCCGGACGGGGTCCCGATGCCCGGGCGGGCGTTCGTGGTGGAGAACTACGCGCCGCTGGCGGCGCTGCGTGCGGCGCCGGGCGGGCGTGAGCTGGCCTGGTACGCCGCTGACGACCGCTCCCCCGGGCGGGTCATGTGGGCCCAGTGGTGCCGGCACGTGTCCCGTCGGCTGCGTGAGCGGCTGGGCACGACGACGGCGGCGCCTATGCCCCGGCTGATCCCCCGGGCAGCCTCGCCCTCCCTGACCGACAACGAGAAAGCGAGCAGTTGATGGTGTACGACCTTCTGGTGGTGGGCGCAGGCCCGTACGGCCTGTCGATCGCGTCCCACGCCGCGGCCGCCGGGCTGAACCTGCGCGTGTTCGGCCGGCCCATGGCCTCCTGGCGGGACAACATGCCCCGCGGCATGTTCCTGAAGTCGGAACCGTGGGCGTCCAACCTCTCCGACCCGGCCGGGCGGTGGCGACTGGACGTCTACTGCGCCGAGCACGGCCTGACGGCACGTCACGCGAAGCCGATTCCGGTCGAGGCGTTCGCGGAGTACGGCCTGTGGTTCGCCCGCCACGCCGTGCCGGAGGTGGACGAGCGCACGGTGACCCGTGTGGCGGCCGCGCCCGGCGGTTTCACGGCGGTCACCGAGGACGGGGCGGAGGTGCACGCCCGGACGGTC
Organism: Streptomyces coeruleofuscus; assembly: GCF_039532725.1. Taxonomy (NCBI): domain Bacteria; kingdom Bacillati; phylum Actinomycetota; class Actinomycetes; order Kitasatosporales; family Streptomycetaceae; genus Streptomyces; species Streptomyces coeruleofuscus. The sequence goes on from NZ_BAAASE010000003.1 coordinate 749,667, forward strand.
GCCCTGGCGGTCGGCGTGATGCCGTTCGTCGAGGTGCCGCAGGCACTGCGCGGACTGCACCCCGCGCTGGTGACGCACAGCAGCCACCACAGCGACCTCGACCGCTTCCGCGGCAAGGACGTCACGGTGATCGGCGGCGGTCAGGCGGCCCTGGAGACGGCGGCGCTGCTCGCCGAACAGGGCACCCGCGTCCGTGTGCTGGCGCGAGCGGAACAGCTGCGGTGGAACGATGTGCCGCCGCCCTGGGAGCGCCCCTGGTGGCAGTCGGCCCGCTCCCCCCACAGCGGGCTCGGCCCCGGATGGCGCAACTGGTTCTACGCGGAGCGTCCCAACCTCTTCCGGCGGCTGCCGGAGCCGACCCGGGCCCGCATCGCGACCACGGCGCTGGGGCCGGCGGGCGCGTGGTGGGTGCGGGACCGGGTGGAGGGCGTGGTGGAGCTGCTGCCGGGCCATGAGGTCACCGCGGCCTGTGCGGTGCCGGGCGGGGTACGGCTGGACACGGTGAGCCGCGCGGGTGCCCTGCGCAGCCTGGAGACCGAACACGTCATCGCCGCTACGGGGTTCCGGGCGCGTTGCGACCGGCTCGGACTGCTCTCCCCCGAGTTGCGCGGAACGCTTGCGGCACTGCCGGACGGCTCCCCGGAGGTCGGGCGCAGCTTCGAGTCCTCGCACCCCGGCCTGTTCCTCGCCGGCCTGGTGACGGCCTCGGGCTTCGGCCCGGCCATGCGCTTCGTGCAGGGCGCGTCCTTCACGGCGTCGACCCTCGTCCGGGGTGTGCGCCGCCGGCTCGGGACGACACCGGCGGGCGGCACCGTCCCCGCACCGGTGGACGGCAGCCGGAGCGAGTCGCCGTCGCCGGTACGGCGCTGACGGGGAACCGCGCGGGTGACACGGGGGCCGCTGGCGGCGACGGAGTCGCCGGCGGCCCGCCCTCGTGCCGGGGACGGCGGTGGAGGGGGCGGTGTGACGCGACGGCCGACACCCCCCGGATCATGTCGACGGGGGGTGCGGGTGGTACTTGTCCCGGGAAGCCAGGGGCCTCGCACCGGGACCAGGAAAGTGACGGGACGGCTCCGGCGTCGGCCCGCCCCGGGCCTGGCGGGCGGTTCCGGCGGAGAGTCGCTGCCGCACCGGCCCGTGCGGCGTGTGGTCCCCGGACCGGCTGGGGCCTGCCTCGGGTGGCGGCAGCCTCCGGTCCGGGGTGGGGGGCGGGTGCCGGGCGGGTCGCGTCCGGCACCCGGTGACAGCTAGCGGGACCAGGCGGTGCGACCGCGGCGGTACAGCAGCACCCCGCCGGCCATCAGGGCGGCACTGGCGACCGAGGCGGCCACCAGGGCCTCACTTCCGGTCTCGGCCAGCTGGGGCAGCGGACCGCTCTCCGTCTCCTCCTCCGGGGTGGACGGCGTCTCGCTGTCCTTCTCGGGTGAGGACGGGGAACCCGGCGTCTCCTCGTCGTGCGGGGTGGGACGGTCCTTGGCCGGCGGGACCGTCCGGTCCTCACCACTCGGCTTCTCGGTGTCGTCCTCGCCGCCGTAGCCGCCGTGGCCGCCGTACGAGTCGTTGTGGCAGGAGTTCTCGGACGCCTCGTTGAACACCCCGAGTCCGGCGACGCTGTTGCCGCACGCGTTCACCGGCACGTCGACCGGCACCTGCACGACGTTCCCGGATCCCACGCCGGGGGAACCCTTCGCGACCCCCGAGGCGTCCGCGCCGGAGCCCTTCCCCTTGTGCGAGCCGTTGCGGCAGACGTTGCCGAACGACTCGTTGAGCGCCGCGAGCACCTCGACGGTGTTGCCGCACAGGTTGATCGGCACGTCGATCGGCACCTGCACGTTGTTCCCGGACAACGCACCGGGAGAGTCCTTCGCCACTCCCGACGCGTCGGAGTCAGCGAGGGCGGGGCTGCCATACAGGGACAGAATCCCCGTGGCGGCGGCCGCCGCGAACGCTCCCTTGCTCAGGGTCTGTCGCATTGCAGTTGTCCTCCTGCTTGAAGAATTGGGGCAGCCGGCCGCGGAACGGAGATCCACATCCAAGGTCGGCGGTGTGGCGGCACGGAAAGTCGCAGTGCTGAACAGGAATGAGGCGTACGGGATGCTCGCTCGCGCCGAAGGGCTGCGGAGTCGGTTCAGCGTTCCCCGCCCTGGCCCATCGCGACGGCCGGTCCGCCGGCAAGCGCCGGGGCAGCGGCCGTCACCGGCATGCCGATGGCAGAAGCGGCGGCGGCCGCGACGTTCATAGCCTCCTTGAGCACTGCGCGTTCCTTTCTCGTAGCGCCGCATGCTCTACTGCCTCATCAACCCGGTGCAGGAGAATTGGTTCCGCAGGTTCACCCGGTTGGCCCGCATCGCATTTCGAAAGACCGCAACCGTGTTCAATCCCGGCGGCGGTCGGCCTGTTCGATGGCCTCGGCGAGTTCGCGCACCGCCCTGTCCTCCGTGGTCCCGGCCAACGCGCGAGCGCTACCGGCGAGTTCGGCGAAGGACACCGGGGCCCCGGGGATGCGGTCGTAGCGGTCGTCGCCCGAGCGGAGGGCGTCGGCGAAGTAGGCCGCCACCGCGGTGACCCGGAAGCGGCTGGGGGCGGCACGCAGGGACTCGTGGAGGGCATCGGTCTCGAGGTCGCCGGACTCCTCGTGCGGGTCGCGGGTGTCGGGGTCGAGCCAGCGGACGGTGGCGGTGGCGAGGTGACCCCCGGCGCCGGGCTCGGTGCGGACGGCGTACAGGGCGGTGACGGTGTGGCCGGGGCCGACCTCGCCGCCGTCGACGCGGTCGTCGCGGAAGTCCTCGTCGGCGACCCGGCGGTTGTCGTAGCCGACCAGGCGGAACTCCTCGACGGTCTCGGGGTCGAAGGCGACCTGGGCCTTGGCGTCGCGGGCGGTGAGGTCGATGTTGCGCGGGAGTTCCTCGCAGAAGACCTTGCGGGCCTCGTCCTCGTCGGACACGTAGACGGTGTGGCCGTCACCCTTGTCGGCGAGGCGTTCCATCAGGGCGTCGCCGTAGTCGCTGCCGACGCCGACGCCGAAGAGGGTGATGCCGTGCTCGCGGCGTTCGCCGGAGATGCGCTCCAGGATCGTGTCGGCGTCGGTGTCGCCGGTGTTGGCGAGGGCGTCGGAGACGAGGACGACCCGGTTGGTCGCGCCCTCGCGCAGGCCCTCGACGGCCGTCTCGTAACCGGTCTCGACGCCCGCGCCGAGGTTGGTGGAGTCGCGGGTGTGCAGCTCGGAGACGACGTCGTGGATCTCGTCGCGGTTGCCGTCGAGGCGCGTCATGGGAAGGACGGTCTCGGCCTCGTCGCTGAAGGTGACGATGGCGACCGAGTCGTCGTCGCGCAGCCGGTCCGTCATCACGGACAGGGACTCCTGGGCGAGGTCCAGGCGGCCCGGTTCGGCCATGGAGCCCGAGACGTCGATGACGAAGGTGAGGGCGGCGGGCGGGCGTTCGCCGGTGCGCTGTGTGGTGCGGGTGGCCAGGCCCACGCGGACCAGGGACCAGTCCTCGTCGTCGGTGCGGGCGCCGTCGACGGTGACCGAGAAGCCGTCGCCGTCGGGGCGTTCGTAGTCCTGGCGGAAGCTGTTGACGAACTCCTCGGGGCGGACCGTCGAGGGGTCGGGGAGCCGGCCGTCGGCCAGGGCGCGGCGGGCGTAGTCGTAGGAGGCGGTGTCGACGTCGAGGGCGAAGGTGGACAGGTGGTCGGGGGCGGCCTCGCGGTCCTGGTCCTCCTGCTCGCTCGTGCCGTCCTTGTCTCCATGGGCGGGCGCGGGCAGACCCGAGGTGTCGCGGTCGGCGGCATTGCTGCCCTCGCTGCTGCCGCCGCCCCCGCTGCACGCGGTGAGCAGCAGCCCGCCCGCCGCTGTGAGCGCCAGCAGCAGCCTGCGTGTCCGGTACCGCTCGTACGGCTTCATCATCCGTGCCCCCTTGGTCCGTTGGCGTCGCCTTCTTGCGACTGTGACGGCGCAGGGGGCCGGAACGTGCGGTACGGAGGGTTGCGGAAGCGTCTCGAAGCGGCCACGGGGACCGGTCTTCGAGACCGGTGGGTGATCCTCCGTTGACCTAGGAGACGACGTCCTTGCGGGCGAAACCCCGGAAGGCCAGGGCGAACAGCACGAGCGCGTACGTTACGGAAATCGACGTGCCCTGGATCATGTCCGTCCACTGCAACTGCGGTTGGACGGCGTCGAGCCAGGCGTACTGCCAGTGCGCGGGCAGGAAGTGCCGCCAGTCGCCGAGGGCCGTCACCTCGTCCAGGACGCTGCCGATGATGGTGAGGAACACCGCGCCGCCGACCGCGCCCAGCGGTGCGTCCGTCCGGGTCGACAGCCAGAACGCGAGGGCCGCGGTGACCAGTTGGGACACCATGATGTACGCGACGACGATCAGTATGCGCACGGCGGCGGTGCTGGTGGGCAGGGTGCCGCCGGTGGGCAGCTGGAGCGGGCCCCAGCCGTAGGCCGCCGTGCCGACGACGAGGGCGACGATCGGGAGCAGGACCAGCGCGGCCAGGCTCAGGCTGAGTCCGACGGCGAGCTTGGACCACAGCAGCCGGGCCCGGGGTACGGGGGCCGCGAGCAGGTAGCGCAGGGACGACCAGCTCGCCTCCGAGGCGACCGTGTCGCCGCAGAACAGGGCGACGGGGATGACGAGGAGGAACCCGGCGGCGGAGAAGAGGTTGACGGCGGCGAAGTTGGCGCCGGACGCCGTCGCCGTGTCCATGAGGTTCACGCGGTTGTTGTTGCCGCCCGGGTCGCCGCCGACCTGGAAGGCGATGAGCAGGATGATCGGCAGGGCGAACAGGACACCGCCCATGACCATCGTGCGGCGCCGCTTCAGCTGCCGGACCAGCTCGACGCGGAAGGGCAGGGTGCGGCCCGCGCGGTAGCCCTCGGCGACCTCGACGGGCTCGGCCCGGTCGGCGAGCTTGCTCATGCTTCGGCTCCGATCAGGGTGAGGAAGGCGTCCTCCAGGCGACGGTGCGGGCCGACCGACCGCACGGGCACGTCCAGCCGCACGAGTTCGGCGACCAGGCGCTGGGGGATGCCGTCGGCGTCGAGCTGGACCAGGAGGCCCTCGTCGACGGGCACGGCCGAGGCGACGCCCGGCAGGGCGGCGACCTTCTCGACGATCGGCTCGTCGACGGGCGTGGCCGTGCCCACCAGGAGGGTGTCGCCCGAGCCGACGATGTCCTCGACCGGGCCCGCCTGGACGAGCTGCCCGTGGTCCATCACGACCAGGTGCGTGCAGGTCTGCTCGACCTCCGCGAGGAGGTGGCTGGAGACGATGACCGTGCGCCCGGCCGCGGCGTAGCGGATCATCACCTCGCGCATCTCGCGGATCTGGGGCGGGTCGAGGCCGTTGGTCGGCTCGTCCAGGATGAGCAGGTCCGGCATGCCGAGCATGGCCTGGGCGATGGCGAGGCGCTGGCGCATGCCCTGGGAGTAGGTGCGCACCGCGCGGGCGAGCGCGTCGCCGAGGCCCGCGATCTCCAGGGCCTCCTCCATGTGCGCGTCCTCGGCCGGGCGGCCGGTGGCGCGCCAGTACAGCTCCAGGTTCTCCCGGCCGGACAGGTGCGGCAGGAAGCCCGCGCCCTCGACGAAGGCGCCGACCCGGGACAGGACCGGGGCGCCCGGGCTGATGGCGTGGCCGAAGACGCGGATCTCACCGCCGTCCGGCTTGATCAGGCCCATCAGCATGCGCAGGGTCGTGGTCTTGCCGGCGCCGTTCGGGCCGAGCAGGCCGAGGACCTGGCCCTTCTCCACGCGGAAGGACAGGTCCTTGACGGCGTACCGGTCGGAGGACTTGGCGTACCGCTTGGTCAGGTCCGTGATCTGGAGCGGTACTTCGGCGAGGTCGGGGTCCGGCGGGGCGGGTGCGGCCGTGCGGCGGCGTCCCGTGATGATCAGCGCCAGGGCGATCGCGGCGCCGGCGAGCGGCATCCACCACACCCAGGCGGGCAGCGGGCCCTGTGCGTTGCTCTCGCCGAGCGCCGACGGGACCTTCAGGTCCCCCTTGAGGGAGACGGTGTGCTTGGCCGGGGTCGCCGGGGAGGCGTAGCCGAGGTCCGTCGAGGCGAGGACCAGGCGCAGCCGGTGGCCGTCGTCGACCTCGTGGTCGATCGCCGGGAGGGTGATGGTGACGTCCTTGCCGGCCTTGGCGCCCTCGACCCTGATGGGCGTGACGAGCTGGGAGGGCAGCACCGGCTGGGTGCGGCCCGGGCCGACGTCGTAGACCTTGGCGAAGAGCACGGCGTCGTCGCTGGTGGACTTCACGTGGACCGTGGCCGTCGGGGAGCCGGTGATCTGGACGTCGTCCCGGAAGGGGGCCGACTCGAACGCGGCGAACTGGCCGGGGAAGTCGAGGGAGACACCTACGCCGAGCGAGGACAGCTGGCTGAGGCCGCCCTCGCCGCCGAGGCCGGGCAGGGCGGAGACGCCGGGCGGGCTGGCGCCTGGCGGGTTGTCGAAGCTCTGCTCGCGGCCGGCCAGGGCGATGGAGCGCTGCTTGCTCTCCAGGCCGGGGTAGCGGTCCGAGGTCACGCCGGTCAGGCGGGGTTCGCCGTCGCCGGAGCCGAGGCCGAGGGTGCGGGTGACGCGGAAGGCGGGGCCGGTGTCGGCGCCCTTGTCGTCCTTCAGGTATCGGTCGAACCAGCTCTGCACGCGGCCCTGGACGCGGCTCGTCTCCATGTCGCCGCCGTCGTGGCCGCCGGCGATCCAGTCGACGTCGACGGGGGCGCCGTTGGCACGGATGGCCTTCGCCGCCTGGTCGGCCTGGCCGAGCGGGAAGAGCGAGTCGGACTGGCCCTGCATCAGCAGCGTCGGCACCTTGATGTCCTTGCCGACCGCGGAGGGCGAACGCTCGTCGAGCATCCTGCGCGCCTCGGCGTCCGGCTCGCCCGACTCGGCGACCCGCTCGTACATCCGGCACAGCGCGGGCTCGAACCGCTCGCAGCCGCCGCCGGAGTTGACGAAGATGCCGGCCCACAGCTTCTTGAACACGCCGTTCGGGAACAGCGCGTCGGCGAGGTTCCAGTACGTGATGGCCGGGGCGACGGCGTCCACCCGCGTGTCGTGTCCCGCCGTGAGCAGCGCGATGGCACCGCCGTAGGAGGCGCCGGCCATGCCCACGCGGGGGTCACCGGGCTTGTCGAGTTCGACCTGGGGCTGCTTGGCGAGCCAGTCGATGAGCTTGGAGGCGTCGGCGACCTCGCCCTCGGGGTCGTTCAGCCCGATCTTCCCGTTGGACTTGCCGAAGCCGCGCGCCGACCAGGTCAGCACCGCGTAGCCGTCTCTGGCGAGATCCTCGGCCTGCTGCCGTACGTCGTTCTTGCTGCCGCCGAAGCCGTGGCCGAGCAGGACGGCGGGGCGGCGACCGGCACCGCCGGAGGTGAAGTACGAGGTGTCGATACGCACCCCGTTCCCCGTGTCCAGGACCCGGTCGGCGCGGTCGACCGGGGGCACCTCGTCGGACGCGACGGCCGTCCACGTCCCCGCTCCCGCGAGCACGACGACGGCGGCCCCGGCGGCGAGGAGCCTCCGGGGCCTCCGAAGCAGCCCGTTCAGTCCGGGCAGTCGAAGATCCATGCGTCAACGGTACGGGGTCAACCTGTCGAACGGTTGTCGACCGGAGACTGAAGTACGGACCCTCCCCGGGGAGTACGGGGGCCTTCGGCATACCGCGGGTGTGGTACTGCCGGAACGAAACCTCAGTGGTTGCGCGGGAAGCCCAGGTCCACGCCGGCGGGGGCGTCGGCCGGGTCGGGCCAGCGGGTGGTGACGACCTTGCCGCGGGTGTAGAAGTGCGTGCCGTCGTTGCCGTAGATGTGGTGGTCGCCGAAGAGCGAGTCCTTCCAGCCGCCGAAGGAGTGGTAGCCCACGGGGACCGGGATGGGGACGTTCACGCCGACCATGCCGGCCTCGACCTCCAGCTGGAAGCGGCGGGCCGCGCCGCCGTCCCGGGTGAAGATCGCGGTGCCGTTGCCGAACGGCGAGGCGTTGACGATGTCCAGGGCCTCCTCGTAGGTCTCCGTGCGCAGCACGCACAGGACCGGGCCGAAGATCTCGTCCTGGTAGGCCTTCGCCGACGTGGGCACCTTGTCGAGCAGCGAGATGCCGATCCAGTGGCCGTTCTCGAAGCCGTCGACGCTGTAGCCGGTGCCGTCGAGGACCACCTCGGCGCCCTCGGCCGCCGCGCCCTCGACGTAGGTGGCCACCTTGTCGCGGTGGACCTTGGTGATCAGCGGGCCCATCTCGGAGGTGGGGTCGTTGCCGGGGCCGATCTTGATCTTCTCGGCGCGCTCGCGGATCTTCTCCACCAGCTCGTCGCCGATCGCGCCGACCGCGACGACCGCCGAGATGGCCATGCAGCGCTCGCCCGCCGAGCCGTAGGCGGCGGACACGGCGGCGTCGGCCGCGGCGTCGAGGTCGGCGTCCGGGAGGACCAGCATGTGGTTCTTGGCGCCGCCGAGCGCCTGGACGCGCTTGCCGTTTGCGGAGGCGGTGCTGTGGATGTAGCGGGCGATCGGGGTCGAGCCGACGAACGAGACGGCCTTGACGTCCGGGTGCTCCAGCAGGCGGTCGACGGCCACCTTGTCGCCGTGGACGACGTTGAAGACACCGTCCGGCAGGCCGGCCTCGGCGAGCAGCTCGGCGAGCCTGACCGACGCCGACGGGTCCTTCTCGGACGGCTTCAGCACGAACGTGTTGCCGCACGCGATGGCGAGGGGGAACATCCACATCGGCACCATCGCCGGGAAGTTGAACGGCGTGATGCCGGCGACGACGCCGAGCGGCTGGCGGATGGAGGAGACGTCGACGCGGCTCGCGACCTGCGTGGACAGCTCCCCCTTCAGCTGGACGCTGATGCCGCAGGCCAGGTCGACGATCTCCAGGCCGCGCGCCACCTCGCCGAGCGCGTCGGAATGCACCTTGCCGTGCTCGGCGGTGATCAGCTCGGCGATCTCGTCGCGGTGCGCGTCGAGCAGCGCCCGGAACCTGAAGAGGATCGAGGTCCGCTGGGCCAGCGAGGACTGGCCCCAGGTGGCGAAGGCCTGCTTGGCGGCGGCGACCGCCGCGTCCACCTCGTCGACCGAGGCGAACGCGACCTTGGTCGTCACCTCGCCGGTCGCCGGATCGGTCACCGGCCCGTGCGTGCCCGAGGCGCCTTCGACGGTCTTGCCGCCGATCCAGTGGTTGACGATCTTCGTCATGGCCGGGAACTCCTTCACAGATGGCGGCGTCGGGTGGAGACGTGCCGTTCGTACAGCTCACGTGCCTTGACCGCGGACGGCCGTGTCGCGGTCTCGGCCACGGGTACATCCCACCAGGCCTGGGCGGGAGGCGCGCCCGACACTGTGTCTGCCGTTTGGGTCTCCACATAGACACATGTGGGAGTGTCGGCGGCCCGGGCCTCGGCGAGCGCCTCCCGAAGATCCCGTACGGACTTCGCGCGCAGGACGCGCATGCCGAGGCTGGCCGCGTTGGCGGCGAGGTCCACCGGCAGCGGCGGCCCCGTGTACGTGCCGTCCTCGGACGGGAAGCGGTAGGCGGTGCCGAACCGCTCGCCGCCGACCGACTCGGACAGTCCGCCGATGGACGCGTAGCCGTGGTTCTGGATGATCAGGACCTTGATCGCGACGCCCTCCTGCACGGCCGTCACGATCTCCGTCGGCATCATCAGGTACGTGCCGTCGCCGACCAGCGCCCACACGGGCCGGTGGGGAGCGGCCATCTTGACGCCGATCGCGGCCGGGATCTCGTAGCCCATGCAGGAGTAGCCGTACTCCAGGTGGTACTGGTCGTACGAGCGGGTCCGCCACAGTTTGTGCAGGTCGCCGGGGAGAGAACCGGCGGCGTTGATGAGGATGTCCGACTCGTCGACCAGGGCGTCCAGCACACCGAGGACCTGCGGCTGGGTCGGGCGGGTGTCCGGCTCGTCCACCTCGTAGCAGGCGTCGACGCGCTGTTCCCAGCGCTCCTTGTCCTCGGTGTACTCGGTGGCGTACAGCGGCGCGACCCGGTGGCCGTGCATCTCCAGCCGCTCGGTCAGTTCCTCCAGGCCGGTGCGGGCGTCCGCGATCAGGGGCTGCCCGGCGAGCTTGTGGCCGTCGAAGGAGGCGATGTTGAGGTTGAGGAACCGGACGTCCTCGCCGGTGAAGAGGGTGCCGGAGGCGGTGGTGAAGTCGGTGTAGCGGGTGCCGACGCCGATCACCAGGTCGGCGGTGCGGGCGAGTTCGTCCGCGGTGGCCGTGCCGGTGTGGCCGATGCCGCCGACGTCCTGGGGGTGGTCGTGGCGCAGGGAGCCCTTGCCGGCCTGGGTGGAGGCGACCGGGATGCCGGTGGTCTCGGCGAACTCGGCGAGCGCCTCCTCGGCGCGGCTGTGGTGGACGCCGCCACCGGCGACGACCAGGGGCCTCTGCGCCGCGCGGATGAGCCGTACCGCCTCGGCGAGTTCCGTCGGGTCGGCACCGGGACGCCGTACGGTCCAGGTGCGCTCGGAGAAGAACTCGTCGGGCCAGTCGTACGCCTCGGCCTGCACGTCCTGGGGCAGGGCGAGCGTGACGGCGCCGGTCTCGACGGGGTCGGTGAGCACGCGCATCGCGTTCAGCGCCGAGGGGATCAGGGCCTCCGGCCGGGTGATCCGGTCGAAGAACCTCGACACCGGGCGCAGGCAGTCGTTGACCGACACGTCGCCCGCGTACGGCACCTCTAGCTGCTGGAGGACCGGGTCGGCGGGGCGGGTGGCGAAGATGTCGCCGGGCAGGAGCAGCACCGGCAGGTGGTTGATGGTCGCCAGGGCCGCGCCGGTGACGAGGTTGGTGGCGCCCGGGCCGATGGAGGTCGTCACCGCGTGCGTGGACAGGCGGTTGGACTGGCGCGCGTAACCGACCGCCGCGTGCACCATGGCCTGTTCGTTGCGGCCCTGGTGGTACGGCATCGCGTCGGTGTGTTCCAGGAGCGCCTGGCCGATGCCGGCGACGTTGCCGTGGCCGAAGATGCCCCAGGTGGCGCCGATGAGCCGCTGCCGGACGCCGTCGCGTTCGGTGTACTGGGCGGCGAGGAAACGGACCAGCGCTTGCGCGACGGTCAGGCGGGTGGTCATCGGTAACCCTCCGTGTGGTCCGGGTGGAAGCAGATCCGCCACTCCCGTGTCTCCCCCGGGCCGGCCATGACGTTGAGGTAGTACATGTCGTGGCCGGGCTGGGCGATCGACGGGCCGTGCCATCCGTCGGGGACGAGGACGGCGTCGCCGGAGCGGACCTCCGTGAGGACGTCGGATCCGCCCTCACGCGAGGGGAATACGCGCTGATAGCCGAAACCGTTCGGGCCGTCGATCTCGAAGTAGTAGATCTCCTCCAGCTCGGCCTCCTCGCCGGGCCGGTGCTCGTCGTGCTTGTGCGGCGGGTACGACGACCAGTTGCCGCCGGGTGTGATCACCTCGACCGCGATGAGCTTGTCGCAGTCGAAGGCGTCGGCCGAGGCGAAGTTGCGGACGTGGCGGGCGCAGGTGCCGCTGCCGCGCTGTTCGACGGGGACCTCCGGCGCGGGGCCGTAGCGGGCGGGGAGTTGTCGCTCGCACTTCGCTCCTGCCAAAGCAAAGCGGCCTCCCGCGCCGGAGGCGATCTGGGCCCGGGCGTCACGGGGCACGTACGCGAAGTCGGTGACCGACGCGAACACGCTCTGTCTGCCCGAGAGGTGGAACTCCTCGTTCTCGACGCGCACCGTGCACGCGCCCGTCAGGGGCAGCACGATCCACTCGCTGTCCCCGGTGGTGAAGGTGTGGGTGCCGCCCGGTGCGAGCTCCACGATCCGCAGGCTGCTGTGCGTCCAGCCGGCCCGCTTGGGGTCGATGTCCAGGACGTAGTTCACGTCGGTGGTGGTGCCCTTGGGGACGTACAGCTCACTGGTCATGAAACGGCCCTCACAGCAGTCCTACGGCGGTGTCCACGGCGGCGGCCACGTCGCCGTCCGCCGGGTACAGCAGCGACCGGCCGACCACCAGCCCGCGCACGGTGGGCAGTTGCAGGGCGCCGCGCCACTTCTCGTACGCCCCGTCCTGGTCGTCGCCCACCTCGCCGCCCAGCAGTACGGCGGGCAGCGTGGAGGCGGTCATGACCTCGGCCATGTCGTCGGGGTTGTCGGTGACCGGCACCTTCAGCCAGGTGTAGGCGGAACTGCCGCCCAGGCCCGAGGCGATGGCGATGGACCGGGTGACGGCCTCGGCGGACAAGTCGTTGCGCAGCCTGCCCGTCTCGTCGCGGCGGGAGATGAACGGCTCGACGAAGACGGGGAGCCGGCGGGCGGCCATGTCGTCGATGGCGCGGGCGGTGGACTCCAGGGTGGTGAGGGAGCCCGGGTCGTCGTAGTCGATGCGCAGGAGCAGCTTGCCCGCGTCGAAGCCGAGGCGCTCGATGTCCTCGGGGCGGTGGCCGGTGAAGCGGTCGTCGAGTTCGAAGCGCGCGCCCTGGAGGCCGCCGCGGTTCATCGAGCCCAGGACGACCTTGCCGTCGAGGGCGCCGAGCAGGAGCAGGTCGTCGAGGATGTCGGCGGTGGCGAGGACACCGTCCACGCCCGGGCGGGACAGGGCCAGGCAGAGGCGTTCGAGCAGGTCGGCGCGGTTGGCCATGGCCATGCTGCGGCCGCCGACGCCGAGGGCGCCGCGGGCCGGGTGGTCGGCGGCGACGATCATCAGCCGGCCGTTGTCGTTCAGCAGGGAACGGCGGGGGCGGCGGGCGGCGGCCTCGGCGATCGCCTCCGGGCGGTGGCTGCGGAGGCGGACGAGTTCGGAGACGTCGACGGTCACTTGACGGCCCCCGCGGTGACGGCCGCCTCGATCTCGTCCGGGGTGGGCATCGCGGACGAGCACTCCAGGCGGGAGGCGACGATGGCGCCGGCGGCGTTGGCGTGCCGCATGGTCTTCTCCAGGTCCCAGCCGGACAGCAGGCCGTGGACGAGGGAGCCGCCGAAGGCGTCACCGGCGCCGAGGCCGTTGAGGACGTTCACGGGCAGCGGCGGGACCTCGGCGCTCTCACCGTCGCGGTTCACGGCCAGGACGCCCTTGGGCCCCTGCTTGACGACGGCCAGCTCGACACCGGCGTCCAGGAGGGCCCGGGCGGCGGCGTGGGGCTCGCGCACGCCGGTGGCGACCTCCACCTCGTCGAGGTTGCCGACGGCGACGGTGGTGTGGCGCAGGGCCTCCTCGTAGAAGGGGCGGGCCGCGTCGGGGTCGGTCCAGAACATCGGGCGCCAGTCGAGGTCGAAGACCGTCGTGCCGGACTTGGCGCGGTGGGCGAGGGCCGCGAGGGTCGCCGTACGGCTCGGCTCCTCGCTCAGGCCCGTGCCCGTGACCCAGAAGACGCGGGCGTCGCGGATGGCGTCGAGGTCGAGCTCGTGGGCGTCGATCTCCAGGTCGGGGGCCTTGGGCTGCCGGTAGAAGTACAGCGGGAAGTCGTCCGGCGGGAAGACCTCGCAGAAGGTGACCGGGGTGGGCAGGCCAGGGACCGGGGTGACCCAGCGATCGTCCACGCCGAAGCCCTTCAGGGCCTCGTGCAGGTAGGTGCCGAAGGGATCGTCGCCGGTGCGGGTGATCACCGCGGTCCGCCGTCCCAGGCGGGCCGCGGCGACCGCGACGTTCGTGGCCGAGCCGCCGAGGAACTTGCCGAAGGACGTGACCTGCGGCAGCGGGACGCCCGTCTGGAGCGGATACAGATCCACTCCGATACGCCCCATGGTGATCAGGTCGTACGCCATCGGCTTCCCCTCGTGTCGGCTCTCCCCGGCTTTGTAGTCCCCTTCCCGAAGCCCTGTCAATGTTTTGTCCGGACATTCGGACCAGATCATGACAGCGCTTTCGGCGAGCCGGGGGATGTGTCCGCTGTGCGTGCCCGCTCAGTTCCCAGTCTTCGCCCGGTGCCGCGTCAAGGCGCCCCGCCGGAGCTCCGGCGCGCGCCTTTGCCCCGGCTGTGTCACAAAGGCCCCCTTCCTGTCACAGGTGTCGCATCCAGGCGGGTCTTCCGTCACACCCCGCGCACAGGCACTGCCCGGTGTCACGGGAGCGTCGTTGTCCGGACACAGGCTTGTTGATCGCCAGCGCAGCGCCCGGCTCCCCCGGACGGCCGTCCCCGGTCGCCGCCGTGGTGCGCGCGGGGAGGTGCACGTCATGACCGACCGAAGGCTCTGGTCCTACAGGGAGATCGCGGCACACATCCGGGTGCAGCCGGACACCGTGCGGTCCTACCGCAAGCACGGCCTGCTGCCCCCGCCCGACCACGTCGAGAGCGGCAAGCCCTACTGGTACGCCGACACGGTCCGGGCCTGGGTGGCTTCCAGGCCCGGCAACCGTGGCCGAAGAGCCGACTGACCTTCCCGGCCCGGCCATGGCCCCCCACCGTCGCGTGGGCACGGGTGACTTCGGGGAATGGTCAGCGCCAGGGCTCGATGACCGTCGCGCCCGCCGGTGGCGCCGTCCCCATCGCCGCCAGCGCGGGCGGGGCCTCGTCCAGCGGGATCGTGGACGTCACCAGCAGGTCGGGGCGCAGGACGCCGCCGCGGACCAGCTCCAGCATCGGCGGGTAGCCGTGCGCGGCCATGCCGTGGCTGCCGAGCAGTTCCAGCTCCAGGGCGATCACGCGGGCCATCGGCACGGGTGTCGTGCCGGTCGGCGAGGGCAGCAGGCCGACCTGGACGTGCCGGCCGCGGCGGCGCAGGCCGTTCACGGAGGCGGCGCAGGTGCCGGGTGAGCCGAGGGCGTCGAGGGAGAGATGGGCACCGCCGCCGGTGAGGTCACGGACCGCCGCCGCGGGGTCCGGCACGGCCGCCGCGTCCAGGCACTGCGCCGCCCCGAACTTCCGCGCCAGGTCCAGCGCCCGTGCCGACACGTCGACGGCCACGACCCGCGCGCCCGACGCCGCCGCGATCATCACCGCGGAGAGGCCGACCCCGCCGCAGCCGTGCACCGCCACCCATTCCCCCGCCGCGACCCGGCCCTGCCGCACCACCGCCCGGTATGCCGTGGCGAACCTGCAGCCGAGGGAGGCCGCCGTCGCGAACGACAGTTCCTCAGGGATCGCCACGAGGTTGACGTCGGCGTGGTCCAGGGCCACGTACTGGGCGAAGGAGCCCCAGTGCGAGAAGCCGGGCTGGGTCTGCCGCTCGCACACCTGGTGGTCACCCGCCGCACAGGACGGGCAGGTGCCGCAGGCGCAGATGAACGGCACGGTGACCCGGTCGCCGGGCCGCCAGCGGGCCACCCGGTCGCCCACCGCCTCGACGACCCCGGCGAGTTCGTGCCCCGGCACGTGCGGCAGCACGATGTCCGGGTCGTGGCCCTGCCAGCCGTGCCAGTCGCTGCGGCACAGCCCCGTGGCCTCGACGCGCACGACGACCCCGTGCTCCGCGGGCTCCGGATCGGCGACGTCGCGCACCTCGGCCGGCTCCCCGTACCGCTCGAACACCACGGCACGCATGTTCTGCCCGCCCTTCGTCCGTGTCCGGGATCGCCCGGTGTCCTGGCGCCCCGGGCAGTCAGCGTCTCGGGGAACGCTAGCCCGTGCCCTGCGGACCGTGCCTCAGCCCGGGGCTCCGACCTTGTCCCTGTCCGGTTCCGGGGCTCTGGCCGGTTCCTGGTCCGACTCGCTCAGGCCGAAGCGTTCGTGGAAGCGGCGCAGGGGGCCCGGGGCCCACCACGTGGCGCGGCCGGTGAGGCGCATGACCGCCGGGACCAGGAGGCTGCGGACGATCATCGCGTCCATCAGGACCGCCAGGGCGATGCCCAGGCCGAGCATCTTGGTGTTGGTGACCCGGGAGGTGCCGATCGCGACCATGACCACGGCCAGGATGACCGCCGCCGCCGTGATCAGCCCGCCGGTGCGCTGGAGTCCGTGGCGGACGGCCTGGTCGTGGTCGCCGGTGTGGTCGTACTCCTCCTTGATGCGGGAGAGCAGGAACACGCCGTAGTCCATGGACAGGCCGAAGGCCACGCAGAACATCAGGACCGGGAGGGTCGTCTCGATGGAGCCGGGGCTGGTGAAGCCGAGCAGGCCGGAGAGGTGGCCGTCCTGGAAGATCCAGACGACCGCGCCGAACATGGCCGTCAGACTGAGCGCGTTGAGCACGACCGCCTGGACCGGTATCAGCACGCTGCCCGTGAGGAGGAAGACCAGGAGCAGGGTGACGATCGTGATGAAGACGGCCGCGAGCGGCAGGCGTTCCCCTATGGCGTCCTTGGAGTCGACCAGGACGGCCGCCGTGCCGGTCACCTTGGTGTCGAAGGGGGCCCGGACCTCACGCAGGTCGCCGACGAGGCGCTGGGCCGGGTCGTCGACCGCCTCGCCCTTCGGCAGCACCGTGAAGTACGCCGAGTCGCCCTTCACCAGTGGTCCGTCGACCCGCAGCACTTCGGGCAGTCCGGCGATCCGCTCCTTGTAGGCGCCGTACTGCGCCTCGGTCGCGCGGCCCTCGGCGAGCACTTCGAGGCCGCCGCCGGGACTGCCCGGGAAGCCCTCCCGGATGTGCTGCTGCACGACGTGGGACTCGGACGTCGAGGGCAGCTGGCGGTCGTCGGCGGTGCCGAACTTCACGCCCAGGAAGGGCAGTCCGAGCAGGACGAGGACGGCTGTGGTGCCCAGGGCGAAGAACGGGGCGCGGCGCATGACGAGCGACGCCGAGCGCGCCCAGGCCCTGCCGTCCTCCCCGGCGGGCTCCGGCCGCTGTCCGCGCCGGAAGACGCGGCGCAGATCCAGGGAGTTGACCCGGTGGCCCAGCAGTATCAGCGCCGCCGGGAGCAGGATCAGCGCGGCGGCCGCGGCCAGCAGCACCACGGCGATCCCGGCGTACGCGAAGGACCGCAGGAAGTACTGCGGGAAGACCAGCATCGCCGCCAGGGACACCGCGACCGTGAGGGCGGAGAACAGCACCGTGCGGCCGGCGGTGCGCAGCGTCGTGCCGATGGCGGTCAGGGGCTCGGCACCGGTGGACAGTTCTTCGCGGAAGCGGCGGACGATGAACAGCGCGTAGTCGACGGCGAGGCCGAGACCGAGGGCCGTGGTGAGGTTGATCGCGAACACGGACACGTCGGTGAGCTCGGTGAGGCCGCGCAGGATCGCGTTCGTCCCGAGGATGGCGACGATGCCGATGCCCAGCGGCAGCAGGGCCGCGACGGCGCTGCCGAAGACCATCACCAGCAGCACGAGCGTCACCGGCAGGGCGATGAGCTCGGCCCGGGTCAGATCCTCCTGGATGACCGTCTGCATCTCGTGCCGCACGGCGACCGGGCCACCGACGGTGACCTCCACCGGGCCGTGCACCCCGCGGTAGTGGGGCGCGATGCGCTCAAGGGTCTCGCCGGCGGTCTTCTCGTCGCCCGTGATGCGGGCGGCTATCAGCGCCTCGTGGCCGTCCTCGGCGCGCAGGGCCGGGGTGCCGGACTGCCAGTAGGAGCCGACGCCGGTGACGCCCTTCTCGTCCGCCAGTCGCTCGGCGAGACGCTCGGCCCGGGCGGCGACGGCCGGGTCGTCGACCGAGGCGTCGCCCGCGTCGACCAGGAGCAGCAGGTTGGGCTGGGAGCCGGGGAACTCGCGCTCCAGGGCCTTGGTCGCGTAGGTGGACTCGGCGGCCGGGTCCTCCCAGCCGCCGGCGCCGAGCCGGTCGGCGACGCCGCTGCCGGCCAGCACCGCGAGAGCGGTGAGGACCAGCGCCACCAGCAGTGACAGTCTGGGCCGGGCGGTCACGAAGCGGGTCCAGGATCCGACGCGTGGTGGTGTGTTGACTTCGGTCATCGTGCGGTGTCCCCTTCACCGTGACCCGTGTCCAGGCGCAGCCTGGCAGCACGGGGCTGCCGTAGACTGGCAAACACGAGAGATCGCTCGCATTTCTGCCGACTCCAGAATGCGAGCGGCCGCTCGTGTTTGTCAATCGCGTTCTGAGACCTGGGGAAAACGCGTGCCCGAGAAGACCGAGAAACCCGGAACGGCGAAACCCGGAGCAGAGACGACGACGGCGGCCGAGGACCGGCCGCGCCGCCGCCAGGCGCGCGGCGAGCGCCGGATCGCCCAGCTCCTCGACGCCGCCGCCACCGTCTTCTCCACGACCGGCTACACGGCCGCCAGCACCAACGCCATCGCCCGCGAGGCGGGCGTCTCGCCGGGGACGCTGTACCAGTTCTTCCCGAACAAGGAAGCGATCGCGATCGAGCTGGGCAGCCGGCTCATGCACGAGATGCGGCAGTCCTACGACGAGGTCCTCGCCCCGATCGACCCCGCGGCGACCCCGATCGAGGACGTGATCGCCGGGACCGTCGACCGCTTCATCGAGTTCAACTGCCGCCACCCGGCCTTCTTCGCGCTGATGCACGGCTCCGACATCCCGGGGCGCATCGCCGAGGAGCACGACGCGCTGCACCGCACGCTGGCCGCCCGGGTCGAGACATTCCTCGCCCCGTTCACCCCTGGGGCCCCCGCCCCGGCCGTCGCCCGCGCCGCCCAGATGTGCGTCGGCATCTACAAGGCGGGTCTGGAGCTGGTCTTGGCCCATGAGGGCACCGAGCGGGAGGCCTACGTCCAGGAGCTGAAGGACGCCCTCCTGCGCTACCTGCGACCCCTGGTCGAGGACGTCGTGAACTGATACCCCCTAGGGGTACAGTTGGTGTGTGCGGACCCCACAGGTCCCCCTTGCCCCACATGCAGTCGACGAGGAGTAACGACATGACCGCCCAGACCGAAACCATGGGCCCCGTCACCACCGTCTACAAGGTGAGCGGCATGAGCTGCGGACACTGCGAGGGCGCCGTCTCCGGTGAGATCTCCGAGATTTCCGGCGTCAGTTCGGTGACGGCCGTCGCCAAGACCGGCGAGGTCACCGTCGTCTCGGCCACCCCGCTCGACGACGAAGCCGTGCGCGCCGCCGTCGACGAGGCCGGTTACGAGCTGGCCGGGAAGGCCTGAGCCGGTTCCAAGAGCCGGGGCCGGGTTCAAGAGCCCGAGCCGGCTCCAAAGCCCGGGCCGGGTTCAAGAGCCCGAGCCGGCTCCAACAGCCCGGCCCGGTCGCAAAAGCCCGAGACGCGCAGGCCTGAGACATCCCGGTCCTGGCACTCGTACCGACGTACGGGCCGTACACCGCCGCCCCGGCCCGTACGGCCCGTTCCGCTTCCCGGGCACCCCGCACCACCTGGAGTACGGACATGACCAGCACCACCGCCAAGGCGCCGACGGACCGCGAGCCGGCGCTCGCCGAGGCCGAGCTGCTCATCGGCGGGATGACCTGCGCCTCCTGCGCCGCCCGCGTGGAGAAGAAGCTCAACCGCATGGACGGCGTCACCGCCACGGTGAACTACGCGACGGAGAAGGCCCGGGTCACCTACCCCGCGGGCATCGAGGTCGCCGACCTGATCGCGACCGTGGTGAAGACCGGATACACCGCTGAGGAGCCCGCGCCCGCGCGCGAGGAGGAGTCCGCCGCCGAGGGGACGCGCCCCGCCGAGGAGGACCCCGAGCTGTCGGCTCTCCGTCGCCGCCTCGTCGTCTCCGCCGCGCTCGCCGTCCCGGTCGTCCTGCTGGCTATGGTCCCGGCGCTCCAGTTCGACAACTGGCAGTGGCTCTCGCTCACCCTCGCCGCCCCGGTCGTCGTCTGGGGCGGGCTGCCGTTCCACCGGGCGGCGTGGACGAACGCCCGGCACGGTGCCGCCACCATGGACACACTGGTCTCCCTCGGCACGCTGGCCGCGTTCGGCTGGTCCCTGTGGGCCCTTTTCCTCGGCGACGCGGGCATGCCCGGCATGCGGCACCCCTTCGAGTTCACGGTCTCGCGCGGCGACGGCGCCTCCTCGATCTACCTGGAGGTCGCCTCCGGCGTCACCGCCTTCCTCCTGCTGGGCCGCTACCTGGAGGCCCGCTCAAAGCGCCGCGCGGGAGCCGCCCTGCGCGCGCTCATGGAGCTGGGCGCCAAGGACGTCGCCGTGCTGCGGGACGGGCGCGAGGTGCGGATCCCGGCGCAGCGGCTGGCCGTCGGCGACCGGTTCGTCGTACGGCCCGGCGAGAAGATCGCCACCGACGGCACGGTCGTCGAGGGCGCCTCGGCGGTGGACGCCTCGATGCTGACCGGCGAGTCGGTGCCGGTGGACGTGACGGCCGGGGACGCGGTCACCGGCGCGACGGTCAACGCGGGCGGACGGCTCGTCGTCGAGGCGACCCGGATCGGCGGCGACACCCGGCTCGCGCGGATGGCGAAGCTGGTGGAGGACGCGCAGAACGGCAAGGCCGAGGTACAGCGGCTCGCCGACCGGATCTCCGGGATCTTCGTGCCGGTGGTCCTGCTGATCGCCGCCGCCACGGCCGGGGCGTGGCTGGGTACGACCGGCGACGGCGTCGCCGCGTTCACGGCCGCGGTCGCGGTCCTGATCATCGCCTGTCCGTGCGCGCTGGGCCTGGCCACCCCGACCGCGCTGATGGTCGGTACCGGCCGTGGAGCCCAGCTCGGCATCCTCATCAAGGGCCCGGAGGTCCTGGAGTCCACGCGCCGGATCGACACGGTCGTCCTGGACAAGACCGGCACGGTCACCACGGGCCGGATGACCCTCCAGGACGTCCACGTCGCCGAGGGCGCCGACGAGAAGGAGGTACTGCGGCTGGCGGGCGCCGTGGAGCACGCCTCCGAGCACCCCGTGGCCCGTGCGATCGCGCTGGGCGCCGAGGAGAGGGCCGGACGGCTCCCGGACGTCGAGAGCTTCGAGAACGTCCCGGGGCGGGGCGTACGGGGGCGTGTGGAGGGCCGTGAGGTCGCCGTGGGGCGGCTCTTCGACGACGTACCGCCCGGACTGGCCCGCGCGCGGGACGAGGCCGAGCGGGCAGGTCGTACGGCCGTCCTGGCCGGCTGGGACGGGACGGCGCGGGCCGTGCTGGCCGTGGCGGACGCGGTCAAGGAGACCAGTGCCGAGGCGGTGCGGGAACTGCGCGCACTGGGGCTCACACCGGTGCTGCTGACCGGGGACAACCGGGCGGTGGCCGAAGCGGTGGCCGAGGCCGTCGGGATCGACCAGGTCATCGCGGAGGTCCTGCCCGAGGACAAGGTCGCCGCCGTAAGGCGGTTGCAGGCTGAGGGGCGGGTCGTCGCCATGGTGGGCGACGGCGTCAACGACGCGGCCGCGCTCGCCACCGCCGACCTCGGCCTGGCCATGGGCACCGGCACGGACGCGGCGATCGAGGCGGGCGATCTGACGCTGGTCCGCGGCGACCTGCGGGTGGCCGCGGACGCGATCCGGCTGTCGCGCCGGACACTGGCCACGATCGAGGGCAATCTGGTCTGGGCCTTCGGCTACAACGTGGCCGCGCTGCCGCTGGCCGCCGCGGGACTGCTGAACCCGATGATCGCCGGGGCCGCGATGGCCTTTTCGTCGGTCTTCGTCGTCACGAACAGTCTCCGACTGCGGACATTCCGGTGAAGTCGCCCGAATTCGCCCTAAGTTCACGGCGAACGTGATATGAGCCCCTCTGGAGTCCCGGGCCCGGCTCACATAAGCTCTTCACAAGGCTCACGCACCATCCTTACGCTTGAGCCCCAAGCGGCATACCCGGGCTCTTGCGCACCTTACGGACATACGCAAGAGACGCAGATCACAGTGATGTGAACGTAACCATCGAAGGGGTTCGAAGGTCTAAGTTGACGATGTCGGGGAGCGTCTTGGGGGGCGCCACCTGGCATCTGGAGATGTCTTGGGGGACCTCTCCAGAGATGCGTTGCCGGGGCACGTACACCGGGAAGCTTTGAGCGGCCCTCCCGGTAGTGCGCTGTCCCGGCAGACCGCACACCGCAGTACGGCGAGTTTTGCTCGTTGTGCTCAACAGCGATTCAGGCGCTGTCCTCACAGACGCCCGGCCGGATCCCGTGGGGGGAATCCGTACCGGGACTGGGAAGGCGCCCTGGTCGTCGGCCCGTGGGGGGACCGGCGACAGGGCGCCTTCTTTCTTGCCTTTCCGTCTCCCGGGCCTTGTCGCCCCGCGCGTACGCAGCCGTCCCGCCTCAGTACGCAGCCGTCCCGCTCCGCGCGTACGCAAGAGCCCCCGCACCCGCACGAGCGCGGATACGGGGGCCGAGCGGTACTGCGCCTCAGCGCTCCTCGACGGGCACGAAGTCGCGCTCGACGACGCCCGTGTAGATCTGGCGCGGGCGGCCGATGCGGGAGCCCGGCTCCTTGATCATCTCGTGCCACTGGGCGATCCAGCCCGGCAGCCGGCCGAGGGCGAACAGGACCGTGAACATCTCGGTCGGGAAGCCCATGGCCCGGTAGATCAGGCCGGTGTAGAAGTCGACGTTCGGGTAGAGGCTGCGCGAGACGAAGTAGTCGTCGGAGAGCGCGTGCTCCTCCAGCTTCAGCGCGATGTCCAGCAGCTCGTCGGACTTGCCGAGGGCGGACAGCACGTCGTGCGCGGCGGCCTTGATGATCTTGGCGCGCGGGTCGAAGTTCTTGTAGACCCGGTGGCCGAAGCCCATCAGGCGGACGCCGTCCTCCTTGTTCTTCACCTTGCGGATGAAGGAGTCGACGTCACCGCCGGAGTCGCGGATGCCCTCCAGCATCTCCAGCACGGACTGGTTGGCGCCGCCGTGCAGCGGGCCCCACAGCGCGTTGATGCCGGCGGAGATCGAGGCGAACATGTTCGCCTGCGAGGAGCCGACCAGGCGGACCGTGGACGTCGAACAGTTCTGCTCGTGGTCCGCGTGCAGGATCAGCAGCTTGTCGAGCGCGGAGACCACGGTCGGGTCCAGGTCGTACTCCTGCGCCGGGACCGAGAAGGTCATCCGGAGGAAGTTCTCGACGTAGCCGAGGTCGTTGCGCGGGTAGACGAACGGGTGACCGATCGACTTCTTGTACGCGTACGCCGCGATCGTCGGGAGCTTGGCGAGCAGGCGGATCGTGGAGAGGTTGCGCTGGCGCTCGTCGAACGGGTTGTGGCTGTCCTGGTAGAACGTGGACAGCGCCGAGACGACCGAGGACAGCATGGCCATCGGGTGGGCGTCGCGGGGGAAGCCCTTGTAGAAGTTCTTGACGTCCTCGTGCAGCAGGGTGTGCTGCGTGATGTCGTTCTTGAACGTCGAGAGCTCGTCGACGGTCGGCAGCTCGCCGTTGATCAGCAGGTAGGCGACCTCCAGGAAGGTGGAGCGCTCGGCCAGCTGCTCGATCGGGTAGCCGCGGTACCGCAGGATGCCCGCTTCGCCGTCCAGGTAGGTGATGGCGGATTTGTAGGCGGCGGTGTTGCCGTACCCGCTGTCCAGCGTCACCAGACCGGTCTGGGCGCGGAGCTTGCCGATGTCGAAGCCCTTGTCACCGACGGTGCTGTCGATCACCGGGTAGGTGTACTCGCCGTCGCCGTACCGCAGTACTACAGAGTTGTCGCTCACGTCATCCCTCACCGACGTTGTGCCTCTTCTTCGAGGTGCCCTGACTGTCTCTACCATCCCCCATTTGGCGCAGGAGAGTGCACTCGGGGTCGACCATTGGGCCTATCGGCGGCACTGAGTGCCGCCAACCTGTCCATCCTGCCCCCTCCTGCCCTCCCGAGGAAAGCACTGTGTGACCTTTCCGACTTGTTTGATCGATCATTTTTCGGTCGGCGGGTGTCGGCCGAGGCCCCCGGTGGCCCTGACCCGGGGTCAGCTCCGCCGCCGGGCGAGCGGGGCGGCCTCGTCGCCGGGAGGCGGCACCCGGACGCCCGCGCCCCCCGGCGTTCGCCCTCCTCCCCCGGACCTTCACGACTTCAGCCGGTTGGTTCCAAAAGTCACACAGCCCAGAACTGCGACCGGGAATTTCAACTCCGAGTGAATGCCACCGCAACAAAAAGTATCCTTACCGCCCGGCTCCCACTTGGCATGCAAATATTCAGAAGACCCCAGCTTCATTTCAGCCGCAGCCTAGGGAGTTCCGCCATCGACGCGCACGGATCCGACCGCCCTCCGACATTCCGTGATATTGAGGTGCGCCTTCTTCGACCGGAGGACATCGACGGGCTCATGGTGCTGGAGGAGGTCAAGTGGACACGAGAACAGTCGGGGAGCCGCGAAGGTCTCATCCAGCGCATCACGGAGAATCCGCAACTCAACGCCGGCGCTTTCTCTGTCACCACCGGTAAAGTCCTCACCTCGCTGTTCGTGAAGCCGATCACGCCCGAAAGGGCCCGCACTGCGCTTTCCTGGGAAGAATGCGCCGACGCCGCATCTCCGTCTCCGCGTCCGGGCGCGAAACGCTCCCTCTTCGGCATCAGCCTCAGCAGTATCGACGGTGACGCGGTGACGGCTGTCTTCCAATTCTTCCTTCCGCACGTACGGGCCCTCGGATACCACGAGGTGTATCTCGGGTCCCCCCTGCCCGGCCTGCACGCCTGGAAGCGCGCCAACCCCGAGGTGCCGGCCGGAGACTACGTATACGCCAAGCGCAACGGCCTGCCGCTCGACCCTCAGCTCCGCTACTACCACGGCAAAGGGTTCCACAGCATCGTCGCCTGCAAGGAGAACTACTTTCCGCACGAACGGTCACTGGACCATGCGGCCGTGATACGAGGCGATATAGACGATCTGATTCTGGCGCTGCCCAGGGCGGCGGATCCTGTTCATCCCTGAAGGGAGAGGGATCATGCCCATGTTCCGACCGCTGCCCGCTTCCGAGGAAGCGCCCGCACTTCATGTCCGTACTCGTACGCCAACGGTATTCCGAGCGGCCGCCGCCACCTGGCCGGCCGTCAAAGACTGGAGCTTCCCGTACCTCGCCTCACTCGACCCCGGCCTCCCCGTGCAATTGGTTGCGGGAAACAGGGAGACCGCAAGGACTCGATTCACGTCGTCGACCCTGGGTTCCTACATCGGCAGTCTGACGCGCGATGCACCCTCGGACGACGCACCGGCCTATCTCAAAGAGTTCGATCTGCTCAAGAAGTTCCCGCAACTGCGCGCGGATCTCAGAAGCCGCGAACTCTTCCCGTCGGGGACCATCAGGTCGAGCGCCACCTGGATCGGCCCCTCCCGCGCTCGTACCGGCTTGCACTGCGATCTCCTGGACAATCTCGCCGTTCAGATCATGGGGACGAAGCGCTTCTATCTCGCCGGCCCCGGGGCGGTGAAACGGGCCGGAAAGGAATCCGGGAAGTACGACGCATGGGCCCGCTTGTCCCTGGTCGGCGCCGAGGAGCTGGCAGCCGGGCAGGAGCACGGCGGCTTCTTCGTGGTGGATCTCGAGCCGGGCGATGTGCTCTACGTGCCCGCGTACTGGTGGCACGAGGTCGTCAACCTGACGCCGGGCGTGCTGCTCAGCGGCTTCTTCGGCCCCAGGACCCGCGTCCTGTCACGGTGGGCATGGGTCCAGGCGCGCGAGTGCCTGCACCGGGCAGGGCTTCTCGGCCGCGGCGACTGCACCTGCCACGACCACTCCGACAGCGGGGCAGGACGGCGTTCGCCCGGCAGCGCGTGAACACGTCGGCGTCAGTTTGATTCGTCCGGGAGCCGGCCCCCGGCCAGGCGGAAGTCCAGCGCCGTGCACCGCCGCCCGGCGGACACCGTACGGACCGCCTGGCCCAGGGCCTTCCGCGAACCGACCAGCACCACCAGCTTCTTCGCCCGAGTGACCGCCGTGTACAGCAGGTTGCGCTGGAGCATCATCCAGGCCCCGGTGGTGACCGGGATGACGACAGCGGGGTACTCACTGCCCTGGGAGCGGTGGATCGTCACCGCGTACGCGTGGGCGAGCTCGTCGAGTTCGTCGAACTCGTACGGCACTTCCTCGTCCTCGTCCGTCCGCACGGTCAGCCGCTGATCGTCGAGGTTGAGGGAAGTCACCACGCCGACCGTGCCGTTGAAGACGCCGTTCTCGCCCTTCTCGTAGTTGTTGCGGATCTGCGTGACCTTGTCGCCGACGCGGAAGACGCGACCACCGAACCGCTTCTCGGGAAGGTCGGGGCGGGCCGGTGTGACGGCCTGCTGGAGCAGGCCGTTGAGGGTGCCGGCCCCCGCCGGGCCGCGGTGCATGGGCGCCAGGACCTGCACGTCCCGGCGGGGGTCCAGACCGAACTTGGCGGGGATCCGCCGCGCCGCCACGTCCACCGTGAGCCGCCCCGCCTCCTCCGTGTCGTCCTCGACGAAGAGGAAGAAGTCCTTCATGCCGTCGGTGAGGGGGTGTTGGCCGGCGTTGATCCGGTGCGCGTTCGTCACCACGCCCGACTGCTGGGCCTGGCGGAAGACCCGGGTGAGGCGGACGGCGGGGATCGGGCCCCCGTCGGCCAGGAGGTCGCGCAGGACCTCCCCCGCGCCGACGCTCGGCAGCTGGTCCACGTCCCCGACGAAGAGGAGGTGGGCTCCCGGTGGCACGGCCTTGACGAGCTTGTTGGCGAGGAGGAGGTCCAGCATGGACGCCTCGTCGACCACCACCAGGTCGGCGTCCAGCGGGCGGTCCCGGTCGTAGGCCGCGTCGCCGCCGGGCTTCAGCTCCAGCAGGCGGTGGACCGTGGAGGCCTCGGCGCCGGTGAGCTCGGACAGGCGCTTGGCGGCCCGGCCGGTCGGGGCGGCGAGCACGACCTTCGCCTTCTTCGCGCGGGCCAGCTCCACGATGGAGCGGACGGTGAAGGACTTGCCGCAGCCGGGGCCGCCGGTGAGGACGGCGACCTTCTCGGTCAGGGCGAGCTTGACGGCGGCCTCCTGCTCGGGGGCGAGGTCGACGCCGGTGCGTGTTCTCAGCCAGCCGAGGGCCTTGTCCCAGGCCACCGCCCGGAAGCCCGGCATCCGGTCCTCCTCGGTGCGCAGCAGGCGCAGCATCTGGGCGGAGAGGGAGAGTTCGGCGCGGTGGAAGGGCACGAGGTAGACGGCGGTGACGGGCTCGCCGCCGTCAGGGCCCGGGACCTTCTCCCGTACGACGCCGGGGTCCTCGCCGTCCTCCTGGGGCTCGGCCAGCTCGGCGAGGCACTCGATGACCAGGCCCGTGTCGACCTGGAGGAGCTTGACCGCGTCCTTGATCAGCTGCTCCTCCGGGAGGAAGCAGTGGCCCTGGTCGGTGGACTGCGACAACGCGTACTGGAGGCCCGCCTTGACGCGCTCCGGGCTGTCGTGCGGGATGCCGACGGACTGGGCGATCTTGTCGGCGGTGAGGAAGCCGATGCCCCAGACGTCGGCGGCGAGGCGGTAGGGCTGGTTCTTCACGACGGAGATGGACGCGTCGCCGTACTTCTTGTAGATCCGCACCGCGATGGACGTGGACACCTCGACCGTCTGGAGGAAGAGCATGACCTCCTTGATGGCCTTCTGTTCCTCCCAGGCGTCGGCGATCTTCTTCGTCCGCTTGGGCCCGAGCCCCGGGACCTCGATGAGCCGCTTGGGCTCCTCCTCGATGATCTGGAGGGTGTCCAGCCCGAAGTGCTGCGTGATCCGGTCGGCGAAGACCGGCCCGATGCCCTTGACCAGGCCGGAGCCGAGATAACGGCGGATGCCCTGGACGGTGGCGGGCAGGACCGTCGTGTAGTTCTCCACGTGGAACTGCTTGCCGTACTGGGGGTGCGAGCCCCAGCGGCCCTCCATGCGCAGGGATTCCCCGACCTGGGCGCCGAGCAGCGCGCCCACGACCGTGAGCAGATCGCCGCCGCCTCTGCCGGTGTCGACCCGGGCGACCGTGTAGCCGTTCTCCTCGTTGGCGTACGTGATCCGCTCGAGAACGCCTTCGAGCACGGCGAGTCGCCGTTCGCCGGCGGGGGTTCCCGTCTGGTTGGGCATGATCCGACCGTACCGCCGGGGTACGACAGTCAGGCCTCTATGTGCCCTTCCTTGACGGCCGTCACGAACGCCGTCCAGCCGTGGGTGGAGAAGACCAGGGTGGGGCCGGGGGTGGTCTTGCTGTCGCGGACGGGTACGTCGGGGTGGTTGCGGGCGACTTCGAGGCACTCTCCTTGATCGCCGCCGCTGTAACTGGACTTGTACCAGCCGGTGATGCTTCTTTCAGTGGTGCCCATGCGCGTGTTCCTCCGCTGCCGCCCTGACGAGGGCCAGTGACTCCTGCTGCGACAACGCGTCGCTCAGAGCCAGAGAGTAGGCGGTCTGGCATGCCCTCACCAGGGCCGGATCGTCCATCAGGTTCCCGGTCTGGAAGCCCTCGACGTAGGCCACTGGGGCCGAGTCCTCGAACGTCATGAGCGTGAGCAGACTCTGCATGAGCGCGTGTGCCCCCACTCCATACGGAAGGACGTGCAAGCGTAGTCGTCCCCACTCGGCCATGTCCGCGATCTTGTGGAGCTGCTCTGCCATGACCTGCGGCCCGCCGACGCAACGCCGGAGGACCGCCTCGTCGAGCAGAGTCCAGACCACGGGCGGCGCCGGTCCGTCGAGGATTCGACGGCGCTCTGTTCGGATGACAACGAGCTCGTCAAGTTCCTCAACCGTGTGGTTCGGCCGGTATGCACGGAACAGGGCGCGTGCGTAGTCGTCGGTCTGAAGCACTCCGGGAACCAGTGAAAGCGCGAACTGCTGAATCACCACGGCCAGTTGCTCAAGCTCGGCCACCGTTGCGAAGTGGTCGGTGTACTTCGACTCCAGATCCTCCAGCCACCGCGCAAAGAACCCGTCCGTTCCCAGCGCGCGGTCGATCCGCTGCGCGTCGTCGGGCTTCGGAAGGCGCCTCCCGGCCTCGAAATGGCTGATCAGCGTGGGCGAGCACACGACCTGGTCACTCAGTTCCTCCTGGGTGAGGCCGGCAGCAATCCGCCGCAGCCGCAGTTCCTCTCCGTACTTCTGGCGCGGCGTCCGAAGTGTGCGGCGTTCGTCCATGCGGCAACTCCTCTTCTTGACAAGCGCGATGTCAAGTCCCGACCCCTGGCAGCGTAGCCACCACCGACCCCACTCTGTGAGTGATTCACCACAGAACGCAGTCACCGCAGGTCGGAAGGTAAGCAGTCGTGACAGACCTCATCGCTCGAGCCCTCGAACCGCTCCTCCGCGTCCTGTTCCCTCCACGCGGACGGCGACGGCGATCCCCGGCACCGCCCCCGTGCCCGTACTGCCGCGCACAGGAACGTCCGTTGCACGGAGAGGACAACCGACTGGTCCGTCCCTACCTGGCGGCGGAAGTGAGCGCGTGATGGCCGGGCGGCTGCTGCCTTGGACGACTGTCGACGGGAGGCCGTGCTACCTCGTGGGCGACGGGGCCGGATACGTCTCACGCTTGGCCGACGACATCGAAGCCGTACAGCTGGACATGGCGGACGGTCTTCTCGGCCACGCCGCCGCACTCCTCGCGGAACGCCGCGTGACGAGCGCGGAGCTGCGCTATCTGGCCCTGCGGCTCACCGAGTCCCTGCGGGACGTCAAGCGGGTGGCGGAGAGCAGAGGGGCACGGTGTGCCCCGTCGCCATGACTCTGACCGAGGATCGGAGTCACTCTTCGGACTGCCGCTCGTGCCGGTGGGTGCCGCGGGCCAGTTCCTGGAGCAGCTCGTGCTCGGTCTTTCCGGTATCCCGGGCCATCTTGCGCAGCAACAGCGCGCAGAGGGCCGCCGCCCCGTCCATAAGGGCCTCGTTCGCCATGGGGTCCTCGCGCCGTCGCTCTGTCACGTAGGCCGTCAGCAGGTCGTTGCCGGAGACGTAGGCGGTCATGAACTCGATGC
This sequence comes from Streptomyces coeruleofuscus, assembly GCF_039532725.1. Taxonomy (NCBI): domain Bacteria; kingdom Bacillati; phylum Actinomycetota; class Actinomycetes; order Kitasatosporales; family Streptomycetaceae; genus Streptomyces; species Streptomyces coeruleofuscus. The sequence goes on from NZ_BAAASE010000003.1 coordinate 779,270, forward strand.
CGTTACGCAGACGGTCGTAGTCGCTGGTCATGGTCGAACCGTCCCACATGAGCGAAGCGATCGAGTCATCGCGGGGTGCTGCGGCGGGCATAGGCCCGCGCCGCCCGGGCGCGGTCGCCGCAGCGGGTGGAGCACCACTGGCGGCGGCCGTGGCGGAGCACGTAGCGGTTGCAGGGCGGGGAGCCGCAGGCGGTGAGGCGCTCGGCGTCGGGGGACGTGAGCAGGTCCGCGGCATCGGCGGCGAGGGTGGCCAGGGCGAGGTCGACGATCGCGGTGGTGGGGTGGGGGGCCGTGCGGTAGGGGCCGGTCTTGTCGTCCCAGCGCAGCAGCGGGGCCGTGGGGACCCGGGTCATCGCGTCGTTGACGGCCGCCACGGCCGCGGGGAGGGCGGGCAGGCCTTCGGCTCGGGCGGCGAACAGCGATCTGATCTGTTCGCGCAGGGAGCGCAGTTGGGTCGCGCACATCTCCCGCATGCCGGCGTCGACCGGGGCGAGACCGCGCTGGGTCAGCCAGTGGTTCGTCTGCGCGGGGGTGCCCAGGAGATCGACCGTGTGCCCGCCGGGCAGCGCGATCGCGCTGTTGACGAGGGCGAGCGAGGGGTGCTCCTCCTCGCCCTGCGCGGGCGGCGGGGCGGGCTGGTCGATCACGGGCTCCTGCATACCTCTCATGGTACGGCTTGCCTGTATCCGTGAGAAGCAGCTACGGTCGTCTCACGGTTCGAACGCATCTATCCGTGAGGTTTCCTTCATGTCTGCGCTTCCCGCGACGACCACCCCCTTCCCTGTCCGCGTCTTCGGCGGCCCGACCGCCCTCTTCGAGTACGGCGGCCTGCGCTTCCTGACCGACCCGACCTTCGACGGCCCCGGTGACTTCCCCGCGCCCGCCGTGGTCCTGACGAAGACCGCCCCCTCCGCCGCCTCGCCCGCCGAACTGGGCCCCGTCGACGTGGTGCTCCTCTCCCACGACGAGCACGCCGACAACCTCGACACCTCCGGCCGGGCCCTGCTCGCCGACGTCCCGCTCACCCTCACCACCCCCGGGGGCGGACAGCGCCTCGGCGCGAAGGCCACGGGCCTGGCCGACTGGCAGTCCGTCGAGCTCGACCGCCCCGACGGCGGCACGGTCACCGTCACGGGCGTCCCCGCCATCCACGGCCCCGGCCCCCGCGAGGAGGTCGAGCCGATCTGCGGCGAGGTCGTCGGCTTCGTCCTGACCGGCGAGGGCCTGCCCACCGTCTACGTCAGCGGCGACAACGCCTCACTGGACGCGGTGAAGGAGGTCGCCGAGCGCTTCGCCCCGGTGGACACCGCCATCCTTTTCGCCGGCGCACCGCGCTTCGCCGACGTCTTCGACGGAAAGGTCATCGTCCTGGACAGCGCCATGGCCGCCGAGGCCACGCGGATCCTCGGCGCCCGCCGGGTCGTCCCCGTCCACTACGACAGCTGGGCCCACTTCACCGAGGGCCGCGACGAGTTGGAGGCCGCTTTCACCGCCGCCGGGCTCGCCGACCGGCTGGACTGGAGCAAGGACGCCTGACCTGCCGTCACTTCCTCCAGAACAGGTGATGGACCACCCCACTGGGGCTCGGCACCACATCGCAGTGGAAGCGGTCGAACAGTTCCTCGGGGGACTCCCAGAGCCGTGAGCCGGACCCGATGACCACGTCGGGCGAGACCGCCACGTGCAGCGTGTCCACCAGGTCGGCGTCGAGGAACTCCCGGACGGTGGCCGCCCCGCCGCCGAGCCGGACATCCTTGCCGCCGGCCGCCTCGCGCGCCTGCTCCAGGACGTCGGCCGGATCGCCGCCGACGAAGTGGAACGTGGTGTCGGACAGCGTGAACGAGGGGCGCTCGTGGTGGGTCATGACGAACACCGGCGTATGGAACGGCGGCTCGTCGCCCCACCAGCCCCGCCACTCGTGGTCCTGCCACGGCCCGCGATGGGGGCTGAACTTGTTGCGGCCCATGATCTCGGCGCCGATGTTGTTGGCGAAGTCGCGCGTCAAGTAGTCGTCGAGACCGCGGCTCCCGCCGGGGTCGGTGCGGTTGGGCCAGCTCGCCGTGGCGCCGGCCCAGGCGAACATCTGTCCCGGGTCGGCGTGACCGAACGGGCGCTCCAAGCTCTGGTGCTCTCCGGCACCGAACCCGTCGCTCGAGACGTTGAAGTTCTGCACTCGCAGTAGCTGGTGGGGCACGGCGTTCCTCCTGTGGTCGACGAGGGGTGGACCGCCCGGGCCGGCGAAACTCATCGGCGGCCCGGCGGTTTCCTTCGCTCATCGGTGGTCCGTCGGCTCTCTCGGCAAACGGGTGGTCCGCGGCTCTCTCGGCTCACCGGTGGTCCATCGGCTCTCTCAGCTCACCGAAGGCGCGTCGGCCCCCTCTGCTCACCGAAGGCCCGAGTGCCTCCGGCTGTTCGACGGTCCCTCGGCTTCCTCGGCTCACCGGCCCGTCAAGGGTTCCGCTCACCGGCCCGTCAGGGGTTCCCGCTCACCGGCCCGTCGGGGGTCCCTCCGGCCACACCGGCCCGTCCGGCTCCCGCAACTCACCGTCCAGACCGCTCCCCCGCCTCACCCGCCCTGCGCGGCCACGTGCTCGATCACCTGCTGGAAGTCCTCACTCGGGGAGAACTCCACGAACTCGCTGTCCTCCAGGGCGAACGGGACGTGACCGGGGCCCCAGTAGTACGCCTGGCCCGCCTCGTACTCCTCCTCGCCGGAGGCCGTGCGCATCCTGATCCGGCCCTTCAGCAGATAGCCCCAGTGGGGGCACTGGCACGCGTCGTCGGGCAGACCCTTGAGGGCCGGGCCCATGTCCGTGCCCTGGGGCAGGCTGATGTAGCCCACCGACATGCCGCCCCCGATCGGCATGAGGCGCAGTTCCACGCCGTCGCCCTCGAGTGCGACGGGTACGTCGTTCCGGGTCGCCGCCGTCATGACTCCTCCGCTCCGGCCCGGGTTGGGCCTCGCGACAACGGACCTCTCCTTCCACCCTGAACCGCCGCCGAGCCGCCCGCGACATCACGATCCGGTCAAGAGCTGCCCTCGGGGTCTTGATTTACCGGCGTGTAATCGATTCCATCCACCCGTCGATGTAATCGATTCCACGAGCGCTTCAGCAAGTGCTCCCACGACTGATCCACAAGGAGGTGGAGCGGCGGTGGCCAGCATCAAGGACGTCGCTGCCGAGGCGGGCGTATCGGTCGCCACGGTCTCGCGCGTCCTGAACGACCACCCGTCGGTCAGCGCCGACGCGCGCACGCGCGTCCTGGCCGCCGTCGAGTCCCTGGGCTACCGCCCGAACGCCGTCGCCCGCTCCCTGCGCACCGACCAGACCCACACCCTCGGCCTGGTCATCAGCGACGTGATGAACCCCTACTTCACCGAGCTGGCCCGCTCCGTCGAGGAGGAGGCCCGCGCGCTCGGCTACAGCGTCATCATCGGCAACGCCGACGAGCGGCCCGACCTCCAGGACCACCACGTACGCAACCTGCTGGACCGGCGGATCGACGGGCTGCTCGTCTCCCCGACGGACGGCGGTTCGCCGCTGATGCTGGACGCCGCGCGGGCGGGAACGCCCATGGTGTTCGTGGACCGGTGGATCCCGGGCGTGGACGTGCCGGTGGTCCGGGCGGACGGCCGGGCCGCCGTGCGGGACCTCGTGGCGCATCTCTACGGGCTCGGGCACCGGCGGGTCGCGATCATCGCGGGCCCGGCGGCGACCACGACCGGACGCGAACGCGTGGAGGCCTTCCGGGAGGCCCTCCAGGAGTACGGGCTCGGCCTGCCCGACGCCTACATAGGGCAGGGCGACTTCCAGGCCGAGAGCGGGCGCCGGGTCACCGAGGGGTTCCTCGACCTGGCCGAGCCGCCCGAGGTCGTGTTCGCGGCCGACAACCTGATGGCGCTCGGCGCTCTGGACGCCGTACGCGCGCGTGGCCTGCGCGTGCCGGACGACATCGCGCTGGCCGCGTTCGACGACATCCCGTGGTTCGTGCACACCGATCCGCCGATCACCGCGATCGCCCAGCCGACCGGCGAGCTGGGGCGGGCCGCCGTGCGCGCGCTGGCCGACCGGATCGAGGGGCGGCCCGGCGAGTCCGTCACCCTCCCCGCCCGGCTCGTCGCACGCCGCTCGTGCGGCGAGCCGTATCCGGCCTCCCCGGAGCCGGACTCTGCACAGGCCCCCGCTGTGCAGCCCCCCGCTGAGAACAGGAGCCACACGTGAGCAACGCGGACGAGTTGCTGCGCATCGAGGGCATACGGAAGACCTTCCCGGGTGTGGTCGCGCTGGACGGCGTGGACTTCGACCTGCGCCGGGGCGAGGTGCACGTGCTGCTCGGTGAGAACGGCGCGGGCAAGAGCACCCTCATCAAGATGCTCTCCGGCGCCTACACGCCCGACGCCGGGAGGATCCTGGTCGGCGGCGAGGAGGTGCGCATCCACGGTGCGCAGGACTCCGAGCGGCTCGGGATCGCCACCATCTACCAGGAGTTCAACCTCGTTCCGGATCTGACGGTCGCCGAGAACATCTTCCTGGGGAGGCAGCCGCGCCGGTTCGGGGTGATCGACCGGAAGCGGATGGAGGCCGACGCCGAGGTCCTCCTCGCACGCGTGGGCGTGAAGGTGTCGCCACGCGCGCGTGTCCGCGAACTCGGTATCGCCCGCCTCCAGATGGTCGAGATCGCCAAGGCGCTCAGCCTCGACGCGCGCGTGCTCATCATGGACGAGCCGACCGCCGTGCTCACCTCCGAGGAGGTCGACAAGCTCTTCGCGATCGTGCGCACGCTGCGCGAGGACGGCGTCGGGATCGTGTTCATCACGCATCACCTGGAGGAGATCGCCGCACTCGGTGACCGGGTGACGGTCATCCGGGACGGCAGGAGCGTCGGGCAGGTGCCCGCCGCCACGCCCGAGGACGAGCTCGTCCGGCTCATGGTGGGACGCTCGATCGAACAGCAGTATCCGCGCGAGCGGGCCGATCGCGGCGCCGCGTTGCTGTCCGTCGAGGGACTCACCCGCGACGGCGTCTTCCACGACGTCAGCTTCGAGGTGCACGCCGGCGAGGTCGTCGGCATCGCCGGACTGGTCGGCGCCGGCCGTACGGAGGTCGTACGGGCCGTGTTCGGGGCGGACCCCTACGACAAGGGGGCCGTGAAGGTCGCCGGTTCGGCCGTCCTCAAGTACGACGTCAACGCGGCGATGACCGCGGGCATCGGGCTCATCCCCGAGGACCGCAAGGGCCAGGGCCTGGTGCTGGACGCGTCGGTCGAGGAGAACCTCGGCCTGGTGACGCTGCGCTCGGCCACCCGGGCGGGGCTCGTCGACCTCAAGGGGCAGCGCGAGGCCGCCGAGCGGATCGCGGGGCAGCTCGGGGTACGGATGGCCGGACTCGGCCAGCACGTGCGCACGCTCTCCGGCGGCAACCAGCAGAAGGTCGTCATCGGCAAGTGGCTGCTCGCCGACACCAAGGTGCTGATCCTCGACGAGCCGACGCGCGGCATCGACGTCGGCGCCAAGGTCGAGATCTACCAGCTCGTCAACGAACTCACCGCCGCCGGTGCCGCCGTCCTGATGATCTCCAGTGATCTGCCCGAGGTGCTCGGCATGAGCGACCGGGTGCTGGTCATGGCGCAGGGCCGGATCGCCGGCGAGCTCTCCGCCGACGAGGCGACCCAGGACACCGTGATGGCACTCGCCGTCAGCACTCCGACGACCACGACCCCGATCACGACCACCAGCGGAACGGAGGCCTCCCGTGGCCACTGACACGCTCAAGAGCACGACGGGCGCGGGTGGCGCCTCCGGCGGCCTGCGCCGTCTCCTGCTCGACAACGGCGCGCTCACCGCGCTCATCGTCCTCGTCGTCGCGATGTCGGCACTGTCGGGCGACTTCCTGACGACGGACAACCTCCTGAACGTCGGCATCCAGGCGGCCGTCACCGCCATCCTCGCCTTCGGCGTCACCTTCGTGATCGTCTCGGCGGGCATCGACCTGTCGGTCGGCTCGGTCGCCGCGCTCTCGGCCACGGTCCTCGCGTGGAGCGCCACCTCGGCGGGCGTCCCCGTGTTCCTCGCCGTCCTGCTGGCCATAGCGACGGGCATCGTCTGCGGCCTGGTCAACGGCGTCCTGATCTCCTACGGCAAGCTGCCGCCGTTCATCGCGACGCTCGCGATGCTGTCCGCGGCCCGCGGCCTGTCCCTCGTCATCTCCGAGGGCACCCCGATCGCCTTCCCCGACTCCGTCTCCCGCCTCGGGGACACGCTCGGCGGCTGGCTGCCGGTGCCGTTGCTCGTCATGGTCGTGATGGGCCTGATCGCCGCGTTCGTGCTCGGCCGGACGTACATCGGCCGCTCGATGTACGCGATCGGCGGCAACGAGGAGGCCGCGCGGCTGTCCGGCCTGCGCGTGAAGAAGCAGAAGCTCGCGATCTACGCCTTCTCGGGCGTCTTCGCCGCCGTCGCCGGTGTCGTCCTCGCCGCCCGCCTTTCCTCCGCGCAGCCGCAGGCCGCCGACGGCTACGAGCTGGACGCGATCGCCGCGGTCGTCATCGGCGGGGCGTCCCTGGCCGGCGGCACGGGCAAGGCGTCCGGCACGCTGATCGGCGCGCTGATCCTGGCCGTGCTGCGCAACGGGCTGAACCTGCTGAACGTGTCAGCGTTCTGGCAGCAGGTCGTCATCGGTGTCGTCATCGCGCTGGCCGTGCTGCTCGACACCGCGCGCCGCAAGGCCGGGGTGACCCCGGTCGCGGGCGGCGCGGGCGGCGGCAAGGGCAAGCAGGCGACGACCTACGCGCTCGCGGCCGTCGTCACCGTCGCGATCGTCGGCGCCACGTCCTTCCTGCACAACGGCTCCTCCTCCGCGAGCGCCCCGAAGATGGGCCTGTCGCTGTCCACCCTCAACAACCCCTTCTTCGTGCAGATCCGGGCGGGCGCGCAGGCCGAGGCGAAGAAGCTGGGCGTGGACCTGACCGTCACGGACGCGCAGAACGACGCCTCCCAGCAGGCCAACCAGCTCCAGAACTTCACCAGTTCCGGACTCGGCGCGATCATAGTCAACCCGGTCGACTCGGACGCGGCGAGCAACTCGGTGCAGGCAGCCGACCAGGCGAAGATCCCGGTCATCGCCGTCGACCGCGTCGTCAACGACGCGAAGACGGCCACCCTGGTCGCCTCCGACAACGTCGCCGGCGGTGAACTCGCCGCGAAGAGCATCGCCGACAAGCTGGGCGGCAAGGGCAAGATCGTGATCCTCCAGGGCCAGGCGGGCACCTCCGCCGCCCGCGAGCGCGCCCAGGGCTTCGCGAACGGCCTGAAGGCCTACCCGGGCATCCGGGTCGTGGCCCAGCAGCCCGCGGACTTCGACCGCACCAAGGGCCTCGACGTGATGTCGAACCTGCTCCAGGCCCACCCGGACGTCCAGGGCGTCATCGCCGCGAACGACGAGATGGCGCTCGGCGCGATCAAGGCGCTGGGCTCCAAGGCCGGCAAGTCGGTCTCGGTGGTCGGCTTCGACGGCACGCCTGACGGACTGAAGGCGGTCGAGGGCGGCACGCTGTACGCGTCCGTGGCGCAGCAGCCGTCCGAGCTCGGGAAGATCGCCGTGGACAACGCGCTGAAGGCACTTCAGGGCAAGAAGGTCGAGGAGACGGTGAAGGTGCCGGTGAAGGTGGTCACGAAGGAGAACGTGGCCGGCTTCAGCGGCTGACATCGGGGAACGGCGGGCGGTCACCCACGCTGGTGGGGCCGCCCGCCCATGTCACTCATGTGGGGAGACGACTCATGTACGACTACGACCTCCTGGTCGTGGGGTCGGCCAACGCCGACCTGGTGATCGGTGTCGAGCGCCGGCCCGGTGCCGGCGAGACCGTGCTCGGCTCCGACCTGGCCGTCCACCCGGGCGGCAAGGGCGCGAACCAGGCGGTCGCGGCCGCCCGGCTCGGGGCACGTACGGCTCTGCTGGCCCGGGTCGGCGACGACGCGTACGGCCGGCTGCTGCTCGACTCGCAGCGCTCGGCCGGCGTGGACACGGTGGGCGTCCTGGTGGGCGGCGCGCCGACCGGGGTCGCGCTGATCACGGTCGACCCGTCCGGGGACAACAGCATCGTGGTCTCGCCGGGCGCCAACGGCCGGCTGGCCCCGGAGGACGTCAGCGCCGCCGGGAGCCTCTTCCACGCCTCCCGGGTGGTCTCGGCGCAGCTGGAGATCCCGCTGGAGACGGTGGTGGAGGTCGTACGGAACCTGGCGCCGGAGAGCCGCTTCGTGCTGAACCCCTCGCCGCCGCGCCCCCTTCCGCGGGAGGTGCTGGCGGCGTGCGACCCGCTGATCGTCAACGAGCACGAGGCGAAGGTGATCCTGGGTTCGGCCGCCGTGGGGGACAGCCCGGAGGACTGGGCGCGGATCCTGCTCGCGAAGGGCCCGCGGTCGGTGGTCGTGACGCTGGGCGGGGAGGGCGCGCTGGTCGCCTCGGCGGAGGGTGTCTCCCGGGTGCCGTCCGTGAAGGTGAGCGCCGTGGACACGACCGGCGCGGGTGACGCGTTCACCGCCGCGCTGGCCTTCCGGCTGGGGGCCGGTGAGTCCCTCGTGGAGGCGGCCGCGTACGCGGCGCGGGTCGGGGCGGTGACCGTGACGAGGGAGGGCGCGCAGGCGTCCTTCCCGACGGCTGCGGAGGTCGCCGGGCTGTGAAGCGGAACGGAATACTGAACCGTCATCTCGCCGGTGCGGTGGCCGAGCTGGGCCACGGGGACGGGGTGCTGGTGTGCGACGCGGGCATGCCCATTCCCGACGGCCCCCGGGTGGTGGACCTCGCCTTCCGGGCCGGGGTGCCGTCGTTCGCCGAGGTGCTGGAGGGGCTGCTGGCCGAGCTGGTGGTCGAGGGGGCGACGGCGGCGACGGAGGTGCGGGAAGCGAACCAGGAGGCTTCGGACCTCCTGGACGGGCACTTCCCGTCGCTGGACCTGGTGTCGCACGAGCGGCTCAAGGAGCTGTCGGCCGGGGCCCGGCTGGTGGTCCGCACGGGCGAGGCACGGCCGTACGCGAACGTGCTGCTGAGGTGCGGCGTCTTCTTCTGACGGCTGTCTTCCTTCGGACGGCTGTCTTCTTCCGGCGGCTCCGGGCGGCTGAGCCAGTGCCCGGAACGGCTTCGAGGGGGCCCGTCTGTCGACCGGGCCCCCTCGGCTTTCCCCTCCCGTCAGAACCCCCGCGATCCCCCCAGATCCCCCTCCAGAAAGTCCTGACGCCATGTACGACCCGCGTAGGGCAGAAAGGGTTGCACGGTCAGGTAAGAATTTCTTGCCGGATTCTTGCCGGACAGCTTGCCCCCTGGACCGTCACGGGGTGCGGAAGCCCCGGAACGTCACGTGCTTGCGGCTGGTGAAGCCGAGTCGTTCGTAGAGGGCGATCGCCTCGGTGTTCGTCTCGGCCACGTGCAGGAAGGGGCGTCGGTCGTGAGCCAGGATGCGGGTGACGAGGGCGGTGACCAGGCGGATGGCGTGGCCTCGCCCGCGTGCCTCGGGGGCGGTGCAGACGGCGCTGATCTCGGTCCATCCCGGAGGGCGGAGGCGCTCGCCCGCCATGGCCACCAGCGTGCCTCCGTCGCGGACGCCGAGGTAGGTGCCGAGGTCCCGGGTCCGCGGCCAGAACGGCCCGGGTCGGGTTCGTGCGGCCAGGTCGAGCATCTCGGGCACATCGGCCTCGCCCAGTTCGACCACGTCGGTGCCGGTCGCGGCGGCATGGGCCTCATCGGGCCGGCGGTCGGCGGGCCAGAACATCTGGCGGCCTTCGAGGACGAAAACCGGCTCCCAGTCCGGCGGTGGGGTCGCCGGGCAGCTGAACATGTCGGCGAACGCGTCCCGGCCGAGGAGCCGTGCGAGATCGGCCCAGTCCGCCCCGTCCGCCTCGGCGGGTACCGCCGAGAAGGTCGCGACCTCCGGCAGGTAGGTGGCGGCCCGGCCGGCCCGGCGGCCGAGATCCGCATGGCGGCCGCGCAGCGACTCGCCCACCGGGTCGTCGAGTGCAGTGGTGTCACCGCTGTCGCCGTTCGTCATCGTGCTGTGCCTCCCCCTGTGCGCGGCCGGCCGGTGGTTCCCCGTCCTCGGCGAGGGCCGTGGCGGGGTCCTCCCGGGAGCGACCGGTGATGGGCCAGGCTATCTTTCGCCTCGTCACAGGTTCTGGGGCAGGCCCGTCTCGTCGGCGAGGCCGGCTCGGTGCTGGAGGCCCTGTGCGACAACCTCCGCTCCGTCGAGGACCTCACCGGCGTCCACGCCACCGCCGACCTGTTCCGTGTGATCCGACCTCACCGGGAGGGCGCCGGCGCCCCGCGCCCCGTCACGCCGAGTCGTTCAGCAGCCGGTTCAGATGCTCGTGGCCCGCCTTCAGCAGGCCGGGCAGTTCGGGAGCCGACTCGTACCAGCGCTTCTCGTACTCCCAGCACAGCCAGCCGTCCCAGCCGTGCCGGGAGAGGACCTCCACGCACTCGGCCAGCGGCAGGACGCCGGCGCCGAGCGGCAGGGGGGTGGTGTCCTCGGCGGAGGCGATGTCCTTGACCTGGACGTAGCCGAGGTGCGGGGAGAGCGCCGCGTAGGTCTCCGAGGGCTGTTCGCCGCCCAGCCAGGTGTGCATCACGTCCCACAGCGCGCCCACCTGGCGGTGGCCGACCAGCCCGAGGACGCGCATCGCGTCGGCGGCGGTGCGGTGCGAGTCGTGCGTCTCCAGGAGGATGCGCACGCCCAGGTCGTTCGCGTACTCGGCGGCCGTGCCCAGCCGCCGGGCGGCCGTGGCGTCGGCCTCCTCGGGGGTCTGGACGTCCAGGTCGCCGCCGGGGAAGACCCGGATGTACGGGGCGCCGAGGTCGCGGGCCAGGTCGAGGAGGGAGCGGATCTCGGCCAGGACGGGTTCGTCGTCGCCCGGCGCGGCGACGCGCGCGTAGCCCGCCAGGCCCAGGATCTCTACGCCCGACCCCTTGAACTCGGCCGCGGCATCGGCCCGTTCGGCGGGGCCGAGGCCGGGGTGGGCCGGTTCCTCGGGATGGGCGCGCAGTTCCACGCCGTGGTAGCCGTGGGCGGTGGCGAGCCGCAGGACGTCGGGCAGGGGCAGGCCGGGGACACCGAGGGTGGAGAACGCCAGCTTCATGTGGACGGACCCTACCCGGCACCCCCGCCGGCGACTCCCCTTCGTCACTCGGGTGTTGCGAGAAGATCCAGTCGCCAGTCCTGGCCGACCAGGTCCTGGCCGAAGGAGCGGTGCGGTTTCTCCGCGACGAGGACGAAGCCGTGGCGCTGGTAGATGCGGCGGGCCGCGGCGAGAATGTCGTTGGTCCACAGGACCACCTCGCGGTATCCGGCCTCGCGCGCGAAGCCGACCACGGCCCCGACCAGCCGGTCCCCGATGCCCAGGCCACGCGCGTCCGGCTCGACGAGCAGCAGCCGGAGCCGGGCGGCACCCGGCACGTCGTCCCGTACACACATCACGCACCCCACCGGCCGGCCGTCCAGCTCGGCGATCCACGTCCGCTCCAGATGGGGGTCGTGGTCCTCGCCGTACTCGGCGACGATCCGGGCGACCAGGCCCTCGTAGTCGAGGTTGAAGCCGTACTCGGCCGCGTACAGCGCGGCGTTGCGCTGCACGATCCAGCCGAGGTCGCCGGGGGCGGGGTCGCGCAGGACGACGTCCTCGGGACGTGGCGCCAGGCCCTCGCCCAGGATCTCCCGGACGGTCCGCATCGCCTCCGCCAGCCGTGGCCGGTCCTCGGCGCGCACGGTGTCCAGCAGTGCCCCGACCGTCTCGCGCGCCCGCTCGTCGAGGAGCGCGGCTGCCTCCCGGCCGCGCCCGGTGAGGGCGACACTGCGGCGGCGCGGATCCGTCTCGGACGGCCCGCGCTCGACCAGCCCGTCCTCCTCGAACCTGTTCAGGATGCGGCTCAGGTACCCGGCGTCCAGGTGCAGCTGGGCCCGCAGGTCGGCGGCGTCCGTGCGCGGCGCGTGGGCGAGCTCGTAGAGCACGCGGGATTCGGTGAGGGTGTAGGGGGCGTAGAGGTGACGGCCGTAGTCGAGCGCGCCGATCACGTTCGTGTAGAAGCGGTTGAAGGAGCGGATGTCCTGGACGGTCATGGCCACGACCCCCGATGCTTGACTCAGTCAGAGATTCCCGTGGGTCGAGCCTAGACGTCCAGGACCTCCGGGACTAGGGGGTGGCCGGCCGGTAGACGCACACCTGCGCGCCGGTCTTGGCGGTGGTCGTCGAGACCAGCTCCATCGGGCGCTTGCCACCGTCGTCGGGAAAGATCGTCTTGCCGCCGCCCAGCAGCACCGGCATGACGATGAGCTGGAGCTCGTCGACCAGGCCTTCGGACAGGAGCGTGCGCACGAGCGTCGGGCTGCCCATCATCGCGAGGTCGCCGCCCTCGGCCTCACGCAGCTCCCGGATGCGGGCGACGGCCTGGTCGCCGGGGATGAGCGAGGTGTTGTTCCAGGTGAGGTCGGCCTCGCCGAGCGTGCTGGAGACGACGTACTTCTTGAGGGAGTTCATCCGGTCGGCGAACGGGTCCCCGGCCCGCTCGGGCCAGGCGCCCGCCATGGTCTGCCACGTACGCCGCCCGAACAGCAGCGCCTCGGCCCCGGCCAGCCCCGCGTCGAAGGCGCCGCCCAGCACCTCCTCGTCGAAGTACGGATGCGACCACCCGCCGTGCGCGAAGCCGCCGTCGGTGTCCTCCTGCGGCCCGCCCGGGGCCTGCACGACGCCGTCCAGGCTGATGAACTCGGTGATGACGATGCGCATGGGACTCACTCCGCTTTTCTCGTTCGTGCGATGACGGTTTCTTACGATGACGCACTACAGACCTGGGCAGGACGCGAAACTCATCGCCGGTGGGTCCGTACGCCACGTCACGCCCGCGGCGAACACCTCCGCACGGCCGGCAGAGGGGGATTAGCGTCCGGGACATGGTGTCCTCGAAGGCGACGGCCGTATACGACGAACACGCCGACTGGTACAACGAGTTGATGTCACCGACCGGCGGCGGCGACTACATCCGCCGTGTCCACGCCACCCTCAGTGACCTGCTCGGCCCCGGCGACGGGCGCACCTGCCTCGACGTCTGCTGCGGCACCGGCGCCCACGCGTCCGCCGTCGCCGGCCTCGGCTGGACGCCCGTCGGCGTGGACCTCTCCCGCAACCAGCTGCGCCACGCCGCCCACCGCCTGCCCGTGGCCGTCGCCGACGCGACCGCCCTGCCCCTGGCCGACGGCTCGGTGCCCGCCGCGGTGTGCGTCCTGGCCAGCACGGACGTGCCCGACTACCCGGCCGTCCTGCGCGAGATCGCCCGCGTACTGGCCCCGGGCGGCCGCTTCGTGCATCTGGGAGTGCACCCGTGCTTCGTCGGCGCCTTCGCCGACCGCAGGGACGCGTCGAGGACGGTCATCGACTCCCGCTACACCGACCGGTCCCACACCTTCGACTCCTGGAACACCACCGGCGTCCGCGCCCGCCTCGGCGCCTGGCACGTCCCGCTGTCCGACCTGCTCAACGGGGCGGCGGCAGCGGGGCTGCGCATCGAGCGGACTGCGGAGGCGGGGCCGGACGGCGTGCCGGATCTGTTCGGGTTCCTCGGGGTGAAGGCGTAGTTGCCCGTGCGTGCGGACACCCCCCCAGGTCAGGAAACCCGCGGCACCCCGGAAGACCCCCGCACCATCAACTCCCCCCGCACCGAGGCGATCCCCCCGGGCGGCGCCTCCTCCCGCCCCATCGCGATCCGCCCGGCACGCGCTCCGGCCTCCGCCAACGGCAACCGCACGGTCGTCAGCGAAGGCACCGCGTCGATGCTGAACGGCAGGTCGTCGAAACCGGCCACCGACACGTCCTCGGGAATCCGCAGCCCGGAGTCGCGCAGCGCCGCACACGCCCCCAGCGCGACGGAGTCGTTCGCGGCGACGACGGCCGTCAGCGACGGGTCGCGCCGCAGCAGTTCCAGCGTCGCCTCGTAGCCGGACCGCCGGTCGTAGCGCCCGTGCACCGTCCACCGGGGGTCCTCCTCGATGCCGTGCGCGGCGAGCGCGGCCCGGTGCCCCTCCAGCCGGTGCCGGGTCGTCGTCCGTTCCTCCGGGCCCGCGATGTAGCCGAGCCGCCGGTGCCCGAGCCCGATCAGGTGCTCGGTGAGTTCCTGCCCGCCGCCGCGGTTGTCGAAGGTGAGCGCGATCGCCCCGGTCTCCGGCGCCGGCGGGCGTCCGCACAGGACGACCCGCGTCCCGGCGTCGGTCAGCTTCCGCACCTTGGTGTCCATCGCCGCCTGGTGCGCCGCGTCCTCGATCGCCCCGCCGGTCAGCACCACGGCCGCCGCCCGCTGCCGCTGCAACAGCGTGAGATAGGTCAGCTCCCGCTCGGGAGAGCCGCCGGTGTTGCAGACCACCGCGAGTCTCTCCCCGCCCGCGCGGCCGCCCGGCCCGCCGATCTCGGCCTGGATCGCACTCGCCATGATTCCGAAGAACGGGTCGGCGATGTCGTTCACCAGGATCCCGACCAGGTCGGAGGTGGCGGCGGCCAGGGCGCTCGCGGGCCCGTTGAGCACGTAGTCCAGCTCGTCCACGGCCTTCAGCACCCGCTCCCGGGTGGAGGCGGCCACGGGGTAGTTCCCGTTCAGCACGCGCGACACCGTCGCGGGCGAGACCTGCGCGCGGGCCGCCACGTCCGCCAGGGTCACCGTCATCTCGTCGTCCTCCGGTCGCGCATCTCGTCGTCCGCCCTCGTCGCCCTCGTACACATACAGACCTGTGACCTTGGTTCCGACAGAACCGAGGCCCCTGTTCCGACGGACCTGTGGCCTTGGTTCCGAGCAGACCTTAAGCCCCCGGCCCCGGGTTGTTCGCCCCCTCGAACAACTCGTCCTGGTCACGGTCTTGTCCGGACCGCGGTTCAGAGGCTAGCTTCTTCATGTATAGAAAGCGCTTGCTGTAACGCTCACCAGTCCACCGGCGGCCCACCGGTCCGCCAGTGACGGGTGAGGCGTACGCGGCGCGACGACCGCGTACGAAGGGAACGACGTGACACGCAAGACGGTGCGTATCGCCATGAACGGCGTGACCGGGCGCATGGGCTACCGCCAGCACCTGGTCCGCTCCATCCTCGCCCTCCGTGAGCAGGGCGGCCTCGACCTCGGCGACGGCACCGTGCTGTGGCCCGAGCCGATCCTGGTCGGCCGCCGTGAGCACGCGCTGAAGACGCTGGCCGAGCGGCACGGGCTGGAGCACGTCTCGACCGACCTGGACGCGGTCCTCGCCGACGAGACGGTGGACATCTACTTCGACTCCCAGGTCACCTCCGCCCGCGAGGAGGCGCTCAAGAAGGCCATCGCGGCCGGCAAGCACATCTACACCGAGAAGCCCACGGCCACCGGCCTCGACGGCGCCCTGGACCTCGCCCGGCTGGCGAACGAGGCCGGCATCAAGCACGGCGTCGTCCAGGACAAGCTCTTCCTCCCCGGCCTGCTCAAGCTGAAGCGCCTCATCGACGGCGGCTTCTTCGGCCGGATCCTGTCCGTGCGCGGCGAGTTCGGCTACTGGGTCTTCGAGGGCGACTGGCAGGCCGCCCAGCGCCCGTCCTGGAACTACCGGGCCGAGGACGGCGGCGGCATCGTCGTCGACATGTTCCCGCACTGGGAGTACGTCCTGCACGAGCTGTTCGGCCGGGTGAAGTCCGTCCAGGCCATCGCCACCACGCACATCCCGCAGCGCTGGGACGAGAACGGCAAGCCCTACGACGCCACCGCCGATGACGCCGCGTACGGCATCTTCGAGCTGGAGGGCGGCGCCATCGCCCAGATCAACTCCAGCTGGGCCGTGCGCGTCAACCGCGACGAGCTCGTCGAGTTCCAGGTGGACGGCACCGAGGGGTCGGCCGTCGCCGGACTGCGCAACTGCCGCGTCCAGCACCGCTCGGCCACGCCCAAGCCGGTCTGGAACCCGGACATCCCCGCCACCGAGGTCTTCCGCGACCAGTGGCAGGAGATCCCGGACAACGCCGAGTTCGACAACGGCTTCAAGGCGCAGTGGGAGCTGTTCCTCAAGCACGTCTACGCCGACGCCCCCTACCACTGGGACCTGCTGGCCGGTGCCCGTGGTGTCCAGCTCGCCGAGCTGGGCCTGAAGTCCTCGGCCGAGGGCCGCCGTATCGACGTCCCGGAGATCCAGCCGTGACCATCCGACTCCCGGACAGCAACGGGGCGTCGCGGACGTACGAGCCGCGCACCGAACCGCTCCTGGTGACGCCCGGCACCCCCTTCACCTCCCGCACGGTCTACTCGGCGGCGCACGTCGTCGCCGACCCGTACGCGGACGTGTCGCCCGACTCGCCCGCCGCCGTCGACTGGTACGCCACCCTGGCCTTCCGCCGTCACCTGTGGTCGCACGGCCTGGGCGTCGCCGAGGCGATGGACACGGCCCAGCGCGGCATGGGCCTGGACTGGGCGGGGGCGGCGGAGCTGATCCGCCGGTCGGCGGCGGAGGCGAAGTCGGTCGGCGGCCTGATCGCCTGCGGTGTGGGCACGGACCAGCTGTCGGCCACCGAGATCGGATACCCGTACAGCCTGGCGGAGATCCGCGCGGCGTACGAGGAGCAGCTCGCGCTCGTCGAGGAGTCGGGCGCGCGGGCGATCCTGATGGCCTCCCGGGCCCTGGCGGCGGTCGCCAAGGGGCCGGAGGACTATCTGGAGGTCTACGGCCACCTGCTCCGCCAGGCGTCCGAGCCGGTGATCCTGCACTGGCTCGGCCCGATGTTCGACCCGGCCCTGGAGGGCTACTGGGGCACGACGGACCTGGACGCCGCCACCCACACCTTCCTGGACGTCATCGCCGCCCACCCGGACAAGGTCGACGGCATCAAGGTCTCGCTGCTGGACGCGCAGCGCGAGATCGACATCCGCCGCCGCCTGCCGCAGGGCGTGCGCTGCTACACGGGCGACGACTTCAACTACCCCGAGCTGATCGCCGGCGACGAACAGGGCTTCAGCCACGCCCTGCTGGGCATCTTCGACCCGCTGGGCCCGCTGGCGGCGCAGGCGGTGCGGGTGCTCGACACGGGCGATGTGAAGGGCTTCCGGGAGCTGCTGGACCCGACGGTCGGGCTGTCCCGGCACCTCTTCCGGACGCCGACCCGCTTCTACAAGACGGGCGTGGTGTTCCTGGCCTGGCTGGCCGGTCACCAGTCCCACTTCACGATGGTCGGCGGCCTCCAGTCGGCCCGCTCGCTCCCGCACTTCGCGAAGGCGTACGAACTCGCGGACGGGCTGGGCCTGTTCCCCGACCCGAAGCTGGCGGAGGAGCGGATGAAGAACCTGCTGAGCGTGTACGGGGTGGACCAGTGAGCACTGCGGAGCTGGAGCGCTTCTCCATCAACCAGATGACGGTCAAACAGCTGTCGATGCCGGACCTGGTGGACGCCTGCGTCCAGTCGGGCATCGGCAACGTCGGCCTGTGGCGCGAGCCGGTCCAGTCGTACGGCCTGGAGGCCACGGCCAAGCTGGTCCGGGACGCGGGCCTGACGGTGACAACGTTGTGCCGGGGCGGCTTCTTCACGGCGATCGACCCGCGGGAGCGTGCGGAGGCCCTGGCCGACAACCGCCGGGCGATCGACGAGGCGGCGACGCTGGGCACCGACACCCTGGTCCTGGTCTCGGGCGGTCTCCCGGCCGGTTCCAAGGACCTGCACGGCGCGCGGGAACGCATCTCGGACGCCCTGTCGGAACTGGGCCCCTACGCGGAGCGGCACGGCGTCCGCCTGGCCATCGAGCCCCTCCACCCGATGTACGCCTCCGACCGCTGCGTGGTGTCGACGCTGGCCCAGGCGCTGGACCTGGCCGAACGTTTCCCGGCGCACCAGGTCGGGGTCACCGTCGACACGTACCACATCTGGTGGGACGACACGGCTCCCGCGCAGATCGCCCGGGCGGGCGCGGGCGGCCGTATCCACACCTTCCAGCTCGCCGACTGGACGACTCCGCTCCCTGAGGGCGTGCTGACCGGCCGTGGCCAGATCGGCGACGGTTCGATCGACATGCAGGAGTGGCAGCGGTACGTGGAGGACGCCGGTTACACCGGTGCCATCGAGGTCGAGTTGTTCAACGACGTGCTGTGGGCGAGGGACGGGCGGGAGGTACTGGCCGAGACGGCGGCGAGGTTCGTCGAGCACACCCTGTGATCCGGCCCTGAAGCGCGCTCGCTGCCCTGCCCCGAAGATCGGGGTGGGGCAGCCGGCCGTCCGCCTCCGCGTGCTCGGCTCACCGGCCCCGTCGGCCCCTGTGTCACCCCGCGTACCGACTTCCGGAAAATCCGGCCCGGGTCGGGAACCCGGCCCGGACTCCCGTCGTCCAATCGCCGGCCGCCGGAGAGTCACCACGGTGCGGTGTCGGCCCTCGCTGCTGGCTGCGATCGCTGACCACCCTCTCCGCCGTACCGCGGCCGGCGGCCCCGCCGCCATCGGCGCGCCCCCCTCCAACCGCGCCGGTGGCGGCCCCCGCGCGGTTAGTGTGCGTTCCCTTGACTGGCAGAAACTTCCCGGTTATTGGTGACCTCCTGGAAGTTTCCTTCAGCGGATCCGAGCGGATCACCTCCGGAAGGAGCGCACGTGCACGACACCGGCACGGGAAGCACGGGAAACACCGCACAGCCCTCCAGACGCGCCGTCCTCGCCGCCACGGCCGGCGCCGCCGGCGCCCTCGCGGCCGCCGGGCCTTCGTACGCGGCCGGCGCCCCCGACGACAAGCGACTCCGCGCCCTCGTCTCGCGCATGACGCTGGAGGAGAAGGTCGGCCAGCTCTTCGTGATGCGGGTGTACGGCCACTCCGCCACCGCCCCCGACCAGGCCGACATCGACGCCAACCTGAAGGAGATCGGGGTCCGTACGGCCGCCGAGCTGGTCGAGAAGTACCGGGTCGGCGGCATCATCTACTTCGCCTGGGCGCACAACACCCGCGAGCCTCACCAGATCGCGGACCTGTCCAACGGCATCCAGCGGGCCTCCCTGGAACTGCCGCGCGGGCTGCCCGTGATCGTCTCCACCGACCAGGAGCACGGGATCGTCGCCCGGGTGGGCAGGCCCGCGACGCTCTTCCCGGGGGCCATGGCCGTCGGCGCGGGCGGGTCGCGGTCCGATGCCCGGGCCCTCGGGCGGATCGCGGGGCGTGAGCTGCGGGCGATGGGCATCCGGCAGGACTACTCCCCCGTCGCCGACGTGAACGTCAACCCGGCCAACCCGGTCATCGGCGTACGGTCCTTCGGCGCCGATCCGCGGGCGGTGGCCGCGCTGGTGGCCGCCGAGGTCGCCGGCTACCAGGGGTCCGGGGTGGCGGCGACCGCCAAGCACTTCCCCGGGCACGGGGACACCAACGTCGACAGCCACACCGGCTTCCCGACCATCACGCACAGCAGGGAGCTGTGGGAGAAGCTGGACGCGCCTCCGTTCCGGGCGGCGATCGCCGCGGGCATCGACTCGATCATGACCGCGCATCTGATGGTCCCGGCCCTGGACGACTCCGGCGACCCGGCCACCCTCTCCCGCCCGATCCTCACCGGCATCCTCCGCGAGCGGCTCGGCTACGACGGGGTCGTGGTCACGGACTCCCTCGGCATGGAGGGCGTGCGGACCAAGTACGGCGACGACCGGGTGCCGGTGCTCGCGCTGAAGGCGGGCGTGGACCAGCTCCTCAACCCGCCGGATCTGGACCTCGCCTGGAACGCGGTCCTGGCAGCCGTGCGGAACGGCGAGCTGACCGAGGCGCGGCTCGACGAATCGGTCCTGCGAGTCCTGCGGCTGAAGACGAAGCTGGGGCTGTTCCGCGCCCCGTACGTCAGTCAGAAGGGTGTCGACCGCGCCGTCGGCACCCGGGCGCACCTGGCGGCGGCCGACCGGATCGCCGAGCGGACGACCACCCTGCTCGTCAACGAGGGGCGGCTGCTGCCGCTGTCCCGGCGCCGGTACCCCAAGGTGCTGGTGGTCGGGGCCGATCCGGCCTCGCCCTCGGGGACGACCGGGCCGCCGACAGGAGTGCTCGCCGCCGCGCTGACCGAACTCGGTTTCACCGCCACCGCCCTGCCGACGGGCACGTCCCCGTCGGCGGCGGTCATCGCCCGGGCGGTCGCGGCGGCTCAGGACGCGGACGCGGTGGTGGCGGCGACGTACAACCTCACGGCGGGCAGCGGGCAGAAGACGCTGGTCGAACAGCTCGCGGCGACGGGACGGCCGGTCGTGGCGGTCGCGACCCGCAATCCGTACGACGTGGCCCACCTGCCCTCCGTCCCGGCGTGTCTCGCGGCCTACTCCTGGACCGACGTCGAACTGCGCGCCGCCGCACGGGTGATCGCGGGACGGGTGGAGCCCCGCGGGAAACTCCCCGTGGCGGTGCGGCGGGCGGATGATCCGGAGCAGGTGCTGTACCCGATCGGGCACGGGCTGACGTACTAGACGTACGCCACGGACCGGGCGCATAGCCCCCAACATGCGCAAACCCTCCCATGTGCCTGGCGTGCGCCCCTGCGGGGGGCCACGCTGGGCTGGGGCTCTTCTGGGGGACGGCAATGCGCGTGAGAAGTTCGGCGGGGGCGCTGTGGGTGCTGCTGGTGCTGCTCGGCGTGCTGCTGACCGGGTGCCAGAGCCCCTCGGCGGGTGTCGCGGAGGACGGCCGACTGGGTGGGTCGGCGTCGGGGACCGCCGATGCCGGGTCGGCTCCGGTGACCCGGCCGTCCGGGTACGGGGCGGTGTTCCTCGCGGTCGACGAGTGCAGTTCGTTCGGCACGACGAGCTTCACCGAGGTGCCGTGCGCCGGTGAGCGGGCGGCGGCCCGGGTCGTGGCGCGGCACGACGGCACGGTCCGGGACGGGCCGCGCTGCCCGGCGACCACGGACTTCGTGCTGCACATCAGCGAGCAGCGGCCCGCGTCCGACGAGGACGGCGACGGGGCGGTGCCGCAGGGCTACGCCTGCATGCGCAACCTCCAGCCGCCGCACCCGGGCGACCCGGGCGGCGGGGGCGGGCCCCGCACCATCGTCGGCGACTGCGTCTACAGCTCCGGCGACGGGCAGGTCCGCGAGACCGCGTGCGACGGGAAGGGCCGGCAGGAGCCGGAGTACAAGGTGACCGAGGCGGTCGCCCGTCGCGCCGACTGCCCGGTCTCGACCGCTCTGTACGTCCGGCTCGGGGGCGACCGGCCCGTGGGGTGCGCCCGGCCGCTGTGAGCAACGGCCGGGCGCGATACGAGCGTTACGGACTCCTACGGGGTCACGGCCGCAGCATCTGCTCGCGGTGCATGTCCCGCTTGTCGAGCTTGGCGTCGAACTTCGCCAGCGGCTTCGCCGCCTGCGGGTCCGCCTGCACCGCGCTGGTGGCGACACCGGCCCAGTCGAGGATGCGGGCGGTGGCGAGCGCCTTCTGCTCGGGCACGAGGCCCGCGACGTTGGCGCCATGGTTCATGCCGGGGGCGGTGAAGACGTAGGAGTCCTTCGCGCCCTTGCCGAGGCGGAACGGCTCCGCGCTCCACGGGTCGTTCTGGCCGTTGACGAAGAGCATGTGGCGGGCGTTGTGGCGGACCCAGGTGTCCACGTCCCGCATCGCCGACGGCTGGAACTTCATCGGGATGTCCCGAGGGACGAAATTGCGCGGCGGCTGGTAGCCGTAGCGGATGTACTGCTTCTCGATGTGCGGGAAGCCGATCGTCGGCGCGCCGAGCTGCGTGCCGGCCTGGTAGTAGTACGGCGTGTAGGTCGTCAGGCCCTGGTCGGCGTAGGCGGAGAAGCCGGAGATCGTGTCGACGGAGTTCCAGATCTCGTCGTCGGTGGCGTTCTTCGCGTCGGCCGGGATCTGGTCGCAGTCCTTCAGCAGGCTGTACTGCCAGAAGCCCCACACGTAGTCGAGGACGGTCGCCTCGAAGGCCTTGTCCAGGCTGCCGATGGTGTTGAAGGTGAGGCCGTTGTCCTGCGCGTAGGCCGCGTACTTCTTCTCCAGCGGCTCGCGGCGCACCAGCGCCTCGCGCTGCACGCCGTTCAGCCGGTCGCGGCACTCCTTGCTGCCGACGCGGGCGAAGAAGCGGTCGTAGGCGGAGTCCTCCTTGTTCACCACGTCGTTGGGGGCGACGTAGGCGACCACGCCGTCCATGTCGCGCGGGTAGAAGCGCTCGTAGTACGTGGCGGTCATGCCGCCCTTCGAGCCGCCCGTGGAGATCCACTTCTTGGCGTAGATGCCCTTCAGCGCCTTGAAGACGCGGTGCTGGTCGCTGGCGGCCTGCCAGATGTCCAGCTTGGACCAGTCGGCCGGGGCTGGGCGGGAGGGGGTGAAGAAGCGGTACTCCAGGGAGACCTGGTTGCCGTCCACGATCTGGGTCGGCTCGCTGCGGCGGGGCGTCGTGGAGACGTTGTAGCCGCTGGTGAAGAAGACCGTCGGGCGCGCGACGTCCTTGTGCAGCACGGTGATGCGCTGCTGGAACGTGCCCTTCGAGGGCTTCCGGTGGTCGACCGGCTGGGTGTAGTTCAGGACGAAGAAGCGGTAGCCGGTGTACGGCTTCTCCTCGACCAGGCTCATGCCCGGTATGGAGAGCAGCCTTTCCTTGATGTCGGTGGTGCCGTCGGTGCCGGTGGCGTCGGCGGCGGTGGCCGCTCCCGCCGTGCCCAGTGTGCCTATGAGCACCGTGAGCGCCAGCAGCCATCTGAGCGCCTTGCGCATGCGCACTCCCCTGTGAGACAGATGTGCGCCGGAAGCTAGCGGACCAACTACCCCCAGCACCAGGGGACATGGGGATAACCCTCTATGCGCCGGGCGTCAGCACAGGATCCAGCCGGAGCTGACCGAGCCCTGCCCCACCCTGCCCTTCAGCCATACGCAGCGGCGCCCGGCGTGCACCATCACCGGTCCGGCGTGGTAGGCGAACCGGCCCTCGTCGACGACCGGGCGGCTGCCGCGCGCCTGCACGCTCACCGACATCTTCCGCTTCACGCCGGGCTTCTTGGTGAGGGTCACGGCGCAGACGTAGCCGCCGCGTTTGTAGACGAGCACGGTTCCGGTGGAGAACGGCAGGGTGCGGACCTTGCGGCCGGGACAGTGGGCGGAGGCGGCCGCCTGCGCCTCGCCCGGCGCCGCCACGGCGAGCAGGCCGGAGGCGGTCAGCACGGCCAGGCCGAGCCCGAGCCGCCGGCGTATCGCTCCACTGTCCACTGTCGTCCTCCCGTACCGCGTCGTGCGCGACCATCGGCGTACAGGTGTACGGACGCATGACGTATGTCGGACGGTTGCACGAGCGTTACGAAAACGCCGGTCGCACGGGCCTCACCGGGACGCGCCGACCGGCTCCTCCGGCTCCGCGGCGCCGATGAACGTCCGCCACAGCTCGGCGTACCGCCCGCCGCGCGCGAGCAGCTCCTCGTGCGTGCCGTCCTCGGCGACCCGGCCGTGGTCCATGACGACGACCCGGTCGGCGCGGGCGGCGGTGGTGAGGCGGTGGGCCACGACGAGGGTGGTGCGGCGGCCCGCCAGGCGGTCGGTGGCCTGGTTGACCTGGGCCTCGGTGGCCAGGTCCAGGGCGGCCGTCGCCTCGTCGAGCAGCAGGACGTCCGGGTCGACCAGCTCGGCGCGGGCCAGGGCGATGAGCTGGCGCTGCCCGGCCGAGAGGTTGCGGCCGCGTTCGGCCACCTCGTGGAGGTAGCCGCCCTCCAGCGTGGCGATCATCTCGTGCGCGCCGACCGCCCGGGCCGCCGCCTCGACCTCGGCGTCGGTGGCGTCGGGGCGGCCGTAGGCGATGGCGTCGCGGACGGTGCCCTGGAAGAGGTACGCCTCCTGCGGGACGACCCCCAGACGGTGCCGGTACGAGGTGATGTCGAGGGCGCGCAGATCGGTGCCGTCGACGGTGACCCGGCCGCCGGTCGGGTCGTAGAAGCGGGCCACGAGCTTGACGACGGTCGACTTCCCGGCGCCGGTCTCGCCGACGAACGCGACGGTCTGCCCGGCGGGGATGCGCAGGTCGACGCCGCCGAGGGCCTCTTCGTCGTCCCCGTACGCGAAGTGCACCTCCTCGAACGCGATCTCGCCCCGCAGGGACAGCACCTCGCGGGGTTCGTCGGCGGACTTCGTCGACGTCGGCTCCTGGAGCAGCTCCTGGATGCGGCCCAGCGAGACGGACGCCTGCTGGTAGCCGTCGAAGACCTGGGAGAGCTGCTGCACGGGCGCGAAGAACAGGTCGATGTAGAGCAGGTACGCCACCAGCGAGCCGATCGCCAGCGTCCCGTCGTCGACCCGCGCGCCGCCCACGATCAGCACGGCCGCGGCCGCCACCGACGACAGGAACTGCACGAAGGGGAAGTACACGGAGATCAGCCACTGGCCCCGGATGCGCGCCTGGCGGTAGCTGTGGCTGTGCCCGGCGAACCGCCGCCCGCCGTCCCGCTCGCGCCGGAAGGCCTGCACGATCCGCAGCCCGGACACCGACTCCTGGAGGTCGGCGTTGACCACGGAGACGCGTTCGCGGGCCAGTTCGTACGCCTTCACGCTCGCCCGGCGGAAGAAGAACGTGGCGATGATCAGCGGCGGCAGCGTCGCGAAGACGACGAGTGCGAGCTCCACGTCGATGACCAGCAGGGCGATCATGATGCCGAAGAAGGTGACGACCGAGACGAAGGCGGTGACCAGGCCCGTCTGGAGGAACGTCGACAGCGCGTCGACGTCGGTCGTCATCCGGGTCATGATCCGGCCGGTCAGCTCCCGCTCGTAGTAGTCGAGCCCGAGGCGCTGGAGCTGGGAGAAGATCTTCAGCCGGAGCGAGTACAGCACCCGCTCGCCGGTACGTCCCGTCATCCGGATCTCGCCGACCTGCGCCACCCACTGCACGACCACCGTCAGCAGCGCGAGCAGCGACGCCGCCCACACGGCGCCGAGCGCGGCCTGGGTGACGCCCGAGTCGATGCCGTGCCGGATCATGATCGGCAGCAGCAGGCCCATGCCCGCGTCCACGGCGACCAGACCGAGGCTGACCAGCAGCGGCAGCCCGAAGCCGCGCAGCAGTCGGCGCAGGCCGTAGGACTCCTCCGGCTGGACGGCCTGCTTCTCGTCGACGTCGGGGATGTCGGTGGCCGGGGGCAGCGCCTCCACCTGGGCGAGGAGCTCGGGGGTGGCGGGGCTCTCGGCGAGGGCGAGGTCCTTGCGCTCGCGGTCGCCGCTCCACAGCCGTGGGGTCACCCCGCGCTCGGCGTCGAACTCGGCGTCCAGCTCGTCCCGGACGGAGGTGTCCTCCTGGGGGCAGGCCGGCTGGGTGTGGCCCGGGGAGACCGCGCCCAGCTCGTCGGGGTCGGTGAGCAGGCGCCGGTAGAGGGCGGAGCGCCGCTGGAGTTCGTCGTGGGTGCCGATGTCGGCGAGGCGGCCGCCGTCCAGGACGGCGATGCGGTCGGCGAGGTTCAGGGTGGAGCGGCGGTGGGCGATCAGCAGGGTGGTGCGGCCCCGCATGACCTCCTTCAGGGCCTCGTGGATCTCGTGCTCGACCCGGGCGTCCACCGCGGAGGTGGCGTCGTCCAGGACCAGCAGCCGCGGGTCGCTGAGGATGGCGCGGGCGAGGGCGACGCGCTGGCGCTGGCCGCCGGAGAGCGTGAGGCCGTGCTCGCCGACGGTGGTGTCGTAACCGTCGGGCAGCTCGCTGATGAACCGGTCCGCCTGGGCGGCGCGGGCGGCCTGCTCGATCTCCTCCTGGGTGGCGTCCGGGCGGCCGTACGCGATGTTGTTGCGGACGGTGTCGGAGAAGAGGAAGGAGTCCTCCGGGACCAGCCCGATCGCGGCCCGGAGCGATTCCAGGGTCAGTTCGCGCACGTCGTGACCGCCGACGAGGACGGCACCGCGGGTGACGTCGTAGAAGCGCGGCAGCAGCAGGGAGACCGTGGACTTGCCGGAGCCGGAGGAGCCGACGACGGCGAGGGTCTCGCCGGGGCGGATCTCGAAGGAGAGTCCGTCGAGGACGGGGCGGTCCTCGTCGTAGCCGAAGGAGACGTCGTCGAACTCGACGGTCGCGGGGGCGTCGGCGGGCAGGTCCTTGCGGCCGTCCTCGAGGGACGGCTCGGTGTCGATCAGCTCCAGGACGCGCTCGGTGCCCGCGCGCGCCTGCTGGCCGACGGTGAGCACCATGGCGAGCATGCGGACCGGGCCGACGAGCTGGGCGAGGTAGGTCGAGAAGGCGACGAACGTGCCGAGCGTGATGTGCCCGCCGACCGCGAGCCAGCCGCCGAGCGCCAGCATCGCGACCTGGCCGAGGGCGGGGACGGCCTGGAGGGCCGGGGTGTAGACGGAGTTCAGGCGGATGGTGCGCAGCCGCCCGGCGAAGAGCCTGCGGCTGACGTCCCTGACCTTGCCGGTCTCCTGGTCCTCCTGACCGAAGCCCTTCACCACGCGGACACCGCTGACGGCGCCGTCGACCACACCGGCGACGGCGGCGGCCTGGGCCTGGGCGTACCAGGTGGAGGGGTGCAGCCGGGTGCGGCTGCGCTTGGCGATCCACCACAGGGCGGGGGCGACGGCCAGGGCGACGAGGGTGAGCGGCAGCGACAGCGACGCCATGATCCCCAGGGAGATCAGGAAGAGCAGGACGTTCCCGATGGTCATCGGGAGCATGAACAGCAGGCCCTGGATGAGCTGGAGGTCGCTGGTGGCCCGGCCGACGACCTGGCCGGTGGACAGCTCGTCCTGGCGGCGGCCGTCGAGCCGGGTGATCGTGCCGTACATCTCCGTCCGCAGGTCGTGCTGGACGTCGAGGGCGAGGCGGCCGCCGTAGTAGCGGCGGATGTAGGTGAGGACGTAGACGACCAGTGCGGCGGCGACGAGGAGGCCGGCCCAGGTGGTCATCGAGCGGGTGTGGTCGCTGATGACGTCGTCGATGATCACCTTCGTGATCAGCGGGACCAGCGCCATGACGGCCATGCCGCCCAGCGAGGAGCCGAGGGCGAGTACGACGTCCTTCGGGTGGCGCCACGCATAGGCCCACAGTCGTCGTGCCCATCCCCGTTGCGGTGTCACGCGGTTACCCTCCGGTCGTCCTGGTCTGCCGGAAGGCACCAACGCCGTGGGAGCCTGTTTTCATCCCGCGGCGTGACGAGCGTTACCCCGCCCCCACCCTGGACGGTGGTTGATACTCGCCGGTATCTTTGTCTGAGCAAGCGCTTAGACAGCTAGGTCCCTGGAGGTGGCGGCGTGCGCCGTACGGTGTTCAACGAGGATCACGAGGCGTTCCGGGAGACCATCCGCGCCTTCATCGAGGCCGAGGTCGTACCGGTGTACGACGAGTGGTTCGCGGCGGGCCAGGCGCCCCGCGACTTCTACTACAAGCTCGGTGAGCTGGGCATCTTCGGCATCAACGTGCCCGAGGAGTTCGGCGGCGCGGGCCTGGAGAGCCACAAGTTCGAGGCCGTGCTGTACGAGGAGACCGCTCGCGCCGGTGTCCAGTTCGGCGGCTCCGGCGTGCACGTACTGCTCGCCCTGCCCTACATCAAGATGCTCGCCACCGACGAGCAGAAGAAGCGGTTCCTGCCGAAGTTCGTCTCCGGCGAGGAGATGTGGGCCATCGCGATGACGGAGCCGGGCACCGGTTCCGACCTCGCGGGCATGAAGTCCACCGCCAAGCTGAGCGAGGACGGCACGCACTACGTCCTCAACGGCGCCAAGACCTTCATCACCGGCGGCGTGCACGCCGACCGTGTGATCGTCTGCGCCCGCACCTCCGCCCCGACGGCCGAGGACCGCCGCCACGGCATCTCCCTCTTCGCCGTGGACACCAAGTCCGAGGGCTACTCGGTCGGCCGCAAGCTCGACAAGCTCGGCCTGAAGACCTCCGACACCGCCGAGCTGGCGTTCGTCGACGTCAAGGTGCCCGTCGAGGACCTCCTCGGCGAGGAGAACAAGGGCTTCTACTACCTCGGCCACAACCTGGCCTCCGAGCGCTGGGGCATCGCCTTCGGCGCCTACGCCCAGGCCAAGGCCGCCGTCCGGTTCGCCAAGCAGTACGTGCAGGAGCGCACGGTCTTCGGCAAGCCCGTCGCGCACTTCCAGAACACCAAGTTCGAGCTGGCCGCCTGCCAGGCCGAGGTGGACGCGGCCGAGGCCGTCGCCGACCGCGCGACCGAGGCCCTCGACGCCGGTGAGCTCACCCCCGCCGAGGCCGCCTCCGCGAAGCTGTTCTGCACCGAGGTCGCCCACCGCGTCATCGACCGCTGCCTCCAGCTGCACGGCGGCTACGGCTACATGAACGAGTACCCGATCGCCCGCCTGTACGCGGACAACCGCGTCAACCGCATCTACGGCGGCACCAGCGAGATCATGAAGTCGATCATCGCCAAGGACATGGGCCTGTAAGCCGACCGCAATCAGTGGCCGGTACAACAGTCGCATGAGTCAGGCACTACAGGACCTCCTCGATCTGCTCGACCTGGAGCAGATCGAGGAGGACATCTTCCGTGGCCGGTCCCGGTCCGCCGTCGTCCCCCGGGTCTTCGGCGGGCAGGTCGCGGCCCAGGCGCTCGTCGCCGCCGGGCGGACGGTCCCCGAGGACCGGCCCGCGCACTCCCTCCACGCGTACTTCCTGCGCCCCGGCGATCCCGGCGCGCCCATCGTCTACACGGTCGACCGGATCCGCGACGGCCGCTCCTTCACCACCCGCCGGGTGGTCGCCGTCCAGCACGGCAAGCCGATCTTCCACCTCTCGGCGTCCTTCCAGGTGTACGAGGACGGGCTGGACCACCAGGAGCGCATGCCGGACGCGCCCGATCCCGCCACGCTGCCCACCAGTGAGCACCGGCTGCGGGGATACGGCCATCTCGACCCGGAGGTCGTGGAGAGGTTCCTGGAGGCGCGCGCCGCCGTCGATCTGCGCTACGTCGACGAGCCGCCGTACGGGAAGTTCGGCGAGCCGCGCGAGCCGCACTCCCAGGTGTGGTTCCGGACGAACGGCAAGCTGGCCGACGATCCCCTGCTGCACGTCGTCCTCGCCACCTACGTCTCCGACATGACGCTCCTCGACTCCGTGCTGCTCGCCCACGGGCGGGGCGGCTGGGCCGTCGGGGACGTCGTCGGTGCCTCCCTCGACCACGCGATGTGGTTCCACCGGCCGTTCCGCGCCGACGAGTGGCTGCTCTACGACCAGGAGTCCCCGTCCGCGTACGGCGGCCGGGGACTGGGGCAGGCCCGCATATACACGCAGGACGGGCGGCTGGCCATCACGGTGATCCAGGAGGGCGTGGTCCGCGTCCCGCGCGAGCAGGGAACTAACTGAGGCCGGCCTCCGCCAGCAGGTACGCCGTCATCGGGTCGTAGTGGCGGGGACTGACCACGTGGTCGTCGAGGGGCACCGTCACCTGTACGGTCCCCTCGGCCTCGGCGAGGAAGAGGGCCGGGTCGTTGGAGTCGGCGTAGCCGACGGAGTCCACGCCGTGCTGTCCCGCGTAGCCCGCCCAGCCGTGGTCGGCGACGACCAGGTCGGGCAGCGGGCGGCCCTCGCGCTCCATGGCGGTCAGGATGGCCTTCATCGGCTCGCCCGAGTGGGTGTGCCACAGAGTGGCGCCGTGCTCCAGCACCGCCACGTCCGCGAACTGCATGACGTAGCCCTCCTCCGTCGTCAGCCCCTCCGGGATGACGACGATCTCGCAGCCGGCCGCGCGCAGGGCCGCCGCGGTCGCGCGGTGCACGTCGAGCAGGCCGCCGGGGTGGCCGGTGGCGAACAGGACCCGCTGCTGCCCGTCCGCCGCCTTGCGCAGCCGGGCGGCGAGCCGCTCCAGTCCGGCGACGGTCAGCTCCGGGTCGATGGTGTCCTGGCCGTACCGGTACTCGGCATCGTCGTTCACACCGACCCGTTCCGCCATCACCGCGAGGACGTCCTGCTCGTCGCTCCAGCGGTCGCCGAGTTCCAGGCCGAACCAGTAGTGACGGTCGGCGTTCGCCAGCTTGCGGTAGTGGGAGAGGTTGTTCTCGCGGGGGGTGGCGACGTCGCCCGCGATGCGCGTCCTGACGAGGTGGTCGACGAGTTCGGCGCGGCTGGGTGTCCCGGGTATCGGCATGGCTCCCATTGTGAGGCAGCCGACTGCGGGCGGCCCTGGCGTATCGCACGCTGGGATCTGCGTCACGTACTCAGAGAGACCCCGGTCTCGTACTCAGATGTGCCGCAGCGCGAACCAGAGTTCCATGCGTACGTCCGGGTCGTCGAGGTCGGTCTCCAGCAGGGCCGCGCACCGGGCGACGCGCTGCCGCACGGTGTTGCGGTGCACGGACAGGGCGACGGCCGTGCGGTCCCAACTGCCGTGCAGGGACAGCCAGGTGCGCAGGGTCTCGGGGAGCGCGGGGTGGGCCGTGACGGGCGCGAGCAGGGTGCGGGCGTGCGCCGCCGCCTCGCCGGGCGGGACCAGGTCGGCGAGGGCGGGGCGCGGGCCGTGCCGGAGCAGCGGGGCGCGGGTGGCGCGGGCCCGGGCCAGGGCGCGGGCCGCCTGGGTGTCGGCGGCGGGCCAGTCCTCGGGGGCGACGGCGGCGCTGACGCCCAGGGTCCAGCCGGGCAGCGGGTCCGGTGCCCGGTCGGCCGGGACCAGGACCCGTACGACGTCGCCCGCCGGGTCGACCAGGGCGGACCCGAGCGCGGCACCCAGCGCGGAGGCCGCGACGGCGTCGGGTGCGCCCTCCCCGTCCGGACGGGCGTGCACGACGACCCACCGCCGCCCGTCCCCGAGCAGGGGCGCGACGTCCTCGGGCGCGGCCCCCAGCAGCAGCCGCACCAGCGCAGAGGAACGGGCGGCACCGGTGCCGCTGTGCTGCTCCCCGGTGAGGAGGGCCAGCAGCACGGCGGCGACGGACACGATGGTGTGATCCCCCGGCGCGCGCCCCGGGGCGGCCACCCCCAGCACGAAGCCGTGCCCGGCACCGAGGGCGTAGGCGGCGAGGTGGAGACCGGCGGTGGAGTCGGTGGCGGAGGTGGGTGCGGGACGGCCGGGATCGGTGGGGGGCTGAGGGCCGGCAGGCGTGGCCGGGCCGGGCCGGTGGGCCGAGCGGGAGCGTGCCGCCGCACCGGCAGGCGTGGCCGGGCCGGGCCGGTGGGCCGAGCGGGAGCGTGCCGCCGCGGGCTCATCCGGCCGGGGCCCGGTCGGGAAGACCGAGCGGGCGGGTGCCGCCTCCGACTCACCCGGCCGGATCCCGGTCGAGGGCGCGCGCGATGCGGAACTGGTCTGCGATGCCGCACCTGCCGGAGGCGCCGGGCGGTCCGGCCGTACGACCTCCGCCAGCCGCGCCAGCGCCGCGCGTGCCTCGCCCGCGGGCTCCCGGCCCGCCCCCGCGATCTCCACCCCCTCCGGCCCGTACAGCACGGCCCACCCGCCCAGCCGCTGGGCGAGCTGCCGCAGGACCGACGGGACCGGGTCGGGGCGGGAGGCGGCCGAGGCGAGGCTCTGCTGGGCCTCCGTCACGCGGCGGAGTTCGGACAGGCGGGCCCGGGCCATGAGCTGCCAGACCGCGCGGGCGACGCCCGAGAAGGTGGTCTGCTGCGGCACCTCCAGCAGCGGCAGGCCGTACCTCTCGCACGCCGCGACCAGCGCCCTCGGCACCGTGTCGTGCACCGGCGCCACCCCGAAGCCGAGGGCCGCGCCGCCCGCCGCCACGATCCGGGACACGTAGTCGTCGAAGTACGTGCCCGATCCCGCCGCCTCGGGGATGTGCACGCCCGCCGTGAGCAGCAGTTCCCCGCCCAGCAGATACGGATACGGGTCCGCCATCTCCGAGGTGTGCACCCAGTGGACGACCGTGCCGGGGTCGTCCGGACCGGCGATCCGGCGCAGCGCCAGGTCCTCGCGGGCCAGGAGTGCGGACAGAGGGACGGGGGGCGTGGGGGGAACCGTCGAATCCGGCATGTGTGCGTTCCCTCCAGCCAGCGCCGCTCGAATGGATGAAACGTACACTTCGCAGTCGCTTTCCGGCCACCTAGGGTCAGTCCTCGTCAACCTCGTCCCCCACGACCGAGCTCCGCGCTCCCTGCGTGCGCGAAGGAGGCCCCATGGCCGTCGACTACCTCGTGATCGTCGTCTACCTGGCCGGCATGCTCGCCATGGGCTGGTGGGGCATGCGCCGCGCCCGGTCCAAGAGCGAGTTCCTGGTGGCCGGCCGCCGGCTCGGCCCGGCCATGTACTCCGGCACCATGGCGGCGATCGTCCTCGGCGGCGCGTCCACCATCGGCGGTGTGGGCCTCGGCTACCAGTACGGCCTGTCCGGCGCCTGGATGGTCTTCACCATCGGGCTCGGCCTGCTCGCCCTCTCCGTCTTCTTCTCCGCGCGCATCGCCCGGCTGAAGGTCTACACCGTCTCCGAGATGCTCGACCTGCGCTACGGAGGCGGCCGGGCCGGCGTCATCTCCGGTGTCGTCATGTGGGCGTACACCCTCATGCTCGCGGTGACCTCGACCATCGCCTACGCCACGATCTTCGACGTCCTGTTCGACATCGACCGCACGCTCGCGATCGTCCTCGGCGGCTCGATCGTCGTCGCGTACTCCACGCTCGGCGGCATGTGGTCGATCACCCTGACGGACATGGTGCAGTTCGTCGTGAAGACCATCGGCGTGCTGCTCCTGCTGCTGCCGATCGCCGTCGTGAAGGCGGGCGGCTTCGCCGCGATGAAGGCCGAACTGCCCACCGGCTACTTCGACCCGCTCGGCATCGGCGGCGAGACGATCTTCACCTACGTGCTGATCTACACCTTCGGCATGCTCATCGGGCAGGACATCTGGCAGCGCGTGTTCACCGCCCGCAGCGACCGGACCGCCAAGTGGGGCGGGACCGTCGCCGGCACCTACTGCCTCGCGTACGCCCTCGCCGGTGCCGTCATCGGTACGGCGGCCAAGGTGCTGTACCCCGAGCTCGGCAGCGCGGACGACGCCTTCGCGACCATCGTGAAGGAGGAACTGCCCGTCGGAGTCCGGGGCCTGGTGCTGGCCGCCGCCCTGGCCGCCGTGATGTCGACCTCCTCCGGCGCGCTGATCGCCTGCGCCACCGTCGCCAACAACGACATCTGGTCCCGGCTGCGGGGGATCGTCGAGGCGCCGTCGGACGACCATGACGAGGTGCGGGGCAACCGGGCCTTCATCCTCCTCATGGGGATCGCCGTCATCGGCACCGCCATCGCGATCGACGACGTCGTGCAGGCGCTGACCGTCGCTTACAACCTCCTCGTAGGCGGTCTGCTCGTGCCGATCCTCGGCGGACTGGTGTGGAGGCGGGGCACGGTGTACGGCGCCCTCGCCTCGGTCGTGGTCGGCGGACTCGCGGTCATCGCGCTGATGGCGACCCACGGCATCCTCGCCAACGAGCCCGTCTACTACGGCCTGCTCGCCTCGCTCGCCGCCTATCTGGCCGTCTCCCTGGCCACTCCCCCCACCGACGCCGCCGTCCTCGCCGCCTGGCGCGAGCGGCTCGCCGGACGGTCCCCCGAACTCGCGTCCGAACGGGTCGCGGCTCCCCAGTAGAGTCGTAGAGCAAGCAGTACATAGCTGTAAATAGCAGCGCATACGCGATGAAGCGTAGGAGAGAAGGCATTTCCTCATGAGCAGCAACGAGACTCCCCGCGGGCCCGTCGACTCCTCCCGCGTCCCGCGGTACGCCGGTCCCGCGACCTTCGCCCGGCTGCCCCGGCTCGACGAGGTCGGCGGACGGGCCGATGTCGCCGTGGTGGGCGTGCCGTTCGACTCGGGTGTCTCGTACCGGCCGGGCGCCCGCTTCGGCGGCAACGCGATCCGCGAGGCGTCCCGGCTGCTGCGCCCGTACAACCCGGCGCAGGACGCCTCCCCGTTCGCCCTCGCCCAGGTCGCGGACGGCGGGGACATCGCCGTGAACCCGTTCAACATCCACGAGGCCGTCGAGACCGTCGAGGCCGCCGCGGACGACCTGCTCGGCACGGGCGCCCGCCTGATGACCCTCGGCGGCGACCACACCATCGCGCTGCCGCTGCTGCGGTCGGTGGCGAAGAAGCACGGCCCGGTGGCCCTGCTGCACTTCGACGCCCACCTCGACACCTGGGACACCTACTTCGGCGCCGAGTACACGCACGGCACCCCGTTCCGCCGCGCGGTCGAGGAGGGCATCCTCGACACCTCCGCCCTGTCCCACGTGGGCACGCGCGGCCCGCTCTACGGCAAGCAGGACCTGACCGACGACGAGAAGATGGGCTTCGGCATCGTCACCTCGGCCGACGTCTACCGGCGCGGCGCCGACGAGGTCGCCGACCAGCTCCGCCAGCGCATCGGCGACCGGCCGCTGTACATATCCATCGACATCGACTGCCTCGACCCGGCCCACGCGCCCGGCACGGGCACGCCCGAGGCCGGCGGCATGACCTCGCGCGAGCTGCTGGAGATCCTGCGCGGGCTGGCGTCCTGCAACCTGGTCTCGGCGGACGTCGTCGAGGTGGCCCCCGCGTACGATCACGCGGAGATCACATCGGTGGCCGCGTCCCACACGGCGTACGAACTGACCACGATCATGTCGCGCCAGATCGCCGCGGCCCGGAAGGACTCGGAAGCGCAGTGACTCACGACCACGACCTGGTGCTCCGCCCGACGCCCGCCCAGACGGAGGCAGCCCTCAACCCTCCCCCCGGCCGCAACGGCGGAGACCTGGTCGTGGAGACGCTGGCCGGGCTGGGCGCCACGACCGTCTTCGGCCTGCCCGGCCAGCACGCCCTCGGCATGTTCGACGCGCTGCGCCGCTCGGACCTCAGGTATGTCGGCCTGCGGGTGGAGAACAACGCCGGGTTCGCGGCGGACGCGTACGGCCGGATCACGGGTGAGGCGGCGCCGCTGCTGCTGTCGACGGGGCCGGGAGCGCTGACCTCGCTGGCGGCACTCCAGGAGGCTGCCGCGGCCAGCGCCCCCGTCCTGGCGATCAGCAGCCAGGTCCCGACGGCGGGGCTCGGCGGAGGCCGCCACGGCTATCTGCACGAACTGCCCGACCAGGCGGCCTCGTTCCGGGGCGTGGTGAAGTCGGTCCACACCGCCCGCACCCCGTCACAGATCCCGTCCGCCATCGAGGCGGCCTGGACGTCGGCGCTGAGCGCCCCGCACGGGCCGGTGTGGGTGGAGATCCCGCAGGACGTGCTGCTCGCCGAGACGGCGATCCCGGTGGTGACCGGCGGGGACGCCTTCCCCGAGGAACTGCCGCCGCGTCCCGAACTGACCGCCGTGGCCGCCGACCTGCTGTCGAAGGCGGCCCGTCCGGCGATCATCGCGGGCGGCGGAGTCGTCCGTGCTGACGCGTCGAAGAAGCTGCGTCAGCTGGCCGAGACGCTTCAGGCGCCGGTCGTCACGACGCCCGGCGGCAAGGGCGCCTTCCCCTGGACGCACCCGCTGTCGCTCCAGTCCTGGATCGAGGACCGCCACACCACGGACTTCCTGGAGGACGCGGACGTACTCCTCGTCGTCGGCTCCGGACTCGGCGAACTCTCCTCGAACTACCACACGTTCAAGCCGCGCGGCCGGGTCGTCCAGATCGAGGCCGACCTCGGCAAGCTGGAGTCCAACCACCCCGCACTGGGCATCCACGCGGACGCCCGCCTCGCGTTGCAGGCGCTGCTGGAGACGGTCTCCGAGCGGCAGGACCCGACGGCGCCGGAGCGCGTCCGCGCACTGCTCGCGAAGGTCGCCGAACGCATCGCCGCCCAGGAACTCACCGTGGAGCAGGAGGTGTTGGCGTCGGTGCGCAAGGCCCTCCCCGCCGACTCCCCGTCCTTCTGGGACATGACGATCCTCGGGTACTGGGCCTGGTCGGCATTCGACGCCAAGGGTCCCAACCACATGCACTCCGCCCAGGGCGCGGGCGGCCTCGGCTACGCCTTCCCGGCGGCACTCGGCGCGGCGGTGGCCGACCCCACCCGGCCGGTCCTCGCCGTCTCCGGCGACGGCGGCGCCCTGTACTCGATCGCCGAGCTGGCGACGGCACGCCAGTACGGACTGAACGTCACCTGGCTGATCGTCGACGACGGCGGCTACGGCATCCTGCGCGAGTACATGACCGACACGTTCGGCGAGGCGACCGCGACGGAGCTGTCCCGGCCGGACTACGTGGCGCTGGCGGAGTCCTTCGGCGTTCCCGGGGTCCGTACGACCCCGGAGAGCCTGGAGCAGGACCTCGCGAAGCAACTCGCTTCGCCGGGGCCCTCGGTGGTCCTGCTCCCGGCCGTGCTGCGGATGTTCGCGGCGACGCATCTGGACTGAGCGGCTTCGGTCAAGGACGAGTACGAGCTGTTCCTCGACCAGTGCCGACCGACCGACGCCCAGTCCTCAGGACCCGCGCGGCGCACCGGTGAGCGGAACTCAGTTGCTGCTGCCGTCATGCCGGTCGTCGCCGGTATCGGTATCGGCGGGGCGGAAGCACGCCGTCACCGTCTTGCCGTTCCGCCGGCACCGCATCCCCCACTCATCGGCGAGCTTCTGCACGATCGCCACTCCGCGGCCGGAGACATCCCCCGGCTCCGCTTCGCGCTGGCGGGGCAGCGTCGGGTCCTCGTCGTGGACGCTCACATGAAGGCAGTCGCCGTCCCAGGTGAGGACCAGGTGCGCGTCGCTGTGCGCGTGGATGTGCGCATTGGTGATCAGCTCGGACACGGCCAGCACGATGGCGTCCACCGTGTCCGGCTCCGCAGCGGCCCAGGGCAGGGATTCCAGACGCCTGCGTGTCCACTCCCGCCCGGCGCGTACTCCCTCGGACATGGGGAACGAGTGCGCCCATCCCATCGCCTTCACCGCCACCGCCCCGACCTCCTCTCCCTCGGCCCCACACGCGTGATGAACCGTGTACCCGGCGCCCGCCCCAACAGACACGATGCGGTGGGCCGACCGCGACTTTCCGGCCGGCCCACCCCACACCCCGGTCACTCCTCCGAACACGGCTCGAACACGACCTAGAGGCCGTCGCGGACCATCGCGGCGACGAGGTGGACGTGGCGGTCGGCCGCCGTGTTCGACATCTCGTTCTCGAAGTTCAGGCCGTAGGGCCAGAAATGGCCGCCGCCGGTGGAGATCTTCGCGCCCGAGCCGTCGTACTGCTTGACCAGCGCGGTCGCCTGCCCGCCGGTCCAGGTGCCGCTGCCGCCGAGGCGGGACCAGCCCGAGCTGGTGCCCACGCCGATGGTGTGGGCGATCTCGTGCAGGGCCGTCCGCTCGGTCATGTAGCTGCGGTTGCTGCCGAAGCGGATGGTCCCGTTGATGTTGCCGTCGGCGGTGGGGACGCCCGGCTCGTAGCGGACGGTGATGGTCTTGCCCAGGTCACTGAGGTTGTTGTAGCGGGCCACCGCCGCGTTCATGGCCCGGGTGATGGCCTCGTAGGCGGTGCGCTGGTCCTCGGTGGGGTTGCTCGCCCGTGCGAGGGACCAGGTGATGGTGGCGGCGGCGGCGCGTTCGCGGGCCGGGGTGGGTGCGGCCTGGGACGTGGTCCGGGGGGTGGCGGCCTGGGCGACGGCCGGGCCGGTCAGCAGTGCGGCCGTGAGGGCGGCTATGACTGCCTTGCGTGGGCTCATTGCGGATCCTCCTGTGGGGGGTGGCCGTGACGAAGCTTGCGAAACTTCGCACGACGTTCGGGATCTCGGACATGCGAAGCCGCTGTCGACATCAGATCGGAGGCAATGAAGTCCCGTCGCTGACGCGGCAGTTGGCGCGCTGTCGACCGCAAGTATCCCGGCGGGAAAGGCGGCGTCAAGAGTTTCGGCAGGGGTCAGCGGAACGGCCGGGTCGAGGCGTGGCGAACAACCCTGGCTTGTGGCCGCCGTGCCGCATGTGCCGGAATTGGGCCCACTCTGTGAAAACACACGGCGCCCGGTAACGACTCGCACAAGTCTTCACCAAGTCGCACAACCTTTCCCCCGCCCCGATGAGTCATGGGTGCATGACCTCTGGGATATCCCGCCGCGCGAGAGTGCTGGCGGCGGCCGTGGGTACGGGCGTGCTCGTGCCGCTCGTCGCCGCCGCCACGCCCGCTTCCGCCGCCACTCCGGCCGTGACCTGTACGTCCGCCAAGGCCGGCCTCGCCGCCAAGCTGAAGAAGGACATCACCGCCGCGCTGGCCACCCGCAAGGGCACGGTCGCCGTCGGCCTCTACGACCGCAGCACCAACACGAACTGCACTCTGCGCGCGGGCACCGCCTACGACTCGGCCAGCGTCGTCAAGGTCACCGTCCTCGCCACGCTGCTGTGGGACGCGAAGAAGACGAACCGGTATCTCACCGACCGCGAGACCACCCTCGCCAAGGCCATGATCACCAAGTCGGACAACGCCGCGACCTCCACCCTGTGGAAGCAGCTCGGCATGACGAAGATCAAGGGCTTCCTCACCGCCGCCGGCATGACCCAGACCAAGCCCGGCGCGAACGGCTACTGGGGCCTGACGCAGATCACCGTCACCGACGAGCAGAAGCTGCTGAAGCTCATCACCGCCAAGAACACGGTCCTGAGCGACAACTCCCGCGCCTACATCCTCAAGCTGATGGGCCAGGTCGTCTCGTCCCAGCGCTGGGGCACGCCGTACGGAGTGCCGTCCGGCGTCACCGTGGCCGTGAAGAACGGCTGGCTGCAACGCGCCACGAACGGCTGGCGGGTGCACAGCGTGGGCGCGTTCAAGGGCGGCGGCCACGACTACATGATCACCGTGCTCACCCACGGCAACAGCACCATGAACTACGGCATCGCGACCATCCAGGCCGTGGCCAAGGTCATCCACAAGGACCTGGCCGCGAGCTGACCATCCGTCCGCGGAGACCCGGCCGCGAGCCGACCCTTCACCACGCGTCCTACCCGGCGTCACCGGCCCGCCCTACGGTGACGCCCATGCCCCTCAGAACCCATCTCGCCCTGCTCACCGCGGGCCTGGCGGCGGCCACGTGCCTGACCGCCGTCGGCCCCGCCCAGGCGCACACGCAGCACGCCTGCTCGCCGGCCGTCTCCATCGGCGGCTACTCCGACGCGCTCGACAAGACGACGTTCGAGAACACCTACGTCGGCAACTTCTCCGCGCTGGCCGTGGACGGTGACGGCTCCCTGGCCGCCCTCTCCGACCGCTCGTCGCTCTTCCGCCTGGACGCGAGGACGCTGAAGCCCCGGTCCGTGGTCCCGCTCACCGACGAGAACGGCACCGCGCTCGACTCCGAGGGCCTGGTGGTCGACCTCCCCCACTCTCGGCCTCGCTCGAGCGGGGGCGCCCCCATCGGCACATATCTCGTCTCCTCCGAGACGGAGCCCTCCATCCGCCGCTACTCCCGCACCGGCAGGCTCCTCGGCCGCCTCCCGGTCCCGGACTCGCTGCGCGTGAGCCCCGCGGGCCGCGCCCGGCCCAACGGCACCTTCGAGGGCCTGACCCTGCTCCCCGGCGGCCGCACCCTGCTGGCCTCCATGGAGTACGCGCTCTCCGGCGACGACTCGACGATCGTCCGCTTCCAGACCTGGCGCCGGTCGCCGCACGGCCACTTCACCCTCGGCGCCCAGTACGCCTACCGCACGGACCCCGGCCTGGGCGTCCCCGAGGTCCAGGCGACCCCCGACGGCCGCCTCCTGGTCCTGGAACGCGGCTTCACCCCCGGCGTCGGCAACACGGTCCGCCTCTACCTGGCCGACCCTCGCAAGGCGACGGACACGAGCGCCGTCGAGACGCTACCGGCCGCCCCCGGCACCCGCCTGGTCGACAAGACCCTCCTCACCGACCTCGCGACCTGCCCCTCCCTCGGCGCGACGGCCGAACAGCCCCAGCCGAACCCCCTCCTCGACAACATCGAGGCCATGACGATCACGGGCCACGCGAAGAACAGCCTGAAGGTCGTCCTGGCCAGCGACGACAATGAGAACAAGACGCAGACGACTCGCTTCTACGCGCTCCGGGTGAGAACGACCCTGCGGGGATGATCACGGGCGACGGCCGCATACGGCTTCGGCTACGCCGCCGAGGCCGCGGCCGTCAGCCAGGGCACCGCGGACGGGCGAAATTTCGCTACGCCGCCCCCGCCGCCGCGAACGCCCCCCGAGCCATCCGATGCAACAGCTCCGCCGTAGCCCCCCGCCCGGGCAGAGACCCCGCCCTCCCCAGATGCGGCGTGGAGTTCAGCAGCCCGAACACCGAGTGCACGGCCGACCGCGCCGCGGGCTCCCCCAACGCGGGATACACCTCGCGCACCACACCCACCCACAGCTCCACATACTGCCGCTGAAGCTGCCGCACCATCTTCCGGTCACTGTCCCGGAGGCGATCCAGCTCCCGATCGTGCAGGGTGATCAGAGGCCGGTCGTCGAGCGCGAAGTCGATATGTCCCTCGATCAGCGAGTCGAGGACCGCCTCCGCCCCCGCACCCCCGTCCGCCTCCGCCACCCGCCGCTTCGCCCCGGTCAGCAGCTGCCCGCTGATCCCCACCAGCAGCTCCGCGAGCATCGCGTCCTTGCCCGCGAAGTGCCGGTACAGCCCGGGCCCGCTGATCCCGACAGCGGCACCTATCTCGTCGACCCCGACCCCGTGGAAGCCCCGCTCGGCGAACAGCCGGGCAGCCTCCTTGAGGATCTGCTCGCGTCGGGTGGGGGCATCGGTTCTCGTGGCCATGAAATCGATTCTAGACAGGGAGGTTAGCGGTCGTTAACCTGAAGGAAATGCGTTAACGCTCATTAACAAGGTGAGGGGACCGCAGGATGCACGAGGCACCGGAGCTCACGAGCGCGGCAGACCCCGCGTCGGAGGCCTTTCGGGCCAACGAGGAGGCGCACCACGCCCTCGTGGAGGAGCTGCGCGCCAAGCTGGCCGCAGCCGCGCAGGGCGGCGGCGAGAAGGCCCGCGCCCGCCACACCGCGCGCGGCAAGCTGCTCCCCCGCGACCGCGTCGACACCCTCCTCGACCCGGGCTCGCCCTTCCTGGAGCTGGCCCCGCTCGCGGCCGACGGGATGTACGAGGGCCAGGCCCCGGCCGCCGGTGTCATCGCCGGCATCGGCCGGGTCAGCGGCCGCGAAACGGTGATCATCGCCAACGACGCCACGGTCAAGGGCGGCACGTATTACCCGATGACGGTCAAGAAGCACCTCCGCGCCCAGGAGGTCGCCCTCGACAACCGCCTCCCCTGCGTCTACCTCGTGGACTCCGGAGGCGCCTTCCTCCCCATGCAGGACGAGGTCTTCCCCGACCGCGACCACTTCGGCCGGATCTTCTACAACCAGGCCCGCATGTCCGGCGCCGGCATCCCCCAGATCGCCGCCGTCCTCGGCTCCTGCACGGCCGGCGGGGCGTACGTCCCGGCGATGAGCGACGAGGCGGTGATCGTCCGCGACCAGGGCACGATCTTCCTGGGCGGCCCGCCCCTGGTGAAGGCGGCCACCGGTGAGGTCGTCACGGCGGAGGAGCTCGGCGGCGGCGAGGTCCACTCCCGCGTCTCGGGCGTCACGGACCACCTCGCGGAGAACGACGCGCACGCGCTGCGCATCGTGCGCACGATCGTCTCCACCCTCCCCGCGCGAGGACCGCTCCCCTGGGAGGTCACGGAGGCGACAGAACCCAAGGTCGACCCGCACGGCCTCTACGGCGCGGTCCCGGTCGACTCCCGCACCCCGTACGACGTGCGCGAGATCATCGCCCGGGTCGTCGACGGCTCCCGTTTCGCCGAGTTCAAGTCCGAGTTCGGCCAGACCCTGGTCACGGGCTTCGCCCGCATCCACGGCCACCCGGTGGGCATCGTCGCCAACAACGGCATCCTGTTCTCCGAGTCCGCCCAGAAGGGCGCCCACTTCATCGAGCTGTGCGACCAGCGCGGCATCCCGCTGGTGTTCCTCCAGAACATCTCCGGGTTCATGGTCGGCAAGGACTACGAGGCGGGCGGCATCGCCAAGCACGGCGCCAAGATGGTCACGGCGGTGGCCTGCACGCGCGTGCCGAAGCTGACGGTCGTGGTGGGCGGCTCGTACGGTGCCGGCAACTACTCGATGTGCGGCAGGGCGTACTCCCCCCGCTTCCTGTGGATGTGGCCG
This sequence comes from Streptomyces coeruleofuscus, assembly GCF_039532725.1. Taxonomy (NCBI): domain Bacteria; kingdom Bacillati; phylum Actinomycetota; class Actinomycetes; order Kitasatosporales; family Streptomycetaceae; genus Streptomyces; species Streptomyces coeruleofuscus. The sequence goes on from NZ_BAAASE010000003.1 coordinate 821,254, forward strand.
AACGCCAAGATCTCGGTCATGGGCGGCGAGCAGGCCGCCTCGGTCCTCGCGACCGTCAAGCGGGACCAGCTTCAGGCGCGCGGCGAGTCCTGGCCGGCCGAGGACGAGGAGGCCTTCAAGGCCCCGGTCCGCGCCCAGTACGAGCGCCAGGGGAATGCCTACTACGCGACGGCCCGCCTCTGGGACGACGGTGTGATCGACCCGCTGGACACCCGGCAGGTCCTGGGCCTGGCCCTGACCGCGTGCGCCAACGCGCCCCTGGGTGACCCCCAGTTCGGCGTCTTCCGGATGTGAGGGGACGGACGACGATGTTCGAGACAGTGCTTGTGGCCAACCGGGGCGAGATCGCCGTACGGGTCATCCGTACGCTGCGGTCGATGGGCGTGCGCTCGGTGGCCGTCTTCTCCGACGCGGACGCCGACGCCCGGCATGTCCGCGAGGCGGACACGGCGGTCCGGATCGGACCGGCCCCGGCGTCCGAGAGCTATCTGTCGGTGGAGCGCCTGCTGGAGGCAGCCGCGCGCACCGGCGCCCAGGCCGTCCACCCGGGCTACGGCTTCCTCGCCGAGAACGCCGCCTTCGCGCGCGCCTGCGCCGAGGCCGGCCTGGTCTTCATCGGCCCTCCGGCGGACGCGATCTCCCTCATGGGCGACAAGATCCGTGCCAAGGAGACGGTCCGGGCGGCCGGCGTGCCCGTGGTCCCCGGCGGACGCGACCCCGAACTGGCCGACGCGGCCCGCGAGCTGGGCGCGCCCGTGCTGCTGAAGCCGAGCGCGGGCGGCGGCGGCAAGGGCATGCGCCTGGTGCGGGACCTGACCCGGCTGGAGGAGGAGATCGCCGCGGCCCGCCGCGAGGCCCGCGCCTCCTTCGGCGACGACACGCTCCTGGTCGAGCGCTGGATCGACCGCCCCCGCCACATCGAGATCCAGGTCCTGGCCGACGGCCATGGGAACGTCGTCCACCTCGGGGAGCGCGAGTGCTCCCTCCAGCGCCGCCACCAGAAGATCATCGAGGAGGCGCCGAGCGTGCTCCTCGACGAGCGGACGCGCTCCGCGATGGGCGAGGCGGCGGTCCAGGCGGCCCGGTCCTGCGGCTACCGGGGCGCGAGCACGGTGGAGTTCATCGTCCCCGGCGTCGACCCGTCGTCGTACTACTTCATGGAGATGAACACCCGCCTCCAGGTGGAGCACCCGGTCACGGAGCTGATCACCGGCCTGGACCTGGTCGAGTGGCAACTGCGGGTGGCGGCCGGCGAGCCCCTGGCCTTCGCCCAGGAGGACGTACGGCTGACCGGCCACGCGGTGGAGGCCCGCATCTGCGCCGAGGACCCGGCGCGCGGCTTCCTCCCCTCCGGCGGCACGGTCCTCAGGCTCCGCGAACCGCAGGGTGACGGCATCCGCACCGACTCGGGCCTCACGGAGGGCACGGAGGTCGGCAGCCTCTACGACCCGATGCTCTCGAAGGTCATCGCGTACGGTCCCGACCGCGCGACGGCCCTGCGCAAGCTCCGTTCGGCCCTGGCGGAGACGGTCACGCTCGGGGTGCAGACCAACGCCGGCTTCCTGCGCCGGCTGCTCGCCCACCCGGCGGTGGTCGCCGGTGACCTGGACACCGGACTGGTCGAGCGGGAGGTCGAGGTACTAATCCCGACGGAGGTACCGGAGGAGGTGTACGAGGCGGCGGCGGCCGTACGCCTGGACGCGCTGACGCCCGGGCCCGGCGGCTGGACGGACCCCTTCTCGGTCCCCAGCGGCTGGCGGATCGGCGGCGCCCGGAAGCCGCCCGCCTTCCACCTGCGGGTGCAGGACCCCCTGGAGTACACCCCGCGCGGCACCGCCACGGTCACCGACGACCGGGTCTCCGTCACGCTGGACGGCGTCCGCCACACCTTCCACCGCGCCGCCGACTGGCTGGGCCGCGACGGCGACGCCTGGCACGTGCGCGACCACGACCCGGTGGCCGCGTCCCTGAGCCGCGCGGCCCACGCGGGCGCCGACTCGCTGACCGCGCCCATGCCGGGCACGGTGACGGTGGTGAAGGTCGCCGTCGGCGACGAGGTGACGGCGGGCCAGAGCCTGCTGGTGGTGGAGGCGATGAAGATGGAGCACGTCATCTCCGCCCCGCACGCCGGCAAGGTCACCGAACTCGATGTGACCCCGGGCTCGACGGTCGCCATGGACCAGGTGCTGGCGGTCATCGCACCCCACGAGGAGGCGGAGGAATGACAGTCGACGGTCTCCCGATGGTGGTCCCGACCGCGGACCTCCCCACCCGCGTCCGCATCCACGAGGTGGGCGCGCGCGACGGCCTGCAGAACGAGAAGGCGACGGTCCCGACGCAGATCAAGGCGGAGTTCATCCGCCGTCTGGCCGATGCGGGTCTGACGACGATCGAGGCGACGAGCTTCGTCCACCCCAAGTGGGTCCCCCAACTGGCGGACGCGGAGCAGCTGTTCCCTCTCGTCAGTGACCTCCCGGCGGCGCTCCCGGTCCTCGTCCCGAACGAAAGGGGCCTGGACCGCGCCCTGGCCCTGGGCGCCCGGCGGGTGGCGGTCTTCGCCAGCGCCACGGAGTCCTTCGCCAAGGCCAACCTCAACCGCACGGTGGACGAGGCACTGGCGATGTTCGACCCGGTGGTGAGCCGGGCGAAGGCCGAGGACGTCCACGTCCGCGGCTACCTCTCCATGTGCTTCGGCGACCCCTGGGAGGGCGCGGTCCCGATCCCCCAGGTGGTGAAGGTGTGCCGGGCCCTGCTGGACATGGGCTGTGACGAACTGAGCCTGGGCGACACGATCGGCGTGGCGACCCCGGGCCACGTGGTCGCGCTCCTCGCGGCCCTCGACGAAGCAGGAGTCCCGCCGTCCGCCCTCGGCGTCCACTTCCACGACACGTACGGCCAGGCCCTCGCCAACACGCTCGCGGCCCTCCAGCAGGGGGTCACGACGGTCGACGCCTCCGCGGGCGGCCTGGGCGGCTGCCCGTACGCCAAGTCGGCGACCGGCAACCTGGCCACCGAAGACCTCGTGTGGATGCTGCGGGGCCTCGGCATCGAAACCGGAATCGACCTCGGCCGCCTCGTCGCCACCAGCGCGTGGATGGCCACCCACCTGGGCCGACCCAGCCCGTCCCGCACCGTCCGAGCCCTGTCCCACGAGGACACCGAGGAGCAGTGATCACCATGGACTACCGCCTCTCCCCCGAGTTGGAGGAACTCCGCCGCACAGTCGAGGAGTTCGCGCACGAGGTCGTGGCGCCGAAGATCGGCGACCTCTACGAGCGGCACGAGTTCCCGTACGAGATCGTCCGGGAGATGGGCCGCATGGGCCTGTTCGGGCTGCCGTTCCCCGAGGAGTACGGCGGCATGGGCGGCGACTACCTGGCGCTGGGCGTGGCCCTGGAGGAACTGGCGCGGGTGGACTCCTCGGTGGCCATCACCCTGGAAGCCGGCGTCTCGCTCGGCGCGATGCCCGTCCACCGCTACGGCACGGAGGCCCAGAAGCGGGAATGGCTCCCCCGCCTCTGCTCCGGCGAACTCCTGGGCGCGTTCGGCCTGACGGAGCCGGACGGCGGCAGCGACGCGGGCGCGACCCGCACGACGGCCCGCCTGGACGAGTCGACGAACGAGTGGGTGATCAACGGCACGAAGTGCTTCATCACCAACTCGGGCACGGACATCACGGGCCTGGTGACGGTCACGGCGGTCACCGGCCGCACGCCGGACGGCAAGCCGCTCATCTCCTCGATCATCGTCCCCTCCGGCACGCCGGGCTTCACGATCGCGGCCCCGTACTCGAAGGTCGGCTGGAACGCCTCGGACACCCGTGAACTGTCCTTCTCGGACGTCCGGGTCCCGGCGGCGAACCTGCTGGGCGAGGAGGGCCGCGGCTACGCCCAGTTCCTCCGCATCCTCGACGAGGGCCGCATCGCCATCGCGGCACTGGCCACCGGCCTGGCACAGGGCTGTGTCGACGAATCCGTCAAGTACGCCAAGGAACGCCACGCCTTCGGCAAGCCGATCGCCGCCAACCAGGCCATCCAGTTCAAGATCGCCGACATGGAGATGAAGGCCCACACGGCCCGCCTCGCCTGGCGCGACGCGGCGGCCCGCCTGGTGTCCGGCGACCCCTTCAAGAAGGAAGCGGCGCTGGCCAAGCTCTACTCCTCCACCATCGCGGTGGACAACGCCCGCGAGGCCACCCAGATCCACGGCGGCTACGGCTTCATGAACGAGTACCCGGTCGCCCGTATGTGGCGCGACTCCAAGATCCTCGAAATCGGCGAGGGCACGAGCGAGGTCCAGCGGATGCTGATCGCACGGGAGTTGGGGCTGGTGAGCTGAACTACCGGCTGGGGCTTGCTCACGGGCGCGGTGATCCGGATCACTGCGCCCGTCCGCATTCCCGCCCTCTCCCCGGGCACAGATACCAGGGCCCCCCTGGACACGGCATGAGGTTAGGCTAACCTAATCTTAAATCCAGCCAACTGGCTGACAGCCGTGCCCGCAGTGGCTCCGAACGTACGAAAGCAGACCCAGCGATGTCGAACGCCAGAACCGCCCGTTTCTCCCGCCGCGGCATCCTCGCCGCCGGTGGCGCTCTCGGACTCGGTGCCCTCGTGACCGCGTGTGGCAGCGAGGACTCGACGGACGGCGGCTCGGACTCGAAGGCGTCCGCCAAGTCCGGCCCGTGGTCCTTCAAGGACGACCGCGGCAAGAACGTCCAGCTCGACAAGGTCCCCGCGAACATCGTCGCCTTCACCGGCGTCGCCGCCGCCCTCCACGACTACGGCGTCTCCGTCAAGGGCGTCTTCGGCCCGACCAAGACGCAGGACGGCAAGCCCGACGTCCAGGCCGGCGACATGGACATCAGCAAGGTGACCATCCTCGGCAACACCTGGGACCAGTTCAACGTCGAGAAGTACGCCGCCCTCGCCCCCGAGGTGCTGATCAGCACCATGTTCGACTCCGCGGGCACCCTCTGGTACGTCCCCGAGGCCTCCAAGGACAAGATCGCCAAGCTCGCCCCGAGCGTCGGCATATCGGTCTACGACCGTCAGCTCACCGCCCCGCTCCAGCGCATGTGGGAGCTGGCCGAGTCCCTCGGCGGCGACATGAAGGCCGCGAAGGCCACCGACGCCAAGAAGCGGTTCGAGGAGGCCTCCGAGCGGCTGCGCAAGGCCGCCAAGGCACATCCCGACATCAAGGTGATGGCCGGTTCCGCGAGCCAGGAGCTCTTCTACGTCTCCGGCACCAACCTCTCCGTCGACCTGGAGTACTTCAAGGCCCTCGGCGTGAACTTCGTCGAGCCGCCGGAGAAGGCCAAGGCCGAGGGCGGCGGCTGGTTCGAGAGCTTGAGCTGGGAGAACGTCGACAAGTACGCGGCCGACATCATCATGATGGACGACCGGTCCTCGGCGATCCAGCCGGCGAACATCACCGAGGCGACGTGGAAGAAGCTGCCGGCGGTCAAGGCCGGGCAGGTCATCTCGCGTTCGGCTGAGCCGATCTTGTCCTACGACAAGTGTGTGCCGCTGGTGGAGAACCTCGCCAAGGCCATCGAGACCGCCAAGAAGGTCGGCTGAGCGCTCAGCGCCGTGGGGGCTGCTCGACATATGCGGCTGCGAGCCGCATGTGGCTTGTCGCGCAGTTCCCCGCGCCCCTGAGGCACGCCCCGACACTGCCTGACGCCAACTCAGGAGCCATACATGACCACCGCCGTAGCCGCCCCGTTCCGTTTCTTCTCGCTCCAGGTCGTGCGGACGAGGCGGCTCGGTCCGTCCCTGGTCCGTGTCACCTTCGGTGGACCCGATCTGCACGCCTTCCACTCCGACGGGCGTGACCAGTCGCTGTCGCTGTTCCTGCCCCACCCCGGGCAGCCCGAGCCGGTCGTCCCGCTGGAGCTCGGGGACGGGTGGTGGCAGGGCTGGCGTGAACTGCCGGACGACGTACGGGCCGTGATGCGGTCGTACACCCTGCGGGCACTGCGCCGCGATCCGGACGAGATCGACATCGACTTCGCGCTGCACGGCATCGAGCCGGGCGCCTCGGTGCAGGCCGGTCCCGCCTCCCGCTGGGCCGCCCGGGCCGCCGCCGGAGACCGGGTCCTGCTGCTCGGCCCGGCCGTCGCCGACAACCGGGCGATCCGCTTCCGTCCGCCCGAGGACACCGACCTCGTGGTCGTCTGGGGCGACGAGACCGCCGTACCGGCCGCCTCGGCCATCGTCGAGTCGCTGCCGGCCGGCACCCGTGCCCGGGTCTGGCTGGAGGTGCCGCACGCCGGGGACATCCAGGACCTGCCGACCGAGGCGGATGCCGAGATCACCTGGCTCGTGAGGGAGGAGAAGGGCCACAAGGGTTCCTCCACGGCCCTCGACGCCCTCCGCGAGGCCCAACTGCCGCCCGCCGAGCGGCCGTACGTCTGGATCGCCGGCGAGTCCGGCTGCGTGAAGGAGCTGCGCCGGCACTTCGTGCGCGAGCGCAGCATCGACCGCCGCCGGGTCACGTTCGTCGGCTACTGGCGCCGCGGCGTGAGCGAGGAGCAGTTGCGGGCCGAGGGGTAACACCGCAGCCCACAAGCCCTCCGCCCCCTCCCAGGCCTTTCCCCGTACCCACCCGACCCGAGTGACCACAGTCACGGCAGGGCCCGGTTGCCCGTCGATCAACTTAGGTTAGGCTTACCTAAGTTGAACCCGCGGTTCAGCCCGCCCCTGTCCCGCACCGGACTGTCCCCACCGGAGGACCCCCACATGCGCTCGCACCTGCTCAACGACACCACCGCGGAGCAGTACCGCCGCTCCGTGACCGACGGAGTCGAGCGGGTGGCCGCCAAAATCGCCACCACCGAACGGCCGTTCAGCGGCGTCACCGTCGACGCCCTCGCTCCCGCCATCGACGCGATCGACCTCGACAAGCCGCTGCACGACACCGCCGCGGTGCTCGACGAACTGGAGGACGTCTACCTCCGGGACGCGATCTACTTCCACCACCCCCGCTACCTGGCCCACCTCAACTGCCCGGTCGTCATCCCGGCCGTGCTCGGCGAGGCCGTCCTGGCCGCCGTGAACTCCTCCCTGGACACCTGGGACCAGTCGGCCGGCGGCACCCTCATCGAACGCAAACTGATCGACTGGACGAACGAGCGCATCGGCCTCGGCCCCGCCGCCGACGGCGTGTTCACCTCCGGCGGCACCCAGTCCAACCTCCAGGCGCTGCTGCTCGCCCGTGAGGAGGCCAAGACCGACACCCTGGCGAAACTGCGGATCTTCTCCTCCGAGGTCAGCCACTTCAGCGTGAAGAAGTCCGCGAAGCTGCTCGGGCTCGGCCAGGACGCCGTGGTCTCCATACCCGTCGACCACGACAAGCGCATGCAGACCGTCGCGCTGGCCCGCGAGCTGGAGCGCTGCAAGCAGGACGGCCTCGTCCCCATGGCCGTCGTCGCCACCGCCGGCACCACCGACTTCGGCTCCATCGACCCGCTGCCGGAGATCGCCGAGCTGTGCGAGCAGTTCGGCACCTGGATGCACGTCGACGCCGCCTACGGCTGCGGGCTGCTCGCCTCCCTGAAGCACCGGGACCGGCTGAGCGGCATCGAGCGCGCCGACTCCGTCACCGTGGACTACCACAAGTCCTTCTTCCAGCCGGTGAGTTCGTCCGCCGTGCTGGTCCGCGACGCGGCCACGCTCCGGCACGCCACCTACCACGCCGAGTACCTGAACCCGCGCCGCATGGTGGAGGAGCGTATCCCCAATCAGGTGGACAAGTCCCTCCAGACCACCCGCCGCTTCGACGCCCTCAAGCTGTGGATGACGCTGAGGACCATGGGCGCCGACGGCATCGGGCAGCTCTTCGACGAGGTGTGCGAGCTGGCCCGGGAGGGCTGGAAACTGCTCGCCGGCGACCCGCGCTTCGACGTCGTCGTGGAGCCGAGCCTGTCCACCCTCGTCTTCCGTTACATCCCTGCGGCCGTCACCGACCCCGCCGAGATCGACCGCGCCAACCTCTACGCCCGCAAGGCCCTGTTCGCCTCCGGCGACGCCATCGTCGCGGGCACCAAGGTCGGCGCCCGCCACTACCTGAAGTTCACCCTGCTCAACCCCGAGACGCAGGCGTCCGACATCGCCGCCGTCCTCGATCTGATCGCCGGCCACGCCGAGCAGTACCTGGGAGAGTCCCTTGACCGCGCGTCCTGAAAACCCGACCAAGACCCACGACTTCGTGGGCATCGGGCTCGGCCCCTTCAACCTCGGCCTGGCCTGCCTCACCGAACCGATCGACGAACTCGACGGCGTCTTCCTGGAGTCGAAGCCCGACTTCGAGTGGCACGCGGGCATGTTCCTCGACGGCGCACATCTCCAGACGCCGTTCATGTCGGACCTGGTCACCCTCGCCGACCCGACGTCCCCGTACTCCTTCCTGAACTACCTGAAGGAGAAGGGCAGACTGTACTCGTTCTACATCCGCGAGAACTTCTACCCGCTGCGGGTCGAGTACGACGACTACTGCCGCTGGGCCGCGAGCCGGCTGCGCAGCATCCGCTTCAACACGACGGTGACGGAAGTCCGGTACGAAGACGACGTCTACGTCGTGCACACGGAGGCCGGAGACGTCTTCCGCGCCCGTCACCTCGTCCTCGGCACGGGCACCCCGCCCTACATCCCCGAGGCCTGCGAGAACCTGGGCGGCGACTTCATCCACAACTCCCGCTACCTGAGCCACAAGGCGGAGCTCCAGAAGAAGGACTCGATCACACTCGTCGGCTCGGGCCAGTCGGCCGCCGAGATCTACTACGACCTGCTCAGCGAGATCGACGTCCACGGCTACCGGCTGAACTGGGTCACCCGTTCCCCGCGCTTCTTCCCGCTGGAGTACACCAAGCTCACGCTGGAGATGACGTCGCCGGAGTACGCCGACTACTTCCGCGAGCTGCCCGAGGCCACTCGCTACCGCCTCACGGCCGAGCAGAAGGGCCTGTTCAAGGGCATCGACGGCGACCTGATCAACGAGATCTTCGACCTGCTCTACCAGAAGAACCTCGGCGGTCCCGTGCCCACGCGCCTGCTCACCAACTCCTCCCTGACCAGCGCGGCGTACGAGAACGGCACGTACACGCTCGGCTTCCGCCAGGAGGAGCAGGGCAAGGACTTCGAGCTGACCTCCGAGGGCCTGGTCCTGGCCACCGGCTACCGGTACGCCGAGCCGGAGTTCCTCAAGCCCGTGCGGGACCGCCTGGTCTACGACTCCCGGGGAAACTTCGACGTCGCCCGCAACTACGCCGTCGACGTCACCGGCCGGGGCATCTTCCTCCAGAACGCCGGCGTCCACACCCACAGCATCACCAGCCCCGACCTGGGCATGGGCCCGTACCGGAACGCGTACATCATCCGCGAGCTGCTCGGCACCGAGTACTACCCGGTGGAGAAGACGATCGCGTTCCAGGAGTTCTCCGTATGAGCACCACGGACATCGGCACGTTCACCATCCGCCCGCTCGACCCCCTGAAGGACGCCGAGCTGCTGCACTCCTGGGTCACCCACCCCAAGGCGGCCTACTGGATGATGCAGGACGCGAAACTCCCGGACGTCGAGCGCGAGTACATGCGCATCGCGGCGCACGAACACCACCACGCCTACCTCGGCCTGCACGAGGGCCGACCGGCGTTCCTGATGGAGAAGTACGACCCCCGGTACGTCGAGCTGACCGGGCTGTACGACCCCGAGCCCGGCGACGTCGGCATGCACTTCCTCGTCGCGCCGACCGACCGGCCGATCCACGGCTTCACCCGGGCCGTCATCACCGCCGTGATGGACGAGCTGTTCGCCGATCCGCGCACCCGGCGGGTCGTGGTGGAGCCCGACGTGAGCAACAAGGCAGTACACGCGCTCAACGAGGCCGTCGGCTTCGTGCCCGAGCGCGAGATCGACAAGCCGGAGAAGCGCGCGCTGCTCAGCTTCTGCACGCGCGATCAGTTCCTGGCCGCCCGAGGAGTAGCCGTATGACCCTGTCCGACGCCGTAGCGCATCTGTCCCCCCACCGCTGGGCGCGGGCCAACCGCCTCCTGATCCGCAAGGCACTCGCCGAGTTCGCGCACGAGCGGCTGATCACCCCCGAGCAGGACGGGGATGGTTACGTCGTCCGCAGCGACGACGGCCAGACCCGGTACACCTTCACGGCCACGGTCCGCGCCCTCGACCACTGGCAGGTCGACGCCGACTCGATCACCCGCCACCGGGACGGCTCCGAACTCCCGCTCGCCGCCCTGGACTTCTTCATCGAGTTGCAGAAGTCCCTGGGCCTGAGCGACGACATCCTGCCCGTCTACCTGGAGGAGATCTCCTCCACCCTCTCGGGCACCTGCTACAAGCTCACCAAGCCGAAGACGACGGCCGCCGAGCTGGCACGCGGTGACTTCCAGGCCATCGAGACCGGCATGACCGAGGGCCACCCCTGCTTCGTGGCCAACAACGGCCGGCTCGGCTTCGGCATCCACGAGTACCTGTCGTACGCGCCGGAGACGGCGAGCCCGGTCCGCCTGGTGTGGCTGGCCGCCCACCGCTCGCGGGCCGCCTTCACGGCCGGTGTCGGCATCGAGTACGAGTCGTTCCTGCGCGAGGAGCTGGGCGGGGAGACCGTCGAGCGCTTCCACGGCGTCCTGCGCGACCAGGACCTGGACCCGGCCGACTACCTCCTCATCCCCGTCCACCCCTGGCAGTGGTGGAACAAACTCACCGTCACCTTCGCCGCCGAGGTCGCCCGGGGGTACCTGGTGTGCCTGGGCGAGGGCGACGACGAGTACCTGGCCCAGCAGTCCATCCGGACGTTCTTCAACCGGTCCAGCCCCGAGAAGCACTACGTGAAGACGGCCCTGTCCGTCATCAACATGGGCTTCATGCGCGGGCTGTCGGCCGCCTACATGGAGGCCACGCCCGCGATCAACGACTGGCTGGCCCAGCTCATCGACAACGACGAGGTCCTGAAGTCGACCGGCCTGTCGATCATCCGGGAGCGCGCCGCGGTCGGCTACCGGCACCTGGAGTACGAGCAGGCGACGGACCGCTACTCGCCGTACCGCAAGATGCTCGCCGCGCTGTGGCGGGAGAGCCCGGTGCCGTCCCTCAAGGACGGCGAGTCCCTGGCCACCATGGCCTCGCTGGTCCACGTCGACCACGAGGGGGCGTCCGTCGCGGGCGCGCTGATCGAGCAGTCGGGCCTCACCCCGAAGGAGTGGCTGCGCCACTACCTCCGCGCGTACTTCACGCCCCTCCTGCACAGCTTCTACGCCTACGACCTGGTCTTCATGCCGCACGGCGAGAACGTCATCCTCGTGCTGAAGGACGGCGTCGTGCAGCGCGCGATCTACAAGGACATCGCCGAGGAGATCGCCGTCATGGACCCGGACGCGGTGCTGCCGCCGACGGTGGAGCGGCTCCGCGTGGAGGTTCCGGAGGACAAGAAACTCCTGTCGATCTTCACGGACGTCTTCGACTGCTTCTTCCGCTTCCTCGCGGCGAACCTCGCCTCCGAGGGCATCCTGGAGGAGGACGACTTCTGGCGCACGGTCGCGGAGGTCACCCGCGAGTACCAGGAGTCGATGCCCGGACTGGCGGACAAGTTCAAGCAGTACGACATGTTCGCCCCCGAGTTCGCGCTGTCCTGCCTCAACCGCCTCCAACTGCGCAACAACGAACAGATGGTGGACCTGTCGGACCCGTCCGGCGCCCTCCAACTGGTCGGCACCCTGAAGAACCCGATCACGGAGTTCTGACCCACAGACAGACGGGCACCCCGGAGTACGGTCCTCCGGGGTGCCCGTCGTTTCACTTCAGGGGCGCGGGGAACTGCGCATTCCTTTGGGGCGCGGGGAACTGCGCATTCTTTTGGGGCGCGGGGAACTGCGCGACAAGCCCCCACGCACCCGCAGACGATTCACCGCCCGTCAGACCCCCACGGCACCTGCGGCGACCTGTAATAGCCGATGCCCAGGACGTCCCACCGCTCAGCCTGCGCAGCAAGCCGCACCTTGTACCGCTCCCAGTCGTGAGAAGCCGCCGACGACCACCCCAACTCGGCAACCCCCGGCAACCGCGGAAACGCCATGTACTCGATGTGCTCGGAGTTCTCGAGGGTCTCCGACCACATCGGCGCCTCCACGCCCCGCACAGCCCCGGCCGGCACCCCGGGCAGATACGCCCCCGGATCCCAGTCGTAGGACCGCCGCACCTCGACATACCCCGCCCACGACAGCCCCAGTGGCGTGTCCTTCGTGTACTTCATGTCGAGATACACCCGGTCGGCCGGAGACAGGATCAGCCCCGTCCCGCTCTGCGCGGCCTTCACGACCTGCGCCTTCTCCTCGGCACTGGTGCTGTCCAGCCCCCAGTACTGGGCGAGAGCCCCCTTCGCCGGAGTCGCCCCGGTGAGCTGGTGCCAGCCGACCACCGTCTTGCCGTACTTCGCGACGACCGGCTGCACCCGGTCCATGAACTTGACGTAGTCCTCGTGGCTGGTGGAATGCGCCTCGTCGCCCCCGATGTGGAGGTACTCGCCCGGCGTGAGCGCGGCCAGCTCGCGGATCACGTCGTCCACGAAGTCGTACGTGATCTCCTTGCCGACGCACAGCGAGCTGAAGCCGACCTCGGTGCCGGTGTAGAGCGGGGGTGCCACGCCGTCGCAGTTCAGTTCGGCGTAGGAGGCGAGGGCCGCGTTGGTGTGGCCCGGCATGTCTATCTCGGGGACGACTTCCAGGTAGCGGGAGCCGGCGTACCGCACGATCTCCTTGTACTGGGCCTTCGTGTAGTAGCCGCCGGGGCCGCCGCCGACCTCGGTGGAGCCGCCGTAGGTCGCCAGGCGCGGCCAGGAGTCGACGGCGATGCGCCAGCCCTGGTCGTCGCTGAGGTGCAGGTGCAGCTTATTGATCTTGTAGAGGGCGAGCTGGTCGATGTAGCGCTTGACCTGGTCGACGGTGAAGAAGTGCCGGGAGACGTCGAGCATGGCACCGCGCCAGCCGTAGCGCGGGCTGTCCGTGATGGTGCCGCCGGCGACGAGCCAGGGGCCGGGCTGGACGGTGTCCTTCTCGACGGCCGCGGGGAGGAGCTGCCGCAGGGTCTGCACGCCGTGGAAGAGGCCGGCGGGGTCGGCCGCGGTGACGGTGACGCCCCTGCGGCCGCTGTCGAGGCGGTAGCCCTCGGCGCCGAAGGGGCCCTTGGCGAGGCGCAGTCGGATGCCCCCGGCGCCGTGGTCGGTGATGGGGAGGCGGTAGCCGGTGGAGGGCCGCAGCACGGCTGCGAGGTACTCGGCGACGCGCCGCGCCTCCCGCGAGCCGTCGACGTGGATGTGCGTGCTGCGGGTGATGCGGTACGGGGAGCCGCCCGGGGCGACGGAAGCGGGGGCGGGTATCACGCGGTCGAGCGGGGTGGGTGATGCCGCCTGTGCGGGGGCGGCGCCTGTCATGGAGACGCCCATCGCGACCAGCAGCAGGGCACCGAGGAGGTGAAGCGTTCTGTGGTGCGGTCTCACACGGCCATCTCTCACAAGCGTGTCCCTTCCATGAGCCGTTGAGCTCCAAGAGGTCTGGACCACTCTCTCGTGAGACTGGTGGAACAATCCACCCCATGGCGGAAATCATCCAGAAGGACGGCACGTGGGCCTTCGACGGCGACGCCCTGCGGCTGACCCCCGGGCGGGACAAGAATGTCAGTCTGCTGCGCAGGGAGCTGGGTGAACTGGTCGTCCCACTGGGGGCGTTGGCCGGGATCTCCTTCGAGCAGGGCAAGAAGGCGGGGCGGCTCAGACTCCGCCTGCGCGACGGCGCCGACCCGCTGCTGCACGCCACGGGCGGCCGGCTCACCGAACCCCACGACCCCTACCAGCTCATCGTGGAGTCCGACCGCTACGGCGTCGCCGAGTACTTCACGGACGAGGTGCGCAACGCGCTGCTCCTGGACCAGGTGCCGGGCGAACCGGTGGACGAGTACCTGCTGCCGGGGCCCGCCGTGCCGCTGTCGGTCTCCGCCGGAGACGGCACCGCCGGCTTCGACGGTGAGCGCATACGCCTGGAGTGGAACTGGAAGACGGAGGACGCCAAGGCCGCCGCCGGTGCGCGCACGCTCGCGCTCACCGACATCACGGGCGTGGAGTGGCAGCCGGCGGCCGGCCTGGAGAACGGCTACCTCCGCTTCACCGTGCGGAACGCGCCGACCAAGGCCCCGCCCAAGTACGACCCCAACGCCGTGGAACTGTGGGGCTTCAAGAAGGACCCGCTGATGGCGCTGGTCGCGGCGGCGGTCCAGGCCAGGCTTCCGCACCCGGCCCGGGCCGCCGGCGGCGACGTGACGGACGCGCGACCGGAACTGCCTTCTCCTCCGGTCGCGTCCGCCGAGGACGATCACGACGCCCTGCTGCGCCGCCTGCGGGAGCTCGGTGAGCTGCACCGCACGGGCGTGCTGACGGACGACGAGTTCGCGCTGGCCAAGCAGGCGATCCTCAAGCGGATGTAGCAGCCGCGGGGCGCTACTTCGCCCGGCGCGCCACCGTGAAGTGGTCCACCTGCTCCCCGGTCTCGGCGATGCCGCGCACGGTGAGCGTGGCCAGGCGTCCCTTCGGCGCGGGGGTGACGTCCACGCGCAGGAAGGAGTAGTCGAGGTAGCGCACCCGCGACCAGGTGACGGTCTCGTTCTGCTTGCCGCCCTTGACGTTGACGAACGAGGGCACGGAGTCCACGTCGTGCTCGTTGCCCTCGTACGACAGCGGGGCGCTGAACGCGTAGAGGCTGCGGCCCGCCGCTCCGGCCGTCACGTACACCACGCCGTCGGTCTCGGGGTAGGCGGTGCCGCCGATCGGGAGCTTCCTGGTGACCTCGCCGTCCTTGATGACGTCGGTGCGCTCGTACTGGTGGTTGTGGCCGTTGACGACCAGGTCCACGGTGTACTTCTCGAACAGCGGCACCCACTCCTGCCGGACCCCGCCCTCGGAGGCGTGGGAGGTGGAGGTGCAGTAGGCGCAGTGGTGGAAGAACACGACGATGAAGTCGATGTCCCTGCTCGCCCGGTACTTCTTGAGCCGGTCCTCCAGCCACTTGGTCTGGGTGCCGCCGGAGATGCCCAGGTTGGCCGGGATCTCGAAGGAGATGTCGTTGGCGTCGAGCGAGATGACGGCCGTGTTGCCGTAGGCGAAGGAGTAGACGCCCGGGAGGTTCTTCCGGTCGGGGCCGTTGTCCGGGAGGGTCCAGCGAGCCTCCTCGCCGCCGTAGCCGCCCGGCGAGTACCAGGCCTCCATGTCGTGGTTGCCGTAGGCGGGCATCCACGGGACGGACTTGGCGACGGACTCGGTCTGGGCGAGGAACTGGTCCCACACGCGTGAGTCGAAGCCGGTGTCGTCGGTCCTTCCCTGGCCTGTCGGGTCGCCGTACGCGATGTCGCCGGCGTGCAGGTGGAAGGCCGGGTTCTGGCCGAGGAGCAAGCTGTTGTTGGCGAGCGCGTGGTAGCTGACGCCCTCGTCGCCGAAGGCCGTGAAGGTGAAGGGCGCCTTGTGCGCGGGGGCGGTGGTGAAGGTGCCGAGGGTGCCCAGGAGGTGGGCTTCGGCCGGGTCGAAGCCCTGGTGACCGACGCCGTAGTAGTACGTCCGGCCCGGGCGCAGATGGGTCAGCCGGGCGTGGACGTAGTACTGGGTGTGGTTGCCGCTCGCGCCGACCCCGGCCGGCGTGAAGAGGGTGCGGACCTCGGCGTCGATCCTCCGGGAGAGGTCCGTGGGGTGGGCGCCGATCCGGATGAACGGCTTCTTGACGGCGACCGGGACCTGCCAGGAGACGGTCATCTCCGTGCGCGGGTCGGTGCCGTAGGCGAGGTGGCGTCCGAAGGGGGCGACGAGCGCGCCGTCGACGGTCTCGGTCGCCGCAGCGGTGCGGGCGGTCGGTACGGCCGCCTGGGCGGTGGCACCCGGCACGAAGGCGCCACCCACGACGGCACCGAGCGTGACGGTGCCGCCTCTGATCATCGAGCGCCGGGAGAACCTGGCGCGCAGGTACTCGTGCTGCTCGGCCATGCTCATGCGCTCGGCGAGCCGCTCGGGTACGCCCATACGAGGAATGTCCATGGCGTCCAAAAATCGACGCCTCGGGCAACGGGATACCGGCCACCCGGTGGACGCATCACGAACAAGCGCTCATGACGGGTTCAACCTTCTCCCAAAGAAACCCCATGGCGATGTGCCCGGAACCGGGCAGGATTCTTGCGAAAGCGCCGCCGGTGCTCCAGGATCTACCGGGTGCACGACGAACTCGTTGATCACCTGACGCGGTCCACGCCCCTCAGCCGGGGCGAGGCGCTGCGTGTGATCCAGGACGTGCTCGCCTATTTCGACGAGACGACCGAGGAGTACGTCCGTCGCCGCCACCGCGAGCTCCAGGCCCAGGGCCTGGTGAACGCGGCGATCTTCGAGCGGATCGAGGCGGATCTCAAGTACCGCGCGGTGGCACCGCCGGAGCTCTCGCTCCGGCAGCTGCGGCGCATCGTCTACGGCTAGGAATGCGTATCTATGTGCGGAATCGTCGGCTACATCGGGAAGCGTGACGTCGCTCCCCTCCTGCTGGAAGGCCTCCAGCGCCTGGAGTACCGCGGGTACGACTCCGCGGGCGTCGTCATCACGTCCCCGAAGGCCTCCGGCCTGAAGATGGTCAAGGCCAAGGGCCGCGTCCGCGATCTGGAGGCCAAGGTCCCGGCCCGCTTCAAGGGCACGACCGGCATCGCCCACACGCGCTGGGCCACCCACGGCGCCCCCTCCGACGTCAACGCCCACCCGCACCTGGACGCCGAGGGCAAGGTCGCCGTCGTCCACAACGGCATCATCGACAACGCCTCCGACCTGCGCCGCAAGCTGGAGGCGGACGGCGTCGAGTTCCTCTCCGAGACCGACACCGAGGTCCTCACCCACCTCATCGCCCGCTCGCAGGCCACCAAGCTGGAGGACAAGGTCCGCGAGACCCTCCGGCTGATCGAGGGCACCTACGGCATCGCCGTGCTGCACGCCGACTTCCCCGACCGGATCGTCGTCGCCCGCAACGGCTCCCCGGTCGTCCTCGGCATCGGCGAGAAGGAGATGTTCGTCGCCTCGGACATCGCCGCGCTGGTCGCCCACACCCGCCAGATAGTCACGCTGGACGACGGCGAGATGGCCACCCTGAAGGCCGACGACTTCCGCACGTACACGACGGAGGGCACCCGCACCACCGCCGAGCCCACCACCGTCGAGTGGGAGGCCGCCTCGTACGACATGGGCGGCCACGACACCTACATGCACAAGGAGATCCACGAGCAGGCCGACGCCGTGGACCGCGTGCTGCGCGGCCGCATCGACGACCGCTTCTCCACCGTGCACCTGGGCGGCCTCAACCTCGACGCCCGCGAGGCCCGCCGGATCCGCCGTGTGAAGATCCTCGGCTGCGGCACCTCGTACCACGCGGGCATGATCGGCGCCCAGATGATCGAGGAGCTGGCCCGCATCCCCGCCGACGCCGAGCCGGCCTCGGAGTTCCGCTACCGCAACGCGGTCGTCGACCCCGACACCCTCTACGTCGCGGTCTCCCAGTCGGGCGAGACCTACGACGTCCTGGCCGCCGTGCAGGAACTGAAGCGCAAGGGCGCGCGGGTCCTGGGCGTGGTGAACGTGGTCGGCTCCGCGATCGCCCGCGAGGCCGACGGCGGCATCTACGTCCACGCGGGCCCGGAGGTCTGCGTGGTCTCCACCAAGTGCTTCACCAACACCACGGTCGCCTTCGCGCTCCTCGCCCTCCACCTGGGCCGCACCCGCGACCTGTCGGTCCGCGACGGCAAGCGGATCATCGAGGGCCTGCGCAAGCTGCCCGCCCAGATCGCCGAGATCATGGAGCACGAGGAGGACGTCAAGAAGCTGGCCCTGCAGTTCGCCGAGGCCCGCTCGATGCTCTTCATCGGCCGCGTGCGGGGCTACCCGGTGGCCCGCGAGGCCTCCCTGAAGCTCAAGGAGGTCTCCTACATCCACGCGGAGGCCTACCCCGCCTCCGAGCTCAAGCACGGCCCCCTGGCCCTGATCGAGCCCGCCCTCCCCACGGTCGCGATCGTCCCCGACGACGACCTCCTGGAGAAGAACCGCGCCGCCCTGGAGGAGATCAAGGCCCGCAGCGGCAAGATCCTCGCGGTGGCCCACCAGCACCAGGAGAAGGCCGACGAAACCATCCTCGTCCCCAAGAACGAGGACGAACTCGACCCCATCCTGATGGGCATCCCCCTCCAACTCCTCGCCTACCACACGGCCTTGGCCCTGGGCAGGGACATCGACAAGCCCCGCAACCTGGCCAAGTCAGTCACGGTGGAGTAAGTGGCCCTCCTTTAGGGGCGCGGGGAACTGCGCGAACAACGCCCACGCACCCGCACAGGCCAAACAAAGAGGACGGACCCCCACGCGCTGCCACCAAGCACGGGGGGTCCGTTTTCATCGCCGGGAAGCCGCCCAACTCCCCAGCCGGCGCAGCTAACCGGTGGCCGTCACTCCCCGGCCGGCAGCGCGTCGCGGAAGCGCCGTGGGCCAGTGCGCGAGCGCCGCGGTCGCCGCGTACCAGGCGACAGCCCCCGCCGCCACGGCGAACCACCCGCCCACCTTGGCGAACCCGTCGTTACCGGCGAACTCGGCGATTGCCATGAGCAACAGGGCGACGAAGAACAGCCCGTGGACCACCTGACCGAGCTGCTCGCCACCCGCAAGCGTCAGCGACAGCGCCACGAGGGCGAACAACAGCAGGAAGAACCCTGCCTCGTTGCCGGAGGCACCCGCCGACACGGCCCACGTGAACCACAGCGCCCCGAGCACCGAGAACGCCGTCCCACCGACGGAGTCCCCGCCCCGCAGGGCCATCAGTCCGGCGGCGAAGAGGGCAATGCCGCCCACGTACTGGGCGATTGACACGGCGTCAGCAGCCGACACGCCGTCGATCAGGGCGGTGTGTCCCAGACCGAAGGCCAACAGGGTGATTCCCAGGGCGAGTCGGCCGATCACGGCGGTGATTCCGCTTCCCGCGGAGACGTCTTTGTCCACGGCGGGCTCCCTTCGTGCATGTGCAGTTGTGCGGTGTTCCGTATATGCCCTTCACAAGGGCACAAACACCTCTACGCGCGAGTAGATTTACGCACCGCACAGGGGCAGCAAGGGAGTTGGCACTCAGGGAATGCTCAGGGAATGACGATGACGGGCCGCTTCGCGCGCTTGGCGAGCCGCCCGGCGACGGAGCCGAAGATCCGCCCGACGAGGCCATGGGTCGACCCGACCACGATCGCGTCCGCCTCGTACTCCCGGCCGACCTCTTCGAGTTCGTGGCAGATGTCACCGCCGCGCTCGACCAGGATCCAGGGCACCTCGGCGAGGTAGTCCGCACAGGCCAGTTCAAGACCGAGCACCTCGGTCCGATGGTCCGGCACGTCCACGAACACGGGCGGTTCGCAGCCGGCCCACACGGTGGTCGGCAGCCGGTTGGCGACGTGGACGATGATCAGGCCCGACCCGGAGCGATGGGCCATGCCGATCGCGTACGCCAGGGCGCGCTCACTGGACGTGGAGCCGTCGAAGCCGACGACGACCCCGTGCTTGAATGCGGGATCGCAGGAGTGGCGTGGCTCTTCCGCCGCCAGGGGCTCGGCCGCCGTGGGATCGGCGACGGGCCGCTTGCGGTCCGCGGGTTCGAAGAATTCGTGACCGGCCATGGCTGTCTCGGCGTTGTGATCCTTATATGGGGGACAACAGTGTGCGGCGGAGCTGTGTCCGGGAATGGTCTTCCCACCCCCATACCCCCAAGGGTACGGCGGCACGCCTCCTTAGCCCAGATCCCGCTCACGGTGCGTGCGGGTTCCAGGGAGCATGCACGAGGCACCGCCCGTAACGCAATGGTTGCTGCCCTGTACAGGCGGTTTGCACAGGATTCACTTACCCGTGGGGGTGATCCGGTCACACAGTGACCTGCTCACCGGCCACGCGTTGAACCCCGTGAGTCACGCCACAGGGAGCACCCATGCCCGGACCACGCCCCGCCTCCGAGGCGGACCGCGCGACCCCGCCGCCGCGGGACACCGCGACGGATGTGGTCCGCTGGGCGGCCTTCAGCTGCCTGCTCGTCCCGCTCGTGCTCCTCGGGTACGGCGCCTCCCTGGCCGGTGCCGCCGGCACGGCACTCGGGCTCGCGGCCGTCACGGGCGCCTGCCGGGTCCTGCTGCGCCAGTCGGAGCGCGGCGCGGCCCGGCTGGCGGCCGAGGACCGGGCACCCCACCGGGGCCGGCACCACCGCACCGGAACGGGGTCACACCGTGGCGGACGGCACACTGGCGGGGATACACCGGTCGGCTGACCGGTTTCCGCGCACGCGCACGCTGCTTTTCAGCCAACTTCTCACACCCCTGCCGACCCCTCCCCGACAGCCCCCCAACCCCCGTTCGACCTGCACGGAAAGGGCCTCGGGGGTGCCGCGCACCCTACGCGGATTGGCCACTGCGACAAGGCGCACTTCCCTGCACGCCCCACGAGTGCAACGCTTCGTGATCGAATGCTTCACGCCAAGTTGCCAAGTCGACAATGTGCCGAGTGCCGATCCGGCCACTGCGGCGCAACGGGACACAGTAGATTCGATCTTGACTGTCTACGGCGGGGGACTCGTGCAGGACCGAGGGGAAACGTGCAGGAGCGACACAACCGAGGAGCCGCGACCACCGAGGGGGGCTTAGCAGTATGAGCCACGACTCCACTGCCGCGCCGGAAGCCGCGGCCCGGAAGCTTTCCGGGCGACGTCGCAAGGAGATCGTCGCGGTGCTGCTGTTCAGCGGCGGCCCCATCTTCGAGAGTTCCATACCGTTGTCGGTGTTCGGGATCGACCGCCAGGACGCCGGCGTTCCGCGCTACCGACTGCTGGTGTGCGGCGGCGAGGACGGCCCACTGCGGACCACAGGGGGCCTCGAACTCAGCGCACCACATGGCCTGGAAGCGATCTCACGCGCGGGTACGGTCGTCGTGCCGGCCTGGCGTTCGATCACTTCTCCGCCACCGGACGACGCGCTCGACGCGCTGCGCCGGGCACACGAGGAGGGCGCCCGCATCGTCGGGCTGTGCACCGGCGCCTTCGTGCTGGCGGCGGCGGGCCTGCTGGACGGCCGGCCCGCGACGACACACTGGATGTACGCGCCGACGCTGGCGAAACGCTATCCGTCGGTGCACGTCGATCCGCGCGAGCTGTTCGTGGACGACGGCGACGTGCTGACGTCGGCCGGCACGGCCGCGGGCATCGACCTGTGCCTGCACATCGTGCGCACGGACCACGGCAACGAGGCGGCAGGGGCCCTGGCCCGGCGCCTCGTCGTGCCCCCGCGCCGGAGCGGCGGTCAGGAGCGCTACCTCGACAGGTCTTTACCAGAGGAGATCGGCGCCGACCCGCTCGCCGAGGTCGTCGCCTGGGCGCTGGAGCACCTCCACGAACAGTTCGACGTGGAGACCCTGGCGGCACGCGCGTACATGAGCCGTCGTACGTTCGACCGCCGCTTCCGCTCCCTGACCGGGAGTGCCCCGCTGCAGTGGCTGATCACGCAGCGGGTGCTCCAGGCGCAGCGCCTGCTGGAGACGTCGGACTACTCGGTGGACGAGGTGGCCGGGCGCTGCGGCTTCCGGTCGCCGGTAGCCCTGCGCGGGCACTTCCGCCGTCAGCTGGGCTCGTCTCCGGCCGCGTACCGGGCGGCGTACCGCGCCCGTCGCCCCCAGGGCGAGCGGCCGCAGGACACCGAGGCCGCCCAGGGCGGACCGGGGTCCGGCATGCCGGGCCACGGGGGGCACCCCGGCCAGCAGGGCCAGCCACCGGCCTCGCTGCACCCGGAGCATCCCGTCCCGCTCCAGTCCCGCCGTACGGCGGCGGCGAGCGCGGTCGGATCGTCCCCCGCCATGTCCGCGTCGGCGTCGGCCGGGTCGGACAACGGCCGGGAGGCGTACGTGCCGAGCCGGGCGAGTCTGCCGGGGCAGCGCAGCGCGACATGAGGTGACGTGAGCCGGTGACCGGGCCCGTGTGGAGGAGACCTCCGCGCGGGTCCGGTGCCGTTCAGGGAGGCGAGCACACCCCGGGCGGCGAGGCAGGTACTCCTCTGGCCACAAGGTCACCGCACGGTCGGCTCAGCCCGGGGCGGCTCACCGTAAGGTTAGACACATGAACGATCGCATGGTGTGGATCGACTGCGAGATGACCGGCCTCTCGCTGTCGGACGACGCGCTCATCGAGGTGGCCGCCCTCGTCACCGACTCCGAGCTGAACGTGCTCGGCGAGGGCGTGGACATCGTCATCCGGCCGCCGGACCGGGCCCTGGAGACGATGCCGGATGTGGTGCGTCAGATGCACACCGCCTCCGGGCTGCTCACGGAGCTGCCGAACGGCACGACGCTGAAGGACGCCGAGGAGCAGGTCCTGACGTACGTCAGGGAGTTCGTCAAGGAGCCGGGCAAGGCCCCGCTGTGCGGCAACTCCGTCGGCACGGACCGCGGCTTCCTGCTGCGCGACATGCCGACGCTGGAGGACTACCTGCACTACCGGATCGTCGACGTGTCGTCGATCAAGGAGCTGGCCCGCCGCTGGTACCCGCGGGCGTACTTCAACAGCCCGCAGAAGAACGGCAACCACCGCGCGCTCGCCGACATCCGCGAGTCCATCGCGGAGCTGCGCTACTACCGCGAGGCCGTCTTCGTCCCGCAGCCCGGGCCCGACTCGGACACCGCGAAGAAGATCGCCGCGAAGCACGTTCTGCCTGCCCAGTAGCCGTGCCGGGGGCCCGCGGAGGGGCGCCGCGAAAGCCGGGCGCGAGCACCCCTTCGGACCCTGTACACTTTTTCTCGGCCGGTCGGGGAAGTCACTGATCTCCAAGCCGGTCATGGTGGGTGTAGCTCAGCTGGTAGAGCACCTGGTTGTGGTCCAGGATGCCGCGGGTTCGAGTCCCGTCACTCACCCTGAGTAATCAGCCGGTGGCTTCGTGTCGAAGCCACCGGCTGAAGCTTTTTGCGCGCCGGTCCCGGGCCGGGCAGCGGCCGGAGTTACGGTCGGCGGCATGGACGGTGAGCGCCGAGGGTGGCGGGCGTGCGTGCTCGGCGGGGCGGTGTTCGCCGTGTGCATGGCCGGCACCACGCTGCCGACCCCCCTCTATCCCCTCTACCAGGACAAGTTCGGGTTCTCCGAGCTGACGGTGACCGTGGTGTACGCCTTGTACGCCTTCGGGGTCATCGGGGTCCTGCTGCTGGTCGGCAATGCCTCGGACGCCGTCGGCAGGCGCCCGGTACTGCTGTGCGGGCTGGGCCTCGCGGCGGCGAGCGCCGTCTGTTTCCTGTGTGCCACCGGGCTGGGCTGGCTGTACGCGGGGCGACTGCTGTCAGGGCTCTCCGCCGGTCTGTTCACCGGGGCCGCCACGGCCTACGTGATGGAGCTGGCGCCGGGCGGGGGCGCCTCCCGGGCCACGTTCGTGGCGACGGCCGCCACCATGGGCGGACTTGGCTGCGGTCCCCTGCTCTCCGGGCTCCTCGCGCAGTACGCCGACTGGCCGCTGTACCTGCCGTTCGTCACGCACCTCGTCCTGGTGGCCGGCTCGGCCGCCGTCCTGCTGCGGCTCGCGGAGACCGTACGGGAGCGGAAGCCGCCGCGCACCGTACGGCCACAGAGCCCCGCGCTGCCCCCGCAGGTACGGGCGGTGTTCACCCCCG
Source organism: Streptomyces coeruleofuscus (assembly GCF_039532725.1). Lineage (NCBI taxonomy): Bacteria > Bacillati > Actinomycetota > Actinomycetes > Kitasatosporales > Streptomycetaceae > Streptomyces > Streptomyces coeruleofuscus. Next base: position 844,978 of record NZ_BAAASE010000003.1, read on the forward strand.
CGGCGATCGCCTCCTTCGCCGGCTTCGCCCTCTTCGGAGTGTTCACCTCGGTCAGCCCCGAATTCCTCGCCGAGTCCCTGCACGTGGACAACCACGCCGTGAGCGGGCTGGTCGTCGCGCTGGCCTTCTTCGCGTCGACCGCCGGGCAACTGGCGGTCGGCCCGGTCGGTGTGCGGCGCTCCCTCCCGCTGGGCTGCGCCGGACTCCTCGCCGGGCTGGCCCTGCTCGCGGGCGCGCTGCGGTGGGAGCTGATGTCGCTGGTGATCCTGAGCGCGCTCGTCGGCGGCGTCGGGCAGGGCCTGGCGTTCCGCGGCGCCCTGTCCGAGGTCGCCGGGGCGTCTCCCGAGCACCAGCGCGCGGCGGTGATCTCGACGCTGTTCGTCGTCGCCTACGCGGGCATCTCGGTCCCGGTGATCGGCGTCGGCCTCCTGACGGGCCCGATCGGCCTGGAGGGCGCGGGCCTGGTGTTCATCGCGTGCATGGCGGTCCTGGTCTCGACGGCGGGCGCCTACCTGGTACGGCGGTTGGCGGCGGCGAGGGTGTGACCGTCCCTCTCTGCGATCGTGATGCCATGGGTGAAGTGGTGGAGCGGGTCGACGAGCAGGACCGGGTGATCGGGGTGGTCGACCGGGACGAGGCGATCCGGCACGGCTGGCTGCACCGGGTCGCGACCACGGTCTGCCGTGATCCGCAGGGGCGGGTGCTGGTGCACCGGAGGCCGGAGCACGTCTCCCGGTTCCCGGGCCACTACGACTGGCTGGTGGGCGGGGGCGTCGAGGTCGGGGAGGCCTACGAGGAGGCCGCGGCCCGGGAGCTGGCCGAGGAGCTGGGGGTCCGGGTGACGGTGCGGTTCGTCTTCAAGTTCCTTTGCCGTGGGGCCATCAGCCCCTACTGGCTGGGTGTGCATGAGGCCGTCGTCGCCGAGCCCCTCCGGCCCGACCCGGCCGAGATCGCCTGGCACGGGTGGGTCGGGGAGCAGGAGCTTCAGGAGGCGTTCCGGCGGTGGGTGTTCGTGCCGGACGCGGTGGATGTCATGCGGCGCTGTCCGGGGCGCCGTGTGCCGAGCGCCGCCACGCCGCGGTCAACTCCGCCACGGCCGTGAAGCGTTCGGCCGGGTCCGTGCGCGTGGCCCGTTCCACGAGCGACAGCCGGGCCGCCGTACCCCGCCAGGCCGGCTCCTCGCCGGCCGTGTTCATCAGGAGGCGGATGGCGCGGCCCGGGGGCGTGCACGGTGGTGCGGAGGGCTTGGAAGCGGGTCAGGGGGCCTGCGTGGCGTAGCCGCGCGGGCGAGTGCAAAAGCTCCCCGTCGTGCCAGGGCATCACCGCCGCCGTGCGGCCGTCGCCCGTCGCGAACCGGTGCGGCTGGGGGACGATCACCGCAGGCCGTACCGCCCGGTGGAAGACCCAGGCCCGGTTCAGCGCGTGCTGGGCGGCGTCGGTCGTCGCCTGCTTCACGAACCAGCGTTCCCCGCCGGCGAGCAGATACGGCTCGGTCCGGGCGACCTCGGCGATGTCCAGCAGGGGATGCGGCGTCACGACGACGACCGGGGCACCAGCTCCGTGGCGAGGACGACCTGCCGTCGGTCCAGCCCCCGGGACGCCAGGGGACGACGGTCGGCGACCTCCGTGAGGAGGAGGTCGATCATCCGGCGGCCCATCACCTCGATGGGCTGGCGGACGCTGGTGAGGGGCGGTTCCATGTGGCGGGCGATGGCGGAGTCGTCGTAGCCGACGAGCGCCACGTCGTCGGGGATGCGGCGCCCCGCCTCGCGCAGCGCCTGGCGGGCGCCGGCCGCCGTGACGTCGGAGGCGGCGAAGACCGCGTCCAGGTCGGGGCGGCGCTCCAGCAGTGCCGCCATGGCACGGCTGCCGCCCTCCTCCGTGAAGTCGCCCGGCTCGATCAGCGCCTCGTCCACCTCGTGGCCCGCGTCGCTCAAGGCGTCGCGGTAGCCCTCGGTCCGGCGCTGGGCGCCGTAGACGTCGAGGCGGCCGGTGATGTGGGCCACCCGGCGGCGGCCGCGGGACAGCAGGTGCTCGACGGCCTGGCGGGCGCCGCCGTAGTTGTCGGAATCGACCGACGGCAGGGTCTCCGCCGCCGATCGCGGGCCGCTGATCACCGCCGGGATGTCCAACTGGGCCAGCAGGTCGGGCAGCGGATCGTCCGCGTGGACCGAGACCAGCAGGACGCCGTCCACCCGGTGGGCGGCCAGGTACTGGGCGAGGCGGCGGCGTTCCTTGTCGCTGCCCGCGAAGATCAGCAGCAACTGCATCTCCGTGTCGGACAGCTCCGCCCCGACGCCCTTCAGCATGTCCGAGAAGTACGGCTCCGAGAAGAACCGGGTCTCCGGCTCGGGCACGACCAGGGCGATCGCGTCCGTGCGGTTGGCGGCCAGGGCCCGGGCCGCGGTGTTGGGGACGTAGCCGAGCTCGGCGACGGCCGCCTCGACGGCCGCGCGGGTCGCGTCGCTGACCCGGGGCGAGCCGTTGATCACCCGGGACACCGTGCCGCGGCCGACACCGGCGCGCGCCGCCACCTCTTCGAGGGTGGGCCGGCCACCACTTCGGCCTCGCGCTCCGTGGCTTGCCATGGGCTCCGCCTTCCCGTCCACACCCGCACTCTGCGGCTGGCCTGGAATTTAACAGGCTTGTCAGTCGTAGTGACCGCCACCGAGGCCCGCCGCCCGCGGGCTTCCGCTTCGACCGGCGAGCCGGTCCGACTGGCTGGATACCGCCGCCCGGGGCCGCAAGGGACTGCCGCCCGGGTCCAGTTAACGTCCCGATAACTGAACGCATCTCTCGCTGTCCGGTCCCTTGACACCCCCGCCGCGACCGGAGAACCTTCAACACATCACTGGTGGGAGCGCTCCCACAGTACCTGACACATACACAACCCGCACGTTCCCCGCCCGAGCCGCAGCGAGTAAAAACGGGTCCAACAATGCAGTTGGCCGGGGGGTCGGCACGTCAGGGCAACAGGAGGACGACATGCGAGCACGCATCCGAACCGCCCGCAAGGCGATGGTCCTCGCGGCCGCCGCGTCGCTGGGCGCCGGGCTGCTGGCCGGCTGTGCCGACGACGGCAAGAGCGACGGTTCCGGCTCCTCGGACGGCGACAGCGGTGGCAAGACCACGATCTCGGTGGGGCTCTTCGGCACCATGGGCTTCAAGGAAGCCGGCCTCTACGCCGAGTACGAGAAGCTCAACCCGAAGATCAAGATCGCCGAGAACTCCGTCCAGCGGAACGAGAACTATTACCCGGCGCTGCTGAACCACCTCACCACCAACAGCGGTCTGCTGGACGTCCAGGCCGTCGAAGTCGCCAACATCGCCGAGGTCACGGCCACCCAGTCCGACAAGCTCGAGGACATGTCCAAGGCTCCGGGCGTGGACAAGAGCAAGTGGCTGGACTGGAAGTGGCAGCAGGCCACCACCAAGGACGGCAAGACCATCGGCCTCGGCACCGACGTCGGCCCGATGGCGATCTGCTACCGCACGGACCTCTTCAAGCAGGCCGGTCTGCCCACCGACCCCGCCGAGGTCGGCAAGCTGTGGGCCGGCGACTGGGCCAAGCTCGTCAAGGTCGGCGAGCGCTACAAGTCGAAGGCCCCCAAGGGCACCTTCTTCATGGACTCCCCCGGCGGTCTGATCCAGGCGGTGCTGGGCAGCGAGAAGGAGAAGTTCTACAACTCCTCCGGCGAGGTCATCTACAAGACGAACCCGGCCGTCAAGGCCGCCTTCGACCTGACGGCGGATGCCGCCAAGAAGGGCCTCGTCCAGTCGGAGACGCAGTTCCAGCCGGGCTGGAACTCCTCGATCGCCAACAACAAGTTCGCCGCCATCGCCTGCCCGCCGTGGATGCTCGGCACGATCAAGGGCTACTCGAAGCCGGACGCGGCCGGCAAGTGGGCCGTGGCCGAGGCGCCCAAGGGCGGCAACTGGGGCGGCACCTTCCTCACCGTGCCGAAGAGCGGCAAGAACGTGAAGGAAGCCCAGAAGTTCGTGACCTGGCTGACCGCGCCGGAGCAGCAGGCGAAGCTGTTCAAGGTGCAGGCCAGCTTCCCGAGCGCCCCGTCCACCTACACCATGCCCGAGGTGACCGGCGCGACGAACGAGATGACCGGTGACCAGAAGATCGGCCCGGTCTTCGCGGAGGCCGCCAAGGCCGCACCGGAACAGGTGATCGGCCCGAAGGACCAGATCATCATGCAGGGCCTGACGGACAACGGCGTGATCCTGGCGACCAAGGGCAAGTCGGCCAAGGAGGCCTGGGACTCCGCGGTCAAGACCATCGACAACAAGCTGGACCAGTGACCCGTATGGCCACCCGCCACGACACCGCCGCGCCCCCCGCCGAGGGGGGCGCGGCCCCGGGCCGCCCGCCCGCGGACCCCGTGTCCCTGGAGAAGGAGCGGCGGCGCCGGGACCGGCTGTCCCGCCGCTGGCAGCGGGACATCCGCTGGAGCCCGTACGCCTTCGTCTCGCCGTTCTTCCTGCTGTTCGTCGCGTTCGGCCTGTTCCCGCTGGTCTACACGGGCTGGGCCTCGCTGCACCAGGTGGAGCTGACCGCGCCGACCGACATGAACTGGGTCGGGCTGCGCAACTACACCCGGATCTTCGACGACGAGTTCTTCTGGAACGCGGCGAAGAACACCCTGACCATCGGCATCATCTCCACCGTTCCGCAGCTGCTGATGGCGATGGGCATGGCCCACATCCTCAACTACAAGCTGCGGGCCTCGACCTTCTTCCGGGTCGCGATGCTCGCGCCGTACGCGACGTCGATCGCCGCCGCCTCGCTGGTGTTCGTGCTGCTCTTCGGCCGTGACTACGGCATGATCAACTGGGCACTCGACATGGTCGGCATCAGCCCGGTCGACTGGCAGAACGACAAGTGGTACTCGCAGATCGCCGTCTCGTCGATCATCATCTGGCGCTGGACCGGTTACAACACGCTGATCTACCTCGCCGCGATGCAGGCGATCCCGCAGGACCTGTACGAGTCGGCGGCCCTGGACGGGGCCAACCGCTGGCAGCAGTTCATCCATGTGACGCTGCCGGCGTTGCGCCCGACGATCCTGTTCACCGTGGTCGTATCGACGATCGGCGCGAGCCAGGTCTTCGGAGAGCCGCTGCTGTTCGACGCCAACAAGGGCACCTCCGGCGGCGCGGAGCACCAGTTCCAGACGCTGGGTCTGTATCTGTACGAGCAGGGCTGGGTCGCCCAGCACCTGGGCCGTGCCTCGGCGATCGCCTGGACGATGTTCCTCATCCTGATCGTCATCGGCATCGTCAACTACGTCATCTCGCGCCGGCTGCGCGCCAGTAGTTAAGGAGTTCCGGCCGTGACGACGACTGTGACGCCCCAGGACGCACCGCCGCCCGGCGCTGCGCCCGCGAAGGAGTCCAAACGCCCCCGCCTGCCGAAGTCCGCGCGGGCCGGCGGGCAGTTGCACGGCGGGCCGATCGCGTACGCGATCCTCATCGTGTTCACGATCGTCTCGCTGTTCCCGCTGGTGTGGACGGCGATCGCCGCCTCGCGTGACAATCAGCGGCTCGCGCAGACACCGCCGCCGTTCTGGTTCGGCTCGGGTCTGTTCGACAAGCTGGAGATCGCCTGGAAGGACGCCAATCTGGGTGAGGCGTTCTTCAACACCACGATCGTGGCGGGTACGTCGGCGCTGACCATCGTCTTCCTGTCGACGATCGCCGGTTTCGCCTTCGCCAAGCTGCGGTTCCGGGGCCGTGGCGCGCTGATGCTGATCGTGATCGGCACGATGATGGTGCCGCCGCAGCTGAGCGTGATCCCGCTGTACATGATGGTCGCCAAGCTCGACTGGACGGACCAGTTGCAGGCGGTGATCTTCCCGTCGCTGGTGAGCGCGTTCGGTGTGTTCTTCATGCGGCAGTACCTGATCCAGGCGCTGCCGGACGAGATCATCGAGGCCGCCCGGGTCGACGGGGCGAGCAGCTGGCGCGTGGTGTGGCACGTGGTGTTCCCGGCGGCGCGGCCGGCGATGGCCGTGCTCGGGATGCTGACGTTCGTGCAGACCTGGAACGACTTCATGTGGCCGTTCCTGGTGCTGACCCAGATGGGCAACCCCACCGTCCAGGTCGCGGTCGCCGGTCTGGGCCGCGGCTACACCCCCGACCAGTCCCTGATCATGGCGGGCGCGCTGCTCGGCACGCTGCCCCTGCTGCTGGTCTTCGCGATCTTCGGCAAGCAGATCGTGGGCGGCATCATGCAGGGCGCTGTCAAGGGCTGACGCCCTGTTTCCAGGGGCCGGGCCAGCGCTGCTCCGGCCCCTCCTCTCCCCCCCTTCCTCCCCCTCCCCCTCCACCATCGGTCTCCACGACCTCCAATGGGAGCGCTTCCATGCCTGACTCCGAGAACCCGGCCACTGCGGTGACCTTCCCTCCCGCCTTCCTCTGGGGCGCGGCGACCTCCGCGTACCAGATCGAGGGTGCGGTGCGGGAGGACGGCCGTACGCCGTCGATCTGGGACACCTTCAGCCATACGCCGGGCAAGACGGCCGGCGGCGACCACGGTGACATCGCTGTCGACCACTACCACCGCTACCGCGAGGACGTGGCGCTGATGGCGGAGCTGGGCCTGGGTGCCTACCGGTTCTCCGTCTCGTGGTCGCGGGTGCAGCCGACCGGCCGGGGTCCGGCCGTGCAGAAGGGACTGGACTTCTACCGCCGGCTGGTCGACGAGCTGCTGTCCAAGGGCATCAAGCCGGCCGTCACGCTCTACCACTGGGATCTCCCGCAGGAGCTGGAGGACGCGGGCGGCTGGCCGGAGCGTGACACGGCGTACCGTTTCGCGGAGTACGCGCAGATCGTCGGCGAGGCGCTGGGCGACCGGGTCGAGCAGTGGATGACGCTCAACGAGCCGTGGTGCAGCGCGTTCCTCGGCTATGCCTCCGGGGTGCACGCCCCGGGCCGTACGGATCCGGCGGCGTCGCTGCGCGCCGCACACCATCTGAACCTGGCGCACGGGCTGGGTGCGTCCGCGCTGCGGTCGGTGATGCCGGCCCGCAACTCCGTCGCGATCAGCCTCAACTCCACGGTGGCCAGGCCGCTTTCGCAGAGCCCGGCGGACCTGGCGGCGGCCCGGAAGATCGACGATCTGGCCAACGGCGTCTTCCACGGCCCGGTCCTGCACGGCGCGTACCCGGAGTCGCTGTACGTGGCGACGGCGGAGCTCACGGACTGGGACTACGTCCTCGACGGCGACCTGACGCTGATCAACCAGCCGCTGGACGCGCTCGGCCTCAACTACTACACGCCCGCGCTGGTCTCGGCGGCCGACCCGGCGGCGAAGGGGCCGCGCGCCGACGGCCACGGGTCCAGCGAGCACTCGCCCTGGCCGGCCGCGAACGACGTCGCCTTCCACCAGACGCCCGGCGACCGCACCGAGATGGGCTGGACGATCGACCCGACCGGCCTGCACGAGCTGATCATGCGCTACACCCGGGAGGCGCCGGGCCTGCCGCTGTACATCACCGAGAACGGCGCGGCCTACGACGACAAGATCGACTCGGACGGCCGGGTGCACGACCCGGAGCGCGTCGCCTACCTGCACGGCCACCTGTCGGCGGTCCGCCGGGCGATCGCCGACGGCGCGGACGTCCGCGGCTACTTCCTGTGGTCCCTGATGGACAACTTCGAGTGGTCCTACGGCTACGGCAAGCGCTTCGGCGCGGTGTACGTGGACTACGCGACGCTCGAACGCACCCCGAAGTCCAGCGCCCACTGGTACGCGAAGGCGGCGCGCACCGGGACGCTGCCGGAGGTGGAGGCGGTATAGCCACTGCGAGGCGGGGGGACGGGGCGCGGCACTGATAGGGGAGTGCCGCGCCCCGGCATGTCAGGAGACGCCGCGTGGCGTCAGCAGCCGGCGGGTCGTCGTCACGCCCCACTCGTCCAGCGACAGCAGGCGGTCGCTGGAGGCCATCAGGCCTCCCGTGGCCTCCACGTGTGCCGCCCACTGTTCGCGGGTCTCGACAGCCGGGCGGGCCATCAGGCAGTCCGGGTCGTTGATCCAGAGGCGGCCGTGCTGCCACTGGCGGCCGGCACCGGTGAACTCGGCCGGGTCCTGGCCGGGCTGGCTGTAGTCGTCGGCCTCGGGGCGGCGGTGGGGGGCCGTGTCGGGGCTGACCCGCATGGCGTCGAACAGGCCGATGGAGGGGAGCATCGGGGCGCCGCAGCCCAGGAGGTAGGAGTCCGGGCCGATCGCGTCGCGGATCAGGCGGACGCCGGAGCGGTACGCCGTGAGGGGGTCGACGTCCGCGTGGCGTACGCCGTCCAGGGCTCCCGCGTAGAGGAAGTCGGTCTTGAAGTAGTCGTAGCCCTCCGCGCGCAGGGTGGTGAAGACCTCGGTCAGGTACGCCGCCGCGTCCGGGTGGGTGGTGTCCAGGACGCGCAGGTCGTGGCCCCAGTTACGGCCGGCGTGGGCGAAGCCGCCGGCGGTGTCCCGGACCAGCCAGTCGGGGTGCTCGGCGGCCAGGTCGCTCGCCGGGTCCACGAGGAACGGTGCCGTCCAGATGCCGGCGCGGCGGCCGCGGGAGCGGATCTTGTCGGCGATTGAGGCGCGGGAGCGGAAGCGGCCGGAGAGGGTGAGCCAGTCGCCGAGGGCCCGTTGGTAGCCGTCGTCGATCTGGACGACGTCGACGGGCAGGTCGAGGGTGTCCATCGCGCGGAGGTTCTCGTGGATGTCGTCCTCGGTGACCTCCGTGAAGTACTCGTACCAGGAGCACCAGACGGTGGGCGCCGGGCGCGGGGCCGCGATGCCGAGACCGGCGGCCCAGTCGCCCAGCACGGACTGGATGTCGTCGCCCGTCCACTCCTTCACCAGGCCGTCGGCACCGACCTCCGCGATCCCGTCCCGTACGGCGAGCCGGATCGACGGCACCTCGCGCGTCGGTTCGGCCGCCGCCCACAGCCGGACCTGTGAGCCGTCGCCGGGGTCGAGCGCGAGCAGGCCCTCGCCCTGGAAGACGCCGTCGCGGACGGTGACGCCGGGGCGGTAGCAGACGGTGGTCCAGTTGGCGTTGGCCGGGCGGTACGGCGCCGTGCCGAGGGCGTAGGCGCCGCTGGGGCTCCAGGACTGCCAGCCCTCTTCGTGGACTCGGGCGTGGCGGAGGTCGACGGGCACGGAGGCCAGCGGCGTGAAGGGGTGCTGCACGGTGATCTCTTTCGGGAACGGTCAGCCCTTGTTGGCGCCCAGCGTGAGGCCGCTGACGAACTGGCGCTGGAGCACGAAGTAGACGATGAGGGTGGGGATGGCCGTGAGCAGGGCTCCGGCCGCGACCAGGTTGGGGTCGGTGAAGTACTGGCCGGAGAGGTTGTTCAGGGCCGAGGTGATCGGCATGTTCTCACCGGTGGAGATCAGGACGATGGCCCAGAAGAAGTCGTTGTAGATCCAGATGGACAGGAGGGTGGCGAGCGCGGCCATCGCGGGCTTGCACAGCGGCAGCACGATCTGCCAGTACAGGCGCCAGACGGAGGCACCGTCGACGAGGGCGGCCTCGGTCAGTTCGTGCGGCAGCGAGCGCATGTAGTTGCTCAGCACGAACGCGCAGAAGCCGGACTGGAACGCCACGTGGATGAGGACCAGGCCGAGCGCGGAGTCGTAGAGCTTGCCGGACATGGTGATGCCGGGCAGGTCGATCAGCAGGTACAGCCGGTACAGCGGGGTGATGATGACCTGCTGGGGCAGCAGGTTGCCGGCCGTGAAGACCAGCAGCAGGAACAGGTTGACGCGGAAGTCGAAGCGGCTGACGTAGAAGGCGACCATCGACGACAGCAGCAGCGTCAGCAGCACGGCCGGCACGGCGACGATCAGCGTGGTGCCGAAGTAGTGCAGCATGTCCGACTGCTGGAAGGCGTTGGTGAAGTTGTCGAAGGTCAGCTTGTCGGGCCAGGAGACATAGCCCTTCTCGCTGGTCTCCGCGTACGGCCGCATCGCCGCGAGCAGGGCCCACAGTAGGGGCGCCAGCCAGGCCAGCGCCGTGACGACGAGGAACGTGTGCAGCAGGACCCGGGCGGGGCGGATGGGGGTGCGCTGCTTGTGAGCGCCGGCGACGGTGCTCATGCGCGCCGCTCCTTCCGGAAGGTGGCGATCAGGTACGGAATGATCACCGCGAGCGAGATCACCAGCAGGACGACGGCGATGGCGGAGCCGTATCCGATGCGGCTGGACTCGCCGATGATGTTGTTGGTCACCAGGATCGACAGCAGTTCGGTGCCCTGGGCGCCCTTGTTGAAGACGAAGACCAGGTCGAAGGCGCGCAGGGCCTCGATGATGGTGACGACCAGGACGATGGTGTTGGTGGGCCGCAGGGTCGGGAAGACGACGTTCTTGAACGTCTGCCACTCGCCCGCGCCGTCCAGCGCGGAGGCCTCGCGCAGCGCGGGGTCGACACCCTTGAGGCCGGCCAGGTAGAGGATCATCATGTAGCCGGCGTGCCGCCAGGAGGCCGCGACCAGGATGGCCCAGAGGTTGAGGTCCGGGTCGCCGATCCAGTCGATGTAGTGGCCGGGCTTGTTGGCTCCGATGAGGCTGTTGATCAGGCCGGTGTCGGGGTTGTAGACGAGTTGCCAGACGAACCCGGTGACCGCCAGCGACACCACCACCGGCAGGAAGTACGCGGTCTGGTAGACGCGGCTGAAGCGGATCCGCTTGTCCAGCTGCACGGCCAGGAACAGGCCGAAGGGCGTGGGCAGCAGGATGAGCACGACGAACCAGACGACGTTGTGCTCGACGGCCGGCCAGAACTGCGGGTTGCTCGTGAACAGTTCACGGAAGTTCTGGAGCCCGACCCATGTGATCGAGTCGAAGCCGATGCCGTCCCAGGTGGTGAAGGCCAGCGCGATGGAGGCGAGGGCCGTCAGCCACACGAGGGCGACGTGCAGGATCGTCGGCACGCCCGCCATCAGGCCGAGCGTGAGCCGGTCGCGGCGGGTCAGCAGGCGCCTGTGCCCGTGGGGCACCTTGGCGGGCGGGGACGCGGGGGCGGGCCCCGGAGCCGGCTCGTCGGCCGTCTCCGGGACCTTGGCGGGGGTGGCAGTCATGTCGGATCCGAGTCGTCGATTCTCCGTTCGGTCAGCCGGAAGCGAAGATCGTCTTCTTCTGGCGCTCGATCGACGAGAGGATGCTGTCGACGTTCTTGGGGTTGCGGACGAAGTTCTGGAGCGCGGGCTGCATCACCGTGGAGGTGAAGTCCGGGCGGGAGTCGCGGTCCATGAACTGCGTCAGGCTCTTGGCGCCCGAGATCATCTCGTACGCCTTCTTCTGCAACGGCGTGTACGAGGAGGTGTCGGCCTTGGTGGAGGCGGCCACCACGTTCGGGTCGGACTTGAGGTAGATCTGCTCGGCTTCCGGCGTGCCCAGGTACTCCAGCAGCTCGACGGCGCCCGCCTTGTTCTTCGGGGCCTTGGAGAGCATGAAGCCGTCGGTGGGCGCCTCGACGGTGTCCTGACCGAAGGCCGGGTCGATCTCCGGGAAGGCGAAGAAGTCCAGGTCGTCCAGGTCGGCCTTGTTGGTGAACTGCTGGCCCACGAAGGTGCCCAGCACATACATGCCGGCCTTCTTCGCCACCAGCGTCTGCGCCGCGTCCTGCCAGGTGCGGCCCACCGCGCCCTCCTGGTGGAAGGGCAGGATCTCCGTCCAGTGGTCGAAGACCTTGCGCACCTTGGCGTCGGTCCAGGAGGCCTTGCCCGCCATCAGTTCGACGTGGAAGTCGTAGCCGTTGGTACGGAAGTTGATCTGGTCGAAGGTGCCCATCGCGGGCCAGGCGTCCTTGTCGCCGAAGGCGATCGGGACCAGCCCGTCCTTCTGCATCCGCTTGCACAGGGCCACGAAGGCGTCCCAGGTGGTGGGGACCTCGTAGCCGTGCTGGGCGAAGACGCTCTTGCGGTAGAACACCGCCCACGGGTAGGTGTACAGCGGCACGAAGTAGTACTTGCCGTCCTCGCCCTTGCTGAGCTTCTTCATCGCCTCGGGGAAGTTCCCGCCGATCTTCTGCCACACGTCGTCGATCGGGGTGGCGAGCTTCTTCGACGCGAAGAACTGCATGCGGTACCCGGCGAACCACGTGAACACGTCGTCGGGCGTGCCCTGGAGGTAGGAGTTGATCTGCTCCTGGAACGTGTTGTGGTCCTTGGTGTTCACGTCGACCTTGACGCCGGACTTCTTCGTGAAGGCCGCGTAGATCTCGGCGAACGCCTTCTTCGGCACCGCGTCCGAGGAGTTGGAGCCGAGGCTGACCGTCTTCGGGTCGGCGGCCGTGCCACTCCCGCCGCAGGCACTCAGCAGGGGTATTCCCGCGCCGAGCAGGGTCGCGCCGCCTATGCCGCGCAGCAGGGTGCGGCGGCTGGGAGCGGGGAAGGAGGGTCCGGAGGGGGAGAGGTCGCGCATGAACGGCTCCTGAGGGCAGGGTTCGGCCACCGAGGGTGTGGCGCGAAATCCGGTCTTAATCGACCAGAAATCAACTTGACCGAACACGGTGGCGCAATAACAGCCGTATGTCCGGTCATGCGTCAAGGGTCACCGCTTCGATTTGTCGAAACGTGACCGACCCGTGAGCGTTCACGCGCCCCGGAGGGGCCAGGGCCGGCCGGAGCGAGCGGAAGCCGTCAGTCGGAGCGGGAGCGGTTGTATGCAGCGACCAGCCTGCCCGGACGCCGCCGCCGCACCGGCCCGCGTCTTCCCCTGCTCGCCGGCGCCCGCCCGGCCGGCTGGATCCAGATCCGCACCTCCGCCCCGCCGAGCACCGAGGAGCCGATCCGCACGTCCCCGCCGGTCGACTCCGCGAGCCGGCGCACGATGTCCAGGCCGAGCCCGGTCGAGCCGTCGCTCCCGGAGCCGCGGCCCCGCGCCAACGCGGCCTCCGGGTCGGGTATGCCGGGGCCCGCGTCGGACACGAGGACGATCACCGCGTCCTCGCCGTTGTGCACGTCGACCGCGAAGGCGGTGCCCTCCGGGGTGTGCCGGAAGACGTTGCCGAGCAGCGCGTCGAGCGCGGCGGCCAGGTCGGCGCGGGCCACGGGTATGCGCACCGGCCGGTCGGCCCCGGCCACCCGCCATGTGCGGCCCTCGTCCTCCGCGAGCGCCGACCAGAACGCCATGCGCTCCCGCACGACCTCGGCCGCGTCGCACCCGGCGCCCGGACCGGCCGGGGCCGTCTGCGGCTTGGACTCCCGGGCCGTACGGATGATGGTGTCGACCTCGCGCTCCAGCTGCTCGACCGCGGTCCGGGTCTGCTCGGCGGCCGGTCCCTCGCCGAGCGAGGCGGTGTTGAGCCGCAGCACGGTGAGGGGTGTGCGCAGCCGGTGGGACAGGTCGGCCGCCAGCTCCCGTTCGTTCGCCAGCAGTTGGACGACCTGGTCCGCCATCGAGTTGAACGCGACCGCGGCGAGCCGCAGTTCGGTGGGGCCCTCCTCGGGCACGCGGGCGCCCAGCCTGCCCTCCCCCAGTTCGCGCGCCCCCTCGACCAGGCGCTTGGCGGGCCGGACCATCCGCACGCCGAGCCGGTCGGCGACCGCGACCGAGCCGAGGACCAGCGCGACACCGACCCCGGCGAGCACGGCCCAGGCCGTTCCCACACCGTTGGTGACCTCGGCCTCCGGCACGTACACCTCGACGACCGCGATCTCGCCGGTGCTGAGCGCGACCGGCTGGAGCAGCGTCGAGCCGCCGGCGACGCCGGTGGTGGAGGCGCGGCCCAGTTTCCGCACGGCGGCGATGTCCTCCTCGGCGGCGCGCTGCCGCCCGAGCTCCAGGGTCTCCTGACCGTCGCCCGCCGGTATGTGCACGGCCATCCCGGCGTCGGAGCCGGCGGAGGCCACGACCCGTTCGAGCTGGTCGCGGTCGGTGGTGATGGACAGCGCCGGGGCGACGGCCGCGGCCTCGCGCTCGGCGTTGGAGAAGGCCCGGTCCCGGGCCATCTCGCGGATGACGAGTCCGAGCGGCACCGCGAAGGCGAGCACGACCATGGTGGTCACCGCCAGCGACACCTTGACCAGGGCCCACCTCATCGCGGCGTCTCCGCCCCCGGCGGTTCCAGCTTCACACCGACGCCCCGAAGGGTGTGCAGATAGCGAGGATTCGCGGCTGTTTCACCCAGTTTCCTGCGCAGCCAGGACAGATGGACGTCGATGGTCTGGTCGTCGCCGTACGACTGCTGCCACACCTCGGCGAGCAGTTCCTTGCGGTGGACGACGACACCGGGCCGACGGGCCAGGAAGGCGAGCAGGTCGAACTCGCGGCGGGTGAGGTCGAGCCGCGTGCCGTCCAGCTCGGCCTGGCGGCGCAGCGGGTCGACGGTCAGGCCACCGACCCTGATCGCGGGGGACGACTCCCCGTCCCCCGAGCCGGAGCGGGCGCGGCGCAGCACGGCCGCCATGCGGGCCGACAGGTGCTCGACGGAGAAGGGCTTGGTCAGGTAGTCGTCCGCTCCGGCGTTCAGCAGCCGGACGATCTCCGTCTCGTCGTCCCGGGCCGTGGCGACGATCACCGGCACGTCGGTGATGCCGCGCAGCATCTTCAAGGCCTCGGACCCGTCGAGATCGGGCAGTCCGAGGTCCAGGATGACCACGTCGAAGCGGAAATGGGCGACCTCGCGCAGCGCCTCCAGTGCCGTCCCGACGCTGCGTACGGTGTGCGAGGCGTCGGTCAGGTGCCGGATGAGCGCCGAGCGTACGAACTGGTCGTCCTCGACCACGAGCACACTTGCCATGCGCCGCACCGTACGCCATCTCGAACAGCCGGGCGCGGGCCTGTGGACAACTCCCCGCATGGGGACAACCGGCCCCCGCGCGACCCTCGTTCGTGCACAACGCGTGGGACATGTGAGGCAGGATGGCCCGCGATGCGCAGAGGACTCGTACACGTACTGGCCTGGCTGCTCGCCACGGGCGCGGCGGTCACGCTGTCGTGGTGGGGTGTCCACACGGTGATGGCGGGCACGGCCTACGACCCGCCGCGCGCCCTGCCCATCAAGGCCGCCGACGTGACGGCCAAGGAGCCGAAGCCGCCGGCCACACCGTCGGAACGGACGCCTCCGCCGAAGCGGCGCGCTCCGAGCGCACCACCGAGGACCGACAAACCGACCCCGGCCCCGGCCCCAACAAGACCACCCAGCCCCTCCCCCGCCCCCACCACCACCGTCACCGGCCAGGTCAAGAGCTACGACACCGACGGCGGCCGGGCGGTCTTCGACCTCGGCAGGACCTCCGCCTCCCTCGTCTCGGCCACTCCCGGCGCGGGCTGGTCGATGCAGGTGTGGAAGACGGAGTCATGGATCCGCGTGGAGTTCTCCTCGGGCGCGGACCGGGTGTCGGTGTTCTGCACCTGGCACGACGGACCGCCGCGCGTGGAGATCGGGACCTACTGAGCGCCCGGGAACCACCGCGTGCCGTACGGGCTCACCTGAACACCGACGCGGGCGGCGCGGGCGACGCCACCGCCGCGAGATCCGTCACGGGTACGGCCCCGCCGGTGAAGTCGGTCAGTGTCCGTCCGTGCTCGACCCGGCCCGGATGCGGGTCGGAGGCGGCGCGGCGGGTCAGTTCGGCCACGGGCAGCGGCTGGTCGGAGGCGACCAGCACGGCGTTCCCGAAGCGTTTGCCGCGCAGCACCGTCGGGTCGGCGACCAGCGCGAGCTGCCCGAAACGGGCGGCGGCGGTGGCGATCTGGCCGCGCAGGTGCGCGAGCGGCGGCCCGTCGGCGAGGTTGGCGGCGTAGACACCGCCGGGCTTCAGCGCCCTGCGTACGTCGTCGAGGAACTCGGTCGAGGTCAGGTGGGCCGGTGTCCGGGCCCCGCTGAACACATCGGTGATGACCAGGTCGGCCCAGCCGTCGGGCACCTTGGCGAGCCCCTCGCGGGCGTCGACGGACCGCACCCTGATGCGCGCGTTCGGGTCCAACGGCAGTTCGCGGCGCACCAGTTGTACGAGACCGGCGTCCCGTTCGACGACCTGTTGCGTGGAGCGGGGCCGGGTGGCGGCGACGTAGCGGGCGAGAGTGAAGGCGCCACCGCCGAGGTGCACGGCGTGCACGGGCCGGCCCTGCGGGGCGACGAGGTCGATGACATGCCCGAGCCGTCGCTGGTACTCGAAGGACAGGTACGCCGGGTCGTCCAGGTCGACGTGCGACTGCGGGGCCCCGTCGACCACCAGGGTCCACGCCCGGGCCCGCTCGCGGTCGGGGATCAGCTCGGCGAGCCCGCCGTCGACACTCTCGACGACGGCTGCGTCACCGGCCTGCCTGCGCCGACCGCTCCTGGACTTTCCCATGGGGCCATTATCGGGGTCGGGCTGTTAAGCGGGGCGTACGCCCCTGTCGGGCGCGAGCGCCGCGCCGGGCATCAGTCCCCCGCCGGGTGCCAGTCCCCCGCCGGGCGTCAGCAACTCGCCGGGCGTCAGTCACCCCGCCACGTCCTCAGCCCCGCCCGGCGGGAGCGCCTCGCCAGACGTAGTGCCTCGCCGTGCGTCCGTGCCACGCCAGACGTGAGCGCCCCGCCAGACGGAGTCCCTCGCCGCGCGTCCGTGCCACGCCAGACGCGAGCACCCCGCCGGGCGTGAGCGCCCGGCCGGACGCAGTCCCTCGCCGCGCATCAGCCCCCGCCGGACTCGAGCACCCCGCCAGACGCGAGCACCCCGCCGGGCGTGAGCACCCCGCCGGGCGTGAGCACCCCGCCGGGCGTGAGCGCCCGGCCGGACGCAGTCCCTCGCCGCGCATCAGCCCCCGCCGGACTCGAGCACCCCGCCAGACGCGAGCACCCGACCGCGCGTCAGCGCCTCAGCGGCAGCTGTCCGCCGCCTCGATCGTCCGGGCGGCCTCGCCGAGGGCCTCGCGCAGCATCGCGGGGTCCGTCGCGAGGTCCGCCTCCCCGGGCGGCAGCAGCCAGTCCGAGCCTTCCATGGGAGGTTCGGGGGCCAGGGGCAGTCCGCGTCCGTCGGTCTCCGTGCACGTGCTCCCCGGCACGTCCCACGCCGCGGCCGTCCCCGGCGGCACCAGGAAGCCCAGCGTGCCACCGCCGTCGTCGTGCAGTACGGGCCCGACCGCCTCACCGGTCCCGCGCCGCAGGATGTCGACCGCCTCCAGCCCCTGCCGCGCCGGCACCGTCACGACATCGCAGCCGGCCGGCGGTGTACTCGGCGGTGTTCGAGGATCGTTGATCCGGCTGGTCTCCATCCCGGCCTCCACCACAGAACCCCTGCTTGGACGAGCGGTCGGGAGTCGGGGGCCTCCCGGTCCGCAGGGTTCAACGCGGCAGACCGTCAACGGCTACGGCGGAAGTCAGCCGCAAAGGATGGCAGTTCATGGCAGATCACGGATGAGATATCCGGTTTGTAGTCAAACCCAGCGTGAGGGCTCCGACACAGCAGGTACGTTCTTGCCCGCCGGACACGGGGAAGAACATACGGGACAACTCGTACAACTCGCCCCGAGCCCGGCATGGTTCGACGGTTCGCACGAGAGGACCCGGCCATGGCGTCGTCACTGGTGACCTCATCTCAACCCGACCGGCCACCGCGGCCCAACCTCGCCTTCCGGCGTCTGCGCGGCCAGCGTTCGCCGGCCGAGTTCGCCGCGGCGATCCGGCGGGCGGCCCTGGAGATCGGCGAGCAGGTGAGCTGTGACGCGCGGTACATCGGCCGGGTCGAGGCGGGCGAGATCCGCTGCCCCAACTACGCGTACGAACGGGTGTTCCTGCACATGTTCCCTGGCCGCACGCTCACCGACCTGGGGTTCGCGCCCCGCTCAGCGGTACGCGGACGCCGGGCGCGCGACACCGAGGACGCGCCCCCGACGTGCACCACGAACCCGGCGAACGCCACGAATGAGAGCAGCGGGGCGTGCGAGCCGTATGAAATGCAGAACCCGTACGACCCGTACCACCCGCACGACACCTACGAGGAGAGCGACGTGCTACGTCGCGCATTCATGACCGGCGGGGGCGCCACGGTGGCCGCCGCCTCGCTGGGGCCCGTCGGCCTCGCCCTCGACGCCGCGGCGGCACAGCGCCCGGTGCGCCGCGCCGGAGCGAGTGACGCGGGTGCCCTGGAAGAAGCCGTCCGCCGCATCCGGCTGCTCGACGACCGGCACGGGGCCGACGGCCTCTACCGCCGTGCGGCGGCCCCGCTGCGTGCCGCCTACGCCCTGCTGGACGCCGGTACGACCCGGCAGACGACGGCGGACCGGCTCTACTCGGGCGCCGGTGAACTGGCCATCTCCGTCGGCTGGCTGGCCCACGACTCGGGACGCTTCGACGACGCCCGCTCCCACTACGCGGAGGCCCTGGCGACCGCCCGGATGACCGAGGACCCGGGCCTGGAGGCGCACGCCTTCTGCAACACGGCCTTCCTGGCGCGCGACGCGGGCCGGCCACGCGAGGCGGTCCGGGCCGCCCAGGCCGCACAGCGCGTCGCCCGGCCCGTGGGCTCGGCCCGGCTGATGTCGCTGCTCGCGCTGCGCGAGGCGGGCGGCTGGGCGGGCCTCGCCGACCGCGTCGGCTGCGAGCAGGCACTGGCCCGGGCGCAGGCCCTCTTCGACCGGGGCCCCTCGGACGACGACCCCGAGTGGATGAGCTTCTACGGAGAGGCCGAACTGGAGGGCCTGGAGGCACAGTGCTGGTCCACGCTCGGCGACTGGCCCCGCGCGGCACGGCACGCGCGTCGGGCGGCGGAGCTCCAGGATCCGCACTTCACCCGGAACATCGCGCTGTACACGGCGGAGCTGGCGGACGACCTCGCGCGGGGCGGCCGGCCGGACGAGGCCGCCGTGGCGGGGATGCGGGTGCTGGATCTGCTGGAGCAGGTCCAGTCGTCCCGGGTCCAGACGATGCTGGCGGCCACGGCGCGGGTGTTGTCACCGCACCGGCGGGCGTCCGGGGTGTCGGCGTTCCTGGAGAGGCACGCGTCGTTGCCGCGGATGGTGTGAACGCCCTCTGCTACACCAGATGCCCGAGATCGTTCCAGCTCTCTATGGCCGGCTCCCCGTACGCCCACCCCAGCACCGACAGCGAGGTCGGATTCAGCCGTATCCGCGCCGCGAAGTCGATCGGCAGACCCAGCCACCGCGCCCCGATGGACCGCAGGATGTGCCCATGGGCGAAGACCAGGACGTCCCGGTCCTCGGCTCGCGCCCAGGAGACCACCTCGTCCGCCCGGGCCGTCATCTCCGCGAGCGTCTCCCCCTCGGGGACACCGTCGCGCCAGATGAGCCAGCCGGGCCGGACGGCCTGGATGTCCGCCGGGGTCATGCCCTCGTACGCCCCGTAGTCCCACTCCAGCAGCGCGTCCCAGGCACGCGCGCGGTCGCCGAAGCCGGCCAGTTCGCAGGTCTCACGCGCGCGTGCCAGCGGGCTGGTGCGCACCTCGACGCCGGGCAGGCCGTCGTACGGCGCCCGGTGCAGGCGCTCGCCGAGCAGCTTGGCCCCGCGCCGGCCCTCCTCCAGGAGCGGCACGTCCGTCCTGCCCGTGTGCTTGCCGGACAGCGACCACTCGGTCTGTCCGTGGCGGGCCAACAGGACGCGCGGAGCCATGGGGGACCTTTCCGGAAGAAAAACGCGAGCGGAACTCCTCCATCATCGCGCACGCTGGTCGCGGGCAACCCGGGGGGCGATCTCAGCGTCTTTGAGGTCCGGAGGGCGCCCACCGGGGCGCGAGAGTACGCCGTAAAGTGGCACGACCCACCGGCCGGGTGCCGCGTGACGACGAAGGGGGAGGGCGATCGGATGCCGCACACCGAGACACCGGGCACCGAGGCGGCCCCTGCACGCCGGCTGCGCTGGTGGACGGAACTGCCGCTGATCCTGCTGGTGTACGCGTGCTACACGGCGGGCCGGCTCCTCGCCCGGGGCGACGTCTCCGGTGCGGTCGACAACGGCCTGGCGCTCCTGCGCGCCGAGAAGGCCCTGTATCTCAACTTCGAGCACCCGCTCAACCGCCTCTTCACCCGCGAGGCCTGGATAGGCATACCGGCGGACTTCTGGTACGCGTCGCTGCACTACCTGGTCACGCCGGCGATCCTCGTGTGGCTCTTCCGCTCCCGCTCGGTGCGGTACCGCGCCGAGCGCACGTGGCTGATGACGTCCACCCTCATAGGCCTGGTCGGTTTCACACTGATGCCGACCTGCCCGCCCCGGCTCCTTAACGCGAGCCACGGCTTCGTGGACACGATGGCCCAGTACAGCTCGTACGGCTGGTGGGGCGGCGCGGCGAGCGCCCCGCGCGGCATGGGCGGGATGACCAACCAGTACGCGGCGATGCCGAGTCTGCACGTGGGCTGGGCCCTGTGGTGCGGAGTGATGCTGTGGCGCTACGGCGGTACGCGCACGGCGAAGATCGCAGCAGTCGCCTACCCGCTGATCACGACGATCGTGGTCATGGGCACCGCCAACCACTACTTCCTCGACGCGCTCGCGGGCGCGGCCGTCATGGGCGCCGGGCTGCTGCTGGCGCCGGTGGTGATGCGCACGGCGGACCGGGTCAGGGCGCGTTTCGTGCCGCGAGTCGCACCGGTCACGGCGGCATCTCCGGCCGCGGGTTCCTCGATTGTCAGTGCCGGATGCCAGACTTCCGCGGGTGAGCGAATTCCACGGCAGCGCGAGTCGCGGTTCGGAGCGGGAGCCGAGCCGAGTGCCTCCCCCAAGGACGCGGGGGACGGCGCTCCGGCACCGGCTCGCTGAGCTGCGCGGTCCCGACGTACCGGCGAAGGCCCTGGACGCGCGCGCGTTGGCGGCGCTGGCCGCCAACCCCGGTTGCGCGCGGCGCGCGATCCTCGACGGCGCCGGGGTGAACAAGGCGGCGCTGGCGAGCGCGCTGGGCTCGCCGTCGGCCTTCGGCCAGTCCCAGTTCGCGCTCACGCGGGGCAACGCGTTCGAGGCGAAGGTCAAGGCCGACGGCGGCGCGGAGCTGCTGCGGCTGGTGCACGAGAAGCTGGACCGGGCCGCCGAGCCGCCCGCCGAGGCGCGCGTGCCCGACCTGACGGCGACCGGCCCCCAGGGGCGTACGGCCCGTACGGCGCTGGAGCTGCGGGAGGCCACCGCCCACCCGGGCGCGTGGACGCTGCTCGACCACCCGATGCTCGCGCTCGACGTCGCCGGCTCCCCCGCGTTCCTCGAACCGGACGCGGTCGTGGTGCATCCGGACGGCAGCTGGACCGTGGTCGAGATCAAGTCGTTCCCGCTGCTGGACGGTTCGGCGGACCCGGCGAAGGTCGGGGCGGCGGCCCGGCAGGCGGCGGTGTACGTGCTGGCGCTGGAGGAGGTCGCGGCCCGTCTGGATCCGGCCCCGCGCGTGCGGCACCGGATCCTGCTCGTCTGCCCCAGGGACTTCTCCAACCTGCCGGCCGCGTCCGCCGTCGACATCCGCAAGCAGCGTGCGGTGACGGCCCGCCAGCTGACCCGGCTGACCCGCATCGAGGACATCGCCGGGACGCTCCCCGAGGGCACGTGCTTCTCCCCGGAGCTGCCCGCCGAGGAGCTGACGGCCGCCGTGGAGTCGGTCCCGGCGACGTACGCGCCGGAGTGCCTGTCCGCGTGCGAGCTGGCCTTCCACTGCCGGGGCCGGTCACGCGAGACGGGCGCGGTGACCTCGCTCGGGCGGCCGGTGCGGGCGGAGCTGGGCGGGCTGACGACCGTGGAGGACGTCCTCGCGGCGGCCCGCGGCGAGGCGGGCGACCCCGACGATCCGGCGGTGGCGGCCCTCAGGCGGGCGGCGGCCCTGCGCGCCGAGGCACTGGAGGCGGCATGTCGCTGATCTCCACCCTGGCCCGGCTCGAAGCGGTCAGCACGGGCCGCGCCCAGCCCGCCGCGACCGTCCGGCACCGGCACCTGTCCGACCGTCCGCTGGTGTTCGTGCCGCTGACCACCGCCGGTGAGGCCGGCGCCCCGCTCGGCGCGCTGGTCGGCACCGACCGGGACGCGCCGCGCCTGCTGGTCGTCCCGCAGCCCCGCGACCGGGACCTCAGGTTCGCGTTCCTGGCGGACCTGGCCGACGTGGTGCTGCCGTACGTCGACGCGTACGCCGAGGTCGTGGAGGCCGCCGAGCGCACCGAGACCGACCCGGAGACCGGCAAGCGGGTCAAGGTCGAGGTCGACCTGTGCGCGGACGCGCCGCAGCTGATCGTGCCGAGCCGCGGGGGCATCGACCTGGTGCGGCTGCTCGGGCGCTCCATGCGTTTCCGGCGTACGGCGGAACAGGATCCGGAGACCCCTCATCCGGCGCCGCCCCGGGTGCCGTTGCTCGGGCGGTGGCTGACGCACTTCGGGGAGCGGGCCCGGGTGCCCGGCTCCTCACTGCTGCTGGCCATGACCGACGTACTGGGCCGGCACTGGGCGACCGGGCAGTCCACCCTGGAGGACCAGCACCTGGGGGCGCTGCTCGCCTGGATCGACCCGCCGGAGGGCCTGACCGGCGCCGAGGCGGCGCTGCGGGCCGAGCTGGAGCGGGACGCGAAGGGCCAGCTCACGTGTCCCCCGGCCGGTCCCGCCACCGACCCGGCGTTCGACAACAAGCTGCTCGCCCCGGCCATCGAGCGCTACGACCGGGCCCGCACGGCCCTGGCCGCCGCCGAGGACGGCCTGGAGGCCGACGACCGGCTCGGCGCGCTGACCGCCGCCGAGCGGGAGATCCGGGACCTGGTGCTCAGCCGCACCCTGCCCACCTGGGAGAAGATCTGGCAGGGCCTGGACCTGCTGCGGGAGCTGCCCGAGGGGGCGCATGTCGAGGAGCGGTGGACCCGCGACCGCTGGTCCTTCACCGGCCACCGCGACCGGGTCCTGGCGGGCGAACCCCCGCAGCCGCGCCGCGACGACGCGGTCACCGCGGCGAACAAGCTCGCCACACGCGAGCGCGAGCAGGCCCGGCTGGAGGCGCAGGAGGCCCTCGACGACCCGCTGGTCATGGCGGGGCGGCGGCTGTCCGGCGAGGCGTTCGCGGGTGAGGTCACCGATGTCGTGATGGCGTACAGCGAGGGCAAGCGGCCCAGCCCGCGCCCCCTCGTCACGGTGCGCACGGACGACCGGCCGCATCTCGGTGAGCGGACGAAGGTGTACCGGTCGCTGGGCGGGAAGCCGCAGTCGGCGGAGTTCGTCGGGGCCGAGGAGGACGGCGCGTACGTCGTGCTGCGGGTCCTCGACAAGATGGGCCGCGGCAAGGAGCCCGAGCCGGGGTCGGTGCCGGAGAAGGGCGACCGGGTCTGCTTCACGCTCTTCGAGCACGAGCAGCGGGGCGGCGCGAAGCTGCCCGACCCGGAGGAGACTCCCTGGACGCACGGTGGGCCGCCCGGTGAGGCGACCCTGGAGGCCGCCGACCCGGTGACCGCGGAGGACGTGCTGTGACGACGCTTCTCGACCCCTCCGCCGCCGCTGCCCAGGCCACGGACGCGATCCTCCACGACACGCTGCACGGCACCGCGCGCGGTGTCGTCGTCGACTCCCCGCCCGGCGCGGGCAAGTCCACGCTCGTCGTCCGCGCGGCACTGGAGCTGGCCGAGGCGGGCCATCCGCTGATGGTGGTGGCGCAGACCAACGCGCAGGTCGACGACCTGGTCCTGCGGCTCGCCGAGAAGAACCCCGAGCTGCCGGTGGGGCGGCTGCACAGCAGCGACGCCGACCCGTACGACAAGGCGCTCGACGACCTGGAGAACGTCCGCAAGTCGGCGAAGGCCGCCGACCTCGCCGGGCTGGCCGTGGTGATCTCGACGGCGGCGAAGTGGGCGCATGTGAAGGCCGACGAGCCGTGGCGGCACGCGATCGTCGACGAGGCGTACCAGATGCGCTCGGACGCGCTGCTCGCGGTGGCCGGGCTGTTCGAGCGGGCGCTGTTCGTGGGCGACCCGGGGCAGCTCGACCCGTTCGCGATCGTGGGCAGCGAGCAGTGGGCGGGCCTCACGTACGACCCGTCGGCCTCGGCGGTGACGACCCTGCTCGCGCACAACCCGGACCTGCCGCAGCACCGCCTGCCGGTGTCCTGGCGGCTCCCGGCCTCGGCGGCACCGCTGGTGTCGGACGCGTTCTACCCGTACACGCCCTTCCGCAGCGGCACCGGCCACGGCGACCGGCGGTTGTCCCTGACCGTGCCGTCGGACGGCTCGGGCCCCGACCGGGTGATCGACGAGGCGGCCGAGTCGGGCTGGGGCCTGCTGGAGCTGCCCGCGCGGCACACGCCGCGCACGGACCCGGAGGCGGTGCGGGCCGTGGCGACGGTCGTACGGCGGCTGCTGGACCGTGGCGGCGCGGCGACGTCGGAACGCTCGCCGGACCCGACGCCCCTCACTGCAGATCGGATCGCCGTCGGCACGGCGCACCGGGACCAGGCGGCCGCGGTACGTGCCGCCCTGGCCGACCTCGGCGTCACCGACGTGGTCGTGGACACGGCCAACCGGCTCCAGGGCCGCGAGTACGACGTCACGGTGGTGCTGCACCCTCTCTCCGGCCGCCCCGACGCCACGGCCTTCCACCTGGAGACGGGCCGCCTGTGCGTCCTGGCCTCCCGCCACCGGCACGCGTGCATCGTGGTCTGCCGGGCGGGGGTCGGCGACCTGCTGGACGACTATCCGTCGACGGAGCCGGTGCAGCTGGGGACGGTGGTGAAGTTTCCGGACGGGTGGGAGGCGAATCACGCGGTGCTGGCGCATCTCGCGGAGCACCGGGTGGCCTGGCGGCCATGAATCACGCCCTGTCGGCGCCTGGCCGAACATCGCGTGTCCTGGCGGGCGTGACGAACGCCGGGGGGTGTCGCAGCCGTACCCACTACCGCGATGCCCACTTGCGCGCCCGCGAGACAATGGACGGTGGCCCACTCCACCTGGGGGTGCCCCCGCATACGGGGACGGGTCAGCGCGACGTACGAGAAGGAGTTGACATGGCGGAGCCCACGCCGCGTCGGAACGAACCGCGGCTACGCCCCGCGCCCCTGCTGTTCGAGCCCGCGGAGGCGGCCTCGGACCCTGAGCACTTCTTCGACCTCGAGTCGATCGACGATCCCCGCGCCCTGCTGTCCCGCGCGACGGAGCTGACGCTGGCGTTCCGGGCCGCGGCGGACCGGGCGGTGGAGTTCCAGGCGATCGCGGCGGCACAGCTGGCCGATCCGCGGCGGTTCGACCGGCTGACGACCGCGGACATCGCCGAGCGGGCCGATTGGACCGAGGACTACGCCAAGAAGATGGTCGAGTTCGGACGGGACCTGCTGCGGGGCGGCGGCGAGGGCCGGGGGCCCGTCGACCCGGTGTGAGACCCGGTGTCTCCGCCGCCTTGCCGATCTCCGTGGCATATGCCAGGCGGGCAAGATACTGCCTCCCACCCCCTGCTGTCCCGATTTCCCGCAACCCTCGGGAACCGCGCGTTCACGGCCGGTAGACATTGACGCCATGAGCAGCGCATGGAACGCCTCCTATGTCACCCCGGACGGGGCCGCCTGGCTCGCCTCGGCAGGAACGTATCCGCGGAGCACGCTCGCCCTCTGGGAGGAGCGGCCGGGCGCACCGGTCGTACTGCCCTGCGGGTCGGTCTTCGACGTCGTCAGCGCGCCCGCGATGTTCGGGCGGCGGATGCTCGACCGGCTGTGGGACGACGGGCCCGGCTCCGGGCCGGTCGCGGAGTTCCGGGGCCGGATGCTGCTGTTCGCCGCGCCCGGCACGGCCCAGCGGCTGCCCGCGCTGCTGGAGTGGGAGGAGTGGGGCGCGGGCGGTCGTACGAGGCCGGTTCCCCCGCTGCTGTGCCACGGCACGGGCGACGCCGTCACCGTCCCGGCCACGACCGAGTCCCCCACGGGGGTGGATTCCCCCTCCGGGCCGGCTGTGCCCTCCGGGGCGTCCGGCCGGGCGCGGGCTCGGTGGCTGGTCGCGCCGGACTGCCGGCAGCCCTGGCTGCCCGGGCCGGAGGTGGTGCTGTGGGCGGCCGTGCGGGCGGCTCGGGAGGCTGTGCGGATATCGATTTTTCCTCCCTCCGATCAGGGTGCTAACGTCTACGACGTCAGTAGGCGCCGCTAGCTCAGTTGGTTAGAGCAGCTGACTCTTAATCAGCGGGTCCGGGGTTCGAGTCCCTGGCGGCGCACAGACGGTGAGAGGCCCTCCGCACGAGCGGGGGGCCTCTTCGCGTGCCCGTGACGGTGCGCGCGTATGAAATCGTCATATCCAAGCCATGACGGCGAGGATTCACCGCGGACGGACGGTGCCGGAGACTCGAACGCACCAGGGGACCCCGGACACGTCGCGGAGGAATCGCATGGACACCGTTCTCGCGCTCTCCCGCCTCTTCCTCGGCCCGCAGCACTTGGTGCACAAGCCGGACAGCCCCGAGGCCTTCCTGCTCGACGCGGGCACGCCCGTGCGGCAGAGCTTCAGCTTCGCGACCGAGCTGCCGGACCGGCACCCGCTGTTCAGCGACACCACGACGCCCTTCCACGACCTGCTGTTCCCCGTCGAGGCGCTGCGCCAGGCCGCGCTGTTCGCGGCGCGGCAGTACTTCCGGGTGCCCGAGAAGCGGATCACCGCCGTCTCCGCCACCGGTGTGGAGATCACCGACGTGACGCCGTGGCGGCGCATCGGCGAGGGCTCGCGGCTCACCCTGGACCTCGCCCTCACCCCGGTCGACGTCGTCACCGGCGTGCCCCGCGGCCTGGAGTGCGAGGCGGCCGTGTCGATCGACGGGCGGCGCTGCGGCGCGGCCGACGCCCGGCTCGTGTTCCTGAGCCCCGGGGTGTACCGGGGGCACCGGGAGGCGGGGCGGCGGCAGAGCGAGCAGAGCATCGCCGCGGGGTGGCTTGTCGAGCCGGCCGGTGTTCCCGCGCCGGAACAGGTCGGGCACCGTGACCCTCGCCACGTGCTCGTCGCGCTGTCGGCCGAGGGCGAGGACGGTGACGAGGAGCTGCTGTTCCCCGTCGACGGGCAGGCGGCGGAGGCGGTGCTGGCGGACGGCTCCGGCGAGGTGCCCCCGGCGCTGTTCCTGGAGGCATCGCGGCAGGCGGCGCTGCTGGCCGCCGCCGAGCTGCACGGCTTCGTGCCGTCGCACGCCCTGCTCACCCGGTGGCAGGCCGCTTTCCGCGGCTTCGCCGAGCCGGGTCTGCCGCTGTACTGCGCCGTGGGCGGGGTGAGCGGCGCCGACGGCACGGGGCCGGCACCGGCGGCGGACCGCGACGCGGCGGGGCGGCCGTCGGCGCGGCTGGGGCTGACGTTCCGGCAGGGTGACCGTGAAGTGGCCCGGGTGTCCGTGACCGTGCTGCAGGACTGTTAGGCCGGCCATGCGCTTCCGCGTCCTCGGGCCGGTCCGCATGGCGCCCGCCGCGCCGTCCGCTGCCAAGCCCCGGGCGGTACTCGCCACGCTGCTGGTGCAGAGCAACAACGTGGTGTCCACGCACACGCTGATCGACGAGCTGTGGAACACCGAGCCGCCGCGCACGGCCACCACCACTCTTCAGGTCTACGTCTCCCAGCTCCGCAAGGCGCTCCTCGACGGCACCGCGGACCGGCAGCAGCCCCTGATCACCAGGCCGCCCGGCTATCTGCTGCGGGTCGCCCCGGACGACCTCGACCTGCTGGTGTTCGAGGCGCTGCGCGAGCAGGGACGGGCGGCCTACGGGCGGCAGGAGTACGACGAGGCGTCCCGGACGCTGGAGCGGGCGCTGGCGCTGTGGACCGGGCCGGCGCTGTCCGGCATCCCGCACGGTCCGACCCTGGAGACGTCGGCGATACGACTCGACGAGCTGCGCGCCGAGGTGCTCGAGCAGCGCATCGCGGCCGATCTGCGGCTGGGCCGCCACCAGGAGCTGGTGGGCGAACTGATGGCTCTGGCCCACGACCACCCGCTGCGGGAGACCGTGCACTGCCATCTGATGGTGGCGCTGTACCGGTCGGGGCGGCAGTCGGACGCGTTGCAGGTGTACCACCAGGCGCGGCGCGCGCTCGTCTCCGAGCTGGGGGTCGAGCCCGGGCCGGTGATGAGCCGGCTCCTGGAGCGGATCCTCGCCTCCGACCCCGCCCTGTCGTGGCGCGGCGGCACCGGGAGCGGGCGGCCGGCGGCGCGGCCGGTGCGCGACGAGCCGGTGGTGTGGCTGCCGGCGCCGGTGGGCGACTTCACCGGCCGGGCGGCCCAGCTCGCGCTGGGAAGGCGCTTCCTGCACGGGGACGGGCCCGTGCCGGGCCGCGTGCTGGCCGTGTCCGGTCCGGCCGGGGCCGGCAAGACCACGCTGGCCGCGCGGCTGGCGCACGAGACGGCGGACCGTTTCCCCGACGGACGCGTCCTGCTGCTGCTGCGCGACGCGGGCGGCCGGGCCCTGACCGCCGAGGCCGCCGTGGCGACGCTGCTGCGGCGGCTGCGCGGGGAGCCGGAACCCGGTGCGGACGGGCCGCCGGCGGCGGAACCGGCTGAGCCCGGCGAGCTGCTGCACGAGCGGACCAGGGGCCGCAAGATGCTCGTCGTCCTGGACGACGCGGTGTCCGAGGCCCAGGTGCGGCCGCTGCTCGCGGCGCTGCCCGACAGCACCGTCGTACTGACCAGCCGTCATGCGCTGGGCGCCCTCGAAGGGGTGCAGCATCTCGTCCTGGACGTGTTCGACGCGGACGAGGCCCGGGATCTGCTGCTGCGCTGCGGCGGTCCCGCGATGCGCGAGGACCCGGCCGCCGTCGCGGAGACGGCACGGCTGTGCGGCAACCTGCCGCTGGCACTGCGGGTCGCGGCCGCCGGGCTGGTGGCGCGGCCGCACTGGACGGCCGCCGACCTGGCGCGGCGGCTGGCCGACGAGCGGACCCGGCTGGGCGCGCTCGCGCTCGGCGATCTCGACGTACGGGGCAGTCTGCTGACGGCCTATCGGGACGTGGGCGTGCCCGAGCGTCAGGCGTTCCGGCTGCTCGGGCTCGCTCCGCTGCCGGACTTCGCGCTGTGGAGCGCGGCCGCGCTGCTCGACTGCGAGCCGGCCGAGGCCGAGCGGTACGCGGAGGAGCTGGTGCGCGCCCAGTTGCTGGAGGCCAGACCCCGGTCGGGGCGGCTGACGCCGGTGCGCTACGGGTTCCATCCGCTGCTGCGGGCCCTGTCGCTGGAGTTGCTCGGGCAGGGCTCGGCGGCGGCGACCGGCCGGCTGTGCCGGGCGTTCCTGGCACTTGCCCGGCACGCCGACGCACGGCTCGCGCCCGGCCGTGACCAGCTGGTGGAGCCGGTGGCGCCACCGGCCGGGATCCACCCGGAGGAGCTGGTGGGGGTGGCGCCCCTGCAGTGGTTCCAGGAGGAGTCGGCCGGGCTGCTGGAGGCGGTGCGGCAGGCGCACGCGACGGGGCAGTGGGGATTGTGCTGCGCCCTGGCCTCGGCGGCGGCGGGGTACTACGAGGCGGGCGCGCTGTGGGACGACTGGGAGTCCAGTCACGAACTCGCCCTGGACGCGGCACGGCAGGCCGCCGACACGCGCGCGGAGGCCGTGGTGCTGTGCTCGCTGGGCGACCTGGCGTGGCAGCGGCGGCAGCCGACGGCGGCCGTCGACCGTTACCGGCTGGCCTGGCACGTGTTCACCCGTGAGGGGGATCGTGCCTCGGCCGCTCGCTGCGTGTCCGGCGAGGCGGACGTCATGCTCGGTCAGGGCCGGGTCGCGCGCGCCGAGCGCGGGTACGTACGGGCGCTGTCGGCCGGCCGCGCCGCCGGCGACGAGCGGGGTGCCGCGAACGCCCTGCGTGGCCTGGCCCTGGTGGCCCTGCGGGAAGGACGCGCCACGGAGGCGCTGAGCCGCCTCGCCGAGTACGAGGCGGCCGCCGGCCGCGCGGGCGACCGGCGCTGGCAGGAGTACGCCGTACGCCTCACCAGGACCGTCACCGAGGCGAGAGCCGCGGCCCGCGAGACGGAGCTGGGGACCGCGCCCCTGGAGGTACGCCCGGGCGTGTGGCTGCTTCCCGCGCATCTCGCGGGTGAGTGAGCGGCCGGTCGCGAGGGCGTCGGCGCTGGCAGGAGTACGCCGTACGCCTCACCAGGACCGTCACCGAGGCGAGAGCCGCGGCCCGCGAGACGGAGCTGGGGACCGCGCCCCTGGAGGTACGCCCGGGCGTGTGGCTGCTTCCCGCGCATCTCGCGGGTGAGTGAGCGGCCGGTCGCGAGGGCGTCGGCGGTGGCATCCGGCCGTGGGTGGCCGGATTCGAGTACAGGGCGCTAAAGGGACGGTTGCGTGACGCCAAAGCCACCTGTGGAGCGGTGCGTCGAGCCATTAGCGTGGCTAGGGCGTGTCCATAAAGTCCCGCCCGTGAGCGGCTCCCCGCGGGGCCGTGGAAGGAGCGCAGCAGCGTGCGCCGTATCGCGTCCGAAGTCCAGATCAGTGCCCGGCCCGAGGAGGTGTGGGCCGTTCTCACCGACTTCGAGCGGTTCCACGAGTGGAACCCGTTCCTGGTGGGGGCGGCGGGCCGGGCGGAGCCGGGGCAGCGGCTCAGCCTGCGGTTCCGGCTGCCGGGCAGCGGTCGCGAGATGGTGTTCAAGCCGACGGTGCTCGTCAGCGAGTCGCCCCGGCTGCTGCGGTGGCGCGGGCGCCTGGGTGTCACGGGTGTCTTCGACGGGCTGCACAGCTTCGAGCTGACCCCGCGCGAGGGCGGCACGCACGTCGTGCAGGCCGAGACGTTCACCGGCGTGCTCGTCCCCGTCACCGGCTCGATCATCCGCCAGAGCGAGGTGGGGTTCCGCTCGCTGACCGACGCCCTGAAGGAGCGGGTGGAGGCCACGGCCGGGTCGTGAGGACGAGGTCTGCCGCCGGCCGACGGGGGACGTGGGGCCGGCGGCAGACTCGTATCCCGGTGCGCCCGGATCGCTCCGGGCGTTTTCCGTCACCGCCGCCACTCTGACGCGCCGCCCTAAAGGGCCGCTTGCGGCCGGACCGGCGCGCGGCCGGCGTCCGCTCTGCAAGGGCCGCTTTAGGCCGCGCCGGGACCATCGGACGACCGTGTCTCCTCCGGAAAGGCAGCGATGACGATGACAGATGAGCTGACCGCGCAGGTGTGCGTGGTCGGAGGGGGTCCGGCGGGCCTCACTCTGGCCGTGGAGCTCGCCAAGCGTTCGGTCTCCGTCGTGGTCCTGGAGCAGAGTGGCCACTTCGACCGGTCGTTCCGGGGCGAGTCGGTCTCCCCCGACTCCGTGTGGCTCCTCGACCGGCTGGGGATCCTCGGCCGGCTCGACGGCGCCTACCAGCAGATGCACCGCATGGAGATCGTCGACTCGGGCAGCACCGTGCTGCGCGCCGACTTCACCCGGTTCCCCTACCCGCACCCCTACCCCGTGGAGATGCCGCAGCCCGCGCTGCTGTCGGCCCTCGCGGACCTGGGCGAGGAGTCCCCGGAGCACTTCACGCTGGTGCGCCGGGCGACGGCGACCGGCCTGGTGCGCGAGGGCGACGGCCCGGTGACGGGGGTGCGGGCGCGGACGCCGGACGGCGAGATCACCGTACGGGCCGCGCTGACGGTGGCGGCGGACGGCCGCTTCAGCAAGGTGCGGGAGATGTCCGGGCTGCCGTACACCAAGATCCCGCTGGAGCGGGACGTGGTGTGGCTGAAGCTTCCCTTCCCCGAGCAGTGGGACGACCGTACGTACCGCATCCGCATCCACGGCGACCAGCACGGCCTGTTCATCCCCACCCACCCCGACAGCGTGCGGGTGGGGTTCAACATCCCCAAGGGCGGTCTGAAGGACCTGCGCGCCAAGGGCCTGCCCGCCCTCTACGAGCGGCTGGACCGGCTCGCGCCGGAGCTGTCGGACGCCGTGCGCTCCGAGATACGCGGCTGGTCGGACACGTCCATGCTGGACATCTTCACCACGCTGGTGCCGCGCTGGTCGTGCCCCGGTCTCATCCTGACCGGCGACGCGGCGCACACCCTGACGCCGATCCTCGGGCAGGGCGTCAACCACGCCATCATCGACGCGGTGACGCTGGCGCCGCTGGTGCAGCGAGCCTTCGAGGCCGGCGGTACGCCGTCGCGACTGGCGCGGGCGGGCGAGGAGTTCCAGCGGGCGCGGGAGACGTCGGTGAGCAAGTCGCGCGGACTCCAGCTGCGCCAGGAGCGGCTGTTCGCGCTGCACGGTGCGGGCGGCGCCTTCCGCCGCACCCTGTACCGGGTGGTGGACCGCAGCCAGTCGCTGAAGCAGCGGGTGCTCGCGGGGGCGTACTTCCAGCTCCAGAAGCCCGGCCCGCACGTGGCGGTGCGCCAGCAGCGGCCGCCGTCGCGTGTGTGACGGCACGGCGTTCTCGCCATGACGAAGGCCCTGCCCGGACCGCGGGCAGGGCCTTCGTCGTGCGCTGGTCTCAGCGGCCGTAGGTCACCAGGTGACGGGCAGGCGGGTCAGGCCGTGCACCATCATGCCGGTCGTCATGCGCAGCGCGTCGACCTCCTCGGCGAGCTTCAGGCCGGGGAAGCGGCGCAGCAGTGTGCCGATGACGATCTGGAGTTCGGCGCGGGCGAGGGCGGCGCCGAGGCAGTGGTGCGGGCCGTGCCCGAAGGCGACGTGCTGGTTCGCGGAGGGGCGGGCCGGGTCGAAGTCGGCCGGGGAGCCCTCGGGGAAGCGGTCGGCGTCCTGGTTGGCCGAGCAGATCGCCGCGAGGACGGCGCTGCCCTTGGGGATCACCGTGCCGCCGATCTCCACGTCGTCCAAGGTGATGCGCAGCGGGCCGCCGTCGCCGATCGGATTGATCCGCAGGAGTTCCTCGACGGCGTGCTCGATCATGTCGGGTCGCTCGCGCAGGGCGGCGAGGTGCTCGGGGTGGCGCAGCAGGGTCAGCACGCAGGTGCCGATCTGGGAGACGGTGGTCTCGTGGCCGGCCACGAGCAGGGTGATGCACATGGTGATCAGCTCGTGCTCGGTGAGCCTGCCGTCCTCGTCGTGCGCGGTGACGAGCGCGCTGATGAGGTCGTCGGCGGGCGCCTCGCGCTTGCTGTCGATGAGCGCCTTCAGGTACCCGATCATCGAGGTGCGCTGGGCGGCGGTCTCCTCGGGGGTGTGCGAGGTCAGCGACACGAAGGCGTCCGACCAGGCGCGGAAGCGGCCGCGGTCCTCGAAGGGCACGCCGAGCAGTTCGCAGATGACCATCACCGGCAGCGGGAAGGCCAGTTCGGTGTTGAGGTCGACGGGCGGCGACAGCCGCTCCATGGAGTCGAGCAGTCCGTCGGTGAGCTCCTGGATGCGCGGGCGCAGCTGCTGGACACGGCGGTTGGTGAACTCGCGCAGGACCAGTTTGCGCAGCCGGGTGTGCTCGGGCGGGTCCATCGTGAACAGACCGCCGGCCAGCGGCGGGCTCTTGGAGAGCTGGGGGGCGCCCGGCTCCACGGTGGCGGCGCGGCTGAAGCGGGCGTCGGCCAGGACGGTGCGCACGTCGTCGTAGCGGGTGACCACGTAGCCTTCGTCGCCGCTCGGCAGCCGTACGTGCGCGACCGGGCACTTGTCGCGCAACTCGCTGTAGACGCGAGGTATTTCGACCGCCGAGGGGCGGGGGAAGGGATAGCTCAGGGACGGCTCGGCCGTGGTGCGGACGTCGTGGGCCGTCTGCCGTTCGGTATCCATGGATGCTGCCTCCGGAAATGGGGGGGGGTCGGGGCTCGCAGGATGCTCGCAACGCGACCTTGCGCCACGGCAAAGGCGCCCCCGCGGGGGCGCCTCGGTCTGTCCGGATCGCGCGGGGCAGGCGGGACCTTGCGGACACCCCCTGGTGTTCAGCGCTGCCAGCCGTCGGCCGTGCGCAGGCCGTATCCCAGTGCCCGGTCCATCGCGATGTGCAGCAGCCAGGCCAGGCCGAAGGTGAACGGCGCGGCGTTGTCGCCGGGCCCGTCGGCGAGCAGGGCCGTGACCGTCATCCACAGGAGGGGGCCGATCGGCCGGTGGACGAGGTTGTACGGGCCGACCGTGCCGCGCGGCAGCTGGCCGTGCTGGTGCGCGCCGGAGGCGCCGACGAAGAACGACAGGTCGGGGGCGATGAAGCCCAGCACGCCCAGCGGGATCACCCAGCCCGCGTGCTTGATCATCTCGAACACGACCCAGACCAGGAGAAACGCACCGAGCAGCGCCCAGGCGACGCGCACGGGCCCCGACGTCGAACTGCGGGTGGCGCCCCGGAGAGTGGGGGATGTCATGGGATCTCCTCGTGGAGGGACGGCATACGGGCGCTCCATCGTGGGCGGGGGCGCTAAAGCGGGGTTTGAGCGTGTCGGCGAACGGGCCGCGTCGGAAGGGGAGTTTGGCTGTCCTTTAGCCCCCGGCCGCACTCTGCTCGACGTGTCGGCCGGGGTCCGCCTCGCAGTGGAGACGGCGTCCTCCCGGTCGGGTGTCCGCCCCGCCCGCGTGTGTCCGTGCCACGCCGGCCGGGCCTGCCCGTCCGTTCGGCCGCCGGTGAAACGCCGCGCGGCGGATCCCGCCGACACACCCACGCTGGACGGAACCCGAGGCGGAGCAAGATGACCCGATACCTGTCCCGGAGCAGCATCGACGAGGGCCTGAGCACGGACGTACGGCTGTTCTGCTTCCCGTACGCGGGTGGCGGCGCCTCGGCCTACGGGCGCTGGCAGCGCAACCTGGACGCCCACGGCGCGCGGGTCCGGGTCCTGCCCATACAGCTCCCCGGGCGCGAGGGCCGGATGGACGAACCGCGCTTCACCGACCTGCACGCCCTCATCGACGACATGGACGCCCAGCTCGACGATGAGCTGGAGTACCCCCACATCTTCTACGGCCACAGCATGGGCGCCCTGATCGCCTACTCGCTGGCCTGGCGGCGCCAGCAGCGCGGCGCCCCGCTGCCGCTGGCGGTCGTGCTCAGCGCCTACCGGGCCCCGCATCTGCCCGCACCGCAGATCGCGCACCCGGAGGCCAGCGACGAGGAGCTGATCGAGAGCCTCGCCGCGCTCGGCGGCATTCCCCAGGTGCTGCTGAACCACCCGGACTTCCTCTCGGCGCTGCTGCCGGTGGCCCGTGACGACCTGCTGCTGTGCACGGGCCGGCCGATGTCCACCGCGTCGGATCCGCTGCGGGTGCCGCTGCACCTGTTCGCGGGGCGTCGCGACCGGCTGGTGTCGGTGTCCGAGGTGGTCTCGTGGCGGCGGCACGCGGGGCGGGGCTGCGAGGTACGCACGATGCCGGGCGGGCACTTCTTCGTCCGGGCCCACGAGGACACGTTCCTGCGGGAACTGGCCGCGCTGACACGCCAGTACGCGCTGGTTCCGGTCGCCGCCTGACGGTGGGCGCACGACCGTGACCCGGGCGGCCGGGCCGTGAATTCGTCACGGCCCGGCCGTTCGCATCCTCACCGTCCGGCCGTGCCCCCGTACCTGTTTCGCCGTGCCGGGCGCGTGTCACCGTGTGGACCTCACGGCCCGGGGCGCGCTGCCGAGATCCCCGGCCCCAGCAGGAGGTGCGCCTTGACGTCGCTGCCCCGAACGCGCAGACCGCTGCTCGACGACGTGCACGGCCCTCATGACGTACGCGCGCTGGAGCCCGGAAGGCTGGGTCAACTAGCCGCCGAGACGAGGGAATTCCTGCGGACGCGGGGCGGAGCGGCCGGGGACGTGGAGCTGGGCATCGCCCTGCACCGCGTCTTCGACGCGCACCGCGATGCCGTGGTGTGGAGCGGGGGCCGCCTGCGTGACGTACCGCTCGCCTACGAACTGCTGACCGGGAAACGGGAGTTCACCGGCGCCGACGACCGGCCCCGGGAGCGCTCGCACGCGCAGGTCCTGTCCTACGCCGGCGGGCTCGCCCGGGCCTTCCGCCTGCGCGGGTGCGCCGACCGCCATGTCGTGGTGGTCGTGGACGGCGAGGCGCTGGCGGGCGGCGCCGGCTGGGAGGCGCTCGGCGCCCTCGCCCAGGCGCCGGAGCTGCGGATCGTGGTCGTGGTACTGGAGGAGGGCGTGCCCGCGCGTGAGGCCCTGCGCCGGGAACCGGTGACGGGCGCGGGGCTCACCGGCGCGTGGCACGCCGTGGGCAGGGGGCTGCGGGAGCTGGTGCCCGGAGGCGCCGGGCCGCAGGGGCCGTCGGCCGGATCCCACCCGGCGGGCGGTGGACCCGTCGGCGGCGCGTGGCACACCGTCGGCCGGGGGCTGCGGGAACTCCTCGCGGCGCAGGGGACGTCGGCGGGCTCGCGTGCGGCGGGAGGTGGGCCCGTCGACGGCGCGTCCGGGCGGAGCCCGGGCAGAGGGCTGCCGGGTCTCCTCGCGGTGCGCGGTGGGGCGGCGGGGTTGCGGATGGCCGGGGACGGGCCGGTCGACGGGGGCAGTGTGGCGGACGTCGAGGCGGCGCTGCGTGCGGCCCGGGACGTCGGGCGGCCCGTGCTCGTGCACTGCGTGACCCGGTCGCGCGGGCGGGCCGTCCCGCCGTCCGAGGTGGTCCGCGCCGCACCGCACGACGGACCGCTCCCCCGGACGTGGGCGTCGGTGTTCGCCGAGGAGCTCGCCCGGGCCGGCGCGGAGCGGCCGGAGGTGGTCGCCGTGCACGCCGCGGACCGGCCCGGCC
Organism: Streptomyces coeruleofuscus; assembly: GCF_039532725.1. Classification (NCBI taxonomy): domain Bacteria; kingdom Bacillati; phylum Actinomycetota; class Actinomycetes; order Kitasatosporales; family Streptomycetaceae; genus Streptomyces; species Streptomyces coeruleofuscus. The sequence goes on from NZ_BAAASE010000003.1 coordinate 881,439, forward strand.
CCGAGCTGGGCCCCTTCGCGGACGCCTACCCCGACCGGGTCCTCGGCACCGGACACACCGCCGCGCACGCCACCGCCTGCGCCGGGGGCCTGGCCGCCGGCGGGCTGCACCCCGTACTGGCCGTGCCCGACGACTCGCCGGTGCGCGCCCTCGTACCGATCGCGCCGCGGTGCGGTGTGACCTTCGCGCTCGGCCGGACCGGGGGCACGGACGTGGCGGAACTGGCCCGGCTCGTCCCCGGACTGCGCTGCGCGGCCCCGCGCGACGGTGCCCGGCTGCGCGCCCTGCTGGACACGGCGCTCGGCGTGGAGGACGCGCCCACGGTGGTGTACGTCCCCGACGGTCCCGCCGGGCCCGACATCGAGGCCGTCGCCCACGACCGGGGCGTCGACGTCCTGCACCGCGGGCCGGCCGCGCACGGCGACGTCCTGGTCGTCGCCGTCGGTACGACGGCCCGGGTGTGCCTGGACGCCGCCCGGCTGCTGGACGCGCGGGGTGTCGCGGTGACGGTCGTCGACCCCGGCTGGGTCGCTCCGCTGCCCGCACACCTCACCGAACTCGCCGCCGGACACGGCCTGTCGGTCACCGTCGAGGAGGACGGCGGCATCGCCGGTGTGGCGGCCGAGCTGAGCCGCGCCCTGGACCGGCAGTCGCCGCACCTGCCCCTGCTGCGTTTCTCCCCTCCGCCCGACGGCACCCCGCTCACTCCCCACGCGATCGCCGAGTCGGTCGTACGACGGCTCGGCGAACCCGACGACGTGGGGGCGTAGGCCTCCGGCGGCCGGGCGTGGGGCGTCGACGCGGAGCCCGGCATCACGGCCCGGCCTCGCCACGCCGGTGGCACGGTAGGCAGAGGAGACGGCGTCGGCGGTAGCCGAGGCCGGAGCCGCAGGGGCCGAAGACCTCAGCCCACCGTCTCGTACCGGGCCACCGCGGAAAGCTGCCCCGACCCGGCGACGGCACGGTCACCGCACATCCGCGACCCCGCTGCACGCCATCCACCGCGGGCGCACGACGGGCCACCGCGGGCGACCACGAACCTCGGCCCTCCTCCGCAGGCACGGCCACCGCCCAGACCGCGCAACCCCGGCGGCAGCCGGCACGCGGCAGTGCACCAGCCCACACCCCGCAAACCGGCGGCCCGCCGTCCGACCAAGTCGGACGGCGGGCCGCCGTGGGGAACCGCGGGCGTCAGCCCACTCGTTCGGGCCGGGCCACCGGGGCGGGTTCCGTGAGGGTGGCGGTCGGCGGTGTGGTGGGGCTCGGTGCGGGCTCCTGCGTCGCCGGTGTGCCGATCACCCCGCGGCGGAAGCCGAAGACGCCGTTCAGGACGGACAGGGCGAGGAAGACCAGCAGGACCGCGAAGGCGGCCTGGAGGCCGTGCACCAGGGCGACGTTCTCGCTCGCCCCTGCCGCCGCCTCCGAGGCGACCTTCTTGTTGAGCACGGTGACGCAGACGGCGATACCGAACGCGGCGCCGATCTGCGTCGAGGCGTTGAGCAGCGCGGACGTCGTGCCGGCGTCCTCGTCGGTCGCCTCGGACGTACCCACCACGGGGGTGGGGATGAGGCAGAACACGAGGCCGATGCCGAACAGCGCGGTGACCGGCAGCAGGAAGCTCCAGTAGCCGCTGTGCACCGGCATCCGGATCAGCATGACGACGGTGGCGGCGAGCGCGACCGTGCCGGCCAGGTACATGTTCCGTGGCCCGGTCTTCCCGATCAGCTGCGAGGCGGCCGGCGCCAGCACCATCAGGGCGATGCTGACGGGCAGGTACGCCAGGCCGGTCTGCAGCGGGCTGTAGTCGAGCACGCCCTGCATCCACAGCGGCAGCAGGAAGAAGATCGGCATCATCAGGGCGGCCGTCAGGAACTCACCGAGGCTGCCCGCGACCACGGAACGCGAGCGGAACAGGCGCAGCGGCACGAGCGGCGCTGCGCTGCGCCCCTCCACCAGCACGAACGCCACGAGCAGGACCACGGCCGCGGCGAGGGAGCCCAGCGTGCGCCAGTCGCTCCAGCCGTGGTCGCTGCTGGTGACGATGCCGTAGACGAGCAGCAGCAGGCCGCCGGTCGCCGTGACCGCGCCGGCCAGGTCCTTGGGCGGGCGCTCACCGGACGGCTTGGGCAGCTTGATGAGGGCGACGGCGGCGGCCCCGATGGCCAGGCCGACGGGCACGTTGATCCAGAACGCCCAGCGCCAGTCGGCGTTGACGATGGCACCGCCCAGGATGGTGCCGATGCTGGCGCCGATGCCGATGACCGCGCCCCACACACCGAACGCCTTCGCCCGTTCCTTGGCGTCGGGGAACACCGTCACCAGGATGGACAGCGAGGCGGGCGAGAGGGCCGCGGCGCCGATGCCCTGGAGCGCACGCGCGGCGAGCAGCTGGCCCTCGGACTCGGCGAGCCCGGCGCCCAGTGAGGCGAGCGTGAACAGCGTCAGGCCGGCCATGAACACCAGGCGCCGGCCGACCACGTCGGCCAGCCGGCCGCCGAGCAGCAGCAGCCCTCCGAAGAGGAGGACGTAGATGTTCATGACCCACTGGAGGCCGGTCGTCGACAGGCCGATGGCTTCCTTGAGCCGGGGCCCCATCACGTTGACCACGGACGAGTCGATGGCGATGACGAACTGGGCAAGTGAGATGACTCCGAGCACCCACCAGCGCCGGGGGTCCGGCGGCGCGGTGGCGGCATCTGCGGACGCCTCCGCCTGAGCGGTGCGCCGCTCGGGAGCCGAGTCGGTCTTCATGAGGTCTCCTCGCATGCCGGGCCGGAGAGCCGGCGGCGACTAGGTGTTCCGGGTGGGTCGTTGGTGCGACGGCGCCGTGAGCGCGGAACGGCAGGGTGCGCGCGGGCGCTTGCGGCTCGCTGAAGCGCCCCTTTCCGGGAGCCGGCGGGCTCCGGTGCAACCGCCCCTTTAGGAGCGCTGTGAACGGTGGCTGACCACAAGGGACAGGTCCTACGGCCGTATTCGCGTGGCTGCTTCGCCACGGACGGGAGAAGACGAACGTGACCACAGCAGTGACGACCACGGAGACGGAGCGGGTCGGTCCCCTGGACCGGCTGCGCGCGCTGCACCAGGAGGGGCGCCTGGCCGAGGAGTACCCGTCGGTGCCCGGGCTCCTCGCCGAACTCATCGGCCCCGACGGCGACCTGGCCGCGCTGGCCCGAGCCGGACGGCTCCTCGCCCGCGTGTCGCCGGACGCCGTGCGGGAACGGCACCCGGGCGTTCAGCCCGCGACCGTGGCGGTCACCGGGCACGGCATGCTGGACGCGCTCACCCCGGCGCTGACCGGGCAGTTCGCCCGGCACGGCATCCCGCTGCGGACCTTCGACGCGGAGTACGACTCCTGGTTGCGCGACCTCCAGGACACCACGAGCCCGCTGTACGCGCCCGGCACGGAGCTCGCGCTGTGCGTCCTGGACGCCCAGGTCGTCTTCGACGAGCTGCCGCTGCCCTGGCAGGTCGCCGACCTGGCCGCCGCGCTGGAGGCCCGGCTGCGGCAGATCACCGCCCTGGTGGCCCGCTACACCGAGCACGGGCCGGGCACCCTGGTCCTCAACACCCTGCCGCTGCTGCCCGCGCACACCCACCAGCTGGTCGACCACGCCTCGCGCACCGAACTGTCGCTGCGCTGGCGGGAGTTCAACTGCGGACTGCTGCGGCTGGCGGCCGAGCACCCGCGGCTGCACGTGGTCGACCTGGACCCGCTGGTCGCCGAGGGCGGCCCGGTGCGCGACAGCAGGCTCGCCGCCTACGCCAAGGTGCACCTGGGCGAGGAGCTGCTCGGCCGGTACGCCCGCGAGATCGGGCATCTGGCGCGCACGCTGCGCGGCCGCGCCAAGAAGGTCCTCGTGGTGGACGCCGACAACACCCTGTGGGACGGCATCCTCGGCGACGACGGCCCGGACGGCATCGCGGCGGCGACGACATACCGCGGCGAGGCCTTCGGGAAGTTCCAGCGCGTGGTCAAGCAGATCGGCGCGCAGGGCGTGCTGCTCGCGGTGTGCAGCAAGAACGACCGCGAGCCGGTCCTGGGCGTGCTGCGCGACCACCCGGACATGACGCTGCGCGAGGCGGACTTCACCCGGGTCAACGCCAACTGGGACCCCAAGGACGGCAACCTGCGGGACATCGCGGCCCGCCTCAACCTGGGCGTGGACAGCTTCGTCTTCGCCGACGACTCGCCCTTCGAGTGCGGTCTGGTCGCCTCCAGTCTGCCCCAGGTGGCCGTGGTACGGCTCGACGAGGAGCCCGCACTGCACGTGGACCGGCTGCTCGCCGACGGCTGGTTCGACGTGCGGGCGCTGACGGCGGAGGACCGGCTGCGCGCGGGCCAGTACCGCTCGGAGGCGGCCCGGCAGGACCTCCAGGACAGCGCCGGCTCGATGGAGGACTACCTGCGGGCCCTGGACATCCGCCTGGAGGTGTCCCCGGTACGCGACCACGAGGTGTCCCGCATCGCCCAGATCACCCTGCGCACCAACCAGTTCAACCTCACCACGCGCCGGCTCCAGGAAGCCGACGTACGGCGGCTGCGGGCGGAGCCCGGCCGGTTGGTGCTGGCCATGCGGGCCCGCGACCGGTTCGGCGACAACGGCGTGATCGGCGCCGTCTTCGCGCACGGCGACGGTGACACCTGGACGATCGACAACATGCTGCTGAGCTGCCGCGTCTTCGCCCGCGGCATCGAGCAGGCCACGGTGTCGTCGCTGCTCGCACACGCCCGCGACAGCGGGGCGGCGGCCGTGCACGCCGGGTACCGGCCCACCGCCAAGAACCACCGGGTGCGCGACTTCTGGCCGTCCCTCGGCTTCGCCACCACCGCCGAGTCCGAGGACGGGGCCCTGGAGTTCCGGCACGACCTGACCGACGTACCGCCGGTCCCCGAGCACCTGAGCCTGACCGTCTCGTTCTCCGGCGAGACGACCGAATCCACTGTGTGAGCCGGACCTCTCCGGCCCTGACGCCCGCCCGACCCCCGGGGCGGGCGTCAGGCATGTCCGGAACCCGTCCCTCCCGGATCCGGAGGTTTCGCACAAGCGTCGCCTTAGCACCTCGTCGGAGCATCGCCGTGTCCGAACAGTCCTCCTCGCCGGCGTGAGCGCCAGCGGATCGTGGAGAGGTCAGGGAACGACGTTGACAGCCTTCCGCACTTTCACCGAACTGGTTCTGGCGCGCACCGACGCGCTCGGCCCCAAGGACGCCTTCATCTTCCTGCCGGACAACGCCAAGGGTTCGGCCCCGCAGCACCTGTCGTACAGCCAGCTCGACGAGGACGCCCGGCGGATCGGGTCGTGGCTCCAGGAGAAGGGGGCGACGGGGCGGCAGGTGCTGCTGCTGTACCCGTCGGGCCTGGAGTTCATCAAGGCCTTCGCCGGCTGCCTGTACGCGGGCGCCGTCGCCGTGCCGGCGCCGCTGCCCACCGAGCAGGGCAACCACTTCACCCGCGTCTCCGGCATCCTGCGGGACGCCGAGGCGCACTCGGTGCTCACCGACGCGGCCAACGCCCCGGAGATATCCGCCTGGCTCACCGCCGAGAACATGACCGACGTGCACTGCCTGGCCACCGACGGCGAGGGCTACGGCGACCCGGGCGCGTGGACCGCGCCGTCGCTCACCCCGGACGACCTGGCGTTCCTCCAGTACACCTCGGGCTCGACCAGCGACCCCAAGGGCGTCATGGTCTCCCACCGCAACCTGCTCGCCAACGAGCAGGCCATCAAGAACTCGGTCGGTTCCAACTCCGAGACGCGCTACGGCGGCTGGCTGCCCTTCTACCACGACATGGGCCTGATCGGGCACATCCTCCAGCCGCTGTTCCTCGGCGGCTCGGCCGCGCTGATGGCGCCGGTGTCGTTCCTGAAGCGGCCGCACCGCTGGCTCCAGATGATCAGCGACTACAAGGTCACCATCGGCGGCGGCCCCAACTTCGCCTACGACCTGTGCCTGCGCCGCGTCACCGACGAGCACATGGCCACCCTCGACCTGTCGAGCTGGCAGGCGGCGTGCAACGGCGCCGAGCCGATCCGGGCCGAGACGGTCCGCGCCTTCACCAAGCGCTTCGAGCCGGTCGGCTTCAAACCCGAGACGTTCTTCCCCTGCTACGGCATGGCCGAGACGACGCTGCTGGTCTCCGGCACCCCGCGCGGCACGCGCCCCGTCGTCCTCGCCGTCGACTCCCAGTCGCTGGAAGCGGGCCGGCTGGCCGACCCGCGCGACGACGTGCCCAGCCGCACCCTGGTCAGCAGCGGCATCGTGCGCCGGGAGGACTTCGACGTACGGATCGTCGACCCGGAGACGTTCCTGGAGCAGCCCGAGGGGTCGGTCGGCGAGATCTGGGCCAAGGGCGAGAGCATCGCCTCCGGCTACTGGAAGCGGCCGCTGACCAACAAGGAGATCTTCGACGCGGCGATCGCCGACGGCAAGGGCGGCCAGGACGGGGGCGGCTGGCTGCGCACCGGCGACCTCGGTGTGTGGGAGGACGGCCAGCTGTACGTGACGGGCCGGCTCAAGGAACTGGTCATCTTCGCGGGCCGCAACCTCTACCCGCAGGACGTCGAGCGGGCCGTGCAGGGCACCGACAAGGCACTGGGCATCGGCGCGGGCGCGGTCTTCGCGGTGGAGACGGACCGCGAGCACCTGATCGTCGTGCAGGAAGTGCGCACCAGCTCCGTCAGCACCGACCTGCGCACGCTGGCCACCTCCGTGCAGAGCTTCATCGGCCGCGAGTTCAACATCCCGGCGGGCAACGTGCTGCTGGTGCGCCCCGGCACGATCCGCAAGACCACCAGCGGCAAGATCCAGCGGACCCTGATGAAGCAGCTGTTCCTCAAGGGCCAGATCACCCCGCTGTACGAGGTCCTGGAGCCCGCCGTGCGCGAGCTGGTCGCCGACGCCATCGAGCGTCCGCTGGATTCGGTGGTCTGACATGGAGCATCCGCCGTACCGACTGGCCGGGGAGCTGGACAGTTTCCTCGGGGACCCGAACGACCCGCAGGTGACCTTCTCCTACGCGCGCAGCGTCGAGCTCGACGACAGGGAGGAGTTCCCGGCGGACATCTGCCGCCACCTGGAGGAGTGGGGCCTTGCCGACTACTACGTGCCGGTTCAGCACGGCGGACGGCTCCACGACTACGAGCAGCTGCTCCAGCTCATCCGGGTCGTCGCCCGGCGCGACCTGACGACCGCGATCGGGCACGGCAAGACCTACCTGGGCGGCGTGTGCGTCTGGGTGGCGGGCAGCGCGGAGCAGGCCGAGCGGCTCGGCGCTGACATCCGGGCCGGGGTGCCGGTCTCCCTCGGCCTGACCGAACGGGCGCACGGCAGTGACCTGCTGGCCGGCGAGGTGAGCGGCGGCGCGGCGTCCGGGGCGCCCGCCGGGGGCTGGCTGGTGAGCGGCGAGAAGTGGCTCATCAACAACGCGACCCGCGGCAGTGTCCTGTCCCTGCTCACCCGCACGGACCCGGCGGGCGGCCCGCGCGGCTTCAGCGTGCTGCTGGTCGACAAGCGCGAGCTGGACGAGGAGACGTACCGGCACCTGCCCAAGGTGCCCACGCACGGCATCCGGGGCGCGGACATCTCCGGGATCGCCTTCGACGGGGCGCGGGTGCCCCGGCACGCGCTGGTCGGCGCGGAGGGCGGCGGCGTCGAGACCGTCATCAAGGCCCTCCAGCTGACCCGCACCCTGTGTGCCGCGCTGTCGCTCGGCGCGGGCGACCACGGGCTGCGCATCGGCCTGGACTTCGCCGAGCGGCGGGAGCTGTACGGGCGGCGGCTGATCGACCTGCCGAAGGCCCGGGCGACCCTGGGCACGGCCGCCGCCGACCTGCTGCTGCACGAGGCGCTGGCGCTGTTCGCCTCACGGGCCGTGCACACGCAGACCGCGGAGATGAGCCTGACCGCCGCGGTCACCAAGTACCTGCTGCCTTCGGGGACGGAGGACGTGCTCGCCGAGCTGACCCGGCTGCTGGGAGCCCGCGCCTTCCTCAAGGACGTGTTCGCGCACGGCCGGTTCCAGAAGCTGGAGCGGGACCACCGCATCGTGGGCCTGTTCGACGGCAACACGCTGGTGAACCTCAACTCCCTGGTCAACCAGTTCCGTTCGCTGGTGCGCGGCTACCGCCGGGGCAACGGCGACACCGAGGGGGCCGCGGCGGCCTGCGACCTGGGCCTGCCGCTGCCGCCGCTGGACCCGGGCCGGCTGTCCGTCGTGGCGCGGCGCGGCAGCGGCGTCCTCGCCTCGCTGCCCGGCTCCGTCGAGGCGCTGGCCCGGCGGGCCGAGACCCGGCCCGAGCTGCGGCCCGTGCTCGCGGCGGCCCAGCGGCTGCTCGCCGTCACCGACAAGGTGCACGCCGAGATGGAGACCCACCAGGCCGTCCTGACGGACGTCCCGCCGCAGGCCTTCGAGACGGCCCGCCGCTACACGCTCTGCTACGCGGGCGCCGTGTGCCTCGGCCTGTGGACCGCGAGCGCGGACCGTCTCGGCGAGGGCGCCACGGCCGCGCTGTGGCGCGACGGACTGTGGCTGCGCGGGGCGCTCGACCGGGTGCTGACCCGCCTCGGCGAGCCGGACGCTCCGCAGGGGGCCGAACCCGCCGGGTTCTACGAGGAGCTGCTCGCCCAGGTGCGGGCCGCACGGGCCGAGGGACGGCTGTTCTCGCTGCTGGAGCAGCGGGACGCGGCCACGCCCACCGCTGACAGGGCCGCCACCGCGGCCGGCGAGAACGAGAGGACGTCATGCTGACCGGTTCCCCGCCCCAGGGGCACGGAGCCCCCACCACCGACCAGGAGGCTCAGGCCGCCGCGCGCGTCGCCGAGCTGGAGAAGCGTCTGGGCGACCCGACCGCCGAGGACAACGACCTGTCGTACACCCGGCTGCTCCAGGCCGACGAGGCCGGTGAGCTGTCGGCGGCCGGTGAGCGCGTCCTGGACGACGTGGTCCTCAACGCCGACTTCGTGCCGCGCGAGCACGGCGGCAGCCTGGAGCGGATCGACTCCCTGGTGCGGGTGATGCGCCAGGTGTTCCGCCGGGACGTCGCCCTCGGGCTCGGCTACGGCGTGACGTCGTTCATGGCGGGCGTCAACGTGTGGACCGCCGGCTCGGCGGAGCAGCGTGAGCGGCTCGCCCGCATCATGCTCGGCGGCGGCAAGGTCTCGGTCGCCTACCACGAACTGGCGCACGGCAACGACTTCGTGCGCAACGAGTTCGAGGCCCGGCCCGCGCCGGAGGGCGGTTACCTCCTCAACGGCGAGAAGCAGGTCATCAACAACGCCGACCGGGCCGACGCCTGGGTGCTGTTCAGCCGCACCAGCCCGGCGCCCGGCAGCCGCAGCCACTCGGTGCTGTTCGCCGAGCGGGCCGGTCTCGACGCGGACACCTACCGGGTGCTGCCCCGGTACGACGCGGTCGGTGTGCGGGGCTGCCATCTGTCGGGGCTGCACTTCGACAACACGCCGGTGCCGGCCGACGCGCTGGTCGGCGCGAACGGCCAGGGCGTCGAACTCGCCCTGCGGGCCTTCCAGATCACCCGCAGCGCGGTGCCCGGGATGGCGCTCGGCGCGGCCGACACCAGTCTGCGCACGGTGGTCAGGTTCGCGCTCGGCCGCGAGCTGTACCGCAAGTCCGTGATGGACATCCCGCACGCGAAGGCCACGCTGTCGGGTGCCTTCCTGGACCTGCTCATCTGCGACAGCCTCTCGCTCACCGCGACCCGGGCGGTGCACCTGCTGCCGGAGGAGACGAGCGTCTACGCCGCGGCCACCAAGTACCTGGTGCCGAAGATGCTCACGGAGACCATGCACGACCTGTCGATCGTGCTGGGGGCCCGCTTCTACGTCCGTGAGGGCGAGTTCGGCATCTTCCAGAAGCACATCAGGGACCTGCCGGTGCTCAGCCTCGGGCACGCCGGTTCGGCCGCCTGCCAGGCCACGATCATCCCCCAGCTGGCCCGGCTGGCCCGGCGGTCCTGGTTCACCGGGGACAAGGCCCCCGACGCGCTGTTCCGGCCGCGCGAGGACCTGCCCGCCCTGCCCTTCGGCCGGCTCACCCTGGCCAGCGGCAAGGACAGTCTGAGCGCGTCCCTCGTCGCCTCGGTGGACGAACTGCCCAGCTCGTCGCCCGAGGAGCGCGCGGTGCACGCCATGGCGCTGAAGATGATGGACGAGCTGCGTCAGCTCCAGGAGTCCTCGCTGGCGCTCACGCCGGAGAACCGCACCGCCCTGGCGAGCCCGGGCACCTTCGCGCTCGCCGACCGTTACGCGGTGCTGCTGGCCGCCGCCTCCGTGATCGGCGTGTGGCAGCAGGCCCGCGGCGGCGACGACCCGTTCCTGGCCGATCCCGGCTGGCTGGCCGCCGTACTGCACCGCCTGGCGCGGCGCCTGGGCCAGCAGCCCCCGGACCTCCCGGCGTCCGTCGACGCCGGGGTGCACGAGGAAGTGCTGCGCAGGTTCCACGAGCGCAGGAGCTTCGACCTCTACGACACACCGCTGGCCGGCTGACCGGCCCCACTGAAACCGCCGTCACGAGCCGCTCACTGCCGATTTCACCACCGGCGTCACCGCCGCCCTACCCTCGCCGAGGAGTGCACCATGCCCGCTTCGACCACCGGACACACCCGTGAGTCGCTCACCACGTGGCTGGCCGAGCGCATCGCCCTGTACCTCAAGCGGCAGCCGGCCGAGATCGACCCGGTCGTCCCGCTCGCCGAGTACGGCCTGGACTCGGTGGCCGCGTTCAGCCTGTGCGGCGACATCGAGGAGGACTTCGACTTCGTCCTGGAGCCCACCGCCGCCTGGGACTACCCGACGGTGCAGGCGCTCGCCGACCACCTTCTGGAGCAGTTCGCCGCCGTGGAAGGCGGCGCGCGCTGATGGAGCCCATCGCCATCGTCGGCATCGACTGCAGGTTCCCGGGGGCGCCGGACACGCGCGCCTTCTGGGATCTGCTGATGCGCTCCGGGGACGGTGTGGGGGAGGTGCCCCGGCTGCGGTGGGACGCCAAGGAGTTCCACTCGCCGGCCGGGGCGCCGGGACGTACGAACACCACCGAGGGCGGTTTCGTCTCCGACCCCGACGCCTTCGACAACGAGTTCTTCACCATCTCGCCGCGCGAGGCCGCGGCCATGGACCCGCAGCAGCGGCTGCTGTTGCAGTGCGCCTGGCGGGCCGTGGAGGACGCGGGCCTCGCCCCGCAGCGGCTGGCCGGTTCGTCCACGGGTGTCTTCGTCGGCATCATGGGCAACGAGTGGGCGCAGCTGCACCTGACGGACTACGACAACGTCACCGCGCAGATCGGCTCCGGCAACGGCTACTGCATGACCGCCAACCGGATCTCGTACCACCTCGACCTCAAGGGCCCGTCCCTCGCGGTCGACACGGCCTGTTCGTCCTCTCTGGTCGCCGTGCACCTGGCGGCGAACGCCCTGTTGTCCGAGGAGTGCGACGTCGCGCTCGCGGGGGGCGTCAACGTCGCCCTCACCCCGGCCCTGTCGATCTTCTACACGCAGGCGGGCCTGTCGGCGCCCGACGGCCGCTGCAAGCCGTTCAGTTCCGAGGCCGACGGCATCGGGCGCGGAGAGGGCGTCGGTGTGGTGGTGCTGCGCCGGCTGAAGGACGCGCTGGCCGACGGGCAGCGGGTGTACGCGGTGATCCGCGGCACCGCCGTCAACCAGGACGGGCGCAGCAACGGCATCACCGCGCCCAACCGCTGGGCGCAGCAGGACGTGCTGGCCGCCGCCTACCGCAGGGCGGGCATCGAGCCGTCCGAGGTGACCTTCACCGAGGGACACGGCACGGGCACCGCGCTCGGCGACATGATGGAGATCAGGGCCCTGGGCCACCATCACGCGGCCCGCACCGGCAAGCCGCTGGCGCTGGGCTCGGTGAAGGGCAACCTCGGTCACACGGAGGGTGCGGCGGGCATCGCGGGCCTGATCAAGGTGGCGCTGTCGCTGCACAACCGGGTGGTGCCGGCGAGCCGGTTCGCGGCCAAGGAGAACCCTGGTCTGAAGCTGCGCGAGCACGGCATACGTCTGCTGAAGGCGCCGCTGCGGCTGCCCGCCGACGGTGTCGTCGCCGGGCTCAGCAGCTTCGGCATGGGCGGCACGAACGCGCACGCCGTGCTGGAGAGCGCGCCCCCGGCGGCGGCCCGCCCCAAGGCCCGGCCCCAGGAGCAGCCGTCGGCCGCGCCCGCCGGCATCGGCGCGGCCCTGTTCACGCTCACCGCCCCCGCCGTGCCCGCCCTGCGCCGCAACCTGCTGGCCCAGGCCCAGGCGGCCGAGCGGCGCCGGGTGCCCGTGGGCGCGCTGGCATGGAACAGCAACCAGGTCAAGACCGGCCACCGTTACCGGTTCGCGGTGGGCGCGTCGGAGCCGGCCGAGCTGGTGGCCCGGCTGCGGGCGGCCGCCGACGACCCGGACCTGCTCGCGCGGCTCGCGGCGGCGCCCACGGGCCGTGCCCGCACCGCGTTCCTGTACACCGGGCAGGGTTCGCAGTACCCGGCGATGACGGCGGGGCTGTACCGGGACTCCGCGCTGTACCGGTCCTTCCTCGACGAGGCCGACGCCGCGCTGCTGCCGCACACCGGCCGCTCCGTGCGCGACCTGGTGCTCGGCGGGGACGAGGACGTCCATCTGACCCGGTGGACGCAGCCCGCCCTGTTCGCCGTCGAGTACGCCCTCGGCCGCACCCTGGCCGAGCTGGGCGTACGCCCGGACGTGCTGCTGGGGCACAGCGTCGGCGAGTACGCGGCGGCCGTGCTGGCCGAGGCGCTGCCGCTCGACGCCGCGGCCCGGCTGATCGCGGCGCGGGGCGCGCTGATGCAGGAACTGCCCGCCGGCGGCGGCATGCTGGCGGTGCGGGCCGCGCGCGAGACGCTCGAGGAGCGGGTGGCCGGCGAGCCGCTCGTGGGCGTGGCGGCGGTCAACGGACCGCTGGCCACGGTCCTCTCCGGTGACCTGGCTGTGCTGGAGCGCATCGAGGAGGAACTGGCTACGCAGGGGGTGCGCACGCGCAGGCTTCAGGTCTCGCACGCCTTCCACTCGCCGCTCATGGAACCGATGCTGGAACGTTTCGCGGCGCTGGCCGGGGAGGCCGGCGGCGGGGTGCCGCGCATCCCGGTGTACTCGACGGTGCGCGGCCGCCTGCTCGACGCGGAGGCGGGCGAGGCGATGGACGCCGCCTACTGGACCGAGCACATCAGCGCGCCGGTGCTGTTCGCCGACGCCTCGCTCGCCCTCCTCGACGACGGCGCGAGCCACGTGGTGGAGATCGGGCCGCGGCCCGTGCTCTCCGGGATGCTGCGCACCCTCGGCGGTGCCCGCACCGCGTCCGGGCCCGCGCACGTCCACCCGGTGCCCGCCGAGGAGGCGGGCGGCCGCGAACTGGCCGACGCGCTCGCCGAGCTGTACCGCGGCGGCGTCGACCCGCGCTGGGACGCGGTGTACGAGGAGCGCGACCGGGTGCCGCTGCCGCTGGCCCCGTACGCCTTCTCCGACCAGCACCGCTACTGGGCCGCCCACACCCCGGCCCTCGGCGGCGCACCGGCCCCCCGCGCGGAGCCGGCGCTGCGCCCGGTCGCCTCCGCCCGGGAGCCGGCGTCCGAGCGGCCGGAGCCGCAGGCCACCGCGGTCGCCGTGCTGGAGGTCGCGCGCGGCCGGGCGGAGGGGCCGGTGGCCCGGGCCGCATACGAGGTCGTCGGCGCCGTCGGCGGCTACCAGCCGGAGGAACTCACCCCCGAGCTACGGCTCTACGAAGACCTCGGCTTCGACTCGGTGATGGTCATGGAACTCAAGAACCGCCTGGAGAAACAGCTCACCGGACTCGGCGAGCTGACCGTCCAGGACCTGCTGCCCAGGCTCTCCACCGTCGGAGACCTCGTCGGCTTCCTCCACGAGATCGGCGCCGCCGCCCCCGGCCAGGAAGAGAGGACGGCATGACCCAGGAACAGACCGCCCCGACCGCGTACCTCGCGTCCATCGGCACCGCCCTGCCCGGCGACCCGGTGGACAACGCCGCGCTCGCCAAGGTGCTCGGTGTGAACGAGGAGTGGATCGAGGTCTTCATCGGCACCAAGACCCGGCACTTCGCACGCGACCTGGCCACCGGCGAGGTCCGCTGGTCGCTGGCCGACCTGTGCGCGAAGGCCGCCGAGAAGGCCCTCGCCGCCGACGGCGTGGACGCCTCCGGCATCGACTTCATCGTGCTCGGCACGGCCACCCCCGACACGCTGATGCCGGCCACCGTCAACGACGTCGCCGACCAGCTCGGCCTCGACCAGGTGCCCACCTTCCAGCTCCAGTCGGGGTGCGCGGGCGCCGTGCAGGCCCTCAGCGTCGCCCAGACCATGATCGCCTCCGGGCAGTACCGCACCGGGCTGGTCATCGGCGGCGACGTGTGCAGCAAGCACCTCGACGTCCAGCGCGACCTGTCCGGCGCGGCACCCAGCGACCTGGTCAACTTCGTGCTCTTCGGTGACGGCGCCGGTGCCGCCGTGCTCACCTCCGAGCCGGCCGGGCAGCGGGTCGCGGTGCGGCACGTCCTCAACCGGTTCACAGGCCTGGGCCGCAAGCCCGGCCAGGTCATCGAGTGGTTCGGGCTCGCCGACCGGCACGACGACCGGCAGGCGCTCACCGAGGACTACAAGGCCATCGAGGAGGGCGTCCCGGTGATGGCCGTGGAGATCCTCTGGGAGCTCCTCGGCGAACTCGACTGGGACGCCGACGACCTGGACTTCCTGCTGCCGCCCCAGCTGTCCGGCCGGATGACGCGGGTGATCGCCGAGCAGCTCGGGGTGCCGACGGCGCGCGAGGTGTCCTGCGTCGCCGACACCGGCAACAACGGCAACGCCCTGCCGTTCCTGCAGATCGAGAAGCTCCTCGAAGAGATGGCGGCCGGTCAGAAGGCCCTCGCCGTCGCCGTGGAGTCCAGCAAGTGGATCAAGGCCGGTTTCGCCCTGGAGAAGATATGAGCAGCAGCACGAGCACGTTCGGTCTCGACGACTTCGTCCGCCTGGTCCGGGACGAGATCGGCATGCCCCTGGAGCCGGAGCAGGTGGCGGCCGACTTCGACGAACTCCCCGACTGGGACTCCCTCTACCTCCTGAAACTGGTGACCGCCCTGGAGCTGGCCACCGGTCACAAGGTGCCCGTCGGCAAGGTCCTGGAGGCCAGGAGCCTGAAGGGGATCTACGACCTGGCGGTGCCGGCGTGAGCGGGGCCGCGGCCGACGGGGCGAGCACCGTGGTCGAGCGGCGACGACGGCACACCCTGTTCTTCCTGGAGTGGGCCGCCGGACAGCGCCCGGTGCACCTGGACACCGACATCGACATGACGCGGATCCAGGAGCACCGCGCCGCGGCCCGGGAGCGCGGCCTGCGCTACTCCTACGTCACCTACCTGCTGCACGCGGCGGGCCGGGTCCTGGACCGGCATCCCGAGGCCAACGCGGTGATGGCCCCCGGCTGGCCCGGGCTGCTGCGCGCGCCCCGGATCGTCCGGTTCGGCTCGGTCACCGCGAAGCTGGCCCTGGACCGGCCCGTCGAGGGCGAACGCACGGTGCTGTCCGCGCTCGTGCCGGGTCTGGAGCGGGCCGGACTGCGCGAGATCCAGCAGCAGATCGACCGCTACCGCGGCCCGGAGGCGGCCGACCTGCCCGAGTTCAAGGGCGTACGGATGCTGGGGCGGCTGCCGCTGGCGCTGGGCCGGGCCGCGTTCGCCGCGGCGCTGCGCGACCCGCGCAAGCGGCCCGGTGTCTTCGGCACCGTCTCGGTCAGCTCGCTCGGGCACGGCGCGGTCGACGGGTTCCACTCGGCGGGCGGGACCGCCGTCACCCTGTGCGCGGGGCGGGTCACCCAGCGGGCCGTGGTCCGCGCGGACGGCACCGTGGCCGCCGCCCCCGTCATGCAGCTCGGCCTCACCTTCGACCACCGGGTGATCGACGGCGGAGCCGCCGCCGACCTGCTCACCGATCTCCACCACACCATGGAGGCCTTCGATGACGGCTCCAGGGAGCAAGTCACCACCCCGGACCCTGGGGGAGCCGATCGTGATCACGGGCCCCGGCGGGGACTGGAGCGCAGTCCGCGCTGACCTGGACCGGCACGCGGCCGCGATCCTCTACGCCCGCCTGGACGACTGGCGTCCGGAGCGGGCGGGAGGGCCGCGGCTGCGCGCCCTGCTGGGCCGCGACTGGGCACGGTTCCTGGAGCTGACGCACCCCGATGTGCGCACCAGGTTCGCCTCGTCCCGGGTGCTGCTGAAGTTCGCGGCCGCGGCGGCGCTCGATGTGCCGCCGCCGTCCGTGGAGCTGGGCTACACCCACACCGGACGGCCGTATCTGCGCGGCTACGACGGTGTGCACATCAGCCTCAGCCACACCGACGAACTGCTCGTGGTGGGGCTGGCCACGGGCGGCGTGATCGGCGTGGACGCGGAGCGCGCCGACCGCAGGCTCTACGGGCCCGGCCTCGGCCGTCACATGTGCACACCGCACGAGGTCGAGCGGATCGAGGCGATGCCGGAGGAGGAACGCAATCCGGCGCTGGTGCGGCTGTGGACGCTCAAGGAGGCCTACAGCAAGGCGATCGGGCTCGGCATGCAGTTCCGCTTCACCGACTTCGGCTTCCGCCCGGACGGCACCCCCAGTGACGTGCTGCAACCGGACGGCGAGCCGGGCTCGGAGGGCGAGTGGACGTTCCGCACCTACGAGGTCGGCGCCGACTACGTCGTCAGCGTGGCGGTGAGCGACGCCGGCTTCGGCGGCACGGCCGACACCTCGGCCGGCACGGCCCTCGACGCGAGCATCGTCGACGCGCTCGCCGAGGTACTCGGCGACGACGAGACCGAGGAGAGCGCGCCGGACGAGTGGTGGTGACGGGCGACCGCCGAGGGCCTGTCCGACGGATTCCCGCCCTCCGGGCGGACGACGGGAATCCGCCGGGCAGGCCCTCGGCACGGGGCCGGGCAGTTCCGGTTCGTACAAGCGGGCCGCAAGCACCCGCGAGAACACTCGGACGCGTGTCGTACGGCTCGATCGCGAGAGGAGACGCCGTATGAAAGCAGATCTCCGGGCCCTGCCGCCCACTGTCCGCACCACCGCCCCCGAACCGGCCCCCGCCCCGGCGGCCCCCCGGGACGCCTGGACCTGGCGCAGCACCCCGGGGCGGGTGCTGAGCGCCGCCGCCGGCGCCGCCGCCTTCGGTACGGGCATCGCCCTCGGCGGTGCCGTGGGCTGGGCCTTCTGGACCTCCCTCGTCGCGCCCGACATCGCGCTCCTGCACCGGCCCAGGACACCGCCCTCCGGCCCGGGCCGCCTCTCCCCCGACACCGTCCCCCTCTACAACACCCTGCACGACCCCCGCCTGGCCGCCTCCCTCCTCGCGGCGGGAGTCCTCACGGCATCCCGGCCGCTGCTCCTCGCGGGTCTCGGCTGGACCACGCACATCGCGGTGGACCGGGCCTTCGGCTACGGCATACGGCGCCCCGACGGCGCCATCCACTGACCCGACCTGGACGGTGAAGACATGGAGCATCTGGAAGAGCTCGGGGAATTCGCCCGGCTGCACGCCCGCGGCCAGGGCATGTCACCCCGGCACGCCGCCGAGGTCCTGGCCAGGATCGGCAACGACACGCCCGGCGACCCCGCCTCCTGGGCCGCCGTGTGGACGGCGGAGGGCAAGGTGGCCGCGGCCCGCGGCGACCTCCTGGACGCCTGCCGGCACTACGCGCTCGCCCGCTTCCCCTACCACGCGGACGACGACCGGGTCCTGGCGCAGCGGCTGGGCGTGGAGACCTTCGACCGCTGGCGCCAGGGCCGGCAGGGCATCGAGCGCCTGGAGTTCGAGCACGCCGGCGGCTCGTTCGCCTGCTGGGCGTCCGGCCTGGACGAGGCCCGCCCCCGGCCGCTGCTGATCGTCATGGGCGGCATCGTGAGCGTCAAGGAGCAGTGGGCCCCGCTGCTGCCGAAGCTGCGCAAGCTGGGCTTCGCCACGGTCGTCACCGAACTGCCGGGCGTCGGCGAGAACACCCTGCGCTACGAGCCCGGCTCCTGGCGCATGCTCACCTTCCTCATGGACCGGCTGGCCGGCCGGGCGAAGGTCACCGACACCTCGACGCTCGCGCTCAGCTTCAGCGGCCATCTCGCCCTGCGCGCCGCCGCGCACGACCCGCGCGTCTCCCGGGTCCTCACCGTGGGCGCGCCGGTAACCGACTTCTTCGCCGACGAGAGCTGGTGGCCGCGGGTACCGGGCATCACCGCGGACACGCTGCGCCGGCTCACCGGCGCCGCCACCGTCGGCGAACTGCGCTCCCTGCTCCCCGAGTTCGCCCTCACGCCGCAGGAACTGCGCCGGGTGCGCGTGCCCGTCCGGTACGTGGCCAGCAGCCGGGACGAGATCATCCCGTCCCGCGAACAGGCACTGCTGCGCCGCTCGGTGCCGGACGTGCGCTTCAAGGTCTTCGACGACGTGCACGGCTCCCCCGCCCACCTGGGCGCGATGCGGCGCTGGCTGTTCTCCTCCCTGCTCCTGCTCCGGCTGCGCGGCACGCGCGGCGTGGCGGCACCCGGCGCCGTGATCCCGGGCGTTCCCGCCACCGGCTCCACCGACCACCCCATCGACGAGAGGCCACGTCATGACTGACTCACCGAAGCCCTCGCGCGCGGCCGGCAACGTCACGCCCTGGCTGACCCTCGCCGCGCTCGGGGTGACCGAGAAGGACCTGACCACCGTCCACCACCGGCCCGTCGTACCGTTCCGGCGCCCCGGCGAGCGGCCGGGCGAACGGCGCCACCGCGTCTCCGAGGGAGCCTGACCACCATGACCCCGCCAAGCAGCGGTACCGGGCAGCGCGGCGGTGGCTCCGCCATCCGGCTGCGTCACCGCACGGTGCACGGCTACCGACGTGCCTTCCGGATGGCCGGCAAGGGCCGGGCCATCCTGCTGATCCACGGCATCGGGGACTCCTCCGACACCTGGCGCGACGTCATGCCGGGCCTCGCCCGCAGCTACCGCGTCATCGCCCCGGACCTCCTCGGCCACGGCGCCTCCGACAAGCCGCGCGCCGACTACTCGCTGCCCGCGTACGCCAACGGCATGCGCGACCTGCTCGGCGTGCTCGGCGTCGAACGGGTCACGCTGGTCGGGCATTCGCTGGGCGGCGCGGTGGCGATGCAGTTCGCGTACCAGTTCCCCGAGCGGTGCGAGCGACTGGTGCTCGTCGGCACCGGCGGGATCAGCCACCAGGTGACCCCGCTGCTGCGCGCGGCCTCCCTGCCCGGCGCCGAGCTTCTCCTGATGGCCCTGCGCCTGCCCACCATGCGCACCCAGCTGGGCCTGGCCGTCAAGGCGCTGCGGTTCCTCGACACCGGCCTCGGCGTGGACGCCCCCGACCTGCTGCGGGTGGTGGACGCCCTGCCCGACGGCACCTCGCGCAGCGCTTTCATCCGCACGCTGCGGGCCGTGGTCGACTGGCGGGGCCAGGTCGGCACGATGCTCGACCGCTGCTACCTCGCCCAGGGCATGCCCACGATGCTGGTGTGGGGCGGCCGGGACCAGGTGGTGCCGGCCACGCACGCGGGTCTCGGCCATGTGGCGATGCCCGGCAGCCGCCTGGAGATCTTCGAGGACGCCGGCCACTTCCCCTTCCGCACCGACCCCCAGCGCTTCGAACGCGTCCTGCGCGACTTCATCGCCACGACGGAACCGGCCCCGTACAGCGCGGAACAGTGGCGCAGGCTGCTCCGCAACCGCACCCCGGGCCCACGCCCCCCGGCGTCCCGGGGAACCGCACGGGCGACCACGGACGACCCGCCGGCACTGCGCCCCGCCTAGTACTCCAGCTGTGGATCGTGATCTTCATGTCTGGGATGCGGCTTGTCGCCGGTAGTGACCGGTGCGTGATCGTGCCTGGTGGCGGCGGCGCCAGTCGGACCAGGCAAGCCGGTGGGCCGCGTCGCGGACGGGCCGGATGACGAGTGCGATGAACAGGCGGCAGATCTCGTTGCAGGACAGCGGGATCAGGTCGTCCGGCGTGGGTCGGTGTGCGTGTTCGTCGGCGCGGACGACGGCGAGGAAGGCGTGGGCCGGCATCGCGAGGGTGACCCAGCGGGCCCAGGAGGGGTAGCGGCGGACCTGGTGTTCATCAAGTCCGGCCAGTCCTTTCTCCGTTTGGAAGGTCTCCTCCACCTGCCATCTGGAACCCGCGACCCTGACCAGGGTGGCCAGGGATGCCGGCGTGGTGGAGTGGCAGCGGTAGTAGGCGAGTTCACCGGTGCTGCGGTTGCGGCGGATCAGCAGCTGGTGGTGATCCGAGGCCGGCTCGGCGAGGTCGATGACGGCCCAGTCGTCACTTCTCGGAAGGGGCCAGGCTGGTGTTCTCGACCTGCTTCGCGAGCTTGGGTCGTTCCTTGATCAGGTCGGCGCTGACCGGGTCCCGGAAGTACTTCTTGTAGAGCTTGATGTAGGTTCCGTCGTCGATCATCGCGTTGATCTGGGTGTCGATGTCCTTGAGCAGCTTCGGGTCACCGTCCTTGCGCATGGGGAAGGCGGTGCCCTGGGGGGCTTCCCGTGTGACGGCGATGCGTACCGGCGACTTCGCGGCGTATGTGTCCGCGACGCCACCACCGAGAATGGCAGCGTCGATGCTTTTGGAGAGCAGCTGGGTGACGAGCGCTGTGTGGTCCTTGAACTTCACCTTACGCACGTCCGGCATGCGCTTGTCCATATAGTCCTCCTGCACTGAGCCGCTGACGACCCCGACCCGCTTGCCGTCGAAGTCCGACAGCTTGGTCTGCTTGTCGCCCTTCCGGGTCAGGATTTTGGTGAAGCCCCAGTAGTACGGGGTGGTGAAGTCGACCTGCTTCCTGCGCTCGGGGGCGGCGATGAACCCGCCGACCCCGATGTCGTACTGGTTGGCGGTCAGGCCGGTGAGCGCGCCCTGCAGGCTCGTGGCCTTGTACTGGACCTTCACGCCGAGGCGCTTGGCTGCCTCGTTCATCAGATCGATAGCGAATCCGCTGGGCTTGCCCGACTCGTCGGTGACCGCGAAGGGCGGCTGCTCGGACACAGTGCTCGCGGTGATCACACCGGGGTTGACCAGGTCCTTGTACTTGGCTGTTCCGGAGTCCGCTGCATTGCTGTTGCCGCCGCAGGCGGTGAGGGGGAGCAGCAGCGCGGTGGTGACGGCGCCGACGAGCAGTGTTCTACGGGAAATGTGCATGGCTGGGACTTTCTGTGCTGGGAGGGCGGTTCAGAGGATTTGGGAGAGGAACTGGCGCAGCCGGGGGTGTTCGGCGCTTTCGAAGATCCGGTCGGGGGTGCCGATCTCGGCGAGGCGGCCGTCGCACATGAAGGCGACGCGGTCGGCGGCCTCCCGGGCGAAGCCCATTTCGTGGGTGACGACGGCCATGGTCATGCCGCCCGATGCGAGATCCCGCATCACGGCGAGTACGTCCTTGACCAGTTCGGGGTCGAGGGCGGAGGTGGCCTCGTCGAAGAGCATCACCTCCGGCTCCATGGCCAGAGCGCGGGCGATGGCCACGCGCTGCTGCTGCCCGCCGGACAGCCGGCTGGGCCGCTGCTCGGCAAAGGCGGCGAGGCCGACCTCCTCGAGGCGGCGTCGTGCGGTGGCGCGTGCCTGTTCGCGGCCCATGCCCTTGACCGAGGTCAGGGCGAGGCTGACGTTGCGCTCGACGCTCATGTGCGGGAAGAGGTTGAAGTGCTGGAAGACCATGCCGACGCGGGAGCGGGCGGCGTCGACGTCGGCGTCCGGCGCGGTCAGACAGGTCTCGCCGAGCCAGATCTCACCACAGTCGGGGATCTCCAGCAGGTTCAGGCACTTCAGCAGGGTGGACTTGCCCGAGCCGGACGGGCCGATCACACAGAGGGTCTCTCCGCGCTGCACATCGAGGGTGACCTCGCGTACCACGGTGTTGGAGCCGTAGCTCTTGCTGAGCCCTTTGACCTGCAGGGCGGCCAGGTCGTCCGGTGTCCGGGGCGCGGCTTCGGTCTTGGCTTCGGGCAGGGGGGCGACTGGGTTCGGACCGGCGGTGGCGGGGGTCATCGGGCTTCTCCTCCGGCAGGCTGGAGCGGGGTGGTGGGCAGGTCCGGATCGGCCGAGGCCGGTGTCTTGTCGGGGCGGGGGCCTTCGCGCAGCCGTCTGTCCAGGTAGTTCACGAAGTAGGTCATGGGGATGGTCAGCGCGAGGTAGCAGATGCCCGCGGCGATCAGGGGTGAGGAGTTGTAGGTACGGGCGACCTCCTCCTGGGCGATGAAGTAGAGCTCGCGCTGTCCGACGGCCAGACCGAGGAGATAGACCAGGGAACTTTCCTTGATGTCCTTGACGAACTGGCCGGTCATGGCGGGCAGCACGCGGCGGATGCCCTGCGGCACCACGACCAGGCGCATCGCCTTGAGATAGCTCAGACCCAGGCTGCGGGCGGCCTGCAACTGGCCGGAATCGACGCTCTGGATGCCGGAGCGGAAGATCTCCGCGGTGTACGCGCCGGAGATGATGCCGATCGCCAGGACCGCGTAGCCGAGGGGGTCGGTGCCGAAGGGGCGGATCCCGGCGGCGGGCAGGCCCACACCGACCAGCATCACCGTGATGATCACCGGAAGGCCGCGGAAGACGTCGACGTAGAGCCGGGCGGGCAGCCTCACCCACCATCGGTTCGACAGCAGCAGCATCGCGGCCGCCAGAGCGATGACCACACCGAGCACGATGGCCCCTGCGGCGATCGTCAACGTGTTCAGCAGGCCCTCGGAGATCAACCGCGGAAACGTCTCGGCGATCACGCCCCAGTCGAAGAACGTGTCGGCCAGAGCATTCGAAGCCAAAGAGACAGGGGACGAGAGGGCCATCACCACTCCTGACCAGGCGCGAAGGAAGAATCGGAGGCGTGGAACTCCGAGCGGACCGTCCCATCACCGTCATCGACAGCGCGAAGGTCGGGTATGTGCGGCACAGCGGCGCGGGGAACAGCCGGCTCGCCTCGCTGACGGCGATACCGAAGCCGACGATGAGGATGGTGGCCGGCGGCGGAAAGGTCACGAAGTTCCCGGAACGCGGTGTGCGGGGCTCTCGACTGGGGCTCAGTCGGCTGTGACTGGACGAGGGTGGAACTCACGGGGACCTCCTTGTGTGGTGGGAGAGGGAGCGCACGGCCGTCTTGCGGAGCACCGTGCCAGGGCGGTGTGTCGTGAAGTCGCCATCACGCAGTACGGGGCGGCCGTTGACGAGGACGTGACGAGTGCCCACGGCATAGGACAGCGGCGCGTCAAAGGTGGCGGTGTCGCTGACCGTCTCGGGATCGAAAACGGCGATGTCGGCGACCATTCCTTCGCTCAGGGTGCCTCGGTCGGTGAGGCCGAGGCGGGCGGCGGGCAGCGCGCTCATCTTGTGGACGGCCTCCTGGAGCGTGAGCACCTGGCCGTCGCGGGTGTACCGGGACAGGACCCGGGCGAACGTACCGAAGTGACGGGGGTGGGGGTTGCCGTCGGTGGCGGTGTCCAGTACCCAGCTGTCACTGGCGACTGCGCTGCGGTGGTGGCGCAGCACTGTTTCCACATCCGCCTCGGACATTGCATGGTTGACGATCCAGACCAGGGCCTTGTGCGCGCGCAGTACGTCGAGGGATGCCTCGGCCGGATCGCGGCCAGTGGCGGCGGCGATGTCCTGGACCGTGCTTCCCACCCACGAGGAGTAGCGGCCCGGCGGCATCGAAGCGATGACGGTGCTTTCGGGAAGGAAGGTGTGTCCGGTCTTCGCCCGGAGCTCCGAAGTGATCGCCTCGCGGGTCTTCGGGTTCTCCAGTCGGGCGATGAGCGCGTCGCGACCGCCGTCCAGCGCCCAGTCGGGAAGGCGCGAGGTGAGCCGGGTGGAGGAGGCGGCGTAGGGGTAGACATCGCACGCCACGTCCACTCCTTCCGCGACAGCGGAGTCGATGAGGGTCAGCGCCTCGCGCACCTTGCCGTGGTTGGCGGGGCCCAGGGCCTTGAGGTGCGAGATCTGAAGGCGCACGCCGCTGCGTCGGGCGGTTTCCAGAGCTTCGGTCACGGCCTCGACGAGATGGTCGCCCTCGTCGCGCACATGGGTGCTGTAGAGCAGTCCGGCCTGCCGAGCCTCGGTGGCCAGCGCCACGACCTCGTCGGTGTCGGCGAACGACCCCGGGGCATAGATGAGTCCGGTGGACAGACCGAACACCCCCTGTTCGGCAGCCCTGGCGAGGAGCTTGCGCATGAGGGCGGTCTCGTCAGCAGTCGCGGGGCGCCGTTCGGTGCCGACAGCGGCCACACGGAGGGCCGCGTGGCCGACGAGGGCGGCGAGATTGACGCACGGTTCGGCTTCCTCCACCGCGCGTGCGAATCCGTCGAAGTCCTCCCAGGGCATGTCGGCGGTGCTGAGGTTGCCGCGTGCGAGCGTGGTGTCCCACGCTTGGCGCCGCTCGGGGGTGATGGGGAAGGGGGAAGCGCCGCAGTTGCCCGTGACGATGGTGGTGACGCCCTGCCTGATGCACGCTTCGGCGCTGGGCACGTCGCACACGGTGTAGTCGGCGTGCGAGTGCAGGTCGACAAAGCCGGGCGCGACGACGTGGCCAGTGCAGTCGAGTACCTCCCGTGCGGTGGCGTGAGGCGTGGCCCGTCCGAGGAAGACGATGCGGTCGTCCCGGATGCCGACATCTGCCCGTCGGACCGGGCCGGGGGTGCCGTCGATGACGGTACCGCCGACGGCGAGTACATCGAATTCGTTCAACTTTCTTCCTTCGCAGTGGAGTTGGGTTCGGGTACCGACAACGAAGCCGAGTGTCGGTGTGGCGATCAGTCCCGCTACGGCAACGGCGTAGGGTGCCGCCTGCTTGGCCGCGGGCAAACGGCGAGCGGGTGTCGTCGCAACCTCGGTCAGTGCCACGATCGGGCTTCTGTCTGTACACATCGCGCGGGGGCCGGGGTGCCCGCGTGGGCCGGGGTGCTGTCCACGTCGCTGAAGAGGAGTGCGTCTGCCTGGTCGACGCCGCTTTCCGCCAGGATCTCGACGAGGGTCTGTTCCGGGCGGACCGCGGCGAACCGTATGTCCGATTCGCGTGTGGTGAAGCCGTGTACGGCGGGCCGGGCGAGACTGTTGTACGACCAGGGGGAGGAGAAGTAGTAGCCGCCGGTGTCCAGCAGCACCACGACGTCCCCAGGTGCCAGTTCGGGCAGCTTGCGTCCGCGGGCTACGAGGTCCCCGGCGAAACAGCACGGGCCGGCGACATCCTGGACCCGCTCCGGAGCAAGCTTGGGCTTGCCGTCGGAGTCGTACACCGCGATCCGCAGCGGCCACGCCTCCGGCATGAAGACGGTGCGGGTGGCGATGTGCGCGCCCGCGTGTGTCAGCGCTATGCGGCGGCCGCCGGCGTCTTTGGTGTACTCCACGACCGCGGCCGTGAAGCCGTTCTTGGCGACCAGTGAACGACCGAACTCGGTTACCAGGTCGTAGCGCCCGCCCAGGAGTTCGGGAACGGAGGCGCGCAGCTGCCGAACGTAGTCCGCGTAGGTCGGGCGGATCTCGTCGTCGTCGAAGTTGACCGGCAGGCCGCCGCCGATATCCAGACTGGTCACCTGCTGCCGGCCCGCCATCGCGTTGATCTCCTCGGCGAGTTCGTACGCGGCGCGCACTCCCCGGCCGATGAGCTCCAGGGAGCAGCCTTGCGAACCGACGTGCACGTGCAGCCGAGTGAGCCAGGGCCGCTCGGCGAAAGCCTTGAGGATGCGCTTCCGTGCTCCGGCATCTCGCAGTGGCACGCCGAACTTCGAGCTGAGCGAGGCGGTGCTCATCGCGTCGATGGCTCCGGCGCCGACCTGTGGGTTGATCCGCAGCCCGAGCACCGAGGTGCTCTCGCTCACAGCGAGTAGTTCGCCGATGCGGTCCAACTCGGGAAAGTTGTCGGCGTTCACCGCCACTCCCAAGGCGAGCGCGTCGGCCAGCTCGGCACGGGTCTTCGCGGGTGAGTCCAGCACGATGCGTTCCGGTGGGAAGTCGGCAGCGACGGCCTGGGCGAGTTCGCCCGGGCTGGCGACCTCGCACCCCATGCCGGACCGGGCGAGCAGGCGCAGCACGGGGACCAAAGGCGCGGCCTTGGCAGCGAACGTGTGCAGCACTGGCTCGTCGCCAAAGGCTCGTTGGAGGTCGCGCACGGACTCCTGGATCCCGTCGGCGTCCAAGAATCCCGCCGCCACATGGGCGGGGCCGATCAGACCGGACCGCACCGCCTCGCGGACAGCTCGGTCACGCTGCTGCCGACGGCCGTCAGTGTCTTGATCGACTTGTGCGATCCTCACGATCTCGGACCTCCTCGGTGCCCCCAGAGTGTTTGGGCCACCAGAATCGGCAGGTTTCTTGGAACGACTCCCGATACGCAGCATTCCGTCACGACAGGCGAATGGGGGCCTATACGCAGCTCGTACACGGTGCTAGGAAGAGGCATGCCGCACGATTCCGTCGATGAGAAAGACCTGGAGCTGATCAATGCGCTCCAGCTCTCGCCGCGCGCCTCCTGGGCTCAGCTGGCCGGGGCGCTCGCGCTCGATCCGGTGACTGTGGCACGCCGCTGGGAGCGGCTGGCCGAGGCGGGACTGGCGTGGGTCACCTGTGTGGCCGGCACGGTCCTGCACAGCGAGTTCTGCATGGTGTACATCGAGATCGATTGCGTTCCCGGCCGGCTGGACGACATTGCCACCGCGTTGAGTGCCGAGCCCCACGTGCGCTACGTCCACCACCTCACAGGCATGTACGGGCTGCTGGTGGTGGCGACGTTGCGCACATCCGCGGAGGTGTCGGCGTACCTGCGCGGCACGCTAGGGCAGCTGTCCGGTGTCCGGGCGTACCGGGCGGAGGTACGGACCATGGGCTACGGCGAGCCGAGCCGATGGCGTCTGCGCAGCCTCGAACTGTCACAGCGACGCGCATTGGGACTGGCCAGTACACCGTCCACCACGGTGGGAGGTGCCCGGATGGACGCTGTGGACCAGAAGCTGTTCCGGCTGCTGCACGAGGACGGCCGCATGTCCTACACCGCGATCGCCGACCGCGCCGGGATCAGCGAGCCCACCGCGCGCCGCCGCGTCAAGCGCCTGCTGACCAACCGGTTGCTCCGGCTACGCTGCGAGATGGCGCAGTCCCTGTCGGGCTGGCCGCACTCGGCCGTACTGTGGGCGAGCGTGGCACCGCAGCACATGGAGTCCACGGCACGCGCGCTTACGGCGCTCCCTGACGTACGCCTGTGCTGCGCCCTTACGGGAGAGCGGAACCTCCTGCTGATGGTCTGGCTGCGATCGCTCGGAAATCTGCCGCAACTGGAGGCGACGATCACAGAGCGCTCTCGAGATCTCTCCATCGTGGACCGGGCCGTCTGCCTGCACACCGTGAATCAGATGGGCCGACTGCTCGACAGCGAGGGACGCAGCGTCGGGTATGTGGCGCCCAATGTGGGGGACTTCCTGGACGCCTGAAAGGCCATGGAAGACGCCTGGGAATCTTCGGCTATGTCCTCGCGGTGGCCTGCTCGGCCGGACTACCCACCGGCGCAGGCAAGTTCCGCGCCGATGCCCTGGCGGCGAAGGTGCCGAAGCGGGCCTGGCAGAAGCTCTCGGCCGGGCGCGGCGCGAAGGGGCAGCGGTTCTACGACTGGGCCGTCATCGACCTCGCCGAGCCGGCCTCGGGTCACCACCAGCTGCTGATCCGCCGCAACCGCAGCACCGGTGAACTCGCCTACTACCGCTGCCACTCCACCACGCCGGCATCCCTGGCCACCCTGGTCAGGGTCGCGGGTTCCAGATGGCGGGTGGAGGAGACCTTCCAAACGGAGAAGGGACTGGCCGGACTGGATGAACACCAGGTCCGCCGCTACCCCTCCTGGGCCCGCTGGGTCACCCTCGCGATGCCGGCCCACGCCTTCCTCGCCGTCGTCCGCGCCGACGAACACGCACACCGACCCACGCCGGACGACCTGATCCCGCTGTCCTGCAACGAGATCTGCCGCCTGTTCATCGCACTCGTCATCCGGCCCGTCCGCGACGCGGCGCACCGGCTTGCCTGGTCCGACTGGCGCCGCCGCCACCAGGCACGATCACGCACCGGTCACTACCGGCGACAAGCCGCATCCCAGACATGAAGATCACGATCTACAGCTGGAGTACCAGGTGCACGCACCGGACGAGTCGAGCCCCTCCCGGATGACCCCGGGAGGGGCTCGACTCGTATGCGGCCGGCTAGCTCGTCTTCACGGGCTCCTCCTCGACGACCGGGTGGTCGGCCGTCATCACCCCTGCCGCGCTCCCGCCCCCCGACACACCGGCCAGTGCGAAGACCTCCCGGTCGGCGTTCCCGTACCCCGCCCACTCCGCCGGCAGCGCGTCCTCGTAGAAGATCGCCTCGACCGGGCAGACCGGCTCGCAGGCGCCGCAGTCCACGCACTCGTCGGGGTTGATGTACATCTTGCGTGGGCCCTCGTAGATGCAGTCGACGGGGCACTCGTCGACGCAGGCCTTGTCCTTGAGGTCCACGCAGGGCTGGGCGATGACGTAGGTCATGAGGAACGCTCCACGGTCCAGGTGTCGGTGCCGGTCAGCAGTGCGCTCATGTCGCCCTTGCCGTACCGCTCGATCGCGGTCTCCAGCTGGTCGGCCATGAGGACGTCGTAGACCGGCCGTTCGATGTCGCGGAAGACACCGATCGGGGTGTGGTGCAGGGTGTCCGGGTCGGCGAGACGGGACAGCGCGAAGGCGGTCGTCGGGGACGCGGAGTGCGCGTCGTGCACCAGGATCCGCGACTGGTTCTCCTCGGTGACGGCGACGACGTCCAGGTCTCCGGTCCGCGGATCCCGTACGACGCCCTGGGCACCGTCCGCGCCCAGGCGGATCGGCTTGCCGTGCTCCAGCCGGATCACGGCCTCCTGGGCCTGCTGCTTGTCCTTCAGAGCGGCGAAGGCGCCGTCGTTGAAGATGTTGCAGTTCTGGTAGATCTCCACCAGCGCGGTGCCCGGATGGGCGGCGGCCTGACGCAGTACGCCGGTGAGGTGTGCCCGGTCGGAGTCGACGGTCCGGGCGACGAACGAGGCGCCCGCGCCGATCGCCAGCGACACGGGGTTGAAGGGCGCGTCCAGCGAGCCCATCGGCGTCGACTTGGTGATCTTGCCGACCTCGGAGGTCGGGGAGTACTGGCCCTTGGTCAGACCGTAGATCCGGTT